>JBCCGH010000077.1:0-42221 GCA_039029375.1 Planctomycetota bacterium
GCCTTATCCGCGAGACATCGGCGCCGGTCGCAAGGCGGGTCGCCGCAGGCATATTGGTGGATACGGCGAGGACGACCCAACGCTGCGAGCGGCGCTGAGGGCCGTGGATAAGGCCCCAGATTCTTGAATCACACCACTAGGTGTCGGCGCGCGACGACCTGGTTGGCGCGATCGTCTACCACGACCGGGATGCGCAGAGGCGCCACTTCGCCGTCGCCGGTGGCGGCCACGGCTGGGGGGTCGCCGGCAGCTCCGCGTGTGGCAGGCGGGCCGTGAATGCAAACGTCGACGCTTGCCCCTCGACCCTCGCGACCGTGCGGGTGCTCACGTTGTGGGTGCGCCCAGCGTTGGTACCGCCGGTGATTGAAGGCCGCCGTCGCGGCGCCGGTGATCGATGATCGCGTTCATTGAGCTCCCCCGACGCCGTATCGGCTCCTGAAGACCTCACGAAGGGAAGTTCCGCGGTCTCAAGCTGAGCCCGGTGTTTGTCGTCGCCGCGCCGCTCCTGCCGCATCGGCGCGTTGACGGGCCGCAGGGTCCGCGCCCGGCGCTCCGGGCGGTCAGTTCACCGTCAAACGATCGACGTTCGACGCGTCGACGACCGCACCCGCGGCATCGAGCAGGACCACCACGCCGTCCAGCGTCACGCCGCGCAGCGCCAACGCCACCGCCGGCGGTAACGTCAGCTGGGCGCGCGGATAGAGCGCGGCACCGCCATCGGTGAACGCGAACAGACCGCCGGGCACCGGTGCGAATGCGGCCGAGCTCGCCGCCAGGGCGTCGAACTCGAGGCCGAAGCCGTTGCCTATGCCGAGGTGCCGGCTCGTGTCCGCGGACAAGAACGTGTAGCCAAAGCTCCAGCCGCTGTCCGGCACGTTGCTGACCGACACGCGCAGGTCGCCGGGGCCGGACGACATCAGGTCGAACACCATCCCCGACGCATCGCGACCACCGCCGATGCCGCGCACGGCCAACGCGTAGTCCGCGTCGATGGCGGCAGTCTCGACGTGTGTGTCGGCGACAATCTCGCGCGCCGTGACCGTGACGGTGTAGGCGCCGGGCGGTGGGGTCCGCAGGAACACCATCTCCTCGGTGTTCTTGTCGTCGTTTACGGTGCCGGGCGCGCTCGACGGCGCCGTGGTCAGGCCCGAGTTGCCGGGGTAGCGCGTGCCGTCGGGCGCCAGGACGTCGAGGTCGAGGTCGTTGACGCGGTGTTGGGATTGCGTCGCGGGGTTGCCGGCGAGATCCGCATAGGTGAGCGCGGCGCGAAACTCCGGGGTGCCGGGCCGCACGAACACGACGTAGGTGCGCGACTCGCCGTGCGCCAGGACGTCGCGTGACGGCCCGATGACGGTGGCGGCCTCCTCGTCGATGACCAGCAGGCGGTCCCGCTCGGCGTAGAGGTCGCCCGGGTGCGGGAAACCCCAGCCCTGCTGAAACCGGTTTGCGCCTTGTGAGGTACCCGACGCGTTGTAGCGCAGCTGTCTGGTGGTCGCCATGACCATGGCTTTGGTCGTCGTGAAGTGCGGCCGGTAGTCAAAGCGGTCGCGCCACGACGGTGCGGAGGGATAGCCGGTGATGCCCTCGGTGTGCATCTGCTGCATCAGCTTGCCAAAGCCGTGGCACATCGGCGCGCTGACGGACGTGCCTCCGACTTGTTGGTAGCCGCCGCCGGGTCCTGTGGTCAGCACGTTGTCGTAGAAGCAGGTCACCGTCACCCCGATGCGCCCATCGGCGGCCGGACCGATGCTGCCCGTGCGGCACCAGCAGTCGTCGCTGGGATTGGAGTTGTTCCGGTGCAAGAACGCGCCGACGCTGCTGATGTTCTTGGCCCAGGCCTCGGGGCGTGAGGGCCGGGCGCCGGCGTTGCTTTGGCTCTGCGAGACGTAAATGTCGTGGTCGAAGATCGCGGTGTCGGTCGCGGCCGAGGTCGCGGTGTAAGAGGTCGTCCGCCCGCCGCCCCAAGAGGCCACAGAGGACGTGCCACGCACGGGACCGGCCGGGTCCATGATCTGCTGATACAGGCTGTAGCGGTTGCTGGCCCCGAGCCCGGTGTACCACATCTGGCCGAACGGCAGCGAGCCGCGGAACGCGGGATTCGTGGGGTGCACACCGCGCGCGAACACTGGGCCCCCGGTGTAGGTCGAGAGCGGAGTCCCGGGTGCCTCGAGAACCTGTGGCGTGGTCCGGTACGGCGGCAGCGCCGCAAATTCCGGATGCGTCGGGTCCTGCCCCTCGTAGAGGTGGCCGGTCATCCCTTTGCCGTCGATCGGGATGGGCAGGCTGTGCAGCTGCACGACACCGGCTTGGCGCAGCGCGTTGTGCATGTCTTTGCCGGGCGGCGTCCAGCGGTCGAGCCACAGCACGGCGTCGTCGTGCGCGACCTGCAGCAGCTGGCCGTGGCTCAGGCGCGCGCGGATCAGCCCGCCGCGCAGCGCCCGTTCCTCGACCACGCCCCCCATTCGTTCGATGCGGCGCTCGAGCCCGGCTTCGTCGCCGTGCTGATCGAACAGTAGGACATGGTAGCGGCTGGCGTCGAGCGCCGCGCCCGAGGCGAGGTCCGCGACGATCTGTGGCTCCATCCGGTACGCCGGGTGGCTTTGGCCGATCCAGCGCACGAATGGCAGGGCCCGTACCGCTGCCACGTGGCGTGGCGCCAGCCGCACCAGGAAGGACTGCGGCGGCAGGTAGGAGTGGCGCGTGAGGTCGGCCCCCGCCGCGATGAGGCGGCGGCGATGCTCCGGCTCGGGGCGAGCGGTGAGCTGCACGATGTGCAGGGATGCGTCGCGGTGCGCGCGGAGCTGGCCCGGGACGGCGACTGGGCCGTCGAGGGGATCAAACGTCGCGTACTGCAGCCGCAGCAGCGGGTCGACCCGGGCCTGCGCGTTCCCGGCGCCCGAAGTTGCCACGGTGGCCGCCAGGATGAGGCCAACGACGGGGATGCCGCCGCGTGAACGCGGGCGACCCGAGAGGCAACACCAAGATGCGGAACGCGGCATGACCGACCCTCCAGGGCGAGCACCAAAGCTACCAGCGTTTGATCTCGCCGGGCCGGACGGATGCACAAAAAGCGAGGCCGCGCCCGGGGCGATCGTGACGCGAGGCCGTCGGTTCGCTACCGGAGCGAGACGCGCACGGGTGCCGTGAGCACGCCGGAGTAGAGCCCGCCTCCGCGGCGTTCCTTGCCCGCCCCGGACCACGCCAGCAGGGCCTGGAGCACGAGCTCTTCTAGGTTGGGGCCGACGCGCTTGAGGTGGTACTCGAGGGTGGCGGTCCCCGACGGCCCCACGCGGTCGCCGACGAGGGGTGGTGGGAGCTGCACGGGGAGGTCGGCACGGCCGGCGGGATGCTCCGCGAGCCCGGCGAGCTCGAAGGCGCCGTGGCGCGTCGTGAGCGGCTCGGGCCGCTGCGTCGGCGAGGCCCAGAGCAAGACGTTCATCCCGGGCGGGGCCATCACCTGGGCCCGCAGCCGGACCCCTCGGCCACCGCGTTGCACGCTGATTTCGAGGGTCGGTGCGGCCACCGTGAGGCCGGCGTTGTCTGGTAGCGCTACGGGCCCGTGCTCGCTCAAGATCTCGATGCGGTGCGTGCCGGGCAGTAGGCCCTCGGGGACGCGGACGCGGAGTTGTTGGTCCGACACGACCGACACGCGATCTGCCCACCGAGTGCCGATCCAGACGCGGTCGCGCGGCGTCCACGCGTCAAAGCCGGTCCCGTGCAGCACCAGGTCGGTTTCGGTCAAGGCGGCGACGCGGTCCGGCGCGACGGCGTGCAAACTCCATGGTGCCCGGGGCGCGTTGGTGTTTGGTGTCGCGCTCGCGGGCAGGCGCGACTCGATGACGCGAGCCAGCGCCTCACCGAGCAGTCGGTGACCACGCGGCGAGGGGTGCACCCAGTCGCGAAAGCTGGGTGTGTGCGTGGCGGGGAGCAGTGCGTCCGGCGGGGCTTCGGCGTCAAACTCGTCGAAGAGTTGTGCCGCGTCGACGACGTCTGCACCGACTGCGGCAGCCCGCTCGCGCAGGATCTCACGGTACTCGAGAGCGACGGGATGGCGTTCGACCACGCCACGTTGAACGGGTGGGATGACGACGATCGCGTGGGCGCCGAGGGCTTGCGCGCCCGCGAGCATCGCCTCGACGTTGGCGGCGAAGTCGGCGACGCCGACCCGGGCCCCGTCGGGGCGTTGGCCGCGGCGTCGGGCTCGGTCATACACCTTGGCATCGGTGCCCAGCCACGCGTCCACCGCGTTCTCCCACGCCCGCGCGAGACGCAGTCGTCCCGGCGCCGTGGCAACGCGCTCCGCCCACGCCCGATCGCTGCGGTGCATCGCTGGCATGAAGTCGTTCCACGCGCCCACGTAGAGCACGAGGACGTCGGGCTGGAGGTCGGTGACGTGCGCGTCGAACAGTGCCCGGTCTTGGTGTGACGAATAGCCGGGCAGCGCACCCAGCACGCACTCGACGCGGCGCGCGGGCCACTGCGCTTGCAGGGTGCGCTCGAGGATGAGCCCGTAGGTCTCCTCGTATACCGTGGCCACGCCAAACGTGCTGGAGTCACCCAGGCAGGCGATCGTCAACGACGTGTCAGGCCCTCTCGGCCAGTGGCCGCGGAGGCCGAGGTGGTTGACGCGAAACACCGGCGAATTAGGCCGCAGCCGCCAGAACAAGGTCGGGTCGGGGGCGAAGGTCCCAAACCGATCCGCGCCGCCGCGCAGCAGCTCGAACGGCGGGGTGTTGGGCGGCAGGCCGGCGACCCGCAGCGCGACCTCGACCACACCCAGCGCCGCGACCAGAGCCCCGACTGCCAGGAGCGCGCGGCCCAGGGGACCGGCGCCGCGACGCCGAGGAGCCGTGCCCGCGTCGCCCACGCCGCTGCCTACGCCGGCAGCAGCCGGGCCTGGGCCAACGCTTCCGCGCGGAAGTGTTCGCGATGGCGCGCCTCGATTTCGTCGCTCGTCAGCGCGGCGACGCGGCGCATCGCCTGAAACGGCGCCAGGCCGTGTACGGCTTCTTCCGCCTGCGCCGAGGCAATTCCCCGCGACGAGCCAAACGAGCGCACGTAGCGGCCGAGCAGCTTGGCTCGAACCCGTTCGAGATAGTCGGCCTCGATGCGCGGCGGCCGCTGCACGACCTCGGTCAGCGCCGCGGCTGTCGCGTCCGGGTCGTCCGTCTCACACGTCAGGCTCGAGAAGCCGAAGCTCGCGTCGCACAGATAGCCGGCCGACAGCGAGTCATCGATCACACCGCGATGGCGTAGGTCCTCGCGCACCTCACTCGCGGCGGAGAACAACCGGTCGAGTGCGACGTCCGTCATCAACTGGCGGTGGCGACGCTGCTCGGCGTCGTCGGTGAGGTCGCGGTCCTTGCAGCCGAGCATCATCTTGGCGCGCGGCACCTCGCGCGCGCGCGGGGCCGGCTGGGTCGCGGCCTCGATGGGACCGAGGTCGGCAGGGCGCAACACGGGCACGGCGTCGCCTTCTGGCAGGGCGCAGGCCTCGGCGAGGTCGAGGATCGCCTCGGGCTCCACCGGACCGCACACGGCGAGGGCCGCGTTGCCGGTGCGGTAGAACGCGCGGTGACACTCGAGCAAGTGCTCGGCGGTGACGTCCTGGATCGATTCGACCGTGCCCCCCACCGGATGCCGCACCGGGTGCCGGGCATAGAGCCCGCCGAGGAAGTCGAAGAACAGCGCGAAGTCGGGCGAATCCTCGTACATGCGCAGCTCTTGGGCGATGATGCCGCGCTCCTTCTCGACGTTCTCCTCCGTGATGTGCGCGTGGCTCACCAGATGGAGCAGGTCTTGCAGGTTGGCCGCGATCTGATCCGTGGCGGTGAAGAAGTAGCTGGTGCGGCTGAAGCTGGTGCTGGCGTTGACGCGGGCGCCGCGGCTCGAGAATCGGTCGAAGGCCGCGAGCGCCTCGTCCTCGAACAGCTTGTGCTCGAGGTAATGCGCGACCCCCTCGGGGCTCTCGATCTCACGTCCCTCGAGCTCGAAGCGCAGATCCGTGCTGCCGTAGCCGACGTAGAGCACGGCCGCGGTCTCACGAAAGCGCTGGGTTGGCACGACCCGCACCGGGAGTCCGCGCGACGTGCGCGCCAGCCAGACCTCTTCGCCGAGGAGCTCGTCGCGCTCGATCTCAAACCGGTTCTTGCCGCTCATGACGATCCCTCCGACGTTTGCGGGGCCAGCAGGTAGCTGTAGTCGAGCCAAAGCCCGGCGGCGCCGTCGGCGATGGTGGTGCGCTCGAGGCTGGCGTAGAGCTCGGCGTGCTGGCTGGGCGTCCGGTCGTGGCCGAGCACCCACTGGCGCGCGGTGAACTCGCTGCGGTCACCGATCGAATCGTCGACCGCCTGCAGCGCCGACAGAATGCCGAGCCGCGCGGTGGCGAATTCCTCGTCGGTGAACTCCCCGGCCGCGAGCTGCGCGACCTGGCGGCGCACCTCCTCCTCGACGCGCTCGGCCGCGCCTTCGTCGAGGCCGATGTGGATCGTCAGCAGCCCCTTGTGGCGGTCGAGCGTCGCGTGCGCGTAGTAGGCCAGCGACAGCTTTTCGCGGACCTCGCGAAAGAGGCGCGAGTGCGGGCCGCCACCGAGCATGCTGCAGAAGAGCCCGCGCTTGGCCCACGTTGACGCGTCGACGTCGGTGGGCAGGCGGAACACGAGCACCAGCTTGCTCTGCTGCAGGTGCGCCCGCTCCACCGCGGCGCGGCGGTCGCGTGGCGCCGGCTCGACGGGCGGCGGGAGCGGTTCGGTCTCGCGCGGCGGCAGCTCGGCGAGAAAGTTGGCCACGCGCGGCTGGACGGTGTCTTCGCGCAGGTCGCCATACGCCACTGCGAACATCGAGCCCCGGCCGAGGAAGTCCCGGCGCGCCGCTTCGCACTGCGCGGGCGTGAGCGCCTCGATCGCGTCGATGTCGCCGTGCTCCGGGATGGCCATGGGCTCCCCATCACAGGCGAGAGCCAGCGCGCGTTGGGCGGCCCAGCGGCCCTTGTTGTTGAAGACCGCGCGGGCGCCGTCCGCGGCCTGGCGCCGCTCGCGTTCGAACGAGCCGGCCTCCAGACCACCTTGCGCCAAGCGCGGCCGCGCCAGTAGATCGGCCAGCAGCGCCAGCCCGTCCCCGAGCAGGTCGGGCTGCCCGGGCACTCGGTGCCCGGCGACCGAATCGAGCGTGAAGCGCAGGACGTGGGTCTCGCCTTGCTTCTCCGACAGCGGCAACACCGCAGCGCCGTAGAGCGACTCCATGCGGCGGGCCAGCGCCGGTCGATCGGGGTCGCGGGCGGTGCCTTGCAGCAGCAGCGCTGGCAAGAGCGACCGCGCCGCCGCGGTGGCGCCGAGCGGGCGGCGCGCATGCAGCGTCACCCGGAACGTCTTGAAGCGGGCATCCGGCTGCCATAGCACCGGAACGCCGGCGACCTCGGCCGCGCGAAAGCCCGCGAACGTCTCCACCATTGCCAAAGCCTAAGCCCGGTTTGAAGATCACGCGCGCCCCCGTGGCGGAATCCCGAGGAGTTCTTCGGAGCTCGGACCGATGACAGCACCCCACCCGCTTCGCCGCCCGTTCGCCTCCGTCGCTTGGGCGGCCGTCCTCGCGGTCACCACGGCCACGGCTCAAGAGACGTCCGCGCCCCCTGTGCCGGCGCCCACTGTGCCGGCCCCCGCTGTGCCGGCGCCGACGGCCGCGGCAGCGCCCGAGGGCGAGACCGCGCCGGCGGCCACCGATGTCGAAGCTCTGTTGGCGCAGATGCGCCGCGCGCACGGTCTCGAGGAGCAGCGCACGTTTGAGAGCTTTGTCGGCGCGCTCCGGTTCATGCCGCGCGGCCAGGGTGCCGACAGCGTCTCCGTGGACCTCGAGGTGCGTTTTCGTCAGCCGCGCCGCATTCGCTACCGGTTCGTCGAAGATGGCCGCGTGCTCGAGCGCGGCCTCGACCGCCTCGGCATGTGGGCGCGCCTGAACGCCGACGGGCCGCCGCGCAGCTTGGGCGGCCCCGACTTTCAGGACGACCGCGCGCAGGTGAAGCGCGAGATCGGCCTGGCGCGGCAGCTGCTGCACTTTCTCGACCCCGTCGCGCTCGTGCGGGCGTTTGACGCGCCGCCGGAAATCGGTGAGGCGACGCTGCCGTTCTCTCGCGGCAAGACCAAGAAATGTCTGACGATCACCGGCGAGGTGGCGGAGTTTCCGCTCTACTTGGCGGGCGGCGCGTCGCACCGGGCCCACCTCAAGCTGTGGGTGGACGCGGCTTCGTACCAGCTGACCGCGGTCCAGTGCCTGCCGCTCGGCGACCAGGGCCGCGTGGTCTACCCGGGCGAGTTCCTGCTCTTTCCCAAGCACGTCGCGTGGCACGGGATCCTCTTGCCAGGCGTACTCGCGGTGCACCGAGTGCATCAGGGCGCCCCCAAGGAGCCCGTCGTCGACGTGACAGTGCTGCAGGCCGACCTCGGGGTTGAGCTCGACGACGCGGCCTTCGACCGGGACGCTGACTGGTAGGCGCAGTGCCGCCGGGCAAAGCCCGTTGCTGCGGCCAAGCGCGTCGCGGGCTTGACCCGCGCCATGCCCTGCAGTCTCCTTGACTTAGAGTCCTCCCCGTCCGGGAGGTTGCCCCAGGAGATCCACCGTTGCGCAATCTGATCACCGGAGGAGCCGGATTCGTCGGCTCCCACCTGACCGAGCATCTCCTCGGTCGGGGCGATGAGGTCTTCATCTTGGACAACCTGTCCACGGGTGCGATCTCCAACCTCGATGGCTGCCGCGATCACCCCAAGCTCCACTACCACTGCGGCGATGCGTTGGGTGACCCCATCCTCGCGGAGCTCGTGGATCGCTGTGACCGCATCTACCACCTGGCCGCGGCCGTCGGCGTCCGGCTGATCGTCGAGGATCCGGTGCACACCATCGAGACCAACATCTCGGGCACCGAGGCCGTGCTGGGGCTCGCGGTGAAGAAGAAGAAGCCCGTGCTCATCGCCTCGACCTCGGAGGTCTACGGCAAATCGTCGCAGATCCCCTTCCGCGAGGACGGCGACATGGTGCTCGGGCCGACGAGCAAAGGGCGCTGGGCCTACGCCTGTTCAAAGGCCGTCGACGAGTTCTTGGCCATCGCCTACTTCAAGTCGAAGGGCCTGCCTACCGTCGTGGTGCGCCTCTTCAACACCGTGGGCCCGCGGCAGACCGGGCAGTACGGGATGGTGATCCCGAACTTCGTGTGCCAGGCGCTCGCCGGCAAGCCGATCACGGTCTACGGCGACGGCAAGCAGTCGCGCTGTTTTGGCTACGTCGGCGACGTCGCCCCGGGCTTGGTCTCGCTGATGGACACGGCCAAGTGCTACGGCCAGGTCTTCAACATCGGCAACGACCAAGAAATCACGATCGAGGACCTCGCCAAGCTGGTCATCTCCAAGGTCGATCCGTCGCTGGGGATCAAGTACATCCCCTACAGCGAGGCGTACCAGGCAGAGGACTTCGAGGACATGCAACGGCGCGTGCCGGACCTCTCGAAGATTCGTGGTGCGATCGGCTACGAGCCCAAGACGAACGTCGACCAGATCATCGACAACGTCATCGCCTACTTCCGCGAGCACGAGTCGGAGCGGGTGACAGTGTAGCTGGTCGATCCGGCGGGGCCGGATCGACATCAGGTTGGGCGGGATCGCGAGCGGCTCGGTCAGGCGCCGATCAAGAGGGGCAGGCCGTTGGAGGGGGTGATGCGGTCCCCGTCGTGCACGATGGACTGCAGTACCAGGCTGCGGCCGACGAGGAAGGGATCCAACGGCAGGGCGAGGCCGGCGGCGACCTCCCCAGAGGGGGGGACGAGGCCGGACGCGTTCTGAATCGCGCCGCGCGGCGGCACCGTCGCGAGCAGCAGCGGATCGAGCGAGAGGCACAGCTGCACGCCGGCAAACGCCACGGGCTGGTTGGAGTCGAGGGAAGCCGCGATCAGGTAGAAGGCGCTGGGGGTCGCGGTGAGGTCGATGGGGTTGGCCTGCCCGACGCGCGGCGGTGCCGCAGTGGTGAGCGCCGGTCGGCCGCCGTTGTCGATGGTGATGCAAGTCCAGTGTTCGCTGGCCGAGCCGGGCGGGATCGCGCCGCGCAGGGGCACGCGGAGCCAGTAGTCCCCTTCGGCAACGGGCCGGCCGCGCCGGTCGGTTTGGTCCCAAACCACGTCGAGAGTGTCGCCGGGGCCGAAGCACATGAAGGTCGCCGAAGCGATCGGGTCGGGCAGAACGGTCACGAGCGGGCCGGTCGGCGAGCCGTCGTGGACTTCGAGCCGCGGGTGCCGCGGATAGCAGCCGAAGAAGTTGAACTTGTACGAGAAGGAGATTGGGCTCCCGGCCGACGCGGGATGCGGCGAGATCGTGGCGGATTGGGCGGCGGCGTCGGTGCTGAGGGCGGTGACTGCGGCGGCGAGGGCGATCGTCGGGAGGTTGTGACAGGGCATGGCGGTGGCCCTCCGCAACCGGCGTGCCCGGCGTGTGGCACGCGGCGCCGGCGGTCGGTGCGGGCGCGGTGTTTCCGTGCCGTAGCGATTGGTCGGCGCGGGCGGTCACGCCACGAGCATGAGGTCGCCGAACTCGTGGCCACGGAAGCCGTGCGCCGTGGCGGCGGCGACGGCTCGGCGCAGGGTCGCGGTTGGCGCGAGCGCGGTGAGGAGGTCGAAGTGACTGGTACCTTCTTCGTGCATTCCGGTGAGCAAGCCGTCGACGACTCGGGTTGGGGTCGTGGGGCCGAGCCGCAGGTGGGTCCAGCCGGTGGCCGGCTGCAGGTGACCGTCCGGCGCAGCACTCTCCAGGGCCCGCACGACGGTGGTGCCGGCGGCGATGACGCGGCGGCCTTGGGCTTTGGTGGCGCCGATGGCGGTGACGGTCGCGGCGGGCACGTCAGAGCGTTCGGCCAGGGGCAGCCGGGCGTCGAGGCGCGGGTCGCCGGTGGACGAGAGGCCGGCCCCGTGGGTGATCCGCGCGACGGCCACGCCGCGGCGGCGCAGGTCGCGAATCAGCTCCCAGCGCAGGCAGAGGCCGGCCGAGGGTGGCTCGACCGACCACGGGCGGCCGGCGAGCGGGGTTTGCACGTCCCAGACATCCAGTGGGTCGTCGAGGTACGAGTACTGGATGGGTGCGCCGAGGCGGTAGAGCGCGTCCCATAGCGCGGTGCCGTCGCGGTCGAAGCGGAGGCGCACGAGGCGTGGGAGTTCGGCGTCGACCTCGGTGACGGTGGCGACCAGGTCGCCGAAGATGAGCGCCGCCCCCACCCGCACGGCGGGTGGCGCGCCGCGGTCTTCCGTCGCTTGGCGCCACGTGCCGGTGCCGAACAAGACGGCGGCGAACGCGCCGTCGGGCTGCGCGCCGGCGAGCCGGACTTCGAGTGGAGTGCCATCGGCGAGGCAGCCCCAGAGGGAGCCCGGCAGGGTGGCGCTGTCGTTCACGACGAGGAGATCGCCGGATCGGAGCGCGGTGTGGAGGTCGTCGACGTCGCCTGCGGCCATGGCGCCGGTGGCGACGTCGAGGCGTAGGAGACGGAACGCGCGCGCGTCCCGCGGCGGTGCGGTGGCGGGGCTCATCGTTGCACCTCCAACAGGCTGCCCGACGCCAGCGGTGCGGGCTGTCCGAGTCGCGCGACGAGCCGTGCGGCCACGTCGTCGGGCTGCGCGAGCGAGGCGCGGTCGGCGTCGGGCACGGCTTGGTGGTGCAAGGCCGTGTCCATCTCGCCCGGATCGACGGCGAGGAAGCGCACGCCGGTCCCGTCGAGCTCAGCGGCCCAGATGCGGCTCAACTGATCGAACGCCGCCTTGCTGGCGCCATAGGCGCCCCAGTCGGGATAGGCCTCGGTCGCGGCGTCGGAGGTGACGTGCATGATGAGGCCCCGGCGTCGTAGCAGCATCGGCCCGGCCAGCGCCTTCGTCAGGCGGAACGGACCGAGCACGTGCACGTCGATGGCGCGCTGCAGGTCTTCGCAGGCGGTTTCGGCGAGCGGCCGCAACGACGGCGGACCGAGGGTCCCGGCGTTGTGAATGAGAGCGTCGACGTGGTCGAGCGTGGCGTGGGCCGCGGCGGCGATCGCATGGATCGCGTGCTTGTCGCCAACGTCGGCGGCCACGATCTCGGCGTGGCCACCGCGATCGCGTACTTCAGCGGCGACGCCGGCAACGGTGTCCGGGTCGCGTGCCACCAGGAGGAGGCGGGTGTCGCGGGGCGCGAGCTCGAGCGCCAGGGCTCGGCCGAGGCCGCGGCTGGCGCCGGTGATCACGATGCGTTGGGCGTTGAGGTCCATGGGGTGCTCCTGTCGTCCTGCGGAGTGGTCGTTGAGTGGTGGTTCTTTGTGCTGCCCCATGTTCGTCCGCGCTGGCATTTCGTTGGCAAATTGGGCAAAGGATTGGCAGATGGATAACGTGCTGGCATGATCGGCAAGACCAAGGTCTCCGCCACGGAGCTCGGCGAGCGCATCGCCGGGAACATGCGGCAGCTCCGCGAGGCGCAGGGGCGCACCCAGGCGCAGATGGCGGCCCGGGCCGAGGTGCCCCGGGCCACGTGGACGAACCTCGAGTCGGGCGCGGCGAATCCGACGATCGCCGTGCTGGCCCGAGTCGCGTTCGCCTTGCAGGTCTCGGTGGAGGAGCTGCTGTCACCGCCGCGGGCGGACTGCGAGCTCTTCCCCAAGGCCACCCTGCGGCAGCTGCAGCGCGGCGGCGCGACCGTGCAGAAGCTCCTCCCCCACGCCATTCCGGGGATGGAGATCGATCGGATCGAGCTCCCGCCCGGCGCGCGCATGGCCGGCGTGCCGCACACGCCGGGTACGCGCGAGTACCTGACGTGCGAGGCGGGCGAGCTGCAGCTGACCGCGGCCGGGGAGAGCTGGCGCCTGCAGAAGGGCGACGTGCTGGCGTTTCGCGGCGACCAGCGGCATGGCTACGTCAACCGCGGCAGCCGCAAGGCCGTGGGTTTCTCGGTCGTCGTCCTGGCGCCGCGGTTCTAGTTTCTAGTGGGGTGGGTCAGAAGTTCGGTGCATTGGTCGGTGAGGCATCTGTGCCGCTCGCAAGGCGCTGTCGACGCAGGGCTTGTTGGTGGACAAGTCGAGGAGACGCAACGCCGCGAGCGGCGCAGAGGGCCGTCGACATATGTGACGAACTTCCGACACGCAACACTAGATCTGGAGGTCCGGCCGGAAAGCGCTTTGCGTTGACAGCGCACCGCTCGAAGCCCCGCTGCAGGTCACCGGCACGCCGGTGGTGACGCTGCACGTCACGTCCGACCATGCCGACGGTGCCCTGTTCGTTTACCTCGAGGATGTGGATCCAGAGGGCCAGAGCCGCTACGTGACCGAGGGCGGCCTGCGCCTGTTGCACCGCCGCTGCACCGAGAACCCCGACTTCGTGCAGGCCACGCCCTACCACTCGTTTGCCAAGGCCGACGCGGCGCCCATGGTCCCGGGTGAGAGCGCCGAGATCCGTTTCGAGCTGTGGCCCACGTCGGCGCGCATCGCCGCCGGGCATCGGCTGCGGTTGGCGATCGCCGGCGCCGACGCCGACACGTTCGATCCGGTCCCGGCGGAAGGCAAGCCAACGCTCGAGGTCGCCTGGGGCCCCGCCCGGCCGTCGCGGCTGGAGCTGCCGGTGATCGATACTGCGGCGGCCGCCGAGGCCGCGGCGACGCCTACTCGATCCGGAGATCGGCGCCGCCGGTAAGGCGCAGCGTGGCGGCGATCCCCAGCGCGACGCCCTGGAGCGGCACCGTGAGCCCCGCCAGCGCTGGCTCCGCCGGGATGGGCAACGGCACCGAGAAGCGGCGCTCGGCCGCGGCCGTGCCGGCGGTGACGACGAGCAGCGTGGCTGGGTCCAGCAGGAGCGTCCCGTAGGGCGTGGGTACGCGACCACTCGTGGCGGCGGCCAGCAGCGCGGCTGGGCCGGGCTCGCCCAAGACTTCGACGCGGGCGGTGCCGCCGGGGGGCGCGGCCTGCGCGAGCCAGGCCTGGGGTGCCTCCACCGCGACGTCCAGTCGCACGAGGCGCGGCTCGGCGCGCGCGGTGGCGCCGACGGTCTCCTCGAGGCCGGCGGTGTCGCCGAGCAGGAAGGCGTCGGCCAGCCCGAGCAGCACCCGCGCGGTTCGATCCCACACTTCCTGCGCCACCGAGCCGCTCAGGAACAGCCCGGTGACGTTGAGGTGGTCACAATCGTCGTTGAGCAGGACCAGCGCTTTGATGCCGGTGAACGCCGTCAACGCCGCAAACACCGACTCGCCGCTCGACGACGGCACGATCCCGTCGCCGGTGCCGTGCACGACGACGAAGGGCACGTCCACGTCGCGGGCCGAGGCGGCGGGCACCGGAGCCAGCGCGAAGCCGGCGGCATAGCCGGGGTTCTGGGCCAGCACGTTCACCGTGCTGCCGCCACCCATCGAGTGGCCGCCGACCGCGACCCGGCTCATGTCGAGCGCGCCTTCGAGGAAGGAGCCGCTGCCCGCCGCGTTGGCGGCCTGGAGCGCGGGAAACCAAGCCAGGCCGTCGCTCACCTGCGTCGGCGCCGAGAACTGTGCGGTGTCCATGAGCACCGCGACGTAGCCACGCCCGGCGAACGCGTCGCCCAGCGCGGTGTGCCAGCGGCCGAGGGCGGCGAAGCCGTGCAAGAACAAGAGCACCGGCAGGCCGCCGGGTGCCGTCGCGATCGGCGTGGTCATCCCGGCGGAGGTCGCCGGGTAGTGCACCCGCGCCGTCAGCGTGGTCGAGCCTTGACCGGTCGGATTGGCGAACGCGACGTCGCGCACCCCCACCGGGAGCTGCGCCGCGAGCGGCGCGCTGGCGGCCAGAGTGAAGATCGTCAACGCAAGGCGAGCGGAGCCGCGGGGCGAGGCTGTCATGCCCGGAGTGTGGCCGGCGGCGAGTCGGCCAGCAAGGTGGGCGACGACCTGAGAGCGCGTGACTTCGTAAAAGTCACGGGCTCTCCGCGACGCGGAGCGGCGCCAGGAGCATGGATCAGAGCCTGTAGCGTCAATCCGATGACAGGCTCTGAGAGCGCGTGACTTGTGAAAGTCACGGGCTCTCCGCGACGCGGAGCGGCGCCAGGAGTATGGATCAGAGCCTGTAACGTCGATCTGGTGACGGGCTCTGAGAGCGCGTGACTTTGTGAAAGTCACGTAGGCGGCGGGGCTCCCAGGTCAGCGCGCGAAGCGCTTGGCGGCCCGTTCCTTCGCCTTCGCCGCCTCGATCTCGCGGTCTCTGGGCGGGGCATTGGTGACGAGCGAGTGGACCAGGCCCTCGGCGATCTGGGCGACGTCCTGCACCGCCTGATCAAACACCGCCTCGTTGGCGCGCGACGGCTTGGTGAAACCGCTCAGCTTGCGCACGAACTGCAGCGCCGCGGCGTGGACCTCGTCCGGCGTCGCCGGCGGGGCGAAGTTGAACAGCGTCTTGATGTTGCGACACATGGGTCGGGGCCCCTGCGGTGTTGCGGATGGCTTGGACTCGTGGCGTCGGCGCTACTGACCCAGCAGCTCCGTCACCGCGCGCTGCATACGTTGCGCGATCGGCCGGCCGCGCTCGGTGTCGGCAAGGTCGTTCTCTTCGCCGGGGTCCTCGCCGAGATGAAACAGCTGCAGCGCGCCGTCGCCGTTGATGATGAGGTGCCAGTCGTCCTCGATGAGCGACTGCATGTCCCCCTTGCGGGTGAGATCCAAGCCCGACCGACGGATCGCTTTGCTCACTTCGGAGAGCATCGGCGAGCGGTCGGCGGGCGGCTTGTCGTCGGCCCACGATGGCACGAGCGAGCGTCCCGGCAGGGGCGGCGTGGGCCCGCCGAGGCCGAGCAGCTCGAGCATCGTCGCCGGCAGGTCGCGCATCGAGGTCCAGTCGGACACCCGCACGCCTTCGGGGACCTGACCGGGGAGCGCGAGGATCAGAGGCTCGTGCAGCAGCGGCATGTAGAGGCTGTTGCCGTGCTCGAGGAGCCCGTGCTCGCCCCAGTGCTCGCCATGGTCACCGGTGAGCACGACCAGGGTGTTCTCCAGCTGACCGCGCGTCTGGAGCTCGCCCAGCAGTCGGCCGATCTCGGCGTCGATGTAGTGGATACAACCGTCGTAGAGCCGCACGAAGCCCTGCAGCTCGTCGCCCACCCACTTCTTGCGAAACCAATCGTCGATGTGCGGCGTCGGTGGCCCAAACTCGGCGTCGTGGGGCGGCGGCGGAAAGTAGCGCGAGTGGGCGTCGAAGAAGTTGAGGAACGCGAAGAAGGGGCGGTCGGCGGCTGGCCCGTCGACCCATGCCAGGGTCTCATCGACGAGCGTGCCGGCGCTGTTGCGCACGGCCCAGAAGAACGACGCGGGCTTGAAGAGCTCGCGGCCCAGCACGGTGGAGAACAGCGCCGTCGGGACGTTGATCTTGAAGTCGATGTATCGCGTAAACCCGCGGTCGAGCCCCCACTCGGCGCGGCAGTAGCTGAGGTTGCCGACGAAGCCGCCGGTGGCGTAGCCGCGGTCGCGGAGCACTTCGGCGAGGGTCGGCAGCGCCTCGTCGAGGGGGTCGAGGTAGTCGGCGCCGTGTTCGAACCCGTAGGTACCGGTGAACATCGTGGCGTGCGCCGGCAGCGTCCACGGCGAGGTCGACGCGAAGCGCTCGAACAGCACACCGCGCTGCGCCAGGGCGTCGAGGTTGGGCGTGGTCGCGCGCTCGTGGCCGTAGGCCGACAGGTGATCCGCGCGCACCGTGTCGAGCACCAGCAGCAGCACGTTGGGGGTCGCCGGCGTCGCCTCGGCGAGGGCGGCGAGGGCGTCTTGTTCCTGGTCGCGCTCGCGCCAGAACAGCACGGCCGCGGCGAGGGCGGCGGCGGCCACCATGGCGATCCCCGACCATCGCCGCAGCTTGGCAAACCCCAGCGGTGCCCCGGCCGCGCCGCGCGCGAGCTGCACGCTCAGCACCAGGGACAGAAACAGCGACACGCCCGGGTCGAGGACGGTGTAAATGCGCAACTGCGTCCACAACAGCAGCGCGCCGAGCGGCACGACCGCGGCGTGTGCGACGACCCAGCGGGGCAGGAGCGTCGCGGCGAGCCCGATCGCGACGCCGGCGGGCAGGTAGAGCACCACGTAGGTTAGCGGCATCAGCCACAGAGCGTGCAAAGGTCGGCCGTAGCGCGCGCCGAAACCCAAGTGTCGGATGAGCTCGTGCACCGCTTCGATGACCCCGTTGAGTAGGCCAAACCACGCCGCGAGCGCGATTCCCCCCATGAGGCCGAGGCGCGGTGCGCGCCCCCAGGCTAAGCGGGCGGCGCTGCGCAATCCGCCCTGTGCGGGCGCGGCGGCGAAGCCGATGGCGATCAGCGCCAGGCCGGCCGTACAGAGCAGCCACTGGTTGGTGCCGATCCCGCGCCCGCGGCCGCCGAAGACATCGGCGAGCAGCCCGGCACCGATGGCGAGGACGCCCAGCGCCATCAGGGCGGTGGACCAGGGGCGAGGGCGGGTACCGGACGAAGTCGGTGAAGACATGGTGGATGGGCGCCGCGGCTGCGCCCGCCGCTGGTGCTACGGGGCCTCTGCCGCGGACGCAAGCCCGCGCGTGGAAACCTCCTGTGGCGCCGTCAGCAAGGGACGTCGCGGCTGGCCCGCGGCGGCGCGCGAGCTACCATCCTCTCGATGTCCGACTCTGTGATGGCACCGCCCGGCGCAGCCCCCGGGGCTCCGGCCGACCCGCCGCCGGCGCGCCCGCCAGCGGCGCCCGCAGCACCCCCCGCGGGGCGCTTGTGCGGGTGGGGCCGGGTCTACGTGCCGGGCGCCGAGGTGTTCGGCGAGGATCTGGCCCGCGCGACCGAAGGCGCGGTGCTGACGCGCGGACTGGGTCGCAGCTACGGCGATTCGTCCCTGCCACCGCCGAGCCACCCGGTCGTGGTCAACACGACGCTCGCCGATCGGTTGTTGAGTTTCGACGAGGCGACCGGCCTGCTGCGCTGCGAGGCCGGCGCGTCGTTGCTACAGCTGAACCAGTTGTTCCTGCCGCGATGCTGGTTCACCCCGGTGTCGCCGGGAACGCAGTTCGTCACCGTCGGCGGCATGGTGGCGTCCGACATCCACGGCAAGAACCACCACCGCGACGGCTGCTTTGGCGAGCACGTCGAGGAGATCCTGCTGCGGGTCGCCGACGGGCGCATCGTCCGCTGCACTGCCACCGAAGAGAGCGAGCTGTTCCGCGCGACCATCGGCGGCATGGGCCTGACCGGCCACATCCTCGAGGTGGCGTTCCGCATGCGCAAGATCCCGAGCCCGTGGATCAAGATGGAGTCGGAGCGGGTGCCGGACATCGACGCCTACGTCGCCGGCCTCAAGGCGGCCGGGCCGGACTGGCCGTTCACCATGGGGTGGATCGACTGCCTGTCGCGCGGCGACAAGCTCGGCCGCGGGATCCTGATGCGCGGCCGTTGGGCGCGCGCCGACGAGGCGCCCAGCCGGTTTGCGCCGATGGGGCGCCGCATCGGCATGCCGTTCGTCCTGCCCAGCTTCGTGATGGGTCCGCTGACCGTGCGGGCCTTCAACATGTGCTACTACGGAGTGCACCCGCGCCTGGGCAAGCGCGCGCTCGTGCATCCGCAGAAGTTCTTCTATCCGCTGGACGCGATCGAGCACTGGAACCGCCTCTACGGGCCACGCGGCTTCACGCAGTATCAGTGCGTGCTGCCGGAGGCCGCGGGCATCTCCGTGGCGCGACGCTTTCTCGAGCTGCTGACCGGCCGCGGCGGCGCGTCGTTCTTGTGTGTGATCAAGGACTGCGGCCCCGAGGGCACCGGCATGCTGTCGTTCCCGATGCCGGGGATCTCGATTGCCGTCGACTTGCCGATCCGCAAGAACATGCAGGAGCTGGTCGACGCGCTGAACGAGTTCGTCGTCCGCGAAGGCGGCCGCATCTACCTGACCAAAGACACGTTCACCCGACCGGAGCACTTTCGCCAAATGGAGCCCCGCCTGACCGAATGGCAGCGCGTCCGCGACCGCTGGGACCCCGACCATCGCCTGCGCAGCGCGCAGTCCGTGCGGATGTTTGGGGATCGGCCGTGAAGGTTGCCATCCTCGGTGCCACTCGCGGCATGGGCCGGGCGCTGGCGCGCCTGATGGCCGAGCGCGGCGACGACATCTGCGTGCTCGGCCGGAAGCCAGAAGAGCTCGAGCGCACGGCCGCCGATCTCGGCGTGCGTGGCGGCGCCGACAAGATCCACACCGCGCCGTGCGACCTGCTGGAGCCCGAGGGCTTTGGTGCCGCGCTCGACGCCGCCGAACAAGCGCTCGGCGGGCTCGAGTGCGTGGTCGTGACGGCGGGGCTGTTCGCGCAGCAAGAGGAGCTCGAAGAGGATCTCGAGCACGTGCAGCGGTTGTTGACCGCGAACTTCACCAACACGGTGCTGCTGTGCGAGGAGGTACGCAAACGCCTGCTCGCGCGCGGCGGCGGCCGGCTGTGTGTCTTCAGCTCGGTGGCCGGCGAGCGCGGCCGCAAGCCGGTGGTGATCTACGGCGCGTCCAAGGCCGGGCTGTCGGCGTACCTCGAGGGACTCGACCACAAGTTCCGCAGCCAGGGACTCATCACGATTTGCGTGAAGCCGGGCTTCGTGAAGACCGGGATGACCGCGGGGCTGAAGCCGCCGCCGTTTGCCGGCGAGCCCGAGGGCGTGGCCAAGGACGTGCTGCGCGCGATCGACGGCAAGAAGCCGATGATCTACACGCCGCTGCCGTGGGCCGGCGTGATGATGGTCATCCGCTCGCTGCCGCGGTTTGTGATGCGGCGAATCGGGTTCTAACCCGACCGACCCACACCTCGAGACGTTCAATCCGCTGTTTCCGTCGGGCGAGTACTTCGGCGAGATTGGCTTCATTGGCCCGTTCAATCTGATCAACCTGCATCCGTCGCTGCGGGTCGACGCGCCCGGCGATCTCTCGTTCTAGCTGGGCGCGGTGCTTTACTGGCGAGAGAGTCGCGACGACGCCGTCTACGACAACCCCGGTGGCATCCTGCGCGCCCCCGGCGGCAGCCGGGCTCACTTCACCGGAACCCAGCTCGATGCCGCCGCGGTGGGAGCCGGACCGGACGTTCGACGTCACCATCGCCTACTCGGCGTTCCTCCCGGGCGCGTTCCTCCGCGAAAGCGGAGCGAGTGAAATCGTGCAGTTCCTGGCGCTCGAAGCACGCTTCTTGTTCTGATCGAGAGGCTCCGATGACCGACGCAAACCCCACCGACTCTCTGTCCCGTGCGCAGTTCGCCAAGGAAGCCAGCCGCGACGGTGACTTTGTTCGCCAGCAGAGTGCCTTCCGTCGCCTGGTCGAAGCCCGTGACGACGCCGAGTTTCCGGCGGCCGCCGGTCGCTACCAGCGGCACTACTACGTGACCCATCGCAAGATCAACCCGACCGGCGTCGTCCCGCTGGGGCCCGAGCTCGACTTCCCGCACGCCTGAGCTCCGTCAGTGCGTGCTGCGGGCGCACCGCAGTCCGCAGCACAGCCCGCGTGGTGGCGTGGGTCATGCACGACGCGCTGCATGGTCAAGTGCCGTGGACGCTCGGCAGCGGCGACGGCCAGGCGCCGACCTTGCCCTCTGGTCCCTCGTGTGGGCAGCTCCCTGCCTGGGTGGAGCGCGACAACGAGATCGCGCCGCGGCGCGGCGGCGCGCGCTCGGCGCCTCCTGCGTTGGGCCACCCGGCGCTCCCTCGTGAGGTCTACTTGCCAGGCTCCCGGCGATGCCTTGAGATTGGCCGATGCGCGCGCTGCCACCCACGGTCTTGACCGCCCTGGTCACTGCCCTCTCCTGCCTCGCCGGCGTCCTGCCGGGACAGCGCACGGTGGTCCTGGAGCCCAGCCATGACGTCGCTCTGCTGGAGTATCCCATCGTGCCGCTGGTGGGGCCGGTGGCCAATGGCGCGGGGTCCAGGCTCTGCGTCGGCGTCGACGCGCTCGGGCGCCGCAAGCGCGCCGTGTACGCCTTCGACCTCACGAGCATCCCGCCCTGCTCCACGGTGACCTCGGTGAGCCTGCAGCTCACGATCGCGATGACGATCGACCTCACGCCGCGCACTATGGGCCTGCACCGCATGACGAGGAGCTGGGGCGAGGCCGACTCGCTCGCACTCATTCGGTTCGGCGGCGGCCAGTGCGGTGGCGGCACGCCGGAGCCCGGCGACGCCACCTGGGACCACGCGTTCTTGCCGGCCACGCCGTGGACGACACCCGGCGGCGAGTTCGCGGCAGCCGCCTCGGCGGCCACGGCCGTCGGCACCGTGACGCTGGTCGCGACCACGTGGGCCTCGACGCCGCAGCTCGTCGCCGACGTGCAGGAGTGGGTCGACGACCCCGCCAGTAACTTCGGCTGGCTCGTGCTCGGTGACGAGTCCGAGACGATGACGACCCGCGCGTTCTTCTCTCGCGAAGAGCTGGTGGCGAGCCGCCGGCCGCAGCTGACGGTCACCTACCGCGAGCCCGACGCCGCCGTCACCGCGACGGGGCCCGGCTGCGCCGGCTCCGGCACCGTGCCGCTCACCTTGTCCGCGACGGGCTTGCCGACTGTGCCCGGCCCCGGCTTTGCCCTCGCCTTGAGCGGGGGGCCCGCAACGCCGCTCCGCGGCTACGCGCTGTCGCTCGCGCTAGCTCCGGTGCCGCTGCCGTTGGGCGGTGGCTGCTTCCTCCACGTCCACCTGCCGTTCGCCGCGGTGCTCCCCGCGACGGGCGCCGGCTTGCCGCTGCCCATCCCCAACGACCCGCAGCTCTTGGGCCAAGGCTTTCCCGCGCAAGGCATGGCCCTGGATGCCTCACCGTCGCCATTCGTTACCTCGAACGCGCTGGTCCTGAAGCTCGGCCGCTGACGGGCGCGCCGTTGCCAACCGACGAGGCCCGCATGCGCACTCAGCCCCTTCAACGAAAGTCCCCTGGACTGCACGAGCGCCGTCGTGTCAGTCCTCGGCACTGGATGCCGGGCCTCGCCGCGAACCCAGGGCGCTCTCGCGACCCGCGCCGCGATCCCCTTGCCGACCGCGTGCACGCCAGTGCTCGCCGTCAGCTGGCTCGGAAACGAGCCCTCCAAGCCCGGCGCCAGGTTCGCCACCAGAGTGGTCTGCACGCGGTCGGTGCGCCAGAGCTCGTACCCGGCCACGTCGTCGTTGGCGACGAAGAACAGCGTGCCCCCCACGACCGTCAGCCACGGCTCGAAGATCGACACGAACGCGTCCCCGTTCGGGTTGAGGTCGACGACCATAGTGGTGCCTGCCGCCGTGACGTCACTCCACCACAGCTCCAGCCCCGCACCGCCCCCTGCCGCGACGAAGTACACACCGCCGGGAGCCGCGACGATCCAGCGGGTCTCCTCGTGCTCGACCTTGTCGAAGCGCGCGAGCTCAACGGTGCCCTGAGCCGTGCCGTCGGTCTTCCACAGCGAAGCACCCAACGCCTGTGACGGGATGAAGAACAGCGTACCGCCGCTCGCGGCCATGGGCGTGGCCTCCGCGAACGCGCTGCCGATCCCGGGCATCAGATCGATGACCAGCTCAGCGCCGCCCGCCGTGCCATTCGTGCGCCAAAGCTCACGGCCGTGCTGGGCATCGAACGCCGTGAAGTACATGTGGCCGCCCAGCTCGACCGCCAACGAGGGCCGCGAGCCGACCTCCGACTCCGGGGACACGTTGAGGTCGCGGAGCAGCGACTGCGAGGACAGGTGGCCGAGGACCAGTGGGACGACGGCCGCGAGGGCCGTGGCGAGGGTGGAGCGCATGTTGGAACGAGGGGTCGATGAAGGCAGGACCGCGGCCGCAGCGGATGACCATCCCATCCCGCAGGACCTCCGTAACGCTCCGCCAGCGAAACGCGTACGAGGCCGTCGAGAAAAACACCGCCGCACGGCGCGTTGGACATGGCTGCCCGCGCCCTTTGGCCCTGGCACGCCGCAGTACCCGCACTCCCCGAGTCCTCGAACGACATGCCCGGGGAGCTCGGCTGGATGCGGCACTGCCCCCGGCCGCTATCGAACGATGACGTCGGCGACCACGTTGCTGAGGCGCTCCTCGCCCGGGAAACGCACGATCAGAGCCTGCGAAAACAGCGTCGTGCCCGCGATGCCGACGACGTCGGGGATCCCGAACGACAGACTCCCGACCCCGGCCGGCTGCGGGATCGGCAAAGCCGGCAGCGACGCGATCTGCCGAGGGTCGAGGCCGAGCACGCCGAACGGTGGCAACGGTATCGCGGCGCGCGCCAGCGACAGCAAGGGAAACGCTCCGACGACGCCGCTGGTCGGAGCGTCGCGCGCATACACGTCGAGCTGGTACGCGCGGCCGGGCCGCGGCAGCCGGGGGGCGTCGAGCTGGCGCAGCAGATTCACTTGTAGCGTGCTCGCCCGCGAGCTGGCGTGCACGAGATCCAGGTCCCCGTCCGCATCGACGTCGACGAGCCGGAGCCCCGACGCGTACGAGGCGTTCCGCAGACGCGCCGTCGCATCGGTGAACGCGCCGGTGCCGTCGTTGACCAAGAGCTTGGTCTCGCTCTGCGCCGTCGTCGAGTCGAACCTGCCCACCGCGAGGTCGGGGTCACCGTCCCCGTCGACATCGCCCAACACCAGACTCAAGACAGAGCCACTGACACTCGGCAGGCTGCCCGCCGGGGCGTCGTTCATCGCGCCCTGGCCCCCGTTCAGCAGCAGGCGCAGCGGCGCGCCGTAGCGGCCGCCTTCGACGAGGTCGAGATCGCCGTCACCGTCCACGTCACCCAGTGTGACCACGCCGGTGGTCTCGGATCGGAACGGTAGCCAGTCGAACTTCTCGTCAAAGCGACCGGCTCCCTCGTTGCCGTAGATCTTGTTTCGCCCGGAGTTGGCGTACACCAGGTCCAGGTCGCCATCGCCATCGAGGTCGCCGAGCGCGACGTCATTGGAGGCATCCGAGTCCGGCGGCAGCGCGGCCCCCGCGAACCGGCCCTCCCCATCGTTCAGGAGCAGCCGGTTCTGCAGGCTCACGTAGCAATACAAGCTGCAGATGGAGTTGGCGAAGACTAGATCGGGATCGCCATCGCCATCCACGTCGCCGATCTCGATGGCCGTCGCGTAGTCCGGGACGCCTGGCAGGCGCTGCGCCGTGACGTCCTGGTATCGCCCCGTGCCGTCGTTGCGGTAGAGCCGATTCTCGAGGTTGTCGTTCGTCGACATCACCGCGTCCAGGTCGCCGTCGCCGTCGAGGTCGGCGAGGGCTACATCGGTGGCCGCCAGAAACGGAGCCGATGGCAGCGCGTCTGAAGCATCCACAAACAGACCGTCGCCATCGTTGAGATAGAGGCTGGTCGGATCGCCGCTGGCGCAGAGGAACGCGTCGGGGTCGCCGTCGCCGTCCACGTCGCCGAGTGCCACCCCGGTGTGCCGGCGCACGTCCCACGGAAAGCGCGAGCGCGCGGCGCTCGCAAAGGTCGCACCACCGGTGTTGAGGTAGAGTCGGTTCGGCTGGGAGACGAAGTCCGCACCGTTGACCGCCACGAGATCGACGTCGCCGTCGCCGTCGACGTCGCAGCCCGTCACCGCCGCGGTCTCGTCGACATCGACGTCCAATCCCGTTCCCGTGGCCTGAGCGAACGAGCCGCTGCCGTCGTTGAGGTAGAGCCGGTTCGCCCCGCCGTTGCCGGTCACAAAGTCGAGGTCACCGTCGGCATCGGCATCGAACACCGAGAAGTCGTGGGTCTGGTCGTCGTCCGATGGCAGCGCGGTCGACGTGGCGTCCGCGAAGAACCCCGCGCCGTCGTTGGTGTACAGCTGGTTCGGCGTCGCCGGGCCCGGAGCGGTGTAGCCGCGGTTGCCCAGCAACAGGTCCAAATCGCCGTCACCGTCGAGGTCGGCGAGCGCCACCGCCGCGGTCTCCGACGCATCCACCGGTAGGCGCGTGGCCGTGGTGTCGCTGAAGTTCCCGGCCCCGTCGTTGAGCAGCAAGTGATTCTGCCGGCCGGCTCCGTTCGCCACGACCAGGTCGAGGTCGCCGTCACCGTCGACGTCGCCGAGCGCTACGTCGAGGCTCGGCTCGAGCAACGCCGGTAGGCGACCCGCGGTAGCGACCGCGAACACGCCTGCCCCATCATTGAGCAGGAGCTCGTTCTGCCGCCGCCCGCCGTAGGAACTTGAGGTGACGATGTCGAGATCGCCGTCGCCGTCGACGTCGCCCATCGCCGCGCCGGTCGACGCCTCGAACAGAACTGGCAAGTGGCTGGCCGTGACATCGGTAAACACACCAGTACCATCGTTGACGTAGAGCCGGTCCTGCTGCTGCGAGCCAGGGCTGTTATTGGCGAAGTAGAGGTCGACGTCGCCATCGCCGTCAACATCCCCCACGGCGATGTCGTGCGTCGAGTCGGTATCCACCGGCAGCTGGCCTGACGCGTCTTCGAACAGCCCGCCGTCGTTCAAGTAGAGCCGGTTTGACGGCCCACCAAAGAGCTCGCCGTTGCCGACGACGAGGTCGAGATCGCCGTCACCGTCGACGTCCGCCGTCGCGAGCGATCGCGACGATTCGACGTCGGCTGGAAAGTCCCCGCGGTCCAAGGCAGAAAACTGCTGCTGCGCGATCGCCGCGCCGGCGAGGCATGCGAGCCATGCCGCGGTAGGCAACAGCACCCGGGCTGCGCGCGCGCGGTGCAAGGTGATTGCGCTCATCGAGACCCTTTCCCGCGGGATTCGCGGAGTGCGCCCATGTTAGGGGCCCGCGGCACCGACATCCAACCGCTGATCGACACGCCGCGGCCGTGGGCCGGCGTGATGATGGTCGCCCGTTGGCTGCCCCGCTCGTGATGCGGTTTCCGGCGAGGGTTTGTCGCTGCGGTGGCGCTGTCCGGCGACCTGGCGCTGGTCAGCGACGTCCCAGGCGGCACCGCCACGGGGCCGGTGTCCGTGTTCGAGCGTGACGCGGCTGGCATGTGGCGCGCGGCCGCGACCATCGTTCCGGCCGAGGGCGCGGGATTCATGTTGCGGGTTCAGGCCTTCGGCGCGGCGCTGGCGTTGCAGGGGAACCGCGCGCTCGTCGGAGCGCCGCGCCGGGGCGGCTCCGACGGCGCGGCCTTCGTGTTCGAGCGACAGCCGAGCGGCACGTGGCTCGAGCGAGTGATGTTGGAGCCGACCGATTCAGGTTTCGCCATGTGATCGGGTTGGGTTTCTCCGGGCAGGGATTCCGCGTCGACGCGTTGCCCGGCGGGCCCGCCCTCGTCCTCCTCAATGCGGTGGATTTGACGATCGGCCGATGAGTTGCGTCGGGGCGGGTTCACCACTCGGCGAGCAGATCGCGCGCGTCGCGCTGCTGCAGGCGGAACACGACCCGCCGCGATCCGGGTCGCAGCCACGTGCCATCCTGCGTCGCATAGACCTGGAATCGCTCGAGCTTCTGCTCGCTCGCGGCGCGCAGCTGGACCTCGAGGGCCGGCGGTTGCGCATCTAGCCAAGCGGCGTCGCGCACCTCCTCGCCGCGCAGGCCGTCGAGCAGCCCCACCATCTCGCCGAACCCCTCGACTTCGTCCGGCGTGCCACGCCGGCGCCAGACACCGTCGTGGTCGCGTTCAAAGGTCGCACCGTCGATGCCGCGGCGTTGCTCGACCACCGCGACGCGCGCCGCGAAGGAGGTGTTCCAGACGCGGTGGCTGACCAGGCTCGGCCAGGCGACGCGGAGTCGCTCCGTCGAGCTCTTCGGAACCTTGACCACGAACGGTTCGTCGGCACGGCGCGCAAACGTGTGCTCGCCGTCGTCGCGACCCAGGTGCACCTGCACGGTCGAGCGACCGATGTGCCCCACCACACCGAGGACGAGCTCCGGCGGCTCCAAGCCAAACGCGACGAGCTCCTCGGGCGTGGCGGCTTCGGTGACGAACTCGTCGGCGGTCAGCGTCGTCAGGCCGCGCAAGAGCTCGGCCACGGCCGTGGGGTTGGCGTCGCTCGTGACCGGTTGCACGAGCGCGAAGAGCTGGTCGTTGCCGCGCTGGAGGACGGCCGGCGCGCCGCGTCCTGGCCCCGGGTCGAGCTCGATGCGGGAGAGCTCGTCGGGGGCGTGGGGGTTGAGGACGCGGGATCGCAGCTCGCGCGACGGCACCTCGAGCAAGCGGGTGAGCTCGGGCAGCTTCAGGCTGAACGCGAGCTCGCGGGGCTGCTGCACGCCGACCAGGGCACCCGTGCCCTGCCGCCACAGCTGCACGGACTCGGCGCCAGCCGCGCCCTGCACAGTGATCTCGAAGTCGGGATCCGGTCGCGGTCCGAGGTTGCCCGACGCGAACCGATGCACGCGCAACCCGAGGATGCTGGCGGCGAGGCTGGCGGCGACGTCAGGACGCGCGCGCGCCGCGACGGGCTCGGTGAGGCGATAGCCGCCGTTGGGCAGGTGGCGCAGCGCGAGGGTATCCTGGGCGCCGCCGTCGAGATGGCGGACCACGCGGAGCTCACGCAGACTGTCGACGCTGTTCAGAAACACCAACGGCTCGCGAAAGTCGTCGACGGTGCCTTGGATCGCGCTGTAGAGATCGGCCGGGCCCTGGTAGACCTCGCCGCCGTTCAGGCGGATCCAGATCGAGTCGCCGAGCGCGCCGTCGTCGCCGATCTCGACGCGTTGCTCTTGCCCCGCGGCGGTCAAGCGGAGCTCACCACGCGGGCGGTCGAGCCCGAGCTGAGCCAGCAGATCAGCGTCGATGTCCTTAGGCGCGTAGACCCGGATGAGCTGCGCCACGTCCCAAACGGAGCTCATGGCCTGCAGCCGCGCCACCGACGCCAGGTCGGTGACCGGCTCCACGACGTCGAAGCGGTAGCCGGGCCCGCGGGCGATCACGACCGGCTGAGCGTCCTTCTGGTTACGGATCACCAGGCGCTCGGCGTCAGCGAGTCGCCGCCCGCCCAGCACGGGCTGGGTCGGCGACGGCTGGTCGTGAGGATCGCCCTGCGTCCACCACAGTCCCAGCCCGAGGGCCCCCACCAGGAGCAGTAGCACCAACGTCGAGCGAAGGCCCATCAGACGCGGCCCCGGCGCCAGAACACCATGAGCCCGAGCAGCAACAACACGCCGGGAACCGCGACGACGAGGAGCCAGAAGGCGCGGTCGATCTGTTGTGGCGCGAGGGCGAGGGCGCGCGGGACGTACTTGCGGCCGCGAATGCTCACGAGCGCCGAGCGCTCGGCCATCCAGTTGAAGAGGTTGAGGGCCAGGTCGCCGTTGAGCGAGAAACCGAGGTTGTCGAAGCACGCGCCGCCGAGCAGTACCAGGTGCCCGGTGCGGTCGCCCTCCTCGGGATCGATGTCGGCGATCGCGCCGACGCAGCGCGAGGCGTAGACGCCGTCCGCCGGTGGCGGCCCGATGAAGTCGACCGGCCGGTCTTCGAGCCAGGCGCCGGGTCCGGTGCGGAAGATCGACGTGTCGAGCCGTACACCATCCTCGGTTGGCTCGAGCCGGCGGATTTCGCGGCAGGCTTTCATCCGCGGGAACCGCTGCACGCGCCACAGTGGCCGGGTGATCGGATGGGTCGCGTTGAGGTTGGCGACGACGATGTTCTGCACCTGCGGGTCGCCCATCGTCGACCGGCTGGGATCGCGTGGATCGGGAATCACGTGGCACACGAGCTCGTCGCCGATCGCAAACCCCGCCCGCGCGCCAAGGGCGCGAAAGGTCGGGTTCCAGCTCTGCGGCTTATCGATGAACGCGACGCTCAGCAGCACGCGGCCGCCGCGTCGCAGGTAGCGCCACAACCGCGTCGTGACGTCGGCCGGCAGCTCGCGCACGGGCCCGAGGAGGCCGACCGCCGTGGCGTCTTGCGGGACGTCGCCCTGCGCCAGATCGAGCTGCGCGATCTCGAAGCCGTCGTCGCTGAGCGCGCCGACCAGCTCGGAGTAGGACGCGGCGATGCCCGCGGTCAGCGAGCCGCTGCCCTGGCGCAGGAAGTAGATCTTCGGCGCGCCCTCGACGAGCAGCTTCTTGACCGCCGTGGAGAGTGCTTCTTCGCCCTTGTAGCTTTTGAGCGTGGGAACCGTCCGGCGCGAACCGACCGGGCCGCCGCCGGCGCTGGGCAGGTTCAGCTCCGCCAGGTCGTCGAGCAGGTGCAGCACCTTGCTGCGCTTACCCTTCTTGACCACAACCGAGTTATAGTTGCGCTCGGTGACCTCGCGCAGGACCTCTTTGATCGCCGCGGGCTCGCTCAGCAAGTCGTGGTGCACGACGCGCACCGCCTCACCGCCGAGATAGTCGTACTGACGTAGGAGGTCGCGCGTCAGCTCCTGCAGGCGCAGATGCAGGGCGCGGACTTGCTCGCCCTCGGGTCCAGTCACCGTGAAGGTCTGCGGCGGCACGAAGATCGTGTGGAACTCGAGCTCTTCACCCTTCTCCACGAGACCCTGCAGCAGCTGCGCGGTCGCCGGCTCGACGCTGAAGCGGGCCTGCGGCGACCAGTCGAACAGCTGCTTTAGGCGCGGCTGGGCAAACAGCACCGTGGCCAACGCCCAAGCTCCGAGCGCCAGCGCGGCGCTGAGCAGCAAGTTGAGCCACCCGGTCAAGGAACGCGCTGTTAGCGCCATCGCCGCGACTCCAGGGATTTGACCGTCATGAAGAGAAAGAACGCCGTGCCGGCGAGGTAGAACACGATTTGACTGGTGTCCACCAGCCCGCGCGCAAACCAGTTGGTCAGGTGGTCGGCGACGTTGATTTGCTCGAGCAGGGTCTCGGCCCACGCCGGCACGTTTTGGTCGGCGATGAACGTCTGCGCCAAGCCGGGCCCGGCCATGACCGCGGTGTTGAACAGCATCGCCGACAACGCCGCGAGGAGCAGGTTGTCGGTCAGGCTGCTGGTGAAGCAGCCGGCGGCGAGCAGGAACGCGCCGAGCAACGTGAGGCCGAGGTAGGCAGCGGCAGCCGGTCCGAAGGAGAGCGGCGCGTCGAGGAAGGGCCCGGTCGAGAGGCCCCAGAGCAGGGGCAGGGTTGGCAGCCAGAGGATCGCGAAGAACGCGACCGCGGCCAGCCACTTGCCGAGTACGACCTCGACGTCTCGCACGGGTGCGGTCATCAAGACCTCGAGCGAGCCGGTGCGTTTCTCTTCGGCGAAGACGCGCATCGTCAGGATCGGCGGTACGAGCACGATCATGAAGTTGCTGCTGGGCCGAAACACGTAGTAGGTCGTGTAGAGGTCGAGGTCCGACCCATAGCGCGCCATCGACTCCGTCAGCGCCTGCACGTCGACGCCGCGGAACAGGTAGAACAGCACGGCGATCACGTACGCGACCGGGTTGTAGAAGTAGGAGGCGAGCTCCTTGCGCAGCGTCGTGAGGATGACGTTCACGCGGCCTCCTCGCCGTCGCCCGACGTCGCCGCTTGGGCCTCGTCAGCACCCTCGGTGAGCTGCTGAAAACAATCCTCGAGGGTCGGCAGCTCGAGCCGCAGCTCGCGCAGGGCGGCGCCCGCCGCCGCGAGCCGAGTGAAGGCCTCGTCGCGCGGGTCGGCGTGGGCGTCGACCGGGACTTCGGCGGTGCGGTATTTGCCCTCCTCCGCGACGATCTGCGGCTCGCCGACGCCCGCCATCCCGCGGAGGGCGGCGCACAGGTCGGCGCCGAGGAGCGCCGCCGTCACGACCAAACGACGCCCGCGGCTCAGTTCCAGCAGCTCCTGCGGCGTGCCGTCGGCGCGGATGGTGCCGCGGTGGATGACCAGGATCCGCGAGCTGACGTCTTGCACCTCTGGCAAGATATGACTCGAGAACAGCACGGTGTGGTCGGCGGCCAGGTCGCGCACGAGGGCCTTGATGCGGCGCCTCTGGTTGGGGTCGAGGCCGGCGGTGGGCTCGTCGAGGATGAGAATGGGCGGACGCGCGACGAGCGCGTCGGCGAGCCCGACGCGCTGGCGGTAGCCGCGCGACACGTGCCCGACGAGCTTGCGGCGCACGTCGGTGATGTCGCAGCGCTCCATGGCATGCTCGACTGCCGCGCGGCGCTCGCGCTTCGGCACTCCCTTCAGGGCGGCGCGGTACTGCAGGTACTCCTCGACGCGAAGGTCCGGGTAGATGGGCACGTTCTCCGGTAGGTAGCCCACGCTCCGCCGTACGGGAACCGAGGCCCGTCGCACGTCGTGGCCGGCGACCTCGGCAAGGCCGCGCGACGCTGGGTGGTAGCAGGTCAGGACGCGCAGCGTCGTGGTCTTGCCGGCGCCGTTGGGGCCGAGGAAGCCCACGACTTCTCCCGGCTGGACCTCGAAGGAGATCCCGTCGACCGCGCGCGTGCGTCCGAAGTGCTTCACGAGGTTCTCGACGCGAATCATTCGAGGGGCTTTCTAGCCGCCGGCGCGGCCTGGCGTAACCAAAGTTTGCGGCGACCTGCGTGCCGTTCCACGGGGAGCCGTCGCGTCGGCCCCCGTGCCGTCGTGGGCTCAGAGGTTGTCATGGAATCGATGCTACAGGCTCTGATCCATGCTCCTGGCGCCGCTCCGCGTCGCGGAGAGCGCGTGACGTTAAAAGTCACAGGCCACGGCGCGGCCCGAGGGAGTGCGCCGAGGGCCGAGATCACCCTGCTGTCCCAGCCGGCGAGCGTGCTGTTGTCGGCCGGAGTTGGGTCGCCGATCCCGGGATCGTCAGAGCCCCAGCGTCCAGTACGAGCCGCCGGTGAGGTCGGCGCCGGGCGGCAGAGCGCTGCCGGCGAAGACCGCTTGAACCGCGGCGCGCACGCCGATCAGCGCGCCCGCGTTAGGGAGCGGCAAGTCCGCGCGCCAGCTGCCGGCGGGCGCCGTCGGGGCCGCGATCATGGCCACGGTTCCGGGATCGACGACCAGCTGGCACGGCGCTCCGCCGAGCCGGATCGGCGGCGCGATGCCCGACAGCAGCAGCGCGCCAGTGGCACCCGGCTGAGCGGTGCCGGTCACGGCGACTGTGGTGCCGATCACCGGGTCCTCCGAGAGCAGCGTTGCGCCGCAGCCGAAGCCCAGACTCTGCGCTGTCGCGCCCGGGTCGACCCGCCACAGCTCGCGCCCCCGTTGCCCGTCGTCGGCCGCAAACAGCACCACGCCGCGGCTGAGCACGACGGCGGGCTCGGGCGTTCCCCAGGCCGACCAAGTCGAGGCAAAGCCGGCGGCCAATTGCGCTGTACCCGACGCCGTGCCATCGGTGCGCCACACCCCGTCGGTGGTGCCGAACAGCGCGGCCCTGCTGCCGATCTGCACCAGGCGATTCGGCTGCGCTGAGCCTGGCCCGGGCACCAGCTCGGTCACCAAATGCGTTCCCGCCGCGCGACCGTCGGTGCGCCACAGCTCGAGTCCGCGGCTCCCGTCGTCGGCCATGAACAGGACCGCCGCGCCGATGGCGACCATGCTGGGAAGACGCCGAGCAGGATTGCCGGCAGCAAGGGTCCTCGCGTGCCTTGGCCATTCGATAAGACCACGTCGTCGCTCCTTCGATCTCTCCAACGGGGACGCGCCCGAGCATAGCCTGCTTGGTGAAGCCGGTGCGCAGACGTGTCTCGACTGCTGCGGCTTGCCCGCCCCGTGCGTTGCGTCTCGTCTTTCTCGAGAATCGCGCCAATGGTCGGCGCGGACGAGATCGTTCGATCCGGAGGCTGACTCGATCGCCCTGGCCGGGCCCGGCCCGATCAGCCGAACAGCAGGTCTTCTTCGGTGACCGACGAGGAGTTCGCCGCGGCCGGGCGACTGGCCGGCTTGGACCCGTCGTGCTGGTCCCCGGTCTCGTCCGCGGGAGCGGCCTCGGCGAACGGCGCCGGCGGCTCCTGGGTCGCGGCGGCCTCGACCTGCGGGGCGGTCGCGATTTGCGCCACCTCGTCTTCTTCGTCCGCGTCCTCGCGCTCCGCGACGGAGGTGGACGGCAGGTAGGGCTCGGCCCAGTCCAAGAACTCGTTGAGCTCGGCGGCCATCTCCAGAAGGAAGTCCTTCTTCCGCACGTGGGCGCGCACGGTGGGATCCCCGTCGCGTACCTGGCGCAGCGTCTCGCAGATGCGCACCGTCGGGCCAACCACCCGGTGAGAGATCTTCAGGGTGTTGAAGAGGAAGTAGATCGTCGCGACGACCATGAAGCCGAGCGACGTCGTCAGCATGGTCAGCAGCCCGTCGAGCTGCACTTCGGCGATGAGCGCTTGCTCAGTAATGCGCGCGCAGAACAGGCCGAGAAGAATCGCGGTCACCGCGACGCACACGGCTGCGGGCCACGACACCGCCGCGACGATCCTCGACTGCAGCTGCTTGTCGACGACCAGTCGACGCCGGCGATAACGGACGGTCATTGCTCACCCTCTCTCGCTTGGACACGCCGCGCTGAATGCGGGGCGCCTTCTCAGCATCGGCGTGACACCGCTGTCCATTGAGACAACGGCGGTCCCGGATTGAGATGGAGATTGCTGCTGGGCGTAACTCCGTTGGGGAGGCGCGTCCGAAGCGCGTCGGCGGCGTCTTCCGGGGTCTGAAGTTGGCCTCTAACATGCGGCCATGGGGCGTCCCACGCGACGATCCTGGCGGGTCATGGTGGTTCTCGGGTTGGCGGTTGTGGCTGCGATGGTGGCCCTCCAGTCGTCGCCGCGCGATCCGGGGGCGACTCCGAACGATGGTGGCGGGGGCGAGCCCGCCGCGCCGACCTCGACCAGGGCAGACTCCTCCCGAGAAGCAGGCGCGCCCGTGCCTATTGATCGCACTGCGGCGGTTGGCGCCAAGGCCGCCACACCGGCGACGCCGTCAACCAGAGTGGTGTGGGGCGAGCGCGAGCCGGCTGGCGGTTTGGACTACTGGATTTGGCAAGCGGCGATGCCAGACTGGGCAACCACCGGCGCCGAGCCAGATTTGTGGTCCGGCGAGCTCGACCTTCCGCCGCCTACGGGCCGGACCGCAGGGGATGGCAAGGTGGCCGACGTCTCTGCCGAGGCCACCGGATTGAGCGTGCGGGTCGACGAGGGCCTCGTGGTCACTTTTGTGCCGCCGTGGGAGCAAATGCTGCTTCTGCCCGGGTTGGCGGAGGGCAGCATCCGGCTGCCGGACCTACCAGCTGGCACGGCTTGGTCGGTCGGCGTAACCGCGAACCCCCAAGGGCAGAACCGGACCGCATTCCTCTCGTCGGCGCCGCACCCGTGCTTCACGACCCGTGGGCGATCGCGCCTTGAGGCGGCCGGCGCGCCCGAGGTCCGTGTCCGGGGAGTTCGCGGTGAGGCCTGCGCGATCAGTGTCTTCTGTGAGACTCGCGACCTCACTCCTCACGGGTTCACGGCGACGTTTCCTTTTGACCGCCGGATCGAGGCGGGACCGCCGCGCAGACTCGTTCGCGTCGAGCTCGTTGACACGGCGGGCGCCCGGAGAAGCGTGGACGGATGGGTTGGGATTCAGGCGCCCACGATGCAAGGGAGCGCCTACCGGGAGTTGCGAGAGGGGATCGCCGAGTTTGGCCTGCGCGACCAGCAGCGCTTGCACCTGACGGTGGATGCGGCCGGCGTGTACGCCACGAAGACCGTCAGCGTCGACGAGCGCCCGGTGCACACGGTGAGGATCGGCCCGGCGGACGCCGAGGCCGGTCTTCGGTTGGAGCTGCCGCCGGAGATCACCGCTGCTGCCGTCGACCGGGTGTGGTCCGAGAACGACGCCGCGTTCTGGCCGACGGAACGGTTGGGCTCCGACCGCCTTTGCGTGCTGTTCGGTGGCTGGCGACCCGCTGGGCCGCATCGTATCAACGTGGTTGGATCACGCGTGCCAAAGCGGGTGTGGGTGCTCGACCGGCACGGACGCTTGGGGTTCGCGTGGATTGCGCCCGGCGGCGCCGAAGGCCAGGTTGCTCTCGTTCCGACGGCGGCGAGCATCATCGACGCCCGGGATACGTTCGACGATACACTTGACCGTCCCACCCACCCTGGGGCGAGACGCATCGCCGTGTTGAGAGTGGTGATCCCGGCGTTGCGGGGGCGCCCCGCCCGGTGCACGCTGCGTCGATTCGAGGAAGCAACGGCAGGCCAGTGGGACCGGGAGGGCTGGCCCACCATGAGCCTCCTCACCCCCATTACGATCGAGTGGGGCTGGGACGACCTGCGGTGGGTCGATGGCCGCGCCGTTGGCCAGGAGGCCCCCCCGGGCGGGTAGCCGACCGCCGACGCCCCCCCTACTTCACCTCGAAGTCGGCGTCCTTGATGTCCTCATCGCCGCCACTGCCGCCGCCCGCGGTCGTGCCGGCGCCGCTCGCGGCGCCTTGCTCGGGCCCTGCCTCGGGGCCGGCTCCGGCACCCTCGGGGCCGCCGGCCTGGGCCACCGCCTGGCCCAGCTTGGTCATGACCTCGTCGAGCTCGCCGGTCGCCTTCTCGAGGGCGGCGCGGTCTTCGCTCTCGATGACGTCGCGGACCGCTTTGACCTTCTGCTCGACCTCGGTGCGGGTCGCCGGGTCGATCTTGCCCTCGTTCTCCTTGAGGATCTTCTCAACCGAGTAAGCGGTTTGGTCGGCCTTGTTGCGCAGCTCGACGAGCTCACGCCGATCTTTGTCCTCCGACGAGTGCTTCTCGGCGTCCTGTCGCATCCGCTCGACTTCGTCGTCGCTCAGGCCCGACGACGTCTGGATGGTCACCTTCTGCTCCTTGCCGGTGCCCTTGTCCTTGGCGGACACGTTGAGGATGCCGTTGGCGTCGATGTCGAAGGTCACCTCGACCTGCGGCATGCCGCGCGGCGCCGCGGCGATGCCCTCAAGGCGGAAGCGGCCGAGGGTGCGGTTGTCGCGGGCGAACTCGCGCTCGCCTTGCAGCACGTGGACGTCGACCGCGGTCTGGTTGTCCTCTGCGGTCGAGAAGACCTGCGACTTGCTGGTGGGGATCGTCGTGTTGCGCTCAATGAGCTTGGTCATGACGCCGCCCAGCGTCTCGATGCCCAACGACAGCGGCGTCACATCCAAGAGCACGACGTCGCTGACGTCGCCGGCGAGCACGCCGCCCTGGATCGCCGCGCCGAGGCTGACGACCTCGTCGGGATTGACCGAGCGGTTGGGCTCCTTCTCGAAGACCTCTTTGACCAGGGCCTGCACCATGGGGATGCGCGTCGATCCGCCGACGAGGATGACCTCGTCGATGTCGGACGGCTGCACCTTGGCGTCCTGCATGGCCTGCAGGCACGGCTGCCGACAGCGATCGATGAGCTTCTCGGCGAGCTGCTCGAACTTCGCCCGGGTGAGCGTCTCCGAAAGATGCTTCGGCCCGCTCTGGTCCATCGTAATGAACGGCAGGCTGATGGTGGTCTGCTGCGCCGACGAGAGCTCGATCTTGGCCTTCTCAGCCGCCTCCTTGAGGCGCTGCAGGGCCATCTGATCCCCGCGCAGGTCGATGCCCTGCTGCTGCTTGAACGTCTCGCACAGGTAGTCGATCAGGACGTCGTCGACGTCGTCGCCGCCAAGCTTGGTGTCGCCGTTGGTCGACTTCACCTCGAACACGCCGTCGCCCACGTCGAGGACGGAGATGTCGAACGTGCCGCCGCCGAGATCGAACACCGCGATCTTCTGGTTGGTCTTCTTGTCCAGGCCGTAGGCCAGCGCCGCGGCAGTCGGCTCGTTGATGATGCGTTCGACTTTGAGGCCGGCAATCGTGCCGGCGTCCTTGGTCGCCTGGCGCTGCGAGTCGTTGAAATACGCCGGGACCGTGATGACCGCGCGCTCGACCTTCTCACCGAGGTGGGCCTCGGCGGCGTCCTTCAGCACCTGCAGGATCATCGCTGAGATCTCGGGCGGGGTGTACTGCTTGTCGCCGATCTCGACCTTCACGAGCTCGTCGGTCCCGCCGACGATCTTGTAGGGCACGGTTCTCTCGTCGGTCGCGACCTCGTGGTGGCGCCGGCCCATGAACCGCTTGATCGAGTAGATCGTGTTCTGCGGGTTGGTGATCGCCTGTCGCTTGGCCGGGGCGCCGACTAGGCGCTCGCCGCTTGGCGCGAACGCGACCACAGACGGCGTGGTCCGGGTGCCCTCCAGGTTGGCGAGCACGACGGGCTCGCCACCTTCCATCACCGACACCACCGAGTTCGTGGTGCCGAGGTCGATACCGATGATCTTCGACATGTTGCTGCGGTCCGATTCGCGTGCGGCGTGGCCCCCCCCTCCCGGGATGGCCTCGCCCAAAGACGAGAAGAGCGACTCCGCCGCACTGCCGAGCGACGTGAGTCGTGCTCACGGCGGCGCCGATACCAAATCCCGTGCCTAGCTCTGCGCTGGTTTCTAAGAGCCTTCGGGGTAATAGGTTAGAGATGCGTGGCTGGATCCGTCAGCGCCATTCTGGCAGCGCGGGCCCGCGGCGCGGCTGTCAGTCTGTCAGCTGTGCTCCCGCCCACGGACCGCGCTCGAGGTAGAGGTGATAGCCAAGGGCGACGGCGACGTTGCCGAGCGCGAAGGCCCACCAGACGGCGGCGAGGCCGTCTGGGCCGGCGAGCCACGCCGTGATCCCCACCGCGGGCAGCAGGACCCCGAGGTAGCCCACGAGATCGATCAGCATCGGCGGTACGAACCGGCCGCTGCCGTTCACCCCGCCGGTGACCGCAATCCCGAAGGCCGCGAACGGCTGGCCGAGCGCGGCGACCGTGAGATAGAGCTCCCCCGCTGCCAGGGCGCGCTCGCTGGCGCCGTCCACGAACAGCGCGACGAGAGGGCGCGCGCCCAGGGCAAAGCCGGCCACCAGCACCACGCTGAAGGCGAACGCAAAGAGGGCGCTCCAGCGGCACGCCGCCCGGGCCCGCTCGGGCTTGCCCGCGCCGACCTGCTGCCCGACGAGTGCGGTGCCGGCGCTGGCGAAGCCGAGTGCGGCGAACAGCACGAGCGTGTCCAGGCGCGTCGTGACGCCCAGCGCGGTCACCGCCTCCTGGCCGCCCAGCTCGGCGGCGATCCGCGTCAGCGCCAGAACGGCGATCGTCCGCACCAGCATCTGCGCCGCCGGCGGGACGCCCAGCGCGGCCACGTCGCCCAGCCGCGCCCCGCCGGCGGCAGTGGCGTCGTCCCGCCAACGCAGGCGCAGCGGGTAGTCGGGCCGGGAGATCCACCAGTAGCCGATCGCGGCGGCGACCAGGCGGGCGAGCGCCGAGGCGTAGGCGACGCCAGGGGCGCCGAAGGCCGGGATGCCGAGCGCGTCCCAGCCAAACAGGAACACCAAGTCGAGCGCCACGTTGAGGACGTTGGCGCCGATGAGCAGCAGCGCTGGGACCATGCCCTCCCCCCGGGCGCGCATCGTCGCGGTGGTCTGCATGAGCGCGAACATCGTGATCGAGGCCAGCTGCGCGACGACGAGGTAGTGGATGCCGATGGCGCGGCCTTCGCCTTCCACGCCGAGCAGGTCGATCGAGGGCACCGCCAGCACGGCGCCGAGCCCGCCGATCACGCCCCCCGCGAGCAGCATCCACTTTTGGGAGCGTGAGCTCAGCGCCTGGGCCTCCGCCAGCCGCCCGGCGCCGAGATGCCGCGCGATCAGCGAGATGGTCGCGATCGATAGGCCGTTCCCGAGCACCATCGGCAGGAAGTTGATCGTCGAGGCGGCGTGCACGCCGGCGACCGCGGCCTCACCCAAGCGGCCGACCAGGATCAAGTCGACGAGGTTGAACGTGGCATGGGAGGCCATGCCGAGGGCGAGGGGGAGGCCCTGCCGCAGTACGGCGAGGGCGAGGGAGGCGCGCGCGGGAGACGTCAAACGGCGAACCAGGGCTCGTTCCGGGGGACCGTCCGCGGTCCGCATGCCGGCGTCAACGCGCAAGTGCTGATTCCGCCCGGGGGTGAGGACGTCGCTACAGACCGCCCGGCGCCCGATTCGATGATTCAGGACGGCGCTCCCGCCCCCCGAGTGCGGGCGCTGGCGCCCCGTTCCCATGATGGCTGACCGCAACGCCCCGGCCGCCTGGCGCTCCGCCCGCACGGCGTGGCATGCGCTGCTGGCGCTCCTGTTGCTGAGTCTGGCGGTGCATACCGCGGCGCCGGTCACCACGAACGATCTCTACTGGCATCTGGCGACGGGTCGGCGGATCGTCGCCGAGGGCTTTCCGGCCCACGACGCGTTTTCGTACACCGCGACCGAGCTGCCGTGGTTTCTGCACGAGTGGCTGACCCAGGTGACGTTCTATACGCTGCATCTGGGCGCCGGCTTCGGTGGTCTGCGGCTGGCCACCGGGCTCGCCGCGGCCGGTATCGGCCTGCTGGTCTACCGCCTGTGGCGTCGTGAGGTCGGCAGCGCCAGCGGCGCGGTACTGGGGACCGTGGGCTTCTTGTTCCTGGCCGTCGACCGCTTTCAGACCCGGCCCACCCTGTTCTCCATGGCCCTGGTCGTGTTGCTGGTGGCGTTGCTGACGCGGCGCGCTCGGCGCTGGACCCGAGCGGAGGCGGCCGCGGTCGTCGGGCTCACGCTGCTGTGGGTCAATCTGCACTCGGTGGGTCTGTTGGCGTTGCCCCTCTACGGGTGTGCGGCTCTCGGGGTGACGATCGCCCGACTGCGCGGCGGCGCCACGACCGGCGACCTCGTGCGCCATGTCGGCACCCTGGCGTTGGTGGCCCTGGCGACGCTGGTCACGCCGTCGGGCCTGGCGCTGTGGGCCTTCGCGCTGCAGGACAAGCGCGAGGTGATGCAGTTCGTGAGCGACGAGTGGGCGCCCTTCGACTTCGACTGGGCGCGCAACGAGTCGTTGACCTTCGACGCCTACGTCCTCGTGCTGCTGGGGCTCGCCGTGCTCGGCGTGGTGTACGTGTGCAGCGCCGTGGCCATCGCGCGCGCCCGCGCCCAGGGCCGGCTCGACGACGTCTTGCATCCCGCGCGCTTGGGCGTGCTCGCCCTGTGCGTGGCGCTGGCGCTCGCGGCGCGGCGGTTCCACTGGATGCTCGCCATCGCCGTGGCGTTGGGTTTGGGCGAGGTCCGCGCCTGGCGCGCGGCCGGCCTCCTCTCCTGGCCGGTGGACGGAGCGCGCCTGTTTCGGGTGGCGCGCGGCGGCGTGATTGGCTTGACCCTGCTCGCCAGCGTCGCGTTCTATGCGCGTGGTTTGCGCGGCGAGGACGGGCGACCGCACGAGGCGCTGGTCGCGGCGCACTACTGGCGGGCCGATGCCTGCCGCGCGTTCGATCTCGGTGGCTTGCGCTTTCTCGCGGACGCTGGACTGCAGGGCAACGTCTTCTGTCACTACGGCAGTGGCGGTCACATCACGTTTGCCGCCTGGCCCAAACTGCGCGTCTTCATCGACAGCCGCATCGATCTCTATCGCCGCGCGGTCTATCTCGATTGGCTGGCCATTGCCCGGGGCCGCCCCGACCAGCAGGCGCTGCTCGACCGCTGGGGAACCGACCTCTACTACCGGCACTGGGACATGGTGCCGCCGCTCGACGCCGCCAGCTGGGAATGCGTCTACCGCGGCGACGACGGTGAAGTCTACGTGCGGAACGTGGCAGACAGTGACCGGCCGCACACCGTCCGCGCGGTGGCCCGGCCTCGCTGACGCCGCCGCGTCCATCATCGGCGGCAGCAGGCCCAGGCCCCGCCCGCACTCGCTGGCTAGCGCGCGCCCCCGGCCGCTTCGGCCTTGGCTTCGATCTTGGCGCGCGCGGCCGTGACGAGGTCGCGCACCTCCTCGCGCAGCGTCGGCCCGTGGTAGATCCGGCCGTCGACGATCGTGTACTGCACCCCCCCACCGCGCACGCTCTTGCCGTCCTCGTAGAAGTCGCAGCCCGTGGGGTAGAACACCTTGAAGTTGGCGAGCGGGTTGCCGTGCACGATGGCTAGATCAGCGGCCAGTCCGGGCAGAATGCGCCCGAACTGGTCCTCCATGCCGAGCACCTTGGCGCCGTTGTAGGTCGCGTGCCGCAGGACCTCGAGCGGGTGGAAGCCCGCCTCGTGCTGGAGCTCGAGTTCGCGCACAAGACCAAAGCCGTAGAGCAAGTAGATGTAGCCGGCGTCTTCGCCCGTCGTGATCGTGCCGCCTAGCGCCGCGAAACGCCGCAGCGCGCCGAACCAGATCTGATAGTTCTCGCGCCAGAACGCCTCATCGGTGCTGGTCCAGCCGATGAAGTAGCTGCCGTGGCTCTCGAGACTGGGGCGAAAGAAGCGTTCCAGCGCCGGGTGCAGGTAGCCGTCGAACCAGGGTTTGTGCTGCGCCCGCATGAGGTCGCGGCTCGCCTCGTAGACCGCTAGCGTCGGGCTCCAGGCGACGTCCTCATCGACCATCGTCACCAGCACATCGTCGAGGCGGTCGGGATCGGCCTCGCGCCACAGGCGACCGGCATAGCGAAAGCGGTGGACCTCGTTGCTGTAGGAGAAGTCGGCGGGGAAGTCCTGCACACCGCCGCCGGCGATCGCTGCGTCCGGGATGCCGTACCAGTGCTCGATGCTCCGCACGCCCAGCTCGGCATAGTGCCGGGCATTGCTCTCGCCGACGCCGATGTGGGCCGTGCACGGCAGCTTCTTGCGCCCCGCCTCGTCGAGGATCGCCGCGAGCACTTCCGGCGGATAGCTGAGGTTGGACCAGAGCTTGATGCCGTCCGCGCCCTGGTTCTTGAAGCTGCGGACGCGCTGGCGCGCCTCTTCGGCGGTCGCGACGGCACCGAACATGCGGTAGATCAAGATGCGCGGTGCGGCTAGCTCGCCTTCTTTCTGTTGGGCGCGCAGCCGGTGCGTCCGCCGGAAGTTGCTGCCGTTGTCGCGCATCGCGGTGATGCCCGAGGCCAGCCAGAGGTTGAGCTGGTACTCCTTCGGCATTGGCACTTTGGCCATGGCCTCGTGCAGGTGCGCGTGGGTGTTGACCAGCCCGGGCAGCACGTAGTGACCCGTGCCATCGATGACCACGTCGGGCTTGTCGATGCGATCGGCCTCGATCCTGCCGTCGCGCACGAACAGGCTGCGCGGCCCTTCCGGCGGACTGCCGTCGCCGCGCAGGACGTGCACGTTGCGCACCTCGAAGGTCTTGGGACGCTTGCCGTGGAACTTGGGAGTCTGGCTCTCCAGCGGCGGCGCCAGCAGGGCCAGCGCCGACATCGCGAGGCCGAGCCCCATGCGAACCGGGATTGTGCGTGCGGGCATACCCCGCAGCATAGGACCGGCGCTGCCGCAGAGTGCGGCGCTCGCGGCCGCGGATCTCCCAGAGCCGCCTAGTGGTGTGATTCAGGAATCTGGGGCCTTATCCACGGCCCTCAGCGCCGCTCGCAGCGTCGGGTCGTCCTCGCCGTATCCACCAATATGCCTGCGGCGACCCGCCTTGCGACTCCGTGCTGCTGCTGTGCCCGTTCCGGCGCGTCGCCGCGCGCGCCGTCGCCGCGCTGGTCGCTGCGCACGCCGCGGCGCCGCGCACGAGCGCGCGCAA
>JBCCGH010000078.1:0-42045 GCA_039029375.1 Planctomycetota bacterium
CCCCGCCCCAGCCGCCACCCAACCCCCGGCGGCCAGTTCCCCCGGGGGGCCCACCCCCTGCGGGGGGGGGGCCCCCCCGGCGGGGGGGCCGGCGACCCATCTGGCCGAGGTCGACGGCGACGGCGATCTCGACGGCGTGTGCTGCGGTGGGGGGGGGCCAGGGAGCTCGGGGTGGCCGCAGCTGAGCAATGGCTCGTGGTTTCATGTCGCCCTTAACGACGGTCGAGGGCGGATGGCCCCCGCCTTTCGGTTTCCAGGGAAAGGGTCGGCGGAGCTCGCTGGCGTCGCCGACGTGGATGGCGACGGCGACGTCGACCTCGTTGCGGGCGCCTGCGTCTACTACGCCCGCGGCCCCCTGCGCGCGGCGCCGACGCCGAGCACCTTGGCTACCTACACTGGCTTCGTGTTCGATCCGCGGGATCTGCGTGATCTCGACGGGGACGGGGACGTCGACTTGGTGCCAACCTATGTATTGGAGCCGGTTTCTCGGACGATGCGTCCGGCTCTCGGGGAAGCCTGGGTCAACCAGGCCGATGGCACGTTCCAACGGGTCGTCCCGCCGGTGCCGAGCCCGGCGATCCCCGCCGGCTATGACGTCGAAGTGCCGGTGTTCGTGGGCGACTTTGACGGGGATGGGGCGCCCGATCAGGTTGTGCCACTGTCGCAGGGTGGCTCGTTCTCGCACATGGGGCTGCTGCTCAACAACGGGAGTGGGCAGTTTAGGCACGCCGGCGCGGCCGCCGCCCCAGGGCTGCGGATGGGTTGGGACGACCCGGCCTATCGTCAGCCCGGTAACGGGCATGTCGACGACCTCGACGGTGACGGTGACCTGGACCTCATCGCGACTTCGGAGCACGCTTCGTCGGGGCCTTTCTCGACGGCGCCACTCCGCATCGAGATCTACTGGAACGACGGACGGGGGACCTTCGTCCCTGGGCCGGTCGTCGACGACGCGCAGTTCCAGGTCGCGGCTGATTTCGACGGCGACGGTCGAAAGGACCTTCTCTCGGTCAGTGGGGGCCGCGTCTCTTTCCATCTGGCCACGGGCCTGGCGTCCGTTCCCTACGGTTCGGCATGGGCGCTCCTGCAGCGGCCCAGTCCGGTGACTCGGGGTTCGCCGGGTCTCACCGTGCTGGACGCCAACGATGACGGTCGGCCCGACGTGGCGGTTGGGGGGCAGCTCTGGTGTAACACGACGCCGGCATCGATGATCGGTGCCGCCAGCTTTGTCCCAGCGAGTCTGGGGATCGAAGGCGACAGCCTGTACGCAATCGACGTGGATGGCGATGGGCGAACCGATTTGGTGTCGTACAACCCGGCCACCTCTCAATTCGCCCTGCGCGTGTACCGGCGTCACAGTGGCGACGGGGCGGTTCTCGCGGCATCGGACTTCGATCCGCCGGTGGCCCACGTTGGCTTCGGAGTTTGGCCGGTGGACGCCGACGGTGACGGCGACACCGACCTGCTCGGCGACTACCTCCTGCGTAACGTGCGACTCGAACCCCCGACCGGGGGAGCAGTGCGTCAGTACGGCCCGGCGACTGCTGGTGAGGCGGGAGTGGCGCCTCTGCTCGGCGCGGTGGGGCCGTTCGTGCCGCGGAGCAACGTGGAGCTTCGACTTTCCCGGGTGACGGGGCCCACGACCGGCATCATCGTGGTCGGCGTCGCCGAGGCGGCGTTGCCCGCGTTCCCGGTGCCCGGGGTCACGTTGCTCGTCGACCCGGGCCAGGTCGCGGTGCAGCTGTGGCCCGTCACCGAGGCGGGGCAGGGATACGCGGCGGCCGGTGCGACGCTGCCGCTGCGGCTGATCGCGGCGGCGCGCGGACTCGAGTTCTTCGCGCAGGCCCTGGTCTACGACCCTGCCGCGCCTGGCAGTTTCGCCGCGAGCAACGGCGTGCGTTTCGCCGTCGGCCAGTAGTCGGGCGAGGTCCTGGCGACTTTTATCGCCCCGACAACCCAGCTCCCTGGGCGTTCGGCGTAGGCTCAGGGCGTGCCTTCGCGCGCTTATCTCGCCGAGGTCCCGGCGGACGCCAGCTGCCTGCGGGCGGTGCGGGCCTTCGCCGCCGCGGTCCTGGCGAAGGAACAGATCGACGAGAGCGAGCGGCTCGTGCTCGCGCTCGACGAGGCCTGCGCCAACATCGTCAAGCACCGTTGCCCGACGATCGAGGATGGCCGCATTTGCGTGCGGCTCGAGTTGACGGACGCGACGCTGCGCTTTCGCATCGGCGGGTTCTGCAAGCCCGGCGACGTGCCGAAGGTCAAGCCGCGCGACTTCGCCGACATCCGGCCCGGTGGGCTGGGCACGGCATTCATCGGCGAGATCATGGATCGGGTGGCCTTTGAGCCGGACCCCGAGCGGGGGGGCGCGATGGAGCTGGTGATGGAGCGAGCGCGGAGGAGCGAAGATGACGTTTGACGTGTCGATCGAACGCGGCACTTCCGGCCTGGCCGTGGTGCGCGTGCTCGGCGAGGTCGACTTGGACACCTCGCCGCGGCTGCTGGGCAACCTCCAGGATGCATTGCGCGGGGGCGCCGGGGTCGTCGTCGATCTCGCCGGTGTCGGCTACATCGACTCGTCGGGCGTGGCGACCCTCATCCAGGGGCTCAAGCTGGCGGGCAAGACCAAGGCGCGGTTCGCGCTGCGCGACCCGTCGCCGCGCGTGCGCGGTGTGCTCGAGCTCTCCCGGCTGACGGATCTGTTTGAGATTGAAGGCGCGGGCGGCCCGACCGGCGGATGAGCGCGTGGCCGGAACGCCTGCTCGGCGCGCCGGGCCGACTGTTGGGCCGCGTGGGGCAGCCGGTCGGCGGCGCGCTGCGCCATGTTTCGGGGATGTGGCACCTGCTCGTAGCCTCGATCTACTACTCGACCGTGGCGCCGCTGACGGGGCGCAGCAAGCTCCGCGAGCAGCTGGCGCCGGCTCTGCGCAACGTCGGCGTCCGATCGCTCCCCATCATCGTCTTGGTCAACTTGCTCACCGGGGCGATTCTCGTGCTGCAGACCGGGGACGTGATGGCGAAGTTCGGCCAGCTGCAGGAGGTTCCGGGCATGGTCGCGCTGTCGATGGTGCGCGAGCTTGGGCCGCTGATGACGGCGATCGTGATGACGGCCCGCATCGGCGCATCATTCACCGCCGTGCTCGCGGCTATGCGCCTCAACGACGAGATCCTGGCTCTCGAGACCATGGCGATCCATCCGGCGGGCTACCTGCTGGCGCCGCGGTTGTTGAGCATGCTGGTGATGGTGCCGTGCTTGACCGTGCTGTCGTACGCGCTGGGAATGGTGGGCGGCGCAGTGGTCGCCAGCGGCGCGTACGACCTGTCGCTGGCGTTCTACGCCGAGAACTCGTTTCGCTATCTCGACTTCGCTGATCTAGCGTCGGGCCTTCTCAAGGCCGTCGTGTTCAGCGTCCTCATTTCCACCGTTTGCTGTTACTACGGTGTGATCGCCGCTGGCGGGCCGACCGGGCTGGGTCGCTACACGATGGTGGCCGTAGTGACGAGCCTCGTCGCTGTCGTCGTGGCCGACGCCGTGCTCACGGCGTTTGCCGTGAGCTACATGTACTGACCTAAACTCCGCAACCGATGCCCCGCGATCAGCCGATCATCCGCGTGCGCGACGTCACCAAGCGTTTCGGCGATGTCGAGGTGTTGCGCGGCGTCTCGTTCGACGTGATGCCGGGGACGACCGTGTGCATCCTGGGCGGCTCCGGGGGGGGCAAGTCGACGTTGCTGAAGGTCATGTTTGGCGCCGAGCCGCCGACTTCTGGGCAAGTCTGGATCGACGGCGACGACATCGCCGCGGCACGTGGCCGCGAGCTTGACCGGATCCGTCGCAAGTTCGGCGTGATGTTTCAAAGTGGCGCCATGCTCAACTCGCTGAGCGTGGCCGAGAACGTGGCGCTCCCGCTGCGCTACCACAGCAAGCTCGACGAGGACACGATCGCCACGACGGTGAAGATCAAGCTGCATCAGGTCGACCTCCTGCATGCCGCGGACCGGCTGCCGAGCCAGCTGTCCGGCGGCATGCTGAAGCGCGCCGCGGTGGCGCGGGCCCTGGCGCTCGACCCCAAGATCCTGTTCTACGATGAGCCGTCGGCCGGGCTCGACCCGATCGCGACGACGCGGGTCGACCAACTGATCAATGACCTCAAGCACGCCATGGGGATTACCAACTGCGTCGTGACCCATGTGATGGAGAGTGTCGAACGGATCGCCGACCAAGTGGTGATGCTGGACCGGGGCGCCGTGGTGCTGGACGGCTCACTCGAGGAGCTGAACGCGAGCGAGGACCCGCGGGTGCAGCAGTTCCGCGAGGGAGGGCTGCGCGGCCCGCAGAGCGGCGTGGTCAGCACGCAGGACTATTTGCGTGACCTCTTGCTGTAGCCGAACGGGCGCGATCAGTAGACGGGGAGCGCCGCGTTTGCTCAGTTACTGGTGATGCCAAGCTACCGGCGCAACGAGATCGTCTCGGGGTTGCTCGTCGTCGTCGCGCTGGTCGTGTTCGCACTGCTCTCGTTCCGCGTCGGTGCGTTCGATCTGGCGGCTCTGTGGCGCCGCGAGGGAGCCCTGTGTCGCACGTGGTTTGACGACGCGCTCACCTTGGAGGCGGGCGCGTCCGTGGTCGTGGCGGGCGTGCCGGTCGGGCGGGTCGTGGGGCTGCGGCTCGGCGAGCGAGACGGCCCGTCGTCCACGCGCGGTCATGCGGTCGAGGTGACCTTCGCGATCGACTCCCCCGACCTGCGCCTCGATCCGGCCGGCGCGCGCGTGCGTCTGACGCAGGACGGCTTCCTCGGTCTGCACTACCTCGCGCTCGATCCCGGGCGCTGGCCCGCGGACCGGCCCCCGGCCGTGCTCGGGGCGGAGGAGGAGCCGGTCGCGATTCGCAGCGAGCCGGCCCCAGGCTTCGACACGCTGGTCGCGGCGTCGCTGCCGATCTTGCAGCGGGTGGATCGTCTGCTCGCCCGCGTGGACGCCGAGCTCCTGCACCCCGACAGCGTCGCCAGCGCCCGATCCGCCCTGGAGGCGTTCGCGGCAGCGGTGGACTCGGTGCGCGCGCTGCTCAGCGCCGAGAATCCGCAGGGCGTGCAGAGTCGCCTCCTCGACCCTCTCCAGCAGCTCATCGCGCACGCCGATGCCGCCGCCCTCGAGGCTCCGGCCCTGCTGAGCGACGGTCGGCAATCGATCGCCGATGTGCAGGAGTTGGTCGCCGAGCTACGTGGTGTCGTCGAGGCGAACGGTCCGAAGGTGCAGGCCCTGCTGGACGATCTGGCGGCTCTCAGCCAGAACGCGGACACGCAGTTGTCCGGCGCATTGACGGAGGCGAGCGGTGCCCTGCAGGATGTGCGGAGCGCGGTGGCGGAGAACCGCGCGGGTCTTGCCGAGACGGTGCGGCGGCTCCGGCGCACGATGTGGCAGGCGGAGATGGCGTTGCGCAAAGTGCGCGCCAACCCGGCGATCCTGCTGTTTGGCGACGACGAGGCCGATCTCGAGGCGGGGCTCGTCGATCACGGAGCGCTGTGGCGCAGCGGCCGCGCCAAGCCCTACGAGCAGCGGGATGAACGTGGCTCGGGCAAGTGACGCCGATCGGCGTCGTCGGCACCGCGGGAGCCGTCGCATCGCCGTCTCAGCACTGCTGCTGGCGGCGGCGGCCTGGGGCTGTGCGTCCGGAGGCATCACGCCGGTGCGGACCGCGTTCAACCGCGGCGCCTACCACTACGCGGCGGGCGAGCTCGTCGAGGCGATCGCCGAGTACGAGGCCGGGGTCGCGGTCGACCCCGCCGACTGGCGTGCGCGGTTCAATCTCGCCGTTGCCCTGGAGGCGCGGGCCGACGCAGTGCAGGATGCGGACCCAGCCGCCGCCGAGCGGCTGAGACAGCGCGCCACCGCCGCCTACCAAGCCGTCTTGGCGGAGCGGCCCGATGATCTGCGAGCGACGGTCAATCTCGTGGCGATGCAGGCCCGCGACGGCGAGCCGGCGGCGGCCGCAGCGCAGCTGGTGGCGCTGGCCGACGCGCACCCAGCGGCGGCGTTGCCCCGGGCCGCGTTGGCCGCGCACTTGCTCCGCGCCGGTCGGGCCGCCGAGGCGTTGCCCTGGCTCGAAGCCGCCGCGGCGCAGGCGCCGGGAAGCGCCCAGGTGCACCTGCTGTTGGGCGACGCGCGCGCGCAGCTGGGTGACGCGGTCGGGGCGCGAAATGCCTACACGGCCGCGTTGCGTCGGGGCGAGGGCCGGCACGCGGCGCTCCTGGCGTTGGCCCACCTCGACATGGATGCTGGCGAGCTCGACGAAGCGCGTGCCCACGCCGAGCAGTTGCTGCTCGTGGATCCCGACCACGCCGCCGCCCACGCGGTGCTCGCCGACGTGCTCGAAGCGCAAGGCGAGCTCGAGGGCGCGGTCTACCATCTGTGGCGGGTGCGGGACGCCGCCGATGGGCCCGCGGCCGAGGTGGTGGATCGGCTTCGCCGCCTGTATCGGCGCTTGCTCGACGAGCCTGACCCGCGTTGACGATCCTTTCGCTGCCGGCGAAGATCGACCCTTGCGCGCCAGGGAGCGGCGCGCCATTGACCAACGCATGGTGCAGACCGAGCGACCCGCGACGCCCCCGACGGCCCCCGACGGCCTGGCGGGTCGGCACGTCGTGTTCTACGACGGCGTTTGTGGCTTCTGTGATCGCCTCGTGCGCTTTGTGCTGCCGCGAGACCGGGACGAGCGCTTCCGCTTCGCCACCCTGCAGGGTGATTTCGCCAGCGCCACGTTGATGCCGCTCGGGGCGGACCCAGCGCAGCTGGACACGTTCTACGTGCTGGCGGACTACGGGACGCCGCGCGCGCGGCTGCTGGATCGCTCGACTGCGGCCCTGTTTCTCGCCGGCCAGCTCGGCTGGCCCTGGCGCGCCGCGGCGGCGCTGCGGATCCTGCCCAAACCCCTGCGGGACTTGGGCTACCGCGGCGTGGCTCGGGTTCGCTACCGGTTCTTCGGGCGCTACGACCACTGTCCAGTGCCGTCCCCCGAGCAGCGCGCTCGGTTCGTGGACTCGTAGTCGACCCGCCCTGCACCCGGGCATCGCGCCTGAAACCGGTACGAGCCGGCGCGGCGGTCGCGTACACGGTGGCGTGAACGCAGCCATTCTCGTTGTCACCTCTTCGGTCCTGGCGTCGGCCGCCGCGTTCGGCGCTGTGCGCCTTACCACGCGGACCCCCACGGCGCCGCCCCCAGCCGCCGCGGCGGAGGCGGCTTCCGTGCTGTCGCGCCTCGATGATCTCGAGTCCAAGATCGCGGGGCTCTCGGCGCAGCTGACGCGGGTCACCGCCTCGCCGGGCCGGTCGGCGGTGCCGGAAGTGGATCCGGCCTTGATCGACGCTGCCGTGGCTCGGCATCTGGCGGCCGGCGGTGGTGCGGGTGGCCTGGCCGACGCCGCAGCGCGTGGCCCCAGCAGCGGGTCGTTCGCGGCCGATGACGTGTTTGCCGATCTGCGTCAGGGGGATCGCAGCTGGGAGGCGCTGCAGGAGATCTGGAGCGGCATGTCGAGCGAAGAGCAGGATGCGGTACTCGCACAGTACGAGGCGCTCGCCAAGGCCAACCCGCTCGACGCCAACACGCAGAACGAGCTGGGCGAAGCCTACGTGCACCGCCTGATGAACGCCGACATGGCCGGCATGATGGAGTTTGGGCCCAAGGCCGAGCGGCAGTTCGACCGCGCGCTCGAGCTGGATGACCACCACTGGTCGGCGCGCTTCAACAAAGCGATGTCACTCTCCAACCAGCCGGCATTCCTGGGGCGACGCCCCGAGGCGATCCAGCACTTCACGACGTTGATGGAGCAGCAGGAGGGGGCGGCGCCGGAGTCGCGCCATCAGCAGACCTACCTGTTCCTCGGCAACCTCTACGCCCAGTCCGACAAGGGGGACGAAGCGCGTGACGTGTGGCAGCGCGGGCTCGAGCGGTTCCCCGACTCCGGCATGTTGCGTCAGCGACTCGAGCAGTAGGGCTTGACCCGTCAGCGTTCGGCGGGGCTGATCAATAGCCCCGCCGCGGAGACTTCGGCCCGGCTCATCGCTGGCAATACGGTGACGCCGGTCGGCTCCTCGATCAGAGCGGGGCCGCGCAGCGCGCCGCCGGGGTCGAGGTCGCTGCGTCGGTAGACCGGCCACGGTGCGGCGCCGCGGATTGGCGGCCGGCGCTCGAATGCCGGCGCCGCGGTGCGACGACGGCGGCTGGGTCGCGGCGGTTTTGGCAGGGGGAACTCGGCGCGCTCGGCGCGGGCCCGGAGTTCGACCAGCTCGACGACGGTGTCGTTCGGCACGAACCCAAAGAGCTGCTGGTGCTGGGTGCGAAACCGGCCAGCGAGATCGGTGCCGAGCGGGACATCCAGGGGCTGGCCCTGACCGAAGAAGCGCAGGCGCGCGTCGACGCGGACGCGGACGGCACGGCGCCCGGGCTCGGCGGCAACGAGCTGTTCTCGCGCTGCCGCGCCGAGCGCCTTGCCCAAGGCGCGCAGCTCGCTCGCCGTCCACCGGTCGAGGGGGCGACCGAGGGGCGTGCTCGCTTCGTGGGAATCGCCGGCGAGTGCGAGGCCGACCGCGGAGAACGCTCCGGGGTGTGGTGGCACGAGGGCTCGAGGCATGGCGAGTCGTCGCGCCAGGCTCGCCGCGTGCAGGCCTCCGGCGCCGCCGTAGGCGACGAGCGGCACCGTGGCCGGATCGATCGCGCGTTCGGCGGTGATCACCAACAGCGCGCGCATCATCGCGACCTCGGCGACTTCGAGGACGCCCATCGCCGCCGCATGCGCCTTGCAGCCGAGCCGCCGTCCCAACGTCTCGATCGCGCGGACCGACCGGTCGGGGTCGACGGGAAAGCCCCCGCCGAGCAGGGTCTCCGGCCCCATGTGGCCGAGCGCCATGTGAGCGTCGGTGACCGTGGGGAGCTCGGCGCGCCCGTAGCATGCCGGGCCTGGGTCGGCACCGGCACTCTGCGGGCCGACACGCAGGGCGCCACCGGCGTCGACGGATGCGATGCTGCCGCCGCCGCAGCCAATCGTGTGCACGTCGACCGCCGGCACCGCGACCGGCAGCCCCGCCAGGCGCGCACCGTCCGTCACCGTGGGCTCGGGGGTCACCAGGCAAACGTCGGTGGAGGTGCCGCCCATGTCGAAGGCGGCGACGGTGCCGAGCGACAGTGCCGCCGCGTGTTGCCGCGTTGCTAGCACGCCGCCCGCCGGCCCCGAGAACGCGGCCCGGATCGGGAACTCGCTGGCCTCGCCGGCTGGCATGATGCCGCCGCTGCTGCGCATGAGCCGCAGCCGGCCCGGTCGCACTCCCGCCTCCAGCCGCGATAGATACGATCCCATGATGGGCGTGATCGCCGCGTTGAGAATCGCCGAGGCATAGCGTTCGTACTCGCCGGCAGACGCCAGCAGCGCCGCGCTGCAGGTGACCGGCAGCCGCAGGGAGGCGAGCGCTTGAGCGATGTCCCGCTCGTCTTGGCTGTGGCTGTGCGCGTGCAACAGCCCGACGGCCACAGCTTCGACCTTGGCCTGGGCCAGCTTCCGCCGCAGCTCGAGCAGGGCCGCCCGGCTGGGGCGCTCGAGGCGGGTGCCGTCCGCGGCGCGGCGGCTGGCAATCCCGAAACGCCATTGGCGAGGGACTGGGAGCTGTGGCTTCTGCGCCGCCAAGTCGTAGAGATCGGTGCGGCTCTGGCGGCCGATCTCGATCAGGTCCTCGAAGCCGCCGTTGGTTACGAACGCGGTCTTGGCCACGTGGCCGGTTAGGACGGCGTTGAGTCCCACGGTGGTGCCGTGGACAACGTCGACGGCCGCAGGGCCGCGCACCGCCGCGAGCCCGTCCAGGACGGCTTGGGCCGGGTCCGCCGGGGTAGACGGCAGCTTGTAGACCGCGATCCCGTCGCGTTCCACGACGGCGACGTCGGTGAAGGTGCCGCCCGTGTCAATCCCGATCCGAGTTGCCAATTGCGCGTCGTTGCCCGTGCGCTGTCCGCGTTTCGGCCTAACCTACCGGGGGCCAAGTTCCGATGCTATTCGCCCTCGGTTGCCTGCTCTCCTACCTCTTGGGTGGGATCCCGTTCGCGCTGGTGCTGGTGCGGCTGGTGCAGGGTATCGACGTGCGCACCGTGGGTTCGGGCAACGTCGGCGCCACGAACGCATCCCGGGCCTTCGGGCCGCGCCTGCGCCTGCCGGTGTTCGTGCTGATCTACTTGCTCGACTTCGGCAAGGGGTTGGTGCCGGCGCTGTTGGGCCCCGCCCTGTTTGGCGGTGGCGTAGGGGCGCCGGTGTGGTTCGGCGCGTGCGCGGTTCTGGGCCACTGCGCGTCGCCCTACCTCGGCCTGCGCGGTGGGAAGGGCGTCGCGACCACCACCGGTGTCGTCGCCGCCATCGAGTGGCAGGCGCTCCTCATCGGGCTGCTGGTGTTCCTGGCGGTCTTCGGCCTGACGCGGCGCGTGTTCCTCGGCAGCTTGGCGTTGGGCCTGGCGCTGGCCGCGGCGATCGTGTTGCGCGACCCGGCCACCGCGTTCGGCGCGCGACTCTCGCACAGCCTGTTCGGCATCGTCGTGGCCGTGTTCTTGTTTTGGACCCACCGCAGCAATCTGCGCGGCCTCGCGGCGTCGCGCGGCGAGGGTGGGCCCCAGGGAGTGCGGTCGTGAATTTGGCGATCCTCGGCAATGGCGGCTTCGGCATCGCCATGGCGCTGGTGTCGCATCGCGCCGGCCACCAAGTGCGAGTGCTCGGGCACGATCCGGAGTACACCGCGACCATCGCGCGCACGCGGCGCAACCCGCGCTACCTGCCCGAGTCGGCGGTGATCCCCGATCCGGTCGTGGTGACGGCCGATCCCGCCGAGGCGCTGGCGGGCTGCGAGGGCGTCCTCGTGGCGGTGCCGACGCAGCACCTCCGCGAGGTGCTGACCCAGGTGCGCGACCGCCTGCCGGCGGGTGTGCCGTTGGTGTCGCTCGCCAAAGGGCTGGAGCAGGCCACGGGGCAGCGACCCAGCGAGATCCTCGCCGAGACCGCCGGTCCCGAGCACCCGGTGTTGGCGCTGAGCGGACCGAGCCACGCCGAGGAGCTCGCCGCCGGCTTGCCGGCCGCAGTGGTCGTCGCCGGCGCGGCGGGGAGCGGTGCGACCGCGCTCCAAGCGGCGCTGGGCTCGGCCCAGCTGCGGGTCTATCGCCAGCACGATCTGCTCGGCGTCGAGCTCTGCGGTGCCGTCAAGAACGTCATGGCGATCGCCGCCGGCGTCGCGGACGGGCTGGGCTACGGCGACAACGCCAAGGCCGCGATCCTGGCGCGCGGCGTCGTCGAGATGGCGCGCTATGGGGTCGCCGAGGGCGCCGAGAGCCGCACGTTCTTCGGGATGGCGGGCGTTGGCGATCTCGCGGTGACCGCGTTTAGCCGCCACGGGCGCAACCGCGCGTTCGGCGAGCGCGTCGGCCGCGGTGAATCGTTGGAGCAGATCCTGGCCTCGACGCACAAGGTCGCCGAAGGCGTGTGGACCTCGCGCGTGGTGCGCGACCGCGCCCAGCGTTTGAGCGTCGAGATGCCGATCACCGACGCGGTGTGCGCGGTGCTCTTCGAGGGCCTGGCGCCCGAGCGCGCGGTGCGCGCGCTGATGGAGCGCGACCTCAAGGAAGAGAGCTTCGAGGGGTAGCTCGGCGCGGCGGCGCCGCGCGTATCGCCGAAGTGTCCTGCTGGCGAGACATGGCGTCGCGCCCGGGATCTGCGTTTCTTTTGCCTTCCCCTGACCCTCACGTGACGATGCCCCGGCTCGCCTCTGTCTCTGCTAGCTGCGTCGAGAGCCCATGCTCAAAGGACACCCCAAGGGTCTCTACCGTCTGTTCTTCATCGAGATGTGGGAGCGCCTGGCCTTCTACACGATGGTCGGGATCCTCTTCCTCTACACCGTGGACAACGAGTCCGGTGGACTCGGGATGCGCCGCACGGTCGGCGCGGAGATCTACGGTCTCTATCTCGCCTTCGTCTACTTCACCCCGTACCTGGGCGGCATCGTTGCCGACCGGTTCTTGGGGTACCGACGATCGGTGCTGATCGGCGGGATCTTCTTCGCCTCGGGCTTCTTCCTGATGAGTCTGGGGGCGAGCTGGAGCTTCGTCACCGGGCTGGTGTGCCTGTGCGTGGGCAACGGGTTCTTCAAGCCCAACATCTCAGCGATGGTGGGGAACCTCTATGAGCCCGGCGACAAGAAGCGCGACGCCGGGTTCAACATCTTCTACATGGGGATCAACATCGGTGCGTTCATCGCCAACTTCTTGGCGGCGATCATGCGCAACGAGTACGGCTGGCTCGCGATCTTCCTCGCCGCCGGCTTCGGCATGTGTATCGGGATCGTCATCCTGCTGATGAGCTGGAAGACGCTGGAGGCCGCGGACCGGACGCCAGGCATGGAGCCGGGCGACACGCCATTTGGCGAGATGGTCGCGAAGATCCTGGTGCCCGCCTTGGCATTCGGCGTCGGCGGCTACTTGTTTGCCGACAACTTCCTGCCCGAGTCGGTCACGAACCTGGTGCGGCCGTCCGACTTCGGCTTCCTGATCGGCGCGATCCCGATCATTTGGTTCTTTGTGAACCTGGCTCGCACCGCGGATGAGGAGGAGAAGCCGGGGTTGGCGGCGCTGCTGCCGATCTACATCGCCGGCGGCACCTTCTTCATGGTGCTGCACCTCAACGGCAGCGCGATGACCGCGTGGGCCAACGAGAACACCAACCGCGAGTCCCAGTTCGTGGCGGAGACCCTGCCATGGTTCGCGGGAGAGGCCTACCCGAGCTACTACAGCAACGCCGCCGATGACGTCCCGCGGCCGAACCGTGCGACCCTGCTGCCGATCGCCTCAGAGGAGCAGGCCAACATGTTTGGCCAGAAGCGCATGGACGCGGCATCGCTGGCCGAGCTGACCGCCAAGCTCCCGGCCGACGTCACGGTGCAGGATGTGCCGCTAGACGCCACGGATAGGAGCGACGAGCAGAAGGGCTGGGCCAAGTACGCGCCGAAGATCTACGACAACGTCGAGATCGAGGAGTCGACGGGGCCTCATGGTGAGCGCGAGATCACGGTGAAGGTCGACGACGGCGCCAAGCCCTCGCGCATGGTGGCGTTCGTGCGCAACGGCATCGCGACCTACATGCTGACGCAGGCGACCTTCGACGGCCTGTTCACCCCGATGGCCGAGGGCGTCACGTCGCCCGAGCTGCCGCCGGGCCAGTACCTGCAGACCGCGAACGCCGAGCTCTACCAGTCGCTCAACGCGTTCTTCGTGATCACGCTGACGCCGCTGGTCGTCCTGTTCTTTGCTTGGGTGACCAACCGCGGCGGCGACTTCAGCACCGCGCGCAAGATCTTCACCGGCATGGTGGTCACGACGTTGTCGGTGTTGTTCATGGCCATGGGCGGCTTCGTGTCGAACGAGGGCGCGATCAAGGTGTCCTGGCTGTGGCTGGTCGGCTTCTACGGCATCGTCACCATCGGCGAACTCTGTCTGTCGCCCATGGCGCTGTCACTCGTCACCAAGCTGTCGCCGAAACGCTTGGTGGGGTTGACCATGGGCGGCTGGTTCTTCGCCACCGCAGTCGGCAACAAGTTCTCGGGCTTCCTGGGCGGCTTGCAGGGCCAGATGGAGCCGTCGAGCTTCTTCTTGGTCATCGCCGCCGCAGTGGCGCTGGTGGCCCTGTTCATCTTCGTGCTGCTGCCGAAGCTCGACACGGCGATCAAGAAGTACGGCGCCTGATCGGCGCCGCCGCGGCGCTACTCCTTGCCGTCGCTTTCTTGGTCGCCCTCAGCCGTGCCGTCCTCGCCATCGCGGCCGCGCTCTCGCAGCGCTCGGCGCAGCAGATACTCGATCTGCCCGTTGAGGCTGCGCATCTCGTCCTCGGCCCAGCGCCGGAGCTCGTCGAGGAGCTCCGGCGGCATGCGCAGGAGGAATCCCTTTCGCCCGGCCACGACTCAGTTGTAGAGCGTGCCCGTGTTGAGCACCGGGGTGGCGTCGTGCTCGGAGCACAGGACGACGAGCAGGTTGCTGACCATCGCCGCCTTCCGTTCCTCATCGAGATCGATCACGTCGCGCTCCTTGAGGTGCTCGAGCGCCATCTGCACCATTCCGACCGCACCGTCGACGATGCGCGCGCGCGCGTCGATGATCGCCTCGGCCTGCTGACGGCGCAGCATCGCGCCGGCGATCTCCGGGGCGTAGGCGAGATGGCTGAGTCGCACCTCCAGCACTTCGATGCCGGCCAGTGACAATCGTTCGGTCAGCTCGGCTTGCAGCTCTTCACTGACGTCGTCGGTGCCGCCGCGCAGAGACGTCTGCCCCTCCTCGGGCGTGTCGTAAGGGTGCTTGGCCGCCAACGTCCGCAACGCGGACTCGCTCTGCACGGCGACATAAGACTGGAAGTTCTCGACGTCGAAGATCGCCTGCGCGGTGTCTTCCACCCGCCACACCACAACGGCGCCGATCTCCACGGGGTTGCCGCGCAGGTCGTTCACCTTCAGCTTGTCGCTGTTGAAGTTGTGCACGCGCCGCGACACGTGGCGTCGCACGGTGAACGGGTTGATCCAGAAGAAGCCGGCGTTGCGGAGCGAGCCGACGTAGCGACCAAACAGGAGTGCGACCTTCGCCTGGTTCGGGTTGACGAGCACCAGCCCGCGCGCCAACAGGCCGCCGCAGAGGATCGTCGGCAGATTGAGAAGGCCGAAGACCAGGGCTTCTCCTTCGCGGCCGGCGTCGTCGGCTCGGACCGCCAGCGAGATCCAGAGGATCGTCAGGAGGAACATGACGATCGTGAGAAGGAGCATCGGGATGCCGGGCAAGGCGCGGCTGTACAGTTGCTCTTTAGAGCGAGTGGTCGGGGTACTCATGGGGATATCCTTATGATATCACTTTGATTTCGACACCGCTACTGGCGTTCCTTTCGTGGCATTCACCTCGGCTGGCCGGCTCTGGTGCCGAAGTGCGGAAGTCTCGGTGCCACCGTGGCTTCGGTGCGGTCGGCGGCTCAGGAATGGTGGCGCTCGGCCTCGGGCTCGTCGAGCGCCCCGGCCGGAAGAGCGTCCAGGAACTGTCGGCCATAGGCCTTGGTGCGCGCGCGTGGATCCAGCACGACCACGCGACCGCGGTCCCCGGCCGCACGGACGAGGCGGCCAAAGCCCTGTCGAAACCGGAGCACCGCCTCGGGCAGCGTTTGGTCCATGAAGGCGTGGCCGCCGCGCATCTCGATCGCCCGTAGCCGTGCCTTGGTGAGTGGGTGGTCGGGTCGTTGGAATGGAAAGCGGGTGACGATCACTAGCGTGAGTGCATCGCCGGGCACGTCGATGCCCTCCCAGAGGCTGTCGGTGCCGATCAGGACCGACGTCGGCGCCGCCTTCTTCTGCTCCAGCAGGCGGTGGAGCGGCGCCTGTCCCTGCACGAGTAGCGGCAGCCCGGCGTCGGCGAGATCGGCCGCGAGGTGGTTCGCCAGGGTGCGGACGAACGTCCAAGACGTGCACAGGACGAGCGCGCGGCCGCCGTTGTCGAGCACGAGGTCGCGCACGCGCGCACTCGCTTCGTCCAAGAAGGCGCGCGGCTGTTGGCTGGGATCGGGGAGCGCCTCCTCCAGCTGCACGCGCACGTTCTTGCTGTAGTCGAACGGCGAACCGACGCGCAGCGTCTCGGCCTCGCCGATGCCGAGCTTCGCCCGGATCCAGGGGAACGTCGGGTCGGGCCCCACTTCCAGCGTCGCGCTCACCAGGATCGCGGTGCGGTTGGCGAACACGCCTTGCTGGAGCACGGGCGCCACGTCGAGTGGCGCGGAGCGCAGCGCCGGGCCGCGTCGATCGCGTTCGACCCAGCGGACGACGTCTTCGCTAGCCGGAGGTGCCGACAGCTGCGTCAGCACGGCTTGGAGGGCGAGAAGGCCCGTGCCGCGAGCCTTCATCTCCGTCTGCCGGTCGACCTCTCGGATGGCGGCGCTGTTGGCGACGACTTCGGTCCCGAGCTCGCCGAGTCGCTCGGCGAGCTCGGCGTCGAGCGCCGCTCGGCCAAGCGCGATTGCGTCGGCGGCGCCGCCGAGACGGTGCTCCAGCTCGGCAAAGAACGCCGCGGCCGCGCCGTCGCACTCGTGATAGAGGTGGCGTGCTCGCGGCGAGCCATACTGCTCGAGGAGGCTGCGCTTGGCGTTCTTCGCGTGCAAGCGACGCAGGTGCCAGCGCACGGTCCCCTCGGTGATCCGCAGCCCGAGATGTTCGGTCGCGACGCGCTCCAGGTGGTGCGCCTCGTCGAAGATGACCACCTCGTGGTGGGGGAGGTAGGCGGCGCCGGCCAGCCGCAGTCCGACGTCGGCCATGTACAGCGCGTGGTTGACCACCAAGAGCTGGGCGCCGTCCATCCTTCGCCGGGCGCGTTGGTAGTGGCAGGGCTCGTAGTGCTTGCACGCGCGGTGGAGGCAGTTGCCGGTCTCGGCCTGGACTTCGTCCCAGACCTGCGGGTCGACCGGCGCCGGCAGATCCATGCGCGTGCCGTCGTGGGTGGCCAGCGACCACTGCATGACGTCGATGAGCTGCCGCTGGCGCTCTGGGTCCGCAAAGAGCAGGCCTCGCTCAGTGTGGGCGAGGTGCAGGCGGCGCAAGCACACGTAGTTGTTGCGACCGACGGCGGTGACCGCGGTCCACTCCAGCGGCAACACCTGTTGCAGGAACGGCAGATCTTTGTGCTCGAGCTGTTGCTGCAGCGCGATCGTTCGCGTCGACAGGACGACCGGCCCGGCGAGCCGCCGGTCGGCGGCCAGCAGCACCGCGGGCAGCAGGTAGGCGAAGGACTTGCCCACGCCGGTGCCGGCCTCGGCGAGCAAGTGGCGGCGCTCGCGCAGTGCGGCGTCGATCGCGCGAGCCAGCTCGAGTTGCTCGGGGCGGACCTCGTAGCCGGGGAGACGGGTGGCGATGATGCCGTTGGGTCCGAGCAGCTCGGCGGCGCTCTGGTTCACTGGCCGCGCTCGCGTGGGGGACCAGCGTTGGGGTCAAAGAGCCAGCGACCGGGTCCGTCGGGGTCGTAGGCCACGGCAAACTGCGTCGCGCCGCGGAAGATCTGCTGGCCCAAGGGGGACGCCGCCCGGACGCGCTGCCGCGCGTGACGGCGGGTGCCGAGGTGATCTACGAACGCGTAGCCCACGAGCAGGGTTCGCGGCAGGCGCCACACCAGCCGTTCTTGGAAGGTCAGGTCGGCCGTGGCGCGCTCGCCGGCTTCAGTGAGTGCGCGCACGCGCCAAACGCCGCGCGCCCAGATGCCGATTGCGACCAGTCCCGGCAGCAGCAGCCAGCCGAGAGGCCGGTTGGCCCGCTGGTCGGTGCCGTGGAGCAACGCCCGCGGGTCGATGCCGGTGCGCGCCAGCCAGATCACACCTCCCGTGCACAGCATCACGCCGATCACTCCGAGCCAAGCTCGATGCTCCAGCGCCTGCCGCCAGTGGACGTCGCGCGTGAGTGCGAGGTCGGACCCCGCCGTCATACGGCCCTGGCGGTTTCGCCTTCGGGCTTGCGCGGGCGGGTCTCCTCGAAGTCGGACGGGGCGACGAGGCGACTGAACTGTGGTCGGGTCCGGTCGTGCACCAGGACGGCGCGATCGGACGCGAGCAGGCTCTCGCCCAGCTCCGATCGCTTGCGCACCCAGTGGCGACCCACGCGCCACTGCGCCCGATGGTCGCGAAAGCGGTAGTCGATGCGCAGGGTCAGGGGGACCAGCCAGCGCATCTGCTCGATCCGCGTGAGGTCGGCCACGGCAACATCACCGCGGCTCATCATGCGTCGCAGGTCAAGCACGCCGTGCGCCCAGAGCAGCGCGAAGAGGATGCCGGGGAGCACGATCAGCCCGAGGACGGGTGCGGTCAGCGTCGGCAGGACGTTGATCTGTCCGCCGAGGAGTCGGTTGATCTCTGGCCGGTCCGGGAGGAACTCGGCGATGCCGTCGCTCGCGTAGTCCGAGCCCTCTCCGCGCGCCGCCACGTAGCGCCCAGCCGGTGCGTAGCACTTGCCGTATCGCTGGGTTGAGCCAGCCGCAAACTGGTAGCTGACTTGGTCGTAGGTGGCGCCGTTCAGCGTCTGGCCGATCGGTTTGACCTCGAGGATCGTGGCTTCGGCATGCTCGGTCAGCTCGGTGCCAAGGAGCCGATCGTCGCTGGCTTTGCCGCCGGCAACCTGATGCAGCATCAGGGCGAGCAGGCCGCCGTAGACCGCCAGGGCGATGCCGAACGCGCCGAGGGGCCACCGGTGCCCCATCGCCGGGATCCACCGCACGCGGCGCGTGGCTGGGGGAATCTCGCGAACCTCTTTCATGATGGCGTTCCGAGGCGGTCGACCACTCGAGCCCGCGCATTCTAGGTCCCAGCCGCGGACCTCACAATCGCCCATCACATGGGGTGCCACTAAGGTGCCAGGGGCGCGCGATTCGCGGCGCAGAGCGGTGGACCCAACTCTTGCAACGCGACCGGGCGGCGCGACAATCCCCGAACTTGGGTCCGACCGATCTCCCCAGGAGCCCCCTAATGTCTCGCGTTGATGAAATCCTGAGCTGGTATGAGTCCGACAATCCGGGCGTTCTGAAGAACTTACGGTGGCTGATGGAGACCGGAAACCTCGCGGGGACCGGGAAGTTCGTCATCCTGCCGGTGGATCAGGGGTTCGAGCACGGACCGGCCCGTTCGTTCGCGAAGAACGATGCCGGCTACGACCCGCTCTATCATTACCAGCTCGCGGTGGATGCTGGATGCAACGCCTACGCGGCGCCGCTCGGCTTCCTCGAGGCCGGGGCCCGGCAGTTCGCCGGTCGCATCCCGACGATCCTGAAGCTCAACAACAGCGACTCGCTCTTCTCCGGTGAAGACCCCAAGCCCGCGGTCACGGGGTCGGTCGAGGATGCGCTGCGGCTCGGTTGCGCCGCGATCGGATTCACGATTTACCCGGCATCGGCCTTCCGCAACGAGATGTACATGGAGCTGCGCGAGCTCGCCGAGGAGGCCAAGGAGGCCGGCTTGGCGGTGGTCGTGTGGTCCTACCCGCGCGGCACCGGGATCAGCAAGAAGGGCGAGACTGCGATCGACGTCGTTGCCTACGCGGCCCAGATCGCCGCGCAGCTGGGCGCCCACATCATCAAGGTCAAGCCGCCGACTGCTGACATCGAGCAGGACGCGGCGCGCAAGGTCTACGAGGCGCAGGGGATTCCGATCGCGACGCTCGAGCAGCGCATCCAGCACGTCGTGCAGAGCGCGTTCGGCGGTCGGCGCATCGTGATCTTCTCCGGCGGTGCGGCCAAGGGGAACGACGAGGTCTTGGCGGAGATCACCGGCATCGCCAAGGGCGGCGGCTTCGGTTCGATCATCGGTCGAAACAGCTTTCAGCGTCCCAAGGCGGACGCCATCGAGATGCTCTCGACGGTCCAGGGCATCTACCGCGACGCTTAGGGGGTCTGTTGTCGCGCAGTGCCGCGATCCTGGCGACGCTCTTGGTCCCCGGGTCGGCGCACCTAGCCCTGGGCCACGTGCTCAGGGGCCTGGTGGCGCTGATCAGCACCTTGGGGCTGTTTTGGGCGGGCGTCTCTGTCCTCGGCGAGCGGATCTGGTACTTCCAGCTCTTCGAGCCGTTCGCGTTGATCAAGCCGCTGCTTGATCTCGTGCCGCTGCAGCTGCTGCCCGAGTCGCCGAACCTTGGGTGCTCGATCGCGCTGACGTTCACCCACGGCGCCCCGTCGGGTGGTCAGGAGCTCTTCGACTGGTTGCGTCTGATTCGCGTGCCGGTGGTTGGCGAGCACCTCGGCCTGATGCTGACCGGTGGCTCTGGCATCGTCGCGGCCCTCTGGGCGGCCGATGCCCACTGGCTGTCGCAGCAGCATCCGCCCGCCCGGACCGCGCCGGCGCTCGCTGCGGGACTCAGCTGGCTCTTGCCGGGTAGCGGGCATTGGCTGTTGGGGCAGCGCGGCAAGGGCGTCTTGATCGGCAGCGCCGTGCTCCTGATGTTTGGCGGCGGTTTGGCCCTCTCGGAAGGACACGCCGTCGACCGCACCCTGCGCTCGGCCTGGTGGATTGGCGAGGTGCTGTGCGGAGGCGGAACACTGGCTGCGTCGCTGACCACGGCGCCGCTCGAAGAGGGCTACCCGCCGCGCTTCATCGATCACGGCGTCGCCATGTGCACGGTGGCCGGCTTCATGAACCTCATCGTCATGATCGACGCCTTCACCGTGGCGGAGGGCGAAGTGCTGGGCAGCGGTGAGGTGGCCGCCGCGGAGGGCGCGGCATGAGCTTGCTGACGCGCGCGCTGTTGTACGCGGCCTGCCTGTTCTTGGTCCTCATCGTCTACTCCGGGCAGCGGCACAGCACCGCCGGGGCCATTCTGCGCGCCGCGTCTTGGTCGACCCTGCGCCTGTTTCTGTGGTCGGTCGCCGCGGTCGCCGGGATGCTCCTGCTCGAGTACCTGTTCATCGACTGAGGTTGGCGTCGGTCGCGGCGCGGATGGCCAGCAGGTCGCCCGGCAGAGTCTGCACCTGGTCCGCTTGGGTGAGAGCGAGCAGGGCGCGCAGGAACGCGCCGGCCTCGAGCGCGGTCTCGCGGCGCACGAGATCGGTGGGGCGTGGCCCCTGTTGGAGCGCGCTCACGATCGCCAGCGCGTCGGCGCTCAGATCGACCCTCGTCGTTGTGGCGACGCCGCGGCGGCTGAGGTCGGCGCCGAGTCGACGCAAGAGGTCCTGCGGATCGCTCGCGATTTGGGCCCCGTCGGCGATGAGCTGGTGACAGCCGACACTGCGGGGGCTCGTGTAAGGACCGGGCACGGCGAAGACGTCGACACCGGCGTCGGCCGCAAAGCGCACGGTGTGGAGGCTGCCCGAGGCGCGGCCGGCTTCGACCACGAGCACGGCGTCCACGGCCGTGGCGAGGAGACGGTTCCGGCGGGGAAAGTGGCCACGACGAGCCTGGGCGCCGGGTGGACTCTCGGCCACGAGCAGGCCGTCGCGCGCCTCGATGTCGGCGGCAAGGCCGGCGTGGGCCGCCGGGTAGACCCGGTCGAGGCCGCCGGCGAGGACCGCGACGGTGGGGGTGCCAAGGGCCAGCGCGGTCCGGTGCGCGATGGCGTCGATGCCGGCAGCGAGCCCGCTCCATAGCGTGAAGCCAGCCCGGGCGAGCGAGGTCGCAAAGTCCCGGGCGGCGGCGCATCCGTAGGCGGTCGGCGTGCGGCTGCCCACGATGGCCACCGCCCGCTCGCGACTGCACAGCCGCGCCAGGTCGCCCCGGACGAACAGCACGAGTGGCCGGAGCGGGGCGTCGCGCAGGCGTCCGGGATAGTCGGTATCGGCGGGTGTCAGAACCGTTTGCGCGTGCCGCGCTGCCCCAGCGCGCCACTCGGCAGCGCGCGCGGGCAGGTCGGGGTCGCGCAGGCGCCGTCGGGCCGCCGGCGGCAGCCGCGATGGGCCCCGCAGCAGCGCGTCGGGGTCGGCGTGCGGATCGAGCAGGGCGGGAATCAACGTCTGGCCGCAGCCTTCGACGACCGCCAGCATGACGAAACGGTCCACACCCTTTGGTGTCGAGAAACGCCGCAAGGTGACGGGCCTTCATGGGCACGCCCCACATTGCCGATATTGTCCCCGGACACCCGATGCGTGCTTTGCTGCGAACTCCCCTCGCCCCGATCGCCCTGCTCGCCTGCTTGTGTGCGTGCGAAGGCCTAGACGTGGCCACCGGCGCCGCCTACATGCAGAGCCGCGTCCGCGGCGATAGCGCACTCGGCGATTCGACCGGCGGCTCGCTGCCGCCGACCCGGATCAGCCAGAGCCGGGACCTCGGGCTCGGCGACGACGACCCGGCGGTGATGCTCTTTGGCGAAGTGTCGCGCGACGAGTGGCACTTCCGCGGGAACTTCTTCACCTTCCAGGATCGCGGGACTGGCGTCTTGCCGGGACCGTATGGCGATCTGCCCGCGGGCAGTGCGGTGACGGCCGACTTCGACTTTGTCGGGGCCCGGATCGACGCGACCTACGACGTGGTCGACCTCGACTACTTCCAGCTCGGGGTTGGCGGCGCGGTCGACTACTTCGATCTCGACATCGATCTCGACGCCGTCGGCCTGGCGCAGCGCGAGTCGCTGGAGAGCGACGTGCTCGTGCCGATGCCGTTCGTGCGTGCCCACCTCACCGAGGGCATCGTGACCGGCGATGTGTCCATCGGCGGGATGGGCGGCGACTTCGGCGATGGCGATGGCGTCTGGATCGACTTCGAGAGCATGCTGCGGGTGCGGCCGACGTCGATGATCGAGTTCTTTGGCGGCTACCGCTGGCTGCGCATCGACGGCGACGGAGTGGTCGACCGTCACGCCTACTTGGCGGACTTCGAGATCTCCGGCTGGTTCGTCGGTGGCGCGATCCACTTCAGCAAGCCGCGCCGCGAGCCTTCGTTGTTCTGAGAGCGGCTAAGAGCGACCGGGCGGCTGGCTAAGGTCGCACCCAGGGTCGGCCTACCGCTACCCTACTCGGCATGCCAGCCATGCCCTCGATGTCGGCGCGCGCGTGGGTTGTGTGCGCGTTCCTCCCGGTTGCTGCCGTCCGCGCGCAGCCACCCGGCCCGGCGCCGCCGCGCACCGGATGCCTACTGACGGCGCTCGGCGACAGCTTGACCCACGGCACGATGGATGGGGTCAACAACGCGATCAACACCCAGAACGCCTATCTCGAGCTCGTCGCTCAGGCGCTCCAGGACCAGCTGCCCCTCGTGTTTTCGCAGCCGCTCTTCGACGAGTCGCAAACACGCCAGCGGCCGTTCGTCGTGCCCACCAACCTGGGTGCCGACGGCGCCAGTCTCTTCACGGTCACGGGTCAGCGCTACTACAAGCGGTTTGGCACCAATGCCAATCTGGTGGCCTCTAACCTGCTCGCCGACGAGTTGGACCCAGCGCAGCTCTCCGGCTCGCACGAGAAGGTCGTGTTCCCGCTCCACTTCCTGCGCGGTGGTCCATCGTCGACGCTCGATGGCGTCGAGTGGCTGTTGCAGACTGGTACCGCGGTGGGCGGTATGGATCGCGCCATCTCCATCGTCTGGCTTGGCAGCAACGACGTTGGCCTCGCTGTCCTCGGGTCCGGTGGAAGTAACCCGGTGGTCCAGCCCATTCCGCTGGAGGAGGTCGCCGCCGAGCTCTCGCCCGCGCTCGTGCTCGCGCTCCGGCTCGCTGAGCGGGCCGGCGTCGTCTCGTTCGAGCCCTTCTCGGCCGTGAACGTGGCTCGCGGGATGACCGAGGTCGCCGACTTCGTTCGCCAGCTCCATCGCGTGCTCGATCGCCTCGAGGCGGCGGGCGAACGCCCTGGGCTGACGACGGAACACTTCCTCCTCACGCTGCCGTGCTTCCCGATGTCCGGCTTCCTTTTCGACTCCGAGGACCTCGAGTTCTATCTGCAAAAGCTGGCCCCCAGCTATCGCGTGCCGCCGTCGTTTGCGCGCGTGGCGCCGCCGGGCGCGCCCATCGTCGATCCAAACCGCGGTGACCGACTGACACTGCTGACGTTTGGCTTGCTGTACGGGTTGTTGCACAGCGGTGCCTCGGTCGGCGAGGTCAACCGCGTCTTGGAGAACCCCGACGGGACGCAGCGCGACGGCCTCGTTTTGTCCGAGGCGGAGCTAACATCGGTCCGAAACCGCGTCGACACGTTCAACGCCCTGCTGCGCCAGGCAGCGGCGCGTCGCCCCCGGTTCCATCTGGTGGATGTGAGTAAGGCGTTCGGCGACACGCTCATCGGGGCCACCCCGGTCGTTGTCGGCGGGCGACCCATCAGCCGCAAGTGGATTCGTGGGAGCGGCTTCAGCATGGATGGTGTGCACCCGAGCTACGTCGGACACGCCCTGATCGCCAACTTCGTGCTCGACCGGATCGATGCGACGCTTGGGACTGCTTCGTCCCGCTATGACCTTGAGACCATTCTGCAGAGCGATCCGTATTTTGACGCGGATGGCGATGGCTGGGCCCCGGGGCCGACCTACTCTCCCGTCGCCTTTGCGGAGTTGCTGTTCTTGTATCGCGACTCGGACGACCAGGACCCCAGCGTTGGCGTCACGCTGCCGCCGGACTTCTGGGCGCGGGTGTCGAGTGCGCTGCTGGGCATCGCGACGGAGACGCCGGCGTTGCGTGGCTTCGTCGAGCGAGTGCAGCGCCTGTCGCCCACGGAGCTGCAGCTGGAGCTCCGACGTATGGAGGGCACGTAGCCCGCCGGTCAGGGGAACTGGTAACCTGCAGCCCCCTTTTGGACGGAGACTCGAGGATGACCCCCTTTCGCCTCTTCGTGGCCGCGGTCGTCGCGGCCCCCACGCTCGTCGCGCAGACGACTTGGATCGTCGACGCCGCCGCCGGCCCCGGTGCGGCGTTTACCGATTTGCCGCCGGCCTTCGCCGTGGCCTTGGCCGACGACACGGTCCTGGTTCGGTCAGGCACCTACAGCGGGGGGGAGACTCGCGCTGGCATCAGGCTGCAGTTCGAGCCCGGCGCGGACCTCGGCATGGCGCAGACCATCAGCGTCCGGGATCTGCGCGCCGGCGAGCGGTTCTTGTTCGTGGGCGGGCGCCGATCGTCGCTGGCCGACACCCAGCCGGTGTTCATTGCGGAGCAGTGCGAAGGTCAAGTCGTCGTCGATCGGCTGGTCACCGCCGCGGTTGCGATCTTCTTCCAGAGCCCTCAGGTGCGCGTGCGCAATTGCGCGGAGGTGGCCTTCACCGGGTGCGACGTCGGCGGCTCGCGTCCGCTCGAGGTCGAGCGCAGCCAAGTGGTGCTGACAGACAGCGCCGTTCGTTCCTTCGACATCAATGCCCCGGCCTTGGTTGCGCGTGACGCTCAGCTGATCGTGGGAGAGACGACGATCCGAGGTGCCGACGGCACAGTTGTCGGGTATTCGGGCGTCGGCCTTCGGTTGGAGCGAAGCTCCGCGCTGGTGACCGGGAGCGGGGAGCGCGGCATCGCCGCGGGGCTGTCGTGCCGCCGCTTCGGCGGCGTCATTTGCACGCCGACACAGGTGCCAGCCGCCGAGATCGTCCAGTCGCAGTGGGTCGTCGACCCTCGCGTGCCCATCGGCATTGTGAGCGGGCCGCGCCCGGTGCGGCGGGGGATCCCGGCGCTTCGCGCGAATGGAGGGCCGCTGGGCGGTGAGCTGTCGACGGACTTGTGGTCACACGCCGGTGGCTCGGCGTGGCTGGTCGCAAGCGTCCCGACGCCCTTGCAGTGGACGCCGTGGGGGCCGCTCGGCTTGTCCGCGAACCACGTGGTGCTCGACGCGCGGTCGGTGGCGCCAGGCGAGCGTGTTCCGTTGATCCTGCCGATCGCCCCGAGTCTCTTCCCTGCCGAGGGGGCGCTGACGTTGCAGGCGGTCGTCCTGGACGTTGATGGACAGCTCGGTCTCTCCAACCCGGCCTCGGTCGTGTTGTTCTAGTCGCCGACCTGGTTCTTCTCCGCGGTACCTGCCCCGCCTCCGTCCACCGCGGCTTCCTCTGGATGCACGGCACCCCGACTCTGGCCCGCTTCCTAGTGGGGTGGAGGCAGTGACGCGAGCAGCGCCGCGGCGCGCTCGGCGAGACCGACCTTGCTGGCGTGCTCGCTCAGCATTGCTCTAAACACCTCGCCCGGCGGCGGGCCGCCGTGCGCAGCCGTCGTCTGCACCTGTTGCTCCAGCTGGGCGAACACGGTCGGCGCGGCCTCGCGGTCGCCGGCGCGCGCTAGCGCGTCGAGCCATTGGATGAGCACCTCGGCGTGGCCTCGCGAGCTCTCGTCCGAACACTGCTCGAACAACTGCCGGGCCTGGCCGAACGCGGGCGCTGCGCTCGCCGGTTGGCCGAGCGCCACGAGGCATCGGCCGGTGCCGCGCCACGCGACGGCGCTGCTGACAACGTCGTTCGACTTGGTGGCCAGCTCGAAGGCGTGCAGCGCCTGCTCGTGTTGGCCCAGCCGTTCGTAACACTTCGCCAGAGTGTTCGCCTCGGCCGCCAGGTCCGGGTGGTCCGCGGGATAGAGCTGGCGACGGATCGACAGGCTGCGTCGGTAGAGGCGCGCCGCCCGCGCGTCATCGCCTTCCTCCCGCAGCACGGCCGCGAGCGCCTTGTTCAGGCGCGCGACGATCAGGTCCTGGGTGCCAAACTCGAGGCCCGCCTCCTGTAAAGCTCCGGCGAGCATGGCTTTTGCCTCGTCCGGTTGACCGTTGCGGGCCACGACGGGGCCGAGGTTGGCCATCTTGCTGAACGTCGCGTGGCGGCTCCCGTGCGCGGCCGACAAGTGCAGGGCTTCCCGAAGGTGCTCTTCGGCCGCGCGATTCCGGCCGAGCCGATGCTCGAAAGTGCCCAACCGCGCGATGAACGTCGCCAATAGGGCCAAGTCTTTGGGGGGATCCATCGCTCGGTAGAACGCCACGAGCTCCTCGAGCTTGGTGACGGCCACGGCGTCATCGCTGGTCCCCATGGCCTCGATCTGGGCCCGGAGCATGGCGACGCGAATCTCCGGTGAGGGGGCGGGCAACGCGGCGAACTGTTGTTCGGCAAGCCGCACGAGGCGCTGGGCGATCTCGTTCTTGCGCTGAAACTGAAACACGTGCGTCAGCCCGCACAGGATCTCGATTCCGGCCTCGGGGTGTTCGGGGAAGTGCTTGCCCACCCTGGCGGCGGCCTGTTCCAGCAAGACCAGGATGTCGCGCTCGCCGTTGCCGTAGGGTGTCGCGGCTTGCAGGAGGGTGTTCTGGTAGAAGTCCTGCACGGCGCGCGCCTTGCTCGCCTCGGCCAGGGTGCGAGTCCGCTGGGCCCGCGCCTCGTCGCGCTCTGTGGCGAGCTCCTTCGCCTGCCAGACCATCGCCACGCCGGAGCCGGCCATGAGTAGGACGCACGTGGCGGCGAGCGCCGTAACGGCGCGGTGGCGCCGCGCCCATTTGCCGAGCAGGTAGCCGACCCTCTGCGGGGCGGCCAGGACCGGTTGCCCCGCCAGGTAGCGGCGGACGTCTTCGGCGAGCGCGTGCACCGTTTGGTAGCGGTGCTCGCGTTCCTTGACCATCGCTTTGGCGACGACGAGATCGAGATCGCGACCGACTTCGCGCACGCGGGCCGACGGCCTGGGCGCCGCGCAGGTTTCAATGGCCTCGATCAGGTCGCGCAGGCGCTCGGCGGCAAAGGGTCGGGCGCCGGTGAGGAGCTCGTAGAGTACGACGCCGAGCGAGTAGACGTCGCTGCGCAGATCGAGCGGGGCCGTGCCTTCGGTCAGCTGCTCGGGCGCGGCGTAGGCCGGCGTGCCGACGAAGCCGAGGGTTCGGGTCACGTCGACCGTCGCGGCGGACCCCGGTATGCGTTGGGCGATGCCAAAATCGAGAATGCGCGCGCGACCCGCGCGGTCGATGAGGATGTTCGACGGCTTGAGGTCGCGGTGCAGGACGCCGTTGCCGTGCGCATACTGCACCGCCTCGCACACCTGAAGAAACATTGCCAGCTTCTGGCGCACGGCGGCACGGCCGCGCCCAACGCGCGATGCCCACGTGGTGAGTGGCTCACCCTCGATCCACTCCATGGCCAAGACCGGCAGGTCGTCGATCTGCTCGACGCCGTAGACCGTGACGATCCCCGGGTGGCTGAGCCCCGTGAGCGTCTCGATCTCGCGCTCGAACCGCCGTCTGGCGGTGGCGCTCGAGTAGGCCCCGTCGGACAGCCGTTTGAGGGCCACCTCGCGATCGGTGCCCGGCTGCCGCGCGCGAAAGACGACCCCTTGGGCGCCGCCGCGGGATTCGCCCAACACCTCGTAGCGGCCGAGGCGGCCGCCGGGTGTCGGCTCTTCGGCATCGCGCACGAACTCGAGCCAGGCGTCGCCACCGCCGAGTAGCGGATCGAGCGGCGAGCCGTCGAACGGTGCGCCCCTGCCCTCACCGAGGGGACCGGGTGGTCTTCTCACGGGGCAGCTCCTCTTCGGCGAGCTGTTCGCGAATCAGCCGCTCGAGCCGCTCGCGAATGCGCTGCTTGACCTTGTAGACGGCCTCCGGCGTCGTGTCGAACTCGTCCGCCAGCTCGGTGCCCGAACGGCCGGCGAGCAAGCCGTCGAAGATCGCCAGACTCTGCTCGTGGAACGAGGCCCGGACTTGGCTCATCGCGCGGCGGTAGTGGTGGAGCTGCCACTCGTGATTCCAGGTCTCGACCCAGACCTGGTCGGCGGAGTCTTCGACTTGGCTCGGTTCGCCGAGGAGCGGCAGCTCGCGGCCGTCGCGGCGTGCGGCGTGGCTGCGCAGCGCGTTGCGCACCACGGTGCCGAGGTAGTCCCGAAACCGTCCTCGCTCGGGTTGGTAGGTGAAGTGCGGCAGCGCGTGGGCCAGTCGCATCATCACGACCTGCCGCACGTCGTACGCGTCCGCCGGTTGCAGGCCGAAGCGACGGCACGCCCGCAGCAGCAGCTCGCGATAGCGAGAGTCGAACTCGCGCCACGCGGCCTGATCGCCGGTGTCGCGCAGTCGGCTGAGCAGCGTAGGGCGCGTGGTTTCCACGGGGGCGGACCGACCGCCACGATACCCGCGCGCGCCCCCCGCGACAGGTGCGGCCTGGGTGGGCCGCCCGGTCGGCGTTTCGCGGGGCGCCCATGGCGTCAGGTGCCGACGACGATCTCGATGCCGCCCGTCGCGCTCGCGCTGCCGAGCCACTGGCCGAGCGGATCGAGAACAGCGAACTGCGCGTCAAACACCAGGCCGACCAGGCTGGTTGCGAGTGGGAACGGAACCACTGCCGAGCCAGCGCTGCTGGTGCCCACCGGGAGTGCGGCGACGGGCGTGGCAACGTGCAGGGTGCATTCGGCGATCTGCGTCCACGCGCCACCCGGTCCTAGTAGCAGCGCGCCGCCGCTACTGGGGAGCGCGTGGTCGAGGCGCAGGCCGAAGCCGCCGCCCGGCCGGGGCAGCCCGTCGTGATCGACCAGCGGCGTCGCGCCGCCGGTGCCCGGGCAACCTTGGCCGAAGCGCTCGGCCACTGCGTCGCCGGCTGTGACCAAGTCGATCGCGTGCAGCTCGCGGCCGACTGCGCCGTCGTTCGCCACGACCACGACCCGATCGCGCAGCCGGACGAATCCGTCGGGTTGGCTCGACAGGCCGCCCGCCGCCAGCTCGACCAAGAGCGACGTGCCGGCAACGGTGCCGTCCGAGGCCCAAATCTCACTGCCGCGCTGGCCGTCGTGGGCCTGGAACCACACGCGCTCTAGGCCCGGCCGCGCGAACAGGATGTCCGGCGGGAACAGCCCGGTGGGCTCGATGGTCGCCAGCTGCGCCGAGCCGGCCGCGGTCCCGTCGGTGCGCCAGAGGTGTTGGAAGTTCTGGCCATCGCTGACCCAGAACACGCCGGCCGTCTCGAACGCGTGGACGCCGGCGTAGACGCCCTGCCCTGCCGGCAGGTCCAGGATCTTGGTGGTGCCGGCGGCGGTGCCGTCCGAGCGCCACAGGTCGCGGCTGAGGTAGTCGTCGGCGGCCGAGAAGACCAGCGTGTCGTTCACGATCGCGAAGCCGTCGGGGTTCGACCCGCCTCCCGGAAAGAGATCGACGACCATCGCCGTGCCGGCCTCCGTGCCGTCGGTCCGCCACAGCTCTTGGCTGGCCGGGCCGCCGCTCGCCGAGAAATAGACGTGGTCGCCGAACGCGGTGAATTGCGGATCCGAGGCAAAGAGGCCACCGGCGAGCTGGCGCGTACCGGCCTCTGTGCCGTCGCTGACGAACAGGCCTTGCGCTCCGGGCACGGTGCCGATGAAGAACACGAGGTCTCGCCAAGCGAACAGTTCGCGGGGGTCGACGCCGCTGCCCGGCGCGAGCGCGGCGAGCTCACTCGTGCCCCCCGGCGTACCGTCGCTGATCCACAGCTCGCCACCGCTGCCGTCGTCGGCCCCGAAGAGCACTCGGTCGCCGAGCACGGCGATGCTGTCTTCGCGTGTGACGTAGGCGCGAGACGCGCTGGTCAGCTGCTGGGTGCCGGCCTGGGTCCCGTCCGAGATCCAGAGCCCGGCTCCCACGACCCAGAACACCACCGACTCGCCGAGCGCGACGCCGAAGCTGTCCGTCAGGCCGCCGGGGAAGCCGGTCCAGGTGTCCTCGACCAACCGCGTGCCGGCCTCGGTTCCATCGGTGACGTAAAGCTCGCGGCCAAGCCCCGTGCCCTCGTCAGCATGAAAGAACACGCGGGTCGGCGTCTTGGCCAGGAGCTCCGGGTTGGATCCCAAGTTGCGCGCGCCCGCCACCACGTCGGCGACGCGTCGCGTGCCCGCTCCGGTGCCGTCGGTGAACCACAGCTCCTCCCCCGTTTGCCCGTCATCCGCCTGGAACATCGCGCCGCCGCCGGGGAGCGCGGTGAACCACTGCGGCCGCGAGTGCGACGCGCCTTGGTTGAGGTCCGCGACCAGCACGGTTCCCGCCGCGGTCCCGTCGGTACTCCAGAGCTCTTCACCGAGGCCGAGGGCGTTCGCGCGGAACAAGAAGCGGCCGCCGGCGGCCACGCCGCCCGCCGGAAAGCTCGAGCCGTACGGCTCTAGGTCGACGACGAGCTGCGTGCCGGCGGTGGTGCCATCGCTCTTCCAGATCTCGGTCGACGCCACCGGGCCCCGCGCCGCGAACAGCAGCTCGCCGTTGAACTCCCCTAGCGGCGCCGGCCAGGCGTAGCCGCCACCCGGCATGATGTCGCGAACGAGCAGCGTGCCGCCGACCGTGCCGTCGGTCGCGTAGAGCTCTTCCCCCGTGGCCGTCGTTCGTGCCACAAAGAACACGAGATCGTCGACGGCCGTGAACGAGTGTGAGACCGAACCGGCCGTGCCCGGCTCGAGGTCGCCGAGTGGGGTCGTGCCGGCGGCGGTTCCGTCGGTCGCCCATGGCTCCCAGCCGGAGAGGGGGTGCGCCGAAGCGAAGATCGCTCGGCTGCCCAAGGTGGTGAAGTCCGCGGGGCGCCGGGAGAGGTCCGACAGCGTGGTCACTCGTTGCGTTCCAGTGTCGGTGCCGTTGCTGCGCCACAGGTCCCAGCTCGTCTGTTCGACGTCGAGGGCTGTCAACACGAGCCAGGGCCCGGCGATGCCCATCACGCCGTCGCCAAACGTCGACGAGCCTGCGCCCGGTGTCATGTCCTTGACCAAGCGGGTGCCAGCGGCCGTCCCGTCCGTCGCCCAGAGCTCAAAGCCGAGGCTTCCATCATTGGCGTAGAAGAACACCTCGCTGCCAAACGGGGTCAGCTGGGTCGGTCGCGCGTCGGCGCTTCCCGGTGACAGGTCCACGACCAGCGTCGTCCCCGCCGGCGTCCCGTCTGTGCGCCAGAGCTCGAGCCCCTCACTCGGGCTCCAAGCGGTAAAGAGCACGGCGCCGCCGCCCGGCAGCTCGACTATCTCGGCGGGGTTGCTGCTCGCGGTACCAGGAGCGATGTCCTTGAGCACCGTGGTGCCGGCGGCCGTCCCGTCCGTGCGCCACAGCTCTCGGCCGATCGCCGGGTCGTTGGCCACGAACAGTGTGGTTCCCAGCGTCGGCGTGATGAGATACGGCGCCGAGCCGGGGTTGCCGGCAGGGTTGGTGTTGAGGTCGCGGATCAGCGTCTGCGCCGGCAGGGTGGCGCCGAGCAGCGCGAGCGAGAGGCCGGGCAGGGCCAGGGGGCTGGTTCTGGTCATGGTCGTACGGTTCTCCGTCGCGCACGGGATACCGGCGTCGCCGCGGCGACCTGACGGCCGACGCGGCACCTTTTTTTGGAGTTGCACGGCGATGGGGTGCGGCGGCTACAACGCGGCGCATGTCAGAGCCCATCCACTCGAACGACGCTCCAAGCCCCGCCGGCCACTATAGCCAGGGCGTCCGCGCTGGCTCGCTGCTCTTCGTGTCCGGGCAGCTAGCGATCACGCCGGCGGGCGAGCGGTCGACCGGCGCGGTCGAGGAGCAGACGACCCAGGCGTTGCGCAACGTGCTCGCCATCGTGCAGGCTGCCGGCGGCGCGCTCACCGACATCGTCAAGACCACGGTCTACATCCCCGATGTGGCGTTTTGGGGCCGCGTCAACGCGACCTACGCCGAGTTTTTCGGCGCGCACAAGCCGGCGCGTGCAATCGTGCCGTCGCGCGAGCTGCATCACGGTCTCTTGGTCGAGATCGAAGCGATCGCCGAGCTCGGCGGAGGCCCCTAGCGCCGCAAAAAAGCCGTCCGGTCGCGTTCGCTGCGAGCCCATTCCCATTAGGTTGAACCGCGATGTCGATCCGCCTTTACAACAGCCTGACCCGCACGGTCGAGCCGTTTACGCCGATCGAGCCCGGCCGCGTGGCGATGTACCACTGCGGCCCCACCGTCTACTCGTCGCCGCACATCGGCAACTTCCGCTCGTTCCTGTTGGCGGACCTGCTGCGCCGGTGCTTTGAGGACCGCGGCCTCGACGTGCTCCAGGTGATGAACGTCACCGACGTCGGGCACATGACCGACGACGATGAGGACGAGGGCGAAGACAAGCTCGAGCGCGAGGCACGGCGAAAGAAGCGCGATCCGTGGCAGATCGCCCACGACTACGAGGCGGAGTTTCGCGACTACCTCCAGGCGCTCGGCTTTCGTATGCCGCATCACCTGCCGCGCGCGACCGACCACATCGCCGAGATGGGGGCGATCATCCAGGGCCTGCTGGAGAAGGGCTACGCCTATCAGGTCGGCGGCAACGTCTACTTCGAGATCGCGAAGTTTCCGGCCTACGGCGAGCTCTCGCGTAAAGACCTCGAGGAGCTCGGCGGTGAGCACGCCCGCGTCGCGGCCAATCCCGACAAGCGCGATCCCCGCGACTTCGCCCTGTGGAAGGTGGACGCCAAGCACATCATGCAGTGGGACGCGCCGTTCACCGGCGGCGAGCGCGGCTTCCCCGGCTGGCATATCGAGTGCTCGGCCATGGCGATGAAGTACCTCGGGGAGAGCTTCGATCTGCACACCGGCGGCGAGGACAACTTGTTTCCGCACCACGAGTGTGAAGTCGCGCAGTCCGAGGCGCACACCGGCAAGCCGTTTGTGCGCACCTGGCTGCACGTCAAGCACCTGATGGTCGATGGCCAGAAGATGTCGAAGAGCCTCGGCAACTTCACGACGGTGCGCGACGTCCTCGACCGCGGCTACAGCGGCATCGAGCTGCGCTACGCGTTGATGCGGGTGCAGTATCGGCAGAGCCTGAACTTCACGTTCCAGGGCCTCGACGAGTCGCGCGCCGCGATCCGCCGCATCCAGCAGGCACGCGGGCGCTTGGTCGAGATCCGCGATGGGAGCGCCGCTGCGGGGCCGGATGGGCTGGAGGACGTGGTCGCCGGCGCGCAGAACGCGTTTACCGCGGCGCTCGAGGATGACTTGAACACCAGCGAGGCGTTGGCGGCGGTGTTTGGTCTGGTCAACGAGGCCAACAAGGCCACCCCGACCGTAGATGGCGCGGCGGCCGGGCTGGCGGCGTTCGCGCGCTTCGATGACGTGCTGGGCTGCATCGGGCCGGAGCCTGTGGCCGAAGCGCCGAGCGCGCCGGCGGAGGTGGAGGCGCTGTTGACGCAGCGCCAGGCCGCGCGCAAGGCCAAGGATTTTGCCGAAGCGGATCGGCTGCGCGACGCGATCGATGCGGCGGGTTATCGGGTGGTGGACACGCCCGACGGCGCGAAGCTCGAGGCGAAGTAGGGGCGGGCGCCCCTACCGGCAGAAGCGCAGTTCGAGCCCCTGCCTCGCGGCGATCCCGCCGCTCGCGCCGCCGTCGAGCACTAGCAGCTGCGTCGTCACCGCGCCGCCGTGCAGCGTCGGCTCCGCCGGCACCGGCAACGGTAGCGCGTGGTCGCCGAGGGCGGGCGCAGTGGCGCTGATCACGAGTGCCGGCGGCACGAGGAGCAACGGGAAACTGACCCACCTCGGGCTCCTGCTCCAGGAAGCTGCGGAGAACGAATGTACCGAGCCGCGACAAAAACCGCCGCAATCGGCCACGGTCCGTCTGTCGCGGCGAGATCCGGCGGTTCTTGTGTTCTTGTCGCGGCTTCTCACCAACACCCGCGACGCCGGAATCGAGCCGAACGGAGTTGGACCCGGCCGTGAAGCCGGTCCCCATCACGTCGGCGATGCCGTCCTGGTTGAGGTCGCCGGCGCTGCCCAGCACATGCCGATGACCATCGGCGATCTCGAGCAACGTCGATGCGTCAGCGCCGGACACGAGACGCGTGCCCTGACCCGTATCGAACTGAAGGTCGCAGATCCCGTCGCTGTCCGGAATGGCGGCCAACGTCGCAACGTCGAGCCGATCCCGTCCCCGGCGCCGCCGTCGAGGCGCGCGAGCGTGACCTGCGCCACGGCCACGACGGCGGTAAGGATGATCCGGCTGCGGCGCCAATCAGACGCGACAGGGACTCTTGACTGGCCTGTCCTGCCATCCCTCAGTTCCCCACCTGAATGCGCACGACGACTCGACCAAGCGGGCGATCTACTGAGTAGGCGCGGCGCTCGGGGCCTGAGCCGTGGCCAAGGACGCCAACAGCATGATCGACCGCGGCGAACCCTTAGAGCTCAGTGCGGTCCGCGTCATGAGTCACCGCCATGAGAACCCATCGTTGCCGAGCGCCTGCCAGCCGGCCTCACTGCCCTGACGCGCGAGGGCTCGCGCTCTTAGCCTTGCCACGATCTCGCTGGCGGCTCGATCGAGTACCGGTGGCGATTCCAAGATACTTAGTTGCTCACGGGTCAGCGCGTGCCGGTCCAAGAGCATCGCGGCCTCTAAGAAGCGCTCGGCATCCTCTTCTTCGGTCGAGGCACGCGCATCACGAAGAATCGCGTCAACTGCGGAACGATCGATTACCGTGAACTCAGGCCCATACAAGGGATCCTCGTCGATCGCCGCATCGCTTCGACTTACGAACCAACGATATGAACCGGGCGCCAACTGCCGCGGCCAAACGTACGACAGGGGTCGGTCCGGCTGACCGCTCAGCGACTGGCTTCGCTCGACGTGCCCGTCTTCGTCGGTCACGCTGATCAAGAACTTCCCATCTCCGTCGCCGAACGCCTCAAAGCGAAACGCGACCTCGCCCTCTGCAATTCCTGCGACTGGCCATATGGAAGGCCCGCGATCTGGCTTCGTCCGCGGCGGAGACAACGTCGCGTGGGCACTCGACACGGACCGCGGATAGCTTCCCGGTCCCCGCTCCAAACGAGCTCCGTCGAGCTCTCGCCCGATGCTGGCGATCAGACTTTCGTAGGACGTCGGCTGGACCGAGAACCACAGCGCCCCAGCAACTCCGATGAGCGCGACCGCCGCTGCGGCCCACGCGACGGCCCAGACTCGCGACTGCCTTGCGCCTCGTTGGTCGGGAATCGCCCGAGGACCCCGGACCGTGTCGTGTTTCCCGGCCGCCTCACTGAGCCAAGCGTGCACTTGTGGGAGATTGAGAGGCTCCAGTCCGACGGCAAACTCCGCGAGCGCCGCCTCACGTTCTACGATGTGATGCTTGGCGGTACTCCGCCACAAATCGACGTCAGCGGCGAAGAGATCGCCTCGGAAGTCCCGCAGCGCTCGGCGGGCAAGCGGTGCGGCCGCTAGAAACGCGATCGGGTCCTCGGCAAGCGCGATCTCAGCCGTGTCGATCTTCCGCCGCCTCGCTTGGAGCTCGTTCGCGAGTGGTGACCCGACAGCGACGAGCTTGTTCGCGGCGTACACTGCCAGGCTGTGGCGATCCAGTTCGTCGAACAGAGTCCTCACGTACGTTTCGGGCTGTTCTCCGGCCACGACGCCCTCCGGTGCACCGAGGATGGCAGGCAACTCCGCCACACGCTCGCACCAATCACCGAGGCCCTCGCCCGCGAGATAGGTGGCAGCCAACAGCTCAGCGTCGCCGTGCACGAGGTCGTCGAGTCGTCGCTCTGATGTGTCATCTTCGCCAGGCGGGAACCGGCCCAGATGCGACCACAACGCGAGCACATCCAGCGCTGCTTCGGGGTCCCTCGCCCCCAACGATTTGGAATAGAGCCAGTTCTCGATGACCGACCCCACTTCACCGAGCACGACCTGACGGTGAGTCGGGATGGTGGTGACGCGCTGGTGGGCGCTCACGGCTGATCGACCTCGCGCCGGACCAGTGCCTGCCACTGCGGCGCAGTGGGGAGTTGGAACAACCCGCATGGTTCGGGCACCAAGAACTGCCCGCTCCAATCGCCGGTCTCCTCATGGGCTGCCACATACTCGCGCTGCAGCTCGCGAAAACTGGCTCTGAAGGTGCTGTATCGCGCGCAATCGTCGCTTGGATCGATGTGCGGCGTATCGACCTCCGGCCCTAAGTCTCTCGGGAGCGGCCGCTCGGATCGTCGCCGACATTCCGCTTCCTCCTCCCCGAGGTCGTCTGGCTGCCCGCTCCCGTCGTCGCGCGGCAACAGCCGCGCGTACCGCGGAACGTAGCCGCTGTCGATGCCGTGCGGAGTCCAGGAGCACTTCACGCCTTCCGCGCCGACACCCTCGAAGCGCTCCGTGCCGTGCTCCCCAAAGAGTGCCTCACTCGAGTAGCCCCAATACCACGCCCGCTGCTTCGCATCCTCGACATTGCGTTGGAGGCAAGAAGCGTAGTCATCATAGATTCTCTGGACGACCTCGTCGTCCTCATCGCTCTCCCACATGCGTCTCGCCAGGGCGCGTCGGCTTTCTTCATGGCCGACATCGACGGCTCTCGACAGGCCGGGGAGCACGGCCGCCCAGGCGTAGCACTCAACGCGACTCAGCAAATGATCACAAATCTGGATTAGTGCGTGCTCGGCGTTCACAAAGACCGAGGCCTTGCCATTCCAGCCGTCGCCCACCAGCCGGCGCAGCCGTAGAGGAATCACCGCGGCCTCTCCCGACGCCGCAGCATCGACCAGCGAAACAACGTCCGCAAGGTCTCTGCAGAAAGACCCGATGCATCACGTACGGCCCGGCGTCCGAGGTAGGTCCAGCGGGCGCGCACGCATTCGGTGATCCCGAGGAGGTTCGCGAGGTCACGCAGTTGTGGCGGAGTTTCCGACTTTAGGATCAGCCGCCGCGCCGCACCCCACGCACCCCCAAGCGTCGGACTGCGACCACCGAGCATCAAATCCTCCTCCTGGGGCCACCACGGCCCGGCGCGCTCGAAGAACTGCAGCAGCTGCTCCAACCCTACTCCGACCTCAACCCCGCACTCCGCGGCCGCGACGGCCAGGTTCGAACGTGGATGACGCAGCTGGATGCCGCGTTCGAAACGTTCCGCGAGCAACACCACCAAGCGCAGCTGCACAGGCGCGCCCCGCCGCCCGCCGGCGGCCTCCAGTGGCAGCGCTTCACGCACGACATTGTGGCCCCACTCGATGAGTTGGCTGCTCGTCGCCAACCCGAGGTCGGTGCGGCTCGGGCCGCGCCCGCCAAGACCCGAGGCCTCGGCTGACCGCTGCCGCCGCGGCCGCCCGACCTCGTTGCCCGCCTGCCGGCGGATCAGCTCCTTGCAGTGGTCGGCGATGTCGGACTCGCCCCGCTCGACCCGCTGAAAGAACGCCCGTGGGTTACCGAAGACCTCACGCTCGTAGAGCCCACGCAGGTCGCCGTCGGCCTGCACACCGAGGGCGAACGTGCGCAACTCGTCATCGTAGCGCGCCACGAACTCCTGCTCGGCAGAGTCAACGCCGGTGTGCAGGCGATCGATCAGCGCCAACTCATCCGCCTTTGGCAGGCCGTGCTTGCTCCGCGTCGAGTTGCTCAAGGCTTGGCCGCGCCCGTTTGCTAGCGAGCATAGAAGAACACCTGATAGGTGACCGGCTCGGACCGGTCGCCAGATTTGGCGGGCGCCCCATGGAGGTCCCCGCCCGCCGCGCGCTCTCTGCCGAGCTCAAACTCCAGTTCCACGGTGGCGCGCGAGCCGCGGGCCAGCTCGATGCCTCTCATCCAGGTCAACCCTTCGGGCCGACTCGGGTCCGGCACGATCTCGATCGGTTTCGCGCTTTCGACGATCAGCCGCCCGCCGCAGGAGCCCGTCCTCGATTTCTCGAGAACGACGGCGACGACATAGCGGCCCGCCTTGAGTTCCGTGGTCGCGTGGCGGCCGTCGCTGGCGTCAACGGCCCACGGCCTGAAGGGTGCTCCAGGGGCCAGTCTGGATCCGCGCCGGGCACGCCCAGCGCGCCATTTGACAAAGCGCAGCGATTCGGGCTCGATGTCCAAATGGCTGCCCGCTGCCTCCCGAATTCGACGCACGGCATCCTTGCGGCGAGCTTGTAGTTCTTTCTTCCACCTCTTGACCAGGCCGTCGGCCTGCTCGTTGCCGCGACCGTCGACCAGATCACGGAACAGATCGACGCGCTGACCGTACGAGTAGCCGTGCTGCCAGAGCCGCTCGCCCTGGGGCGACGACGCGGCGAGGGCTCCAGCAAAATGAAGCCCCACGACGCGATCTTCCGCGTTGAGGATGGGACTGCCGCTCGCGCCCCCGACCGCGGGTGCCGAATGCTGCAGCAGGAGCTTGCTCTCGACGCTTGTATCCTTCTTGTAGTAGTCGGTGATCGAAGTGAGCGAGCCAGGGGCGAGCGTCGGCGCCGGCCGATACGCGTTGGTGAGCGGCTGTGCCGCCTCCATGGGGTAGCCGAGAACTCGAACGGTTTGGCCGCGCTCGAGCGCGCGCAGCTCGTCCTCGGAGGCCAGCTCGAATGGCTTGCCCAGATCGAGGTCGGCATCGTCGGGATGGATGCGCAGGGTCCCGACATCGCACGACACATGGGGAGGCGTCGCCAAACGGTTGCCCACGCCAAGCGGACGATACTCGTCGTGGAGTCGATTCAACGCGCGGTACGCCGGATGCAGCGTCGCCTCCACGATGCGGATCTTGACTCGCTCGCCAGTCTTGGGGTCAACGCGAACCGCCACCATGCGGCCCGGCCGCTGGGAGTGCGTGGAATGAAGCGCAGCCACGTGAGCATTGGTGCCGAGCAGGTCTCGGCGAGCCAACCACGCCGTGCCGACCGGCTCAATCTCGCCGGTTTCGAACTCGAGGCCGACCAGGAACACCGGGCCTTCATCGGCGCGGCTGGGGTCGTCAGGGACAGGGACTGGCTCGGGCCGGACGGCATACTGGGGGCGGACCCGAAACACGATGCGCTCATCGCCAATGATCGGGTCGACGAAGAGCTGCTGGTCGCGGTGGACGGATCTGAGGTACTCCTCCAGCCCCGACTGGACGTACGCGACCAGATCGTTGCGTGACCCCTTGAAGTTGAGCGCCCAACCCAGCGGCTGCGTGCCCTTCTGGATCGCGATGGTTCTCGCCTCCGCGACCTCGCTGCCATCGGACCGCACGAGAATTCTCTTTCCGTCGGCCTCGAGGAACTGCGCCTCGTGCAACAGCTCCAGAGTGCCGGGCTGCACACCGGGCATCTCCGTCATGATGAGGTCGCGGAAGTAGCGCCGCATCGGCGCGAACTCGTCGTCGATCACGGCCACGACTTGAAACCGCTGGCCCGTTTTCTTGCGCTGCTCTTGCCACGTCTTGACTTGACCGACCGTCTCCTCCGTCAGGCGGGTCGCCGCGTCCGCGATCGCTTCGGGGATTCCGCGGTCGGAGTCGCGGTACGCAGTGCCGGAGACCCCCAGCCGAGAAACACTCGGCAGCTCAAACTGCGAATCCCGGCGGTGAAACGTCGCCCGCAGCCGCGCGTTGGCCCGATAGCGGCGACCACCGGTCTCGCTGGCGACGGCGGCTGGCTGCTCGACTCTGCCATCCAGGACGACGGCCAGCTCGCCGCCAGCTCGCTGGCTCGAGCCCGGCCACGCCTGGTTGCCACTGCCGCGTCGCGGCGTGGACGCCTCGACGCCCACGTCGTCGATCCCGTCCAGCGCCTGAATCTGCTGCTTGAGAGGACGCACGATCGATTCCATGACCGCATCCCGCAGGACGCCTTCGAACCGACTGGCAGACAGCGAGTCGTCCAGGTGGATGCTGACCGACAGCGGGCCCGGCCACTCGGGAACGCGGGACTTGAACTCCTCGAGGGGCAATCCTGGCGGCTCGCCCAGGATGATGCGCACCAACGCCTTCGAGCGCGCGCCGACGACAGCACCCGGAGGGTTCTCGTCGGCGACGACGGCGGCCTCGACAATCTGGATCACGACCAGCTTGTCCGTGCGCCCGGCGTGCGTTCCCAAAGCGCGCAAGTCCAGAAGCGCAGCCCCCTGTCGCGCGGCAAACCGCACTTCCCGCGACATCTGGTAGTCCTCGCCGGCCGTGCCGTCCCCTGTCGTGCTCAGCCTGACGATGAGCGGCGCGGCGCAGGGGGGTTCGACCACCAGCCGAAGCGAGACGGCGCCGCCACGCTTCACGCGATACTCCGGGTCGTTGGACTCGGCCTTGGCCTCGAACTCGACCCTCGACACCGTGGTCGACTCGACACCAGGATCAGATCCGGGCGGCGGAGGCAGCCCCGGAGGCTGTGACGCCTGGAGCGACACCGTGATCGGTTCCGCATGGAACACGATCCCGGCAGGGGCGACGAAGCGGAACTCCAGGGTCTTGGAGGGTGCATCCGCGGTGGCGGCGGCCGTCACCCTGACGCTACCCTTGCGTTCTCGCACGGGAATGGTGAGTTCACGCTCCACCAGCCCATCCAGCTCATAGTCAGCGTCCAACGCCGTCCCCCCGATCATGCACCCGAACCTCAGGTTCCGCGGCGCGGGCGCATCGAGTTCGAGAACGAGGTCGAGGGATGAGCCACGCGCAAGCTCTCGCGCCCCCGAGCGCATCCGGGCCACGATCGGCGGAGCGTCGTCCAGCCATCCCGAACGCCACACGACCGCCCCGACTCCGGCAGACACCAGAACGAGCAGAGCCAGCACGGCGAACACCGCGCGACGACGACCCGCGGGCGCGGAGGATCCCGTGGTCGCAGCCACGCCCGGCGGCGTCGGATCTTCGTCGCGATGCCCGCGCCCGCCACGTTGTGGCGGCTCGATGCGGACGTCCAGGGCCGCCCGCAAGTCGTTCACCAACGCTGCACCACTCCCGAAGCGGTGTTCGGGATCGTACGCGAGCGCGCGTTCGAACACGCGGCGCGCGGCGGGACTCAGCCCGGCGGCATCCGAAGCCGTGGGCCAGGCGAGGCCCTCGCACTGCTGGTCGGCGAGCACCGCCCGCGTCTCCCCTTTGAAGGGGCGCGTCCCCACCAGCAATTCGTAGGCAATCGATGCCAGAGAGTACAGATCGGAGCGCCAATCGATCCGGCCGCCCTTGAGCTGCTCCGGGCTCGCGTACCGCGGGCTGCCGATGTCGGTGTAGCCCGACGATTCCGACCCGTCACCACCGATGAGCTTGGCGATGCCAAAGTCACCCAGCATTGGCGAGCCGTCTTTGCCGAGGAAGACGTTCTCCGGCTTCACGTCGCGATGGACCACGCCCGCGGCGTGCGCTTGGTCTAGCCCGCTCGCGATCCCGGCCACCATGCCCAGCGCCAGGCCCGCTTCGAGGGGACGTGACCGATCGAGAAACTGCCGCAGGGTGCCGCCCGGAGCGTACTCGACCACTAAATAGGGCTCGCCTTCGTGCCAGTCGAACAGATGCAAGGTGAGCAGGTTTGCGTGCTTCAGGCCCGCAATGACCTGCGCCTCCCGCTGCAGACGGCGCCGCGCCTCCTCATCGTGCCCCGGGCGCGGCAGAAGCCGCTTGAGCGCGACCTCGCGGCCGACCGAAGCTTGGGTCGCGCGATACACCACCGCGTAGCCGCCCTCGCCAATCCGCTCGTGCACTTCGAACGGCCCGACGGTCTTGCCCTGCCAATCCTGCATCGTTCACTCCGCAACGGAAGCCCACCTTTGGGGCCATGGGTCTACCCTGCGCCGAACGATCCGTTCGCCGCTAGCCCGGATCATGCACGAGGGTTGGCGTCCAGTGCGTGAGAGGACCGCTGTGGCAAGGAAGACGAGCGACCGACCGCGGAGGCGGGGTGGCGCCCCGTCGAGCAGTCTGTCGCTCGCCGGCATCAGCCGGCAGGCGCCTCTGGCGCCTGTCTGACGCTGCCAGAGCGGCTCTGGCGCGTGCTGGGCGTGAAGACTCGCGCATGATCCGGGCTAG
>JBCCGH010000079.1:0-41545 GCA_039029375.1 Planctomycetota bacterium
CCGCCGAGCCAGCTGTATCGGCTGCGCAAGCTGGTGCGGCGCCACCGGCTGCAGTTCGCGGCCGCGGGCATGATCTTCGCGACGGTGCTGGTTGGCGCCATCGTGGCGACGGCGTTCGCGGTGGAGGCGACGGCGCAGAAGAACGAAGCCGAGTCGAGCCTGGCGCGGTGGACGCGGTTGGCGGACCGGCGGCGGCTGGAGCCGCTGTCGGAGGAGGCGGCGGGGCTGTGGCCGGCGACGCCGGAGCGACTGCCGGCGCTGCGCGATTGGCTCGCGCGGGCGCAGGTGTTGGCGGCGCGGCTCGACGGCCATAGGGCGGCGCTGCGCCAGCTGCGGGCTCAGGCCATCGACGACCCGCCGGCCACCCAGGCCGCCGACCGCGCGTTCTACTGGGCCGAGCACCTGCGCCTCGAGGAGATCGCGCACGCGATCCAGCTCGTCGACGCCGAGGGGCGCGCCGCTTTGCAGCGCGAACGCGAGACGTTGGAAGCGACCGTGGCGAAGCGGCACACGTGGCTGTTCGCGAGCAACGACCTGGCGTTTCGCCACGGGCAGCTGCAGGAGCTGGTCGCTGACCTGGAGTTGTTCGCGACGGCCGAGCGGTCGGAGCTCTTGGCGACGGTGCCGGACGTGACGCAGCGGCGGGCGCAAGCTGAGCAGCTGCGCGCCGATGCGCAGCGCCCGGAGAGCGTCGCGGCGTGGGACGCGCTGCGCGCCGACGTTGCCCGGCCGGACTCGCCCTACCGGGGCCTCGACGTCGTGGCGGCGCCGATCCCCGGCCTGGTGCCGCTGGGCGTCGATCGGGACTCCGGCCTGTGGGAGCTCTACCACACGCGCAGCGGCGCCGCGCCGACCTGGGACGGCGAGCCGCTCGGCCGCGGCCGCGTCGTACTCTCGGCGACCAGCGACGAGGGCATCGTGCTGGTGTTGCTCCCGGGCGGCTCGTTTCGCATGGGCGCGGAAGCCGCCGGTCCGGAGCGGGGGGCGGACCAGCCGAACGTCGACGCAGGGGCGGTCTCTTGGGAGAGGCCCGTGCACGAAGTGACGCTGGACCCCTTCTTGATTGGCAAGTACGAGGTGACGCGCGGGCAGTGGGAACGCTTGTTCGGCCCCCCGTCGTACAACGACGCGCACGAGATCTTCTGGCGCACGACGCCGCGCCATCCGATCGCGGATGTGACGTGGCGTGCCTGCGACGAAGCGGCCCGGCGCTGGGATCTGATCCTCCCCACCGAGGCGCAGTGGGAATACGCGTGCCGCGCTGGCACCACGACGGCATGGTTCACGGGGAACGCGTCGAGGACCCTGCGCAGGTTTGCGAACGTGGGCGACACCAACGCCGCCCGGCCCGTGGGCGAGCTACGGCCCAACGCGTTTGGCCTGCACGACGTCCACGGCAACGTCGCCGAGTGGTGCCGCGACGAACTCGTCACCTACGAGCTGCCGACGCGGGCCGGCGACGGCTTCCGAGGCGCGTGGACCGATCCGCCGCGACGCAAGGGCGCCCTGCGCGGGGGCTTTGCCGGCGTCCCACTGCAGTTCTCGCGGTCGGCAACCCGCGGCGAGCACGATGCCGCCTCGCCGACGACCGCGGTCGGCGTGCGTGTCGCGCGGCCGCTCCGCCACCGATCGCGATAGATCAGTCGTCCTGCAGCGCTCGGCTGAGCCACGCGCGCGCCATCTGCCAATCGAACTTGACCGTACGGGGCGAGACGCCCAGCACCTCGGCGGTCTCTTCGACGCTGAGACCGCCCAGGAAGCGCAGCTCGACGACCTTAGCCTGCCGCGGATACTGCTCGGTCAGTCGCTCGAGGGCCTCGTTGAGATCCTGCAAGTCGAGGCTGCCAGCCAACAATGCGCCGCCGTCGCGCGCATCCTGCGCCGCGCCCAGCGTCACGTGCAGTCGGCCACCGCCGCGCCGTTCCGCGCCGCGCCCGCGCGCGTGGTCTGTGAGCAGCTGCCGCATCGCGCGCGCTGCCGTGCACATGAAGTGCGTGCGGCCGCGATACGCACGCTCACCCCGCCCGACCAGGCGTCCGTAGGCTTCGTGCACGAGTGCCGTTGGGGTCAAGGTGTTTTGCGCCGCCGGCGTGCGGACCACCCGCCGGGCCAGTCCGCGCAGATCCTCGTAGATCAACGACATCAGCCGTTGACCCGCGGACTCGTCGCCCTGCCCCATACGATCGAGGCATTCCGTGACCTGCGTTTGCTGGGGAGATTCGATGAGCTAGATCCTCGCGGCCGAACCGTCGCGAGGATCGTAGCAGAGGAGCCCGTCGGGGTCCCCGACGGCGCGAGTCGGATCCGCCGGAGTGGCGAGACGGTCGTGGCGGCGTTGTCCGGGGCCTCGGGTGAAGGAGCCGCGGCGTCGGAACTTCGCGGGCGGAGCCGACGCGGTGGGGCCCTGTGGCTATCGATGACCAAGGGCGTGATGTGCGAGTTCGTTGGAACAGGCGGGGGGATCAGCCGCCAATCTGTTTCTGCAGCACCGCGACCGCGCGATCGAGCACTTCGTCCTGTCCGGCGGCGATTCCCTTCGCCGTTGGCTCGACCGGCACGGTCGGCGCGATCCCGACGCCGTGGTGGCGGCTGCCGTCGTGTTTGAGCACGCGCATGCCAGTCCACGAGATGCGGAAGCCGCCAGCGACCTCGAAAGGGTTGACGTTGCCGTTGGTGCCGGCCGTCGTCGCACCGATGATCTCGCCGAGTCGATAGGCTTCGACGATGCCCATGATCGATTCCGCATAAGAGATCGCGCGGCCGTCGGTGAGGAATGCGACCTTCGCGGCGAGGTGGGGTTCGCGCGGACGGAGCTGCCAGCGGCCGGCGCCGTCCCACTCCCAAGTGCTGCGATCGGGGCTCTCGATCCTCGGCACGCCCCAGATTGCGCTCTGCCCCCGGTCGGTCATCAGCAGCTCGACCACGTCCTTCGCCGCGGAGTCGGGATAGCCGCGCATGTCAAAGATGATGCCTTTGGCTGCGGCGAGCGCCTCAAGGTGCTTGTCTAGCTCCTCGGTGGGCGCGCGGTTGAGATCGAAGTAGACAATGCCCTCGGCAACGGCCGACCCGTTGGCCGGGCGCTCGTCGCTTTGATCGGCGACGAACTCCGCGACCCGCGCCAGGCTCATGTCGCGCCGCTTGCCGTCCGGCCCGCGCAGGGCGAGTCGAACCGGATCCTGTGTCGGCCACCGCGCGAACATCATCTGGGTGCGATAGCGGGTCCAACCGGGCGTCGCCGACGACACCAGGTCGACCATCTGGTCGTGCAAGCGCGTCACCGGCGCTCCGTCGATGCTCTCGACGACCTCGCCGATGCGTACATCCTCGACTCCAGACCCCAGGCCGCAGATGACCAAGTCAGCACCGGCCCATCGCAGCGCGACCGGCAGGTAGCCGTCCAGGTCGCGCCGAGAACCGCCCATGACGCGACCATGGCCGTCGTCGAGCGAGCCGACCAGTCGCGCTATCGCGTCGGCCGCCGCTTCGCCGTCCGCGGCGACGGCGCTCGCGCGCAGCGCCACGTCGAGCTGAGCACGCCAGTCGACGTCGGTGACGTCGAAATAGGGGTAGAAGTGCTCGAACACGCACCAGGCTTGGGCCACTGCGGCCAAGCGAGTGTTGCGATTCTTGGCGCTGAGTCTTGGCAGCTGATCGTTGTGCCACGCGGCCGGCAGCTCGGCCGCTGGCAGGGTGCGGCGGCGGTTGGCCCACACCACCATGGGGACGCGCGCGCGGATCCTGCCCAGGTCGACGACGTGCTCGTGACGCGCGGCGATCTCGTCCGGTGGCGGATCCTGCAGCCGTCGCTTGACTACTCTGCTCGAATACACGTTGTTGCCGCGGGCGATGCGGCCGGCGCCGCGGTGCTGCCAAAAGCGATAGTGGCTCGCCGCGTCGGGAATCCCTGGAGGGGGCGGCACCTCGTCCTGGTGCCACCACAGCTCAACGGTCGGCGCGAATGGCTGGATGAACTGATTCAGGGCGAGGACCAACTCCTGAGCGGTTCGCGCCGGCAACGCCGTCTCTAGCAACTCGACGGCGAAGTTGTCCCAGTTGTTCAGCTCGACGAGCGCGTCGCTTGGGTGAAAGAACCACAAGTAGCCGAGCAGGCGCGTGGCGGCGACGGCGTTCTGCAGTTCGCGATCGCTCAACTCCGCTGCGGGTGACGGCGGCTGCGCGCTGCGCGCGGCGCCGACCACCTCCAGCGCCATGTCGTCCACGCAGGCAGCAGCGCCGCCGAACGCCAGCACGCCGAGCGCAAGCCGGGTCGCGTCCTCGTCGACCTCTAGCTCGATCGATGCCTCGGTCCAGCGCGGCGACGTGATCGGTCGATCTGACATGTTGTCGAAGCCGCCGCGCTGTCCCTCGGCGCGGTCCACGCGCAGCCACATCTGCGCGTGTCCGCCGTCGGGGACCTTGATCTGCGCGGTAAGCTGCACGCGCCGGCCCGCCAACTCGCCAACCGGCAGCATGGCCATCGCATTGCCGACCTGCGATGCGTCATCACCGGTGGGCTCGAGGCGAAGGTAGCGCTCTCCTGCGGGCGCGTCATCTTCGACCAACACGGCCTGCCAGCCCCGCACCGCCTGCGGCACGAACCACGATCGCGGTGCCTCGCCGAGCGACCCTTTCTCAAAGCCGAGTGGCTGGGCTTCCTGCGTCGCCACGGAGTCCGTAGGGAGCGCCACGACCAGTGGCAGGAGGAGCGCCAGCGAGTGCGAGGATGGCATTCGCCGCATTGTATCCAACCGGCGCTCCCGCCGAGCATTGCGGCTGGGCGCGACTCGTCGCCGGGAGCGCGGTGCAGCCAGTCCCTTGCCATGTGCCAATCGGCCTTCACCGAGGGGTGTGACCGCGTCGAAGCCCTACAGCGTCAGCGCCTCGGAGATCGAAGGCCCAGCCGCGCGGCCGACCAGAACCCATCGATCGCGCCGGCTGGCCGACCGCGAACGAACAGCGCTTTTCGGCTACGAGTGAAACGCGCCGAGGCTTCTGTCGCTTCGGCCCATGGCGGGCTCCTCCCCGCCAATCTGGTCGGCCCCCTACGAGGTCGATGGCACACGTGCGCCATCGCCGGGCCCGAGGATCATGAAGCCACATGGAGTCTCCATCATGAAGTTAGCGCTGCTGTCGGCACTCTTCTGTGTGCTCGCCCTGTTGAGCGGCGGACCCAAGATCACGCTCAACGCCCCGAGTCAGGGCGGCAACCTGGTCATCACCTATGAGCGACCGGCGGGCAACAACGACCCCGTGACGCTCGAGGTCACGTGGTCGCCCGGCGATGGCGGACCGCCCACGCAGGTGGTGATCCCCGCCAACGAGACCCAAACCAGTCTCCCCGTCCCGCAGAACGCGACCAATGTCGTCGTCGCCGACGCCACGGGCGGGGCGCCCTCGGTCTCCCAGGCGATCATGCCGTAGGGCGGCTAAAGGCCAGTGGCGTCGCGGGGCCAGCGCGCCACTAGCCGGACGCCGCTCTTGACCTGGAAGTCCTCGGGTTGGGGTGCCTGGTAAGAGTGCTCGCCGAATGTACGCGCGGACTCTGCGAGGCCCGGCCTGTGGTGGACTCAAAGGCCGGCGCGGATGCTCTGGGCTGGGCGCCCGATCGGCGGCGTGGTGATGTGCGCGGGCACCTCGACGACGGGTGTGGCCACGCGGCTCCGCACGTCGAGTGGCTCGTTGCCCCGCAGGCCCTTGAGTCCGTAGAAGCCGTTCATGCAGGCCGACATGAGCGCGGCACCGGCGCGGAGCTTGCGGGCGCCGCGCGCGATGCGGGCCGCGGCACGCGCCGGGGAGAACGCGCGCCGCCAGAGTTCGCGATGCGCATCCAGCAGCTCCTCGCTCCCCATCCCCTTGGGTTGGAACGTCACGTTGTAGCCGTTGTAGAACTCCCAGCTGCGCTCGCCGAGTAGGCGACCCTCGCCGCGAAGCTTGTCATAGAGCGCCGTGCCCTTGTACGGGGTCAATACGCTGAGGAACGGCACGTCGATCTCGATCTCCTGCAGGCGGTCCGCCATGCCGACGATGCTGGCGGGATCATCGCCGTCAAAGCCTGCGACGAACCCGGCCATGACGCAGATCCCGCGTTCGTGGAGGCGCTCGATGCACTCGCGGTAGCGCTGGATCTTATTCTGCGGCTTGTTGGCATCGACCAGCGACAGACTGCCAAAGGTCTCGATGCCGAAGAAGATCCCGATGCACCCGGACCGCTCCATCAGGTCGAGGAGCTCACGGTCTCGGGCGATGTCCATGCTTGCTTGGGTCAGCCACCAGCGTTTGCGTGGGATCATCTCGCGCAGCAGCTGTTTGACGAATGGGCGCTTTGCCGTGAGGTTGTCGTCCCAGAACCACACCACGCGGCGTTGCCACCAGTGGGGGAAGTCGTCGTAGTCGATGTCCGCCAGGACACGGGCCACCGGCCGCGTGCGGAACCCGGGGTTCAGGCTTGGCACCGTGCAGAACGAACACGCGTACGGGCAGCCCCGCGTGGCTTGCACCACGCGGGGTACGAAGAAGGTCGACGGCAGCAGGTCGTAGCGCGGCGTGGGCACGTCGGCGAGAGACGGCGGCGAGGACCGGTAGATCCGGCGCAAGCGCCCCTGCTCGGCATCGTCGAGGAGCGACGACCAAACGTCTTCCGCTTCGCCGACGACCACCGTGTCACAATGTCGCAGGGCCTCGTCCGGCCAGTACGTCGCGTGGGGGCCGCCCGCGACCACGAGTTTGCCGCGAGCACGGAACGCGTCGGCGAGCCGATAGGCTTCGGTGGCGAACCCGCTAAAGAACGACAGGGCCACGAGCTCGGCGTCGGTGTCGAGCTCGACCGGCCGGATCTGCTGGTGCACCACGCGAGGTTCGTGGTGGTCCGGGGTCAAGGCGGCCAGGTGGATGCCGGTGATGGGGGGGACGAAGTGCTTCTCGTGGCCGACGCGGTAGCGCTGCTCGTAGACCACGACGATGTCGATCCGCATGCAGCACTTGGTAATACAAAGTAGTTGTCAATGCAAGGGGCGGTGCCTTGCCGCGCTCACGGAGCGACCAATTTCGGACCCATCACGGCGCATCATGATCACCCCCCGGTTCCGTTCCCTCGCAGTTCTCGCCCTGTTCGCCGCGGTGTCGGCGCAGCCGTCCACGCTCCTCCCCGCCGAGTCGTTGTTGACGTCGTCGGAGATCCTGATCCCGATGGCGTTCGTGCCCACGCTCCGGTCGGCCAGCACTTCGGTTGGCGGCAGCATCTTGGTCCCGACCGGGAACGGCAGGTTCGAGCTGACCATCCCCGTGCCGTCGTCGCCCTCGCTCGCGGGTGCCATCCTCTCCCACCAGGGACTGCACATCGGCGTCGGGCAGCCAGGTCAGCCTCAGCCAGGGGATCGCGCCAGCGTTCTACGACCCGCAGCCTTGAGGCCGCTGCAGTGGACGTCTCGGAGTCTCGCCGCGGGTGCGGCAGCCGCGCGCGATGCGGGTGTTGCGGGACGTGCTGCTTCTGCTCACGAGCGTCCACCGCTGGCCTGAGACGGTCCGCGGTGGCAGTCCGGCCCGGTTAGCGCGGGCTCGCGCCCGTGATCGGAGCCCACACGCCGCCGTCGCCGGCCGGCTTGCCCGGCTTGATCGCCTTGCCGCCGGGCGCGAACGCGGCGAGCGGATCGGGGCGTCGGTCGCGGCCGGAGTAGCGCTGTTCGTGGTTGGCCGTGGCCAACACGTCGCCCGCCTGATCGATCAAGAACGCGCGCCGTCCGGTCCTGCCGTATTCGAGTGGCCATGCGTAGCAGCACCACAGCACGCCGGCGGTGGCTGGGTCCGGCCGCGACTCGGCCGCGCCGCCGTCTTTGGCTTCGCCCGTGGGGCGACCGCTCGCATCCGGCAGGAACATGGCGAAGCAGTAGCCGCCCCGCGTGACGACTGATTGCTCGACCTGGCCGAAGGCGACCGAGAGGACGGGCGGCACTAGGCGCTGGTCGCTGCCGCGCACGTTGCACGCGCCTGCCAGCTCGGCGAAGTAGCCGTACTCCCCGGCGCCGTTGGCGTCCTCGTCGATGACCGCAGACGCCTGACACTGAGCCTGGGCGCTGGCGACGTTCCGAAGCGTGGCGATGGCCGCGGCCTCGCCCTGGGGCTGCGACCGACGGCGGCCAAAGAGGCTGCCGAGCAGCGAACGGCGCCGCTGCGGCTGTGGCGGTTGTGCGACCCGGCGCGCCGGCGCCGCAGTCCTTTGCGTCGTCCATTTGTGGCCATCGTGCGCCGGCACTCCCGGTGACACCACGGCCGCCATGTCCGCGCTGTTGCGCCGGTATGCGGCGAGCGGCGCCGGCCGGCGCGCGGTACCCGAGTACTTCGAGGCCTCGTTGTCGCAAGCCAGCAACTCTCCGTCTTGGTTGACGAAGAACGCCCGCTGGCCGGTCACGCCGAAACGCTCGGGCCAAGCGTAGGCACACCAATGCCGCGCCGCTCTCTGCGGATCCGGCTCGGCTCCGCGGGGGCTGCCCCCGCGGGGCGCCTCCGCGATCGGCCGCCCCTTGGCATCCGGCAAGAACATGGCGAAGCAATAGCCTTGGCGCACGACGATCGACGACGTCACAAGACCCATCGAACGCGCCAGGATCGGCGGCGCGATTCGTAGGTCGCCGCCGCGCGGGTCGCGCACTGGCACCGCGCCGGCGAGCTCGGCGAAGTAGGCGAACTCACCGACGCCGTCGGCGTCGGCGTCGATGACCGCACTTGCCTGACACTGCGCCTGGGCCGCGTAGAGAACGCGAAGAGACGAAGCGGCGGCGTTCTCGTTGGCGGTGCGACGTGCGTGTCGAGTCGTCGACGGCGCGCGGCTCTCCTCGACGTCGGGTCGCCGCGCCGGCGCATCGGATTGGGAAACGCCGGCACCGCTCAGCACGGCGATCGAGACCAGTACGTGAGACGAGCGTCGCATACACCTTCATCGGCGAGAGCGTTCCATCGCCGTGGGGCCCGCCCGACGGCACCATGCCATGGATGCTGCCTGGCAGTCCAGAAGAGCCGCCGACGCGGACCCGTCGTTGACGCCGCGCCGTACGGCATCGACGAGCGAATTCAGCTTGACCGAGCGCCGGTGGCGGAAGGCGCGAAATCGCGTCCGTTCCTTGCAACACGGAGTCGCGCCCAAACACGCACGGGCATGCGACTCCACATTCTTGTGACCGTCTCGCTGCTGGTGAGCCTGACGGGTACCGCCGCGGCGCAAACCCAGTGGCTCGACCGCTCGCCCGCGTTCCTCCCGCCCGCCACGTCTTGGCACAACTCAGCCTACGACGCTACGCGTCAACGCATCGTAGTCTTCGGCGGGACCAACCGTCGCCTGGAGCCGCAGAACCTCCTGCGCGAGTGGGATGGCAGCGCGTGGCGGGTGATCGAGCCAAGCCCTCCGCCACCCGCCCGAGCGACGGGCAGCATGGCGTTCGATCGCGGCCGCGGTCGCTGCGTCTACTTCGGGGGAATCGATGCACAGATCGACCCGCGCGGCGAGACGTTCGAGTGGGACGGGACCACCTGGCGGCAGATCGTGACGCCCAACGCGCCTGAGGCGCGTTTTGCTCAGGACATGGCCTACGACGAGGCGCGCGGTGAGATTGTGCTCTTTGGCGGCGTCTCGGCGACGGCCGAGCTGCGCGACACTTGGACCTACGACGGCGTCACCTGGCGCGAGGAGAGCCCATCCGTCCGACCGCCCGTCGTGGCGCATCACCGGATGGTGTACGACCGCCAGCGCCAGCGGGTCATCCTCTTTGGTGGCGACCGGGAAGACTTCGCCGGGTCGTCAAATGAGACTTGGGCTTGGGACGGTTCGGATTGGGCCAGGTTGACGCCGACCCGTGCACCCGCGGCGCGCAACAACCACGCCATGGCCTACGACGCGGTGCGTGATCGCGTGGTGCTGTTTGGCGGCCAAGGCGACTCCGTCCCGGTCTATCTGAACGACACCTGGGAATGGAATGGAACCGAGTGGGAGCAGAGGGCGCTGAGCACCGCGCCCGCGCCCCGCTCGCTGCTGGCCGCCTCGTACGACGAGGCGCGCGAGGAAGTGGTTCTCGTTGGTGGCTGGGACGGGCTGTCCTTCGTGGTCTACAGCGACGTGTGGACCTACGCGCCGACCGTCGCCGCGTCGGTGACCGGCGTTGGCGCGGGGTGCGCGGGGACCGCCGGCATCCCGGTACTGGCGCCGGTTGCTGGCAGCAGGCCGTGGCCGGGCAACACGCTGCAGCTTTCGGTGAGCGGCGGTGGCACTGGCGCAGCGGTTCTACTCTTGGGCGCGTCGGACACCAGCTGGCTCGGCGCACCGCTACCGATCACGCTCCCGGGCGCTCCGGGCTGCTCGCTCCTCACCAGCGTCGACGCGGTCGTCAGCGTCGGGGGCGGCATGATTTCGCTGCCCATCCCCAGTGAGCCGGGGCTGGTTGGCGGCGTGTTCTTTGGCCAAGCGGTCGTCGCCGATCCCGCCGCCAATCCGCTCGGCCTTGTGGTTTCGGCGGGCATCGCGGCGGTCGTAGGCTCGCTCTAGTGTTCTCCGAAGTTCGTCCCATGTCGCCGGCGCCTCCGCGCCGTTCGTCTGGGTTGTGTCGCCTCAACTTGTCCACCAACAAGCCCTCCGGCGACAGCGCCTTGCGACGACACAGATTCCTCGCCGACTTGTGAAGCGAACTCGGAGACGCAGCACTAGCCACGGACGACGTTCGGCTCGCCGCGGGCTTGCCGGGCTGGAGCCCGCCGATTTAGGGAACGTTCCCCGCGTGGCAGGTGATGACGTAGCCGTGCGGCGCCCTCTCCGGAGCCAGCCGAGAGGGGGTTGGGAAGCTGCGGATCAGACCGGAACAAAAATCGTGGCGGCCTCAGCATCTCCGTACAGCGGTGGGACGGATCGACGCCGTGGTCGCGCGTGGTCTAATGGGCGCATGGTTGACCACCAGGACGTCGTGCTCCATCCCCGCGGGTGGGGGGCTTTGCTCGTCTTCGCCTTGGCGCCGTCGCTTGTTCCCGCGCAGCCCAGCTGGGTCCAGACGAGCCGAGCGCCGACCCAGCCATCGTTCGCCCAAATGGTCTACGACCACGCACGTGACCGTGTCGTCGCGGTCATGCGGCGACCGCCCAGCGGGGCCGCCGGCAGCCGAGTGGAGACCTGGGAGCTCGTCCTCGAGTCGTGGGTCCCGCGTTCTTCGGCGCCGGCGTCCGATCTCCCCGTCGGGGCGGCGCTCGCCTATGACGGCGTCCGTCGTCGAACGGTCCTGTTCGGCGGAATCCGTTCGGGCGCGTCAGGACCAAGCGACGAGACTTGGGAGTGGGATGGACGCGCGTGGACGCGGCGTCTCCTGTCGTCGAGTCCGCCGCCGCGGTCGAGCCACACCATGGTCTTCGACGAGGCGCGTGGGGTCACTCTCCTATTCGGTGGCTCGGGCGATGGCGGCGCCGCACTGAACGATACCTGGGAATGGGATGGCTCGACCTGGACCGAACGGCAGCCCTCCACTCGCCCGGCCCCGCGCTGGAGCGCGTCGATGGTCTACGACATCGGGCGCCAGCGCGCGGTCCTGTTCGGCGGCTATGATCCGTCACGCACCACGCGCAACGACGCCTGGGAGTGGGACGGCAATGACTGGATTGCCGTGGCCGGCGGCCCCCCGGCCCGGGCCAATGCGGCGATGGCATTCGACGCGGCGCGAGGCCGGACCATGTTGTACGGCGGGTTGCAGGCGTCGGGGTTCTTGGGGCTGATCCAGAACAGCTTGACGGATACGTGGGAGTGGGACGGTTCGGCGTGGAGCCTCTGCCCCGACGCGGCGCACCCCTTGGGGCGTTGGGACCTCGGGACGGTCTACGACCCGCGTCGGCAGCGGATCCTCGCGTTTGGTGGCGCGGACGCCGCCGCAGCCCGGACCGAGGAGATGTGGTCCTTCGACGGGAGTCGGTGGACGCGTGTCGCTGCAGGAGGGATGGGGGCCCGCATCGACTTCAGCATGGTCTATGACCAACGTCGCAGTCGCGCGGTCCTGTATGGCGACGGGGACACCGACGAAACCTGGGAACGAGTGTCCGGAGTGTGGCGGCGGGCCGGAGTTCTCGGGCCAGCCAACGCCTCTGGCGTGACCATGGCCTACGACGAAGCACGAGGCGAAACAGTGATGTTTGGGGAAGTCGGCACCTGGTTGTACGACGGTGCAACGTGGCGGCAGCCGGATGTCGCGACGGGGCCGCGACCGCGGCGCCACGCCGCAATGGCCTACGATGCGGCGCGCGGGGAGACTGTGTTGTTCGGCGGCCAACAAGAGGGCGAGCAGCTGGCAGACACCTGGCTTTGGGATGGTGCGAGCTGGCGGCCTTTCGAGGGGCCGTCCCCATCGCCCCGCGAAGAGCACGCGATGGTCTACGACGCCGCGCGCCAGCGCGTCGTCCTGTTCGGCGGGATGGTGCGCGATCCAAGCGCGGCGCCGACCTGGTTGGGCGACACGTGGGAGTGGGACGGCACGCTTTGGCAGCAACGGATGTCGACGACCAAGCCCAGCGCGCGTTGGTCGCACTCGATGACGTATCATCCCGTGACCCAGCGCGTGTTGCTCTACAGCGGGATCACGACGGGCGACCGATTGCTCGAGTGGGACGGCAACGACTGGACCAGCATTCCGGTCGTCAACGGTCCGGTGTACGCCAATGGGCACGGCATGGTGTTTGACGCCGCCGCCGGCGACGTCATTGTCTTCGAAGGAGCGCTGGCCGCGACCTGGCAGTGGACCGCGCGCCCAGCGGCGCAAGCGCAGACCTACGGCGCGGGCTGCGCCGGACCCTCGGTCCCCGGCCTGGCGCCACTCGGCGTCCCCGCGACTCTCGCGCGAACCTTCGCCCTGGATCTGCTGGCTGCGCCCAGCGACGCGCCAGGCGTCCTGCTGCTCGGGAGCCGGCCGGCCAGCGTGCCGGTGGCTGGGTGCACGCTGCTGGTTGATGCCACGGGCAGCCTGGCGTCGATCGGCGTGCTGACCAACGGCTTTGGTTTCGCGAGCGTTCGGCTGTCACTGGCGAGCGCACCCACCGGCGTCCCCGCGTACGCGCAGGCCTTGGTCCTCGACCCCACCGCGAGTCCCGGCTGGACCGCCAGCAACGGCGTGCAGTTCAGCGTCGGGCTCTAGTGGGGGGGGCGCAGCGATCGAAGGCGTCTTCAGTCATCCGAACGTGCGAGCTTGGTGAGCTACCGCGTTCGGCGCGGCAGCTGCGCTCGCAGGTTCTTCGAGAAGCTCGCGTCGTCGGGCAGGCGCTTCACGGTTGGCGAGACCGCGTGCTTTCTTCGCATCTCGTCGAAGGGGAGGCCGTGCGACTCATCGGCGACGAGCCGGCCGATCTCGTAGGCAAACTCGTCGAGGTGGCCATTCAGCAGAACGCGGATGTCGAAGTGCGGCGGGTCCCGCCGAATCTCCTCGAAGATCGGGATCATCGAGGTCAGGCAGTTCTCGGCGATCGCGTTGTAGAAGACCGGCCGGTCGTGGATCTCGTTGACGCGATTGAGGATCCCTCGCAGGAACGTGCGGGCTTCCTCGACGGTGTAGCGTGCGGGATAGAGGTAGAGCTCCTCGGCTCGGTGGCGGGCTCGGACTCCGAGGAGGTCGCGCTCGTCGGCGAGCACGTAGATGAGCTCGAACTGGCGGAAGAACCCCGCGGTGGGCGAGTAGGTCTCCCCGACCTCCATGCGGGTTTCGACTGACAGCGCGAGATAACTGCCATCGTTAAACCCAAAGCTGTGCATCACGTGGGCAATGCCCTCGTTGCCATCCCAGTAGGACAGGATCAGATCGACGCCCTCCAGCTTGCTGAGGTCGTAGGTCCGCGTGTCGTAGCGCGGCGTGCACTCACTGGGTCCGTGCCACTCGAGGTTGCGCACGTTGTGCACGGTACACCGATCGCCAGCGAACGTGGCGTGCGGCAGCAACGCCACGTCTTTCATCCACTCGCGGTCGTGGGATGGGGACAGGCACAGATAGCAAACGAGCACCACGCCGACGCCGACAAAGAACACGGCGACGGCGCGCCGGCGTTTCAGGAGCAAGAACGCGGCCAACACGAACGCCGGGAAGACCATCGCCAGGGTCCACCGCGCTGCTACCGACGGAAGCGGCATGTAGTAGAGCGCGCCGAAGGACCACGCCGTGAGCGCGGTCATGACGACGGCCAGCACACTCCAACCGATGACTGCCCTTCCCCGGGCCATGAACGAAAGGCGGTCCGCCGTCACTGGTTGGTGACGTTACCCCCTCGAGCGTGGCACCGATAGAGGGCCACCTCCTGGGAACACGTGCCTGGTGCGTGGCCACGGCCGCCGCGCAACGTCAGTCCTCGGACGTCGACGCGGCGCCGCCTTGGCGCCCGTCACGATGACCGGTCGGCGCACCGTGATTCGTCGGAGAGGCGTTCCACGCGAACCACGCACTCCACTCCACGGGATCTACGCACAGTGTAGACTGGCGCAGCCAACAGCCAGAGGGAGCCGGGTTCCCTGGAGCGGCGACCACGAGTCGACCTTCGTGACGGGGCCTCACTGGCCGAAGACCAGCTCCACCGCGTTGGTGAACCCGACGCCTAGCCCGAAGCCCGGCGTGGCCGAGGCCGCCTGGGCGACGGCCTCGAGACCCGTTAGCGCGGCCACGGCGGGCAGCGGGATCGCCTGGGACCAGCTCCCGTTGCTGGGTGTGTACGGCGCCAGGACCGCGAGTGTCGGCGGCAGCCCGGACACCGCGCACGGGCCGAAGCGGAACGATGGCGTCGACCGCAGTCCCAACAACAGCACGCCGGTTGATCCTACGTCGAAGTCGCCGCGGAAGGTGGCAACGCCGCCCAGGACTGGGTCGGTCGCTTGCAGCCGCGGGAGCAGGGTGGCGGCGCCGCAGCCTTGGCCAAACGAGCGTGCGGTCGCGCGCGTGTCGATACGCCAGAGCTCGGCGCCGATCGGCGGCACTATAGCGTTGAACAGCACCATGCCGCCGGCGGCCTTGAGCTCCTGCGGGATTGAGCCTGTGGCTCCTGGAACCAGCTCGCTGACGAGCGTGATGTCGAGGCCGTCGCTGGACCAGAGCTCGCGATTGCTCGAGCTGTCGCCGGCACGGAAGTAGAGCGCGCGACTCCCAACTGGCTCAAACTCAGACAAGAAGGAGCTGAGGCTCGCAACTGGGCTGAGCTGTCGAATGATCCGGGCGCCCCGCGTCTGCGATGGATCCAAGCGCCAGAGCTCGGCGCCGCGAAACCCGTCATTCGCTTCGAACACCAGCCGATCGTTGACGACGTGGAGGCCGATGATGCCGCCGGACGAGGCCCCGGGGCGGATATCGGTGACACGTCGGGTGCCCGCCACCGTGCCGTTGCTGCCCCAGACTTCTACGCCAAACTCCTGGTGCTGGGCGATGAAGTAGAACTCCTCGGTCGTCTTCGCGAACCACCGGGGACTCGAGCTGCGCGGCGTGGCGCCGCCTGGCCGCAGGTCGGCAAACCGCTGCGTACCGGCGGGCGTGCCGTCGGTGCGCCACAGCTCTTGGCCGGCGACGCCGTCGTCCGCGCCGAAGTAGAGGAGTCCGGCGAACTCACCCATGGGCTCAAAGCCACTCGACCCCGTCGGGTGGATGTCGCGGAGCGACGTCGTGCCGGCGGCGGTGCCGTCGGTGATCCAGGGCTCCGCGCCGGTGACGCCGTCGTCAGCGGCGAACAGCAGTTTGGAGCCGTAGGCAATGAACTCCGATGGACTGCTGCTCGCCCCGCCCGGCAGCAGGTCGGCAACCATGACCGTGCCGGCGGGCGTGCCGTCGGAGGTCCAGAGCTCGGCGCCAGCGGCAGCGGTGACCGCGGAGAAGAACAGGCGCTCGCCGACCACGGTGAGATTCTCGATCTGCGCGTTCGCGGATCCGGCCGCAATGTCTCGTAGCCTCCGCGTGCCGGCCGACGTGCCGTCCGAGCACCAGAGCTCCGTGCCGGTGGCTGGGTCGGAGCCCAGGAAGAACAGGCGGTCGCCGGCCACGCGGAGCGAACGAAACCGCAGACCCGATGCAGGACCGGGATGGATGTCGAAAACGAGGGAGGTCCCCGCGTCGGTGCCGTCCGAGCGCCACAACTCCGTGCCGTTGACGCCGTCGTCGGCGCGGAAGTAGTGGATCCCACCCAGGACGACCATCGAGTCTGGGTTCGACGGATTGGTTTGGTCGTTGTCGTTGAGGTTCGCGAGCAGCACGGTGCCGGCGGCAGTGCCGTCGGTGATCCACGGCTCGCGGCCGGAGCCGGGCTCGTCCGCCGAGAACAGCACGCGTGTGCCGCCCGGCGCCGGGGTCAGCTCGCGCGGCGATGAGTGCGAGAAGGGACCGCCCGGACGAATGTCTTTGATCTGCGCGGTTCCACTGACGGTGCCGTCCGAGCGCCACAGCTCGGCTCCATCCTCAAAGTCCGTCCCGGAGAAGATGAGCTCGTTGCCAAGCGGCGTCAGGGCGCGCGCCGCGGAGCCGTAACCGAGCGGGACAGAGTGCAGCGCCAGCGTTCCTGCGGCGGTGCCGTCGGTCCGCAGCAGGGTGGAGGCTGGTAGCGTCGCGGTGAAGAAGAGGTAGGGCCCGGCGCTGGTGAGCTCGAACGGGTCGGCGCTACCCGTCGCCGGCACGAGGTCCACGACGAGTTGCGTGCCTGCCGCTGTCCCGTCCGTTCGCCACAGCTCGGTCCCCGAGGCGCCGCTGAGCCCGCTGAAGTAAAGGAATCCGCCGTGCTCGGCTGCCTCTCCCAGGGAGGAGCTCGCCGCCCCTGGATTGACGTCCTTGAGCAACCGCGTGCCCGCTTCCGTTCCGTCGCTCTCCCACAGCTCGGTGCCGCTCACCCCGTCGTTGCCGACAAACAGCAGCTTGCCGCCAAGGCCCTGCCAAAGATCAACCAGCGGCCATGTTGTGCCGTCGGCGGGGCCTGGGTTGATGTCTTTGACCAGCCGGGTACCGGCCGTCGAGCCATCGGAGATCCACAGCTCGTAGCCGCGCGTGTCTCGCGCCGTGAAGTAGACTTGGCCCGCGATCTCGTGCATGTCGCGGGGGTCGCCGCTGGCGGCGCCGGGCCGGATGTCGCGGATGACCGCGGTGCCCGCAGCGGAGCCATCCGACGTCCAGAGCTCGCGGCCGAGGTCCGCGCGGGTGGCGCTGAACACCAAGTTGCGGCCGAACGCGGCGAGATGACGGGGGTCGCTGCTCGTCGGCCCTGGGGTGATGTCGCTGACGAACGAGGTACCAGCGGTCGTGCCATCGGTCACCCATAGCTCGCGACCGCGCACGCCGTCGTCTGCGGTGAAGAAGACCCGGTCCACCGCTACGGTGAAGTCCGCTGGGTTGCTGTCGCCGCTCCCCGGACGGAGGTCCGCGAGCAACCGTGTGCCCGCCGTCGTGCCGTCGGTGACAAACAGCTCGCGCCCAGCGGTCGGGTCCTGCGCCACGAAGACCGTCGAGCCGGGGATCGTCGCGAACGGGCCGGGGGTCGATGACCCTGGAATCCCGGTTCGATTGATGTCCTTGACGAGCGTCGCGGTTTGCGCGGTCAGGCAGGCTGCCGAGAGCACCAAAGCCGCAAGGAAGTGGTGGAGCTTGATCATCGTGACGGCGGTATCCTGATGGGCTGAGGTGTCGGCACCCTTGTGCGCAGCTGCGTCGCAAGGCGGACCGGGAAAACGCATCGTTTCTCCCAAAAGGAACCACCAGGCCGTGCAGTCCCAGTTCGAGCGTCAGGCAACGCGCAGCATGGTCCGGAAGGGCGCCACAAGAGGCCAGGTGGGGGAGCGATTGCGCGTCATGGCTCCCGTGCCGACCGTCACCAGACCGATTGCAACACGATGTTGACGTCCACGATGCGCCCAGGATCGCCAAGCCGATACGGCGCGGGTGCCGTCGCCACTGCACGGCCGTGATGGCGCGAGCCGCAACAACCACTGCGGAATCCGAGCGCCCTGCGGGCCGGCGGCGGACGAATGCGGCGTTTGTTGTCGCGGCTCCGTACGTTCTTACCCAACGCTCAACGTCGCACTCGGCGCCCAGTGGCAAGGCCAGGTAAGATCCCCGGCAGGTCCGCCCCTTCCGGATGCGCGTCTTCCTCATCAACCCGCCGACCGCGTACGACGAGCAGACCTCGCTGGTCGAACCCCTTGGCCTCTGCTACCTGGCGGCGGCCGCGAAGGAGGCCGGGCACGTGGTGGCCGTGCACGACATGGTCAGCACGCGGCACGCCGACGTCGATCGCTTGTTCACCGAGCTCGACGCGTTTGACCCGCAAGTCGTGGGGCTCACGGCGATGACCAACGCGTTTGGGCGGGCTTTGGCGCTCGCCCGCGCCGTCAAGGCGCGCTACGGCTGCACGGTGGTTGTAGGCGGCTGGCACGTCTCCGGCGATCCGGACGGCGTCCTGGACCCAGCGATCGACTTCGCGGTGATTGGCGAGGGCGAAGATACCTTCGTGGAGCTGCTCGGCTGGCTGGACGGGAGCCCAGCGGCGTTGGCCGACATCAAGGGTATCGCCTACGAGCGCGGTGGCCGCGCCGTGGTGCACGAGCGGCGGGCGCGACGGCGCGACCTCGATGCACTGCCCCGACCGGATCGCACTGGGCTCCCCCTGCACTTGTATCAGGTGCCGGCCCTGCTCAGTGCGCCGCTCTCGCGCATGCGGACGCTCACGATCCAAGCGTCGCGTGGTTGTCCGTATCGCTGCACGTTTTGCCAGACGCCCTCGATCTGGACGAACCTGTGGACGCGACGCACGCCGGCCGCCGTGGTGGACGAGATCGAGGATCTGATCGACGAACACGGCGTCGACTCGATCTGGATCCGCGACGAGGAGTTCACGATCAACCGTCGCTGGGTGCTGGCGATCTGTCGCGAACTCATGCGGCGGCACCTGCCGGACCGACTGCGCTGGGGTTCGTTCTGCCGCGTCGACGACATCGACCGGGAGTTCGCGGTGCAGCTCGCCGAGGCGGGCTACTGCTATGGGTTCTTGGGAATCGACTCCGGTGACCCGGAATCGCGCGCGCGCATTCAGAAGGAGTACCAGCAAGAAGAAGCCGAGCGCGCCTTCGCGCTGTTTCGCGAGCTCGACATCACCAGCCACGGTGGCTGGATCATCGGTTTCCCGTGGGATACGCGCGACAACCTGGAGCAGCAGTTCGCTTGGATTCGCTCGCTGCCCGTGGACATGCTGACGGTGACCTATGCGCTGCCGTTTGCGGGCACGCCCTTTGGCGAACAGATTCGCCGCGACGGCTTAGCGCTGTCGACCGACTTCGAGCGATTCTCCGAGAAGGAGCCGGTCGTGCGCACGCCACACATCCCGACGGCCGAGCTCATGCGGCTGCGCAGCAGGTTCATCCGACGCTTCTACCTGCGCCCAGGGCACCTGGCAGCCCAGGTTCGGCGCGTGGCGCGGCGGCCGGCCCGGCTGCGCATCTTCGCCGAGATGCTGTGGCACCACTTGCGCGAGACGCGCTACTTCGGCGTGCAACCGCTGCTGCGACGGCAGCAGCGCTCGTTCGCCGTCCCGGCGCGTTGGCACGAGCCGCGCCAGCCGCGGCCCGTTGTCGAACCCGGCGGAGCGGCTATGGGAGCGTGACCGATGGCCAAGAACGCGGCCTGGCCGCCTCGGTAGTCATCCCACCTCACTGGATCGTGACGCGCAGCCCGTTGGAAAGATCGACGCCCAAGGAGCAGGCCGCACCAGGCGTGGCCCATTGCCCTAGTGGTGTGATTCAGACAGATGGGGCATTACCCGCGAGGTGGGGCTAGGACGCCCTCGACGTCGTGATTGGCCTGGATCGCTCGCTCCTCTGGGGCTTCTCTCAGGCACCGAGAATCACGTCCAGGATGACGCTTGACAACCGAGAGGGCGTCGGGAAGCTGCCGATCAGCGCCTGCGAGTACACCGGCAAGCCGATGAACGCGGAGGAGCGGGGCATGGTCAGGGAGACCGATCCCACGCCCTCCGGCTGCGGAATCAAGAAGGCCGGTAGCGCGACCGCCTGAGTCGGGTCGAGCCCGAAGGTTCCCCACGGCGGCAGCACGATCGACGCCCGACCGCCCCCGACGAACACCACAGCGAGATCGAGCAGCCGTGGCGGGCCATTGCGCGCATACACCTCCAACCGGTAGGAGCGCCCTGGCCGGGCGACGTCCGGCGCTTCGAGCTGGCGGAGGAGGTTGATCATGATCCGGTCCGCGTACCGAGAGCCGGAGACAACGTCGAAGTCGCCATCGTTGTCCAGGTCGGCACAGGCAAGCTCGCGCGTGGCGTCAAGCGACGGAGGCAGCAGGGTCGCGGTCACGTCCGTGAACCTCCCTGCGCCATCGTTGGCGTAGACCCGATTCTGCTGGCCGGCAGATGAGCCGTGGTTGCCGATGACGAGATCGAGGTCGCCGTCGCCGTCGAGATCGCCACACGACAGCGCGCGGGTGTCGTCGACGTGGCCGGGCAAGCGAGCACTCTCATCAGCAAAACGGCCGGTCCCATCATTGATGAACAGCAGGTTCTTCTCGGCCACCGGAAAGCCATCGTTGCCGAGGACGAGATCGAGATCGCCATCGCCGTCCACGTCCGCGGCAACGATGGCGACCGTATCGCCGTCCGTGCGCGGCATCCGGTTGGCGGTCACGTCGCGGAACGTGCCCATACCGTCATTCAGATAGAGGCGGTTCGGATCCGGCGTCACGCCGCCCGCGTTACCACACACCAAGTCGTGGTCCCCGTCACCATCCACGTCGCAGCACGTCACGGCCTCGGTCCCGTCGAGATCCATGGGCATGCGCGCGCTCGTCGCGTCGACGAACATCGCCGTGCCATCATTGAGGTAGAGGCGGTTCTGCTGCCTTTGATTGCCGATGACGAGATCGAGGTCGCCGTCGCGGTCCACATCGCAGCAGGCCAGCGCATGAGTCGCATCGTTGTCCGCGGGCATCCGTGAGCTCGTCACGTCGACGAAGCGGCCGGCGCCATCGTTCAAGAACAGCCGGTTCTGCTGAAGGCGATTCCCAAACACCAGGTCCTGGTCCCCGTCGCCATCCAGGTCGCCGCTCACCGCGGCACAAGTGACCCAGACTGCGCTCGAGAGGTGAGGTGCCCCCGCCTCGTCGAAGTAGCCGCTGCCGTCGTTGAGGAGCAGGCGATTGGGGCCGTCGCCCGCGATCACCAAGTCGAGGTCGGAGTCGCCGTCGACGTCGCAGCACGCCAGGCCATCCGTGCGATCCCAGAAGATCGGCAGGCGCGACCGATCGGCATCGATGAACGTCCCAGTTCCGTCGTTCAAGTACAGGCGGTCCTGGTGGCCCGCGAACGAGACGCCGTTCGCGGTCACCAGGTCGGGGTCGCCGTCACCGTCGACGTCGCCGTGCGCCACGGCTGGCGTGACGCCTTGACCCTGCGGGAGGTTGCCGGCTGTCGCATCGGTGAACATGCCTGCACCGTTGTTGCGGAAGAGCCGGTTGGGCTGCCCGGAGGAACCACCGACGTTCGCCACCACGATGTCATCGTCGCCGTCGGCATCGACGTCGAGACAAGCGATGTCGTGAGTGTCGTCGTAGTAGGCCGGGGTCTGGGCGGCAGTGGCGTCGTGGAACACGCCAGTGCCATCGTTGAGGTAGAGCAACGTCCCCAGCGCACCAAAGACGAGATCCAGATCGCCGTCGGCGTCGACATCCCGCGCCGCCACGGCGCGGATGTACTCCACCTGATCCGGCAAGCGGGCCTCCGTCTCATCGACGAACGAACCCGCACCGTCGTTCACGTACAGGCCGGCGCGGTAGCCCGAGTGCCCGACGACCAAATCGGCGTCGCCGTCGCCGTCCGCATCAACGGCAGCCAGCGCGGTGGGGTCGCCGGAGTAGGTCGGCAGGCGCGCAGCGCTGACATCAGCGAAGGCGCCGTTCCCATCATTGAGGTAGAGCCGGACTGGGCTACGCAGATCGCCAAGCGCCAGGTCGAGGTCGCCGTCGCCCTCGACGTCGATGCACACGACCGACTGCGTCGGTCGAAGATCGCTCGGCAGGCTCGCGGCGGTGACATCCGTGAAGACCCCGGTCCCGTCATTGACGTAGAGCTGGTCTTGCCCGGCGTTGCCGAGCACCAGGTCGAGGTCGCCGTCACCATCGATGTCGGCGTTGTCGATCGCCTTCGTGGCGACGGTCGAGACCGGGAGATGCGTGCCCGTGACGTCGTCGAACCCGCCGAGCCCGTCGTTCAAGAGCAGCCGGAGCGAGCCCGGGTCGTCGACCACGAACAGATCCACCGCGCCGTCCGCGTTGACGTCACAGAGCGCCGCATCCACCGCCGCCGCCTGATCCCGCGGCAGCGTGCGCTTGCCGAGCTCGTCGAACTGGAAGTGGAGGGGCGAGCTCCTCAGCCAGAGCCTGTACGTCCCCTGCTCGCCTTGATTCCCGCCAACCGCGATCAAGTAGGGCTGCCCAGCCCGCACGCCGAACGTGACCTCCGCAGCCGCGCCGCAGTGGTCGTCGTTGCACGTGAGCGTCGCGCCGGAGCACGTGTCGAACACCGCGAGAACCGTGTCGAAGTCAGCCCCCGCGCCCGGCGCGCAGAAGCTCGCCGTCACGAGGCCGTCGTCCATCGGGGTGTACTCGTACCACACGTCGCTCCCCATCGCGCCGCAGCTCGCCACGGAACCACTCGTCGTGGCCCCGAAGTTCGCACCGGCCGTGATCCCCTCCGTGATCGGCAGCGGCGCCGCGCAATCGTCGCCGGCCGCGGCGAGGCCCAGCGCCAGACGGAACGAGCCTCGCTCTCCGGCCGCGCCGCCCACCGACATGAGGTAGGTTTGCCCGCTGACGACCGGCAGCGTTACCGCGGAGGCTGCGCCGCACACGTCGTCATTGCACGCCAGCTCGACCAGCGCACCGCAGTCGCCCGAAAACACGGCCAGCACCGTGTCAAAATCGGCAGAGCCCCCCGCGGTTGGGCACAAGCTCGCCGTGAGCAGGCCGGGGCTCGGTGCCGTGTAGGCGAACCAGACGTCGCCGCCGCCGGCCGCGCAGCTGGCGGCCGCGATGCTGGGCGTCGCCCCGAGCGTGGTGCCGATTGCCGCTCCGCCGGTGATGCTGGTCGCGGTAGTGCACTCATCATTCGTCGGCACCCCAAACAGCGCCATGGTGAACGTGCCCTGCGCGCCGTTGGCCCCGCCGACCGCGATGTGATAGGTCTGCCCCGCCGTCGCCGCGAACGTCACCTCAGGCCCGCTACCGCGGCCGTTGTCGTCGCAAGCGATCTCGACGAGCGATGTGCACGGGCCGGAGAAGACGGCCAGCGCCGCGCCAAAACCCGCGCCGGCTCCGGGCACGCACAAGCTGGCGGTGATCGAATCGTCCACCGTCGCCGTGAACGCGTACCACACGTCGCTGCCCATCACGCCGCAGGTGCCGGTCGGTGCGCTGCGCGATGCCCCGACGTTCGTACCGACCGTGAACCCGGCCGCGATCGGTAGCGCGCCGTCGCACTCGTCGTGAACCGGCGCCTCGCGCAGCGACAGCGCGAAGAACCCGGCCTGGCCGCGCGAACCGCCGACCGCCAAGAAGTAGGTCTCGCCGGCTTCCACCGAGAACGCGATCTCCGGGCTCGTCCCACAATGGTCGTCGCTACACGCGATCTCCGTCGGCGCCCCGCAAGGACCAGAGAAGGCTGCGAGGCAGGCATCAAACAGCGCACTGCCGCCAGCCGCAGGGCAGAGACTCGCCGTCACCGTGGTCGATCGCGGCGCCTCGTAGGCGTACCAGAGATCGTTCCCCATGGGCGCGCCACAGGTCCCGGTCACCGAACTCGTCGTGGCCGTCGCCGTCGTGCCAACCGTCACGCCCGCAGCGATGGGCAGGGCGGTAGCGCACTCGTCTTGGCCGCGGAGGGAGCCCGCGAGCCCCAACCACACCATCAGGGTCGTCGGCCACGCGAACCGCGTCCCGCAGACCGATCTGGGCGCTCTGCCTCCTCGTGAGTTTTGGTCGACGATCGACATCTCTTCTTCCTGTTGGTCCGTTCGAAGCGGTGGGTCAGCATGCTCTGGGCAGGAGGCGCACGAGGCGTTGCGGTCATCTCAGAAACGCGCAAGTCGGGGACCCCAAGGGTGCCGCCCGGGCTCGCTGGGGGCTCTCAGTGCGGCGCGTGCTCGCGCACTGAGGGCTGCCTACCGAGCCGTCAGCGCTAGCGCCAGCGCGTGGGCCGGCGACGTGCGGCCGTTCGGGTAGGGGGGAGCGTGGGCGTCGGCCAAGGGACTTGAGGCTGCCGTACTGGCCGGCGTGGCCGTAGGGGCCGGTCTCGGTGACCCCAGCTGTCGGCTCTCGCGCCGCCTTGGCCCGCCCTGGCGCGCTTTCGCAGTGGTTCCGCCCGACCAGCCGAAGCGCGTCCGGAGTTGCAGTGAGAGGGCGCTACCGCGTTCGGCGCGGCAGCTGCGCTCGCAGGTTCTTCGAGAAGTTCGCGTCGTCGGGGAGGCGCTTCACGGTCGGTGAGACCACGTGCTTTCTTCGCATCTCGTCGACGGGGAGGCCGTGCGACGCATCGGCGACGAGCCGGCCGATCTCGTAGGCGAACTCGTCGAGGTGCCCATTCAGCAGAACGCGGATGTCGAAGCGCGGCGGGTCCCGCCGAATCTCTTTGCAGATCGGGATCATCGAGGTCAGGCAGTTCTCGGTGATCGCGTTGTAGAAGACCGGCCGCTCGCGGATTTGGTTGACGCGATTGAGGATCCCCCGCAGGAACGTGCGCGCTTCCTCGACGGTGTAGCGTGCGGGATAGAGGTAGAGCTCCTGGGCCGTGGCGCGCTCGGACTCCGAAGAGGTCGCGCTCGTCGGCGAGCACGTAGATGAGCTCGAACTGGCGGAAGAACCCGGCGGTGGGCGAGTAGGCGGCGAGACGTGAATCGTCATCGTCAGCCGCAGATCGCCGCCTCGAAACGCGATGGCCTCCGCCACAACGTTCGGTAACGGCACGCTGCGCTCCCGGTTAATCTTCCAGCTGCTCTCGACCAGCGGCGTGCTTCGGCACGAGCTCCTCCATCGGCTGGCTCTCGGGAATGGCGCCCGACCATGGCCGTGTTCTCGTAGGAGTAGCGCCTGGCTACACAATCGCGAGCGATCGCGCGTCGAATCGCACTCGCGCGCCTCGCCGCATCACCTCGTTCAAGGAGTCTCATGGCACGCACTCTTCGCGCCGCGCTTTCCCTCAGCCTTCTGGCCGCGTTGGCCGGACCGGCGTCCTCGCAGATCGCCGCCGATTGGCTGCTGAGCCCCTCCGGCCAGCCCCCGGTCGCCATTCCGAGCGACGCTGGCGCCAGATTCGCAATCGCACATGCGCAGAAGGGGGGCGCCTGCCACATTCCGTACTGGTACCTCGACGGAGCAACGACCTCGGTGCTCGAGCTCAGCAACCCGCACGCACAGCCGCGCATGGTCCGGATCACTGCGCAGGTTCGCGGCGAACGCGACCTCGACTTGGGTCGGGTGAACTTGCCCATGAAGCAGACGATCCGCATTCCACTCGGGCCGCGCCTCATCGCACACGGTGTCTCGCCCGCCGCGGGTGGGGGCGATGCGGCGCGCTGGGGAACCGGCGAGCGAGCCGGGAGCCTGTGGGGCTCTTTGACGCTCGACGGCGAAACCAACGGGCTGCGCGGATGGGTCGTGGTGATGAGCAAGGCCGAGAGCCTGTCGACGACGCCGATGATGACGTCAGCCAACGCTGGCAGCACTGGCATCGTGGCGCAGTGGTGGAGACCGACCGCGGACACCGATGCGTTCTTCGCTGTGATGAACATCGGCGAGCGCCAGGCCCTGGTGTTGCCCTCGGCGTATCACGCTGGGATGGCTGCCGCGGGCCGTGGATTCGTCCTACGCCCGCGCCGCAGTCGTCTGCTGACCTGGGAGGCGATGTTCGGCGAGAAGCAGCTGTACACAGGGCAGTCGTCGGGCTTTGTGCGCTTCGACACGGCGCGCGCCGACGCCAAGCTCCGCGCGCATACGGTGCTCGTGGATCGACGCGTGGGTTTCTCCACGACGCCCACCACCCAGGCGACGGCATCGCGGCGCGGCTACGAGCTGCAGACGCCGGGGGTGCCCTTCGGAGCCCCAGCGCCGGACGAGGGCTTCCCGGCGGGCACACGGTTCTCGCCGGAGCTGATCGCGTCGAACGTCTCGAATCGCCCGATCGAGGTCGCGGTGTATCTGCAGGGAACCGACTCCACGACGCAACAGTGGCGTGAGTGGTTGGTGTTGGAGACGGAGCTCGACGCGAGCGAGACGATCGATGTCGACCTTCGTCACGTCGCCCAGAAAGCGCTGGTGCCGGTGCAGGACGGTCACGTCGGGCTTCGGGTCGTGCACACGGGGACGCCTTCGTCCCTGGCCGCCAACCTGGCCGCCGTGGACCAGAGCCTGACCTTCTCGGTGCTCGACCCACTCGTCGATACCACACGGCGCCAGGTGGCGAGCCAGGCGGTCTCCTTCAACCTCCACGGCAACAACCGAGCGCGGCTCGTGATCAAGAACACCGCGGACACGGTCGTGGCGGCGACCTGGGCCCTGGTCTACGCGGATCCCAGCGGGCACTCGCAAGACTACGTGCGCATCGAGAAGATCGGCCCCCAGCAGCTCGTCGTCCTCGATCTCGAGAACATCCGCGACCGCGGGATTCCCGACATCGACGGCAAGACGCTGCCGAGCTACGTCGAATACGGCTACGCCACCGTGTCACGGTCGCCGCACCTCTTGGCGAGCGATCCCACCTATGACATCGTGGCCGGGACTCTTGACACTTGCATGGTCGAATGCACGACCTTCCCCGAGTTCATCAGCTACGAAAAGGAAGGGGAGCCCAGGTTGGTTGTGACGCCCACCACCCAGTGGTGGAGCCAGCTGTACCGCAAGTGTGACGGAGAGTGTGGCCCCCAGAACCTCTCCCGTAGAGGCCCGAATCCCATCCCGAGCTCGTTTCCCAATGGGATCAGACAGCGCTACGACAGGACGGTGAACGAGCAGGGCACGACGATCAACTGTTCGCCCGTCGGGGGGCAGCGGGACACGTCGACGGGGTGTGGGGTGCCAGTGTGATGCCCCTGGCTCCCGGCGTCACGAGCCCCGATCGTCCTGGATGGCCTGTCCCACGTTGGCCGTGAGCTCCCCGGGATCGATCACCGTGCCGGGACCGACGGATTGCTCGATCCGGACGCCGTAGCTCGCCGCTCGTGTGTCGGTCACGGTGATGCCCACGAACGTGTGGTTGGCGCCTGACGTGTGCCTGACGGTGATGCCGCGAGAGTCATTGGAGCTCGGCGGATGTGGCCAGCGCGGGCGCATCGGGTCGTTGTTGATGCAGGTCAAGGCTTCGACGGTGATCGAGTCAGCACCCGAGATCAGGAGCGCGTGGTTGGGGTAGCCACCCTCAATGACGTTGTTCGCGAACGTGTGGCCCTTCGTTGCGTAAATGGAGTTGACCGCGGCGGTGGGTTGCCAATTGCCAACGCCCTTCCAGCTGGCTACCAGGATTGTCCCCAAGTCGGAGACGTTCGCGATGCGTCGGCAATCCGTGAAGGTGTTGTCCTGAAATCGACCCGCCCGAGGATAGGGGCCGGTCAAGCTGTCACTCCCGGCGCCGCCGTTGCAGACCTGCAGCCCTCCCCAGCCAAGGCTCTGCATGTGGTTGCCGATGACCAGCGCGTTGTGTGCTCGCATGATGATGCCTCGAGCTGCGCAGTTGCGGAACGTGTTGTATGAGCTTTCGAATCCCTTGCCTGACCGATCCTGGTTCCACACCCTCGTTGGGTGCTGTGCTCCGGTGTTTATGGGCTTCCAGGCGGGCTGACTGGGAACGGCAGTGGTGAACGTGACGTCGATCACTCCGGGGTTCACCGTGCTAACCGTGGCGACTTGGACATAGTGCATGGCGTAGCCGTCTTCGGGGTTCACGATCTCCAGCACGTCGTTTTCGGCGATTCGCATCAGCGGGTTGGTGGTCGTTGCAATGGCGCACCCCGTGTACAGATTCCCGCTCTGCGTGACCGCAGAGATCTCGTTGTACTGGCCGTAGACGTGATTGCAGTCGTCTTGCAGGCCCTCAGCGACGCAATTCGTCAGCTTCCCGCCCCTGGTGCCTTGGAAGTGATACCCATCCCAGCCGGTGAGGATCCGGCCGCTCCCAGGGCGGCGCAGAATCTTGCAGCCGGTGACCACGGGATCGTCGGTGGACTGGTTCGTGATCCCCATGCCGGAGCTGCCATAGATCGTGACGTTGTCGGCCAAGAAACTCGCAACATGATTGACGATCACCGCTCCGTGGTTGAACCAGCCTAGAGTGAACTTGTCATAGGTGGCGATGTTGGTAGGGCCTCCGTAGGCGGCGACGTTGAAGACCCAGTTGCCACCAACTTGCGACCATGTGCCCGGCCCAAGAACCATGTGGTGGGTGCCCAGCTTGATCTTCTTCCCGTCCGCGGTCCAGACGTTCGAAACGCCCCCGCCCGGCGAGGAGTACGCGCCTTGTAGTTCGGCTGGCGTCGGGTAGCCCGCGTCGAGGCTCACGGTGAATCGCTTCTCCGCTTCGTCCACGTCCACGACTGTGCCTTGCGTGAAGGGCACGGCGCTTTGGGCAACGTCAAGCACGAGGTTCTTGACCTGGCATCCCGGCCCCAGCTTGTAGAACAGGAACATGCCGACGCCACGAGTCGTGTGGATGATCTCTGGGTAGGCGCCGTTGAGTGGTACCCCATCGAGGATGACCGCTTTTTGATTGCTGGGCTGACTGGGGTCTCCCAGCATCGGAAATGTGAAACCGAGATCTTGGTGACTCGGATCCACCCCGGACACGTAGTACACCCCGGGCTCAAAGAGCACGGTGTGTGGTCCCGGGCCAGGCGCCTCCATGGCTTGCGCGATCGCATCCCTGATCAGATTGGTGTGGTCGCTCAACGTCCCCGGGCTCACGGGAATCACGGTCGGTGGGCGCGCAACGCAGGGTGACGCCTGCATGGCCCCAACCAACATCGCCCACGACAACATCTTCGTCGCTGTCTTCATCACTGCAGCCTTCCTTTGCACCCAAACGGGGCGGCGTAGACGCGCTGCGACGCGCAGCGCTCGCACTAAGGCGACGACGCGGCAGCGAACCGGAACCGAAATCCTGGATGGCGGGACCGCTCGTCGGGCGCGTCTTGCTGCAACTGCCTGGCGTCGGGGCGGCGCGGTTTGCGGCAGCATCCGACGCCCGGGCGGCGATACGGCGGCCTAGTGTTGCGTGTCGGAAGTTCGTCACATATGTCGACGGCCCTCTGCGCCGCTCGCGGCGTTGCGTCCCCTCGACTTGTCCACCAACAAGCCCTGCGTCGACAGCGCCTTGCGAGCGGCACACATGGCTCGCCGACTTACGCAACCAACTTCCGACACACAACACTAGCAGGCCGTCGAACAAGCGGCGTGCGGCCGCTCGCGGCCGCCGATGGGCCAAAAGTTCAGATTGATCGCGCCAACTTCGGCAAACCGCAGTGTTCGGGGCTTCGAAGTTCGTCTACTTCGACCCGAAGAAACTGCATGAGGTTTTTCAACAGCCTGTTAGGGCACCCGGTTCGTGCGATACGGACTGGTTGGGGGCGACGCAGCGGTTCTGGCCGGGATCGGTAGGCTGCGGCCGACGCCTCTCCGTCATTTTTCCCGACGGTGACCGGATCGCTGGGGCTCATGGCGCGGTTGCGTTGGAAGCGCGATCCCTCATGAACACACATCAAGCGTCCTTCGCTCTCGCCGCTCTCTGCGTCGCCCTCGCCCCCTGCGCCAGCGCCCAAACCACGTGGGTGGTCTCCAGCTACGGCGGCGCTCAGTTCACCCAAGTGCAGCCGGCGGTCGACGCCGCGGCGCCGGGCGACACCATCCTGGTTCAGCCAGGCTTCTACAGCGCGGTCACCATCGACAAAGGCGTGCTGGTTCTGGCGAGCCAGGCGCGGATGACGACTCTACTCGGCGCCAACATCACGGTCCGCGATGTGCCGGCCGGCCAGCGGGCAGTGGTGCGTGGGTTCATCACGATGCTGCGGTCCGGCCCGGCTGCAGAGATCGAAGTGCGCGATTGCGCGGGTTCGGTCCACCTCGATAGGCTGCGGGCGACGCACGTGGTCGACATCCGCCGCTCCCCGCACGTCTCGTTGCGCGACGTCACTACCGCTGTCGGTGAGCTCCACGTCGAGGACAGCACCGTCACCGCCACCGACTGCCGCTTCCGGGGCGCCACAGTCTCGATGAACCAGTACGGCCTCTTCTGCCGCAACAGCCAGGTCACCGCGGCGGGCTGCCAGTTTCGCGGTGGTGATGGCAATCCCTTCCAGCCGGTCCCCTGGGAAGGCGTGCTGCTCGACGGCGGGTTGCTGGTGCTGGCCGGAACGGACTCAGTGGTGGCGGCCGGCACCAGCCCGTTCGCGCCCACCCTGGGCACCTCGGCGATTGAAGCCCGGTCGGGCACCCTGACGATCGACCCCGGCGTGACGTTGTTGCCCACCAACGGCGCGCCCGCCGTGCGCGGCGCCGCGACGACGGCCATCGCCCCCGTGGCGGACACGCGGACCGACGTGAGTGACGGCATCCTCACGGGCACGCTGAACGCGCCGGGCGCGACGTTCGCATGGCTGATTGCCGATGTCCCGGTGCTACGGCCGCTCGCGACGCCGTTCGGCTCGCTTTGGGTTGGCCCGACCAGCGTCGTCGTGGCCGCCGCCCCACCGGGGCCAAGCGGTGAGTTGACGGCGAGCGTGGGGGTCGCCGGTCTCCCGCCCGGCTTCACGGTGGTGCTGCAAGGCGCGGTGCGACGCGGCAGCACCTTGGCGCTCGCCACGCCGGCGGTTACGACCGTCGAGGAGTGAGCACGGTCGACGTCAAACGCGTTTTTCTAGATGCCCTGGACCGTGCGCCGGACGAACGCGCGGCGTATGTGCGCAAGGTCTGTGCCGACGATGCCGACCTGCGCCGTGAGGTCGATGCTCTGCTGACCTCGCTGCACGAGCACCCCGAGTTCCTCAGCGAGCCCGCCCCCGCGGCCGCCGCCGCTGAGCACCCCGGCGCGCAGATCGATCGCTACCGGTTGCTGTCCCTCATTGGCGAAGGCGGGTTTGGCAGCGTGTGGATGGCCGAGCAGCTGCAGCCCGTGCGACGGCGGGTCGCGCTCAAGATCGTCAAGCTCGGCATGGACACCAAGCAGGTCGTCGCCCGTTTCGAAGCCGAGCGGCAAGCGCTCGCGCTGATGGAGCATCCCAACATCGCCACCGTGCTCGACGGCGGCGCCACGGAGACCGGCCGTCCCTACTTCGTGATGGAGTTGGTGCGGGGTGTGCCGATCACTGACTACTGCGACCAGGCGAACCTGCCCAACCGCGACCGCCTGGCGCTGTTTCGCAAGGTCTGCGACGCCGTGCACCACGCGCACCAAAAGGGCGTCATCCATCGCGACCTAAAGGCATCCAACGTGCTGGTGACGTTGTGCGCTGGCGACCCAGTGCCCAAGGTGATCGACTTTGGCATTGCCAAGGCGACGAGCGCCGAACTGACCAAGCGCACGCTCTTCACCGAGTTTCGGCAGATCATCGGCACGCCGGAATCGATGGCCCCTGAGCAAGCGGAGCTGTCCGGACTCGATGTCGACACGCGGGCCGACGTGTACTCCATGGGCGTGCTGCTCTACGAGCTCCTTACCGGTACGCCACCGTTCGACCGCGCGCACCTCCTCGAGCACGGCTACGCCGCGATGCTCCAGCAGATCAAGGAGATCGATCCACCCAAGCCGAGCACACGCGTCAGCACGTTGGCGGCGGCGCGATTGTGCTCGGTGGCGCAGCACCGCTTGATCGAACCCGCCTCGCTCAGCCGCACGATCCGCGGCGACCTCGACGCCATCGTCATGCGCGCAATGGAGAAAGATCGCGAGCGACGCTACGTGTCAGCGAGCGACTTCGGCGCCGACGTCGGCCGCTTCTTGCAAGGCCTGCCACTGGAAGCCGGCCCGCCGAGCGCGCTCTACCGCGCGCGGCGCTACGCGCGGCGCCACCGGCGTTCGGTCGCGGGAGCGACGATGGTGTTTGTTTCGCTGCTCGCCGGCCTGGCGGCGGCGGCGCTGGCCCTGTCCGAAGCACGCAGCGAATCGCGTCGGGCGCAGCGCGAGGCGGAACGGCTGGGCGCTGTGCAGCGGTTTTTGCGCGAGGAGCTGCTCGGCTCGGTGCTACCCGATCGCGCGAGGGGCGAGGACGTCACCATACGCGCGGTACTCGACCGCGCCGCCAACGAGCTGGACCACGGCAAGCTGGCGGCGGTACCGCACGTCGAGGTCGACCTCCGCCACGCCATCGGCTCCCTCTACCGTTCGTTGGGGCAACTCGACAAGGCCGAGCACCAGCTGCGGACGGCGCTGGCGGTCAACCGCACCGGCGGGGCTGAGGACGCGTCGCAGAGCGAGTCCAAGGTCCTGGCGCGCCTAGGTGCCGTGTTGCTGTACCAGGGCCGGGACACGGCGGGGGAGCGAACGCTGCGCGAGGCGCTCGCCAAGGCCCGCCGCTCGCACGGCGCGGAGAGCCGACTCGTCGCCGCGATCGCCGGCGACCTGGCCGGGGCGCTGCTGAAACGGGGCGAGCTCGAGCAGGCCCGCACGCTGCGGCAACGGGCCCTGGACCTGACGGGCCAGCTCGACGGCCCACGCAGCAAAGCCTACGCCATCCAGGTGTCTGGTTTGGCGACGATCCTGCTCAAGACCCGCGACCTCGAGGGCGCGCGGCGCCGATTCCGCGAGGGTCTCGAGCTGTTTGGCGAGGTTCTGGGCGAGCCGAACACGTACTCCGCCGAAGTGCACAACTCGATCGCCTTCTGCCTGGCTCAGTCCGGCGACTTCGACGCGGCGTGCCGCGAGGCCAAGGCGAGCTTACGGATGCGGCGCAAGCTGCTGCGCCCGCCTCATCGCGACCTCGCCCGGACGATGAGCAATCTCGGCGGCTACTATCTCTCCAAGCAAGAGGTCGTCACGGCTCGGCGATGGCTGCGGAAGGCCGCCGAGATGTTCCGCCAGCTCCCGGACGCGATGGACCTCAAGTCAGCGATGTGCCTCCGCCAGCTTGGACTGGCGCACATGCATGCGGGCGACTGGGATGCCGCGGAGTTGTGCCTGCGCGAGTCCCAGACCCACTTGGACGCGGCCCCCGAGGTGCCCGCGTCGGACCGTGTCGAGCTCGGCGATCACCTCGGCCAAACCCTGCTGCGTCGGCGCAAGTTCGAGGCGGCCGCGCGGGAACTCGAGCGAGTGCGCACGACACGCTTGGCCATGGCAGCCGGCAATCCCTGGCGCTTGGCCCGCACGACGTTCCTGTTGGGCAAGGCGTACGCCGGCCAGGACGAGCTGAAGCTGGCCCAGGCCGAGATGGCCCACGCGCTGGATCTCTGTGCCCCGCTGCCCGGTGCCATGCTGCAGCGGGTGAAGATGCGAGGGGTGTTCGTCCGCGTTTTGTTTCGCCTCGATGAACTCGAGGAGGCCGAGCGCCAGGCGCGGTTGCAGATCGCCGAGCTGCGCGAGCTGACCACCGACCATCCGTTGGATTGGCGGGTCGCCGAGGGCCGCCTGGGCCAGGTCTTGGTCGCACGCAACCGGCTCGATGAAGCCGAGCCCATGCTGCGGCGCGCGTGCGGCGATACGCCGCTGCCGGCCGATCTCGCGGCCGTTCACCGGCGCAACGTGCGCGCGTTGATCGAAGTGTACGAACGCCAGGATCGCGGCGCCGAAGCGCAACCGTGGCGCGACCATCTGCAGGCCCTCGACGTCAAGACCGCAGCGGGGAAGTAACGATGCCACAGTCCATCAAGCCTGCCGACGAAGAGCCCGCCCCCGCGAAGGCCGAGGAGCAGCTGTTCGCGACCGTGCATCAGGAGTTGCGGGCGCTGGCGCGCCGCCACATGGCGCGTGAGGGGGCCGGGCACACCCTGCAGGCCACGGCGCTCGTGAGCGAGGCGTATCTGCGGCTGCGCCAACACTTGTCGCAATTGCAGCGCAGCCCGGAACAGTTCTATCTCGCGGCGGCGGACGCCATGCGCACGATCTTGATCGACCACGCGCGCCGCCGTAGCCGCCACAAGCGAGGCGGCGATCTCACCAAGCTGCCCCTCGATCTAAGCGAAGTGGCGGCCAACGTCGACTCGGACCACATCGTCGCGGTGCATGAAGCCATCGCCGCCCTCGCCGAGGTCAGCACCCGCTCCGCGAACGTCGTACGCCTACGGTTTTTCGCCGGCTTGACGGAGGTCGACGTGGCGCGGTTGCTCGGCGTCTCCGAACGCACGGTGCGGCGTGAGTGGACCTTCGCGCGGGCGTGGCTGGCACACTTGCTACGCGACCAAGGCCGGCCGTGAGCCGTCCAACTCGATGCCGTCCGGATTTGCGCCTGTGTCCAACGACGGAGCCCACGGCGCCGCAGCTAGTTACCAGCGCGTGCCGATCGTGACGTCGAGCGCGGCGGTGCCCAGCACGACGTGCCAGGCTAGTGGTGTGATTCAGGCAGATGTAGCCCGAGCGGGAGCGTCGCCCAACCGAAGGCGTTGGTCTGGCCTAGCACCGCAGCGGCCGGCGGTGCCGGGTTCACCAGCAGTCGACAACCACCGGGCAACGGTGCGCTGATTGAGCCAAACCCCAAGAAGTACACCGCGGGCGCGCCCGCGATGCCGGTGGTGAGGTCCACCGCGAAGCTGTGGTTGCCGATCGACGGCTGGCCGAAGGGTGACAGGAACGGGCTCGATCCCCACGAGCCGACGCAGATGCCGCCGGAAGCGACCGCGGCGGCTAAGGACTGCACGTACATCGCGCCATTGCCATCCAGCAGTGAGATCGCTCCGCGCGTAGCGTCAAAGTAGACCCCGCCATTGACCGCGCCTCGTTGCGCCCAGCTCGGGTTGGCGCTCGCTCGCCGCTGAGTCCATGCCGCGCCGTCCCACTCCCATGTCTCGGGCGCAAGGCTCCCGCCATCCACGCGCTGGGCGTAAAGCACCGTGCGCCCCCGCACCGGATCGTAGGCCATGCCCTCGGCGAGCCCGGGTGGCCCCATCGCCACGCTGCGCAACTGCCAGTCGATCCCGTCCCATTCCCACGTGTCAGTGAGTTCGCCGGTTCGCCTCGCCGAGAGGTGGTGAATGCCGAAAGCCGATTTCACGGAATCCGTGTAACGCGCGCCGGTGGTTTGTTGATCTGGGTTCCAGGCGTTCACCGCTCATCAATGGGAGCGCGATGCGCTTTACACGGACCACGCTCGTTCTCCGTCGGGCCGCCGCAATACCTTGGTACGCCGGGGCCTGGGGCTCCGCGGCAGCAGTAGCGGGCGCCGGGTACAAAGGTCCGACCATGGGCCACACCGAATCCTCCGAGCAGCTCTCGCCCGCGGGCGCCGCGTTCGCTGAGTTCCTCATGCGGCGCGAGAGCGGGGCGGAGCCGGGGTTCGAGGAGTTCTGCGCGGAGCACCCGGAGCTGCGCGCGGAGCTGCGCCGCCTGCACGAGCGCTGGTCGGCGATGATGCGGGCGCTCGACTCCGTTGTGGGGGACGCGACCGGTCCCCGGTCAGATGAGCCCGGCCCCGAGGCGAGTCCGCAGCTTGGGCCCGAGTCCGATCCCGAGGACAGTAGCGGCGAGGCGACGTTGGACTCCGCGGCGTCATTGCTCAGTCGGCTCGGCACCACCCGCCGCGACCGATACTCGACCAAGCGCGAGATCGCGCGTGGCGGCATGGGCGTGGTCTACAAGGTTTGGGACGTTGACCTGCGCCGCAATCTGGCCATGAAGGTGCTGGCGCGCGGCGCCCCGGAGCGGATCGAGCCGCGGGCACTGAGCCGATTCCTGGAGGAGGCGCAGATCACCGGTCAGCTCGAACACCCGGGCATCGTCGCGGTGCACGAGCTCGGGCTCGACGCCCATGGGCGGATCTACTTCACGATGCCCCTGGTCCGAGGCAAGAACCTGCAGCAGATCATCGACGAGGTCCACGGTGCGGCGGGCGATTGGACTCTCATCCGCGCGCTCGGCGTGATCATCCGGGTGTGCGAAGCGATGGGCTACGCCCACTCGAAGGGGGTGCTGCACCGCGATCTCAAGCCCTCGAACGTCATGGTCGGTGCTTTCGGCGAGACCCACGTCATGGACTGGGGGTTGGCGCGCGTGCTCGGGGAGGCGGATCGGCGCGACATCCTCATCGTCCCCGAGGCTGAGGAGGTGTCCACCGAACTGCGCACGGTGCGACGTGACGCCGCCGAGACGCCGGGCTCGCCGCTCGTGACCCGGGACGGGGACGTCGTCGGGACGCCGGTCTTCATGTCGCCGGAGCAGGCCCACGGTTGGATCGAAGAGATGGGGCCGACCAGCGACGTGTACTCGATCGGCGCGATGCTCTACTACTTGCTAACCGGCCGTCGGCCGTTTCTCGCGGACGACAGGGAGAGATCGACCGAGGCGGTGCTGAAGGCGGTCAAGTCGCGCGTGCCGCGGCCGATTCACGAGCTCGCGCCCTCGGTTCCGGTCGAGCTGGAGGCCATCTGTGAGAAGGCGATGGGGCGCGATCCCGCCGACCGCTACGCGAGCACCATGCTCATGGCCGCGGACCTGCGCGCCTTCTTGGAGATGCGCGTCGTCAGCGCCCATGACACCAGCACCTTCGCCTTGCTGCGCAAGTGGATCGTGCGCAACCGCTGGCTGGCCACGGCCAGCGGGCTCGCCATGCTTTCCCTGATCGGCGGCGTCATCCTCAGCACCACGCTGTTCTTCCAGGCGACCGAGGAGCGGGCGTTCGCCATCGAGCAGAAGCGCCTGGCGGACATCGCGGCCGCGACCGCCGCCAGCGAGAGGGCGCGCGCGGACCGCAGCGCGCGCCGGATCGCCGCCGAGCTGCGCAGCACAACGATCGAACGCGCCCGCCTGCTGGCCCGGGCTGGGACCGCGGGGCCCGCCGAGGACCTTCTCTGGCGGGCGTATCTCGCCGACCCGCACGAACGCCACGCGCTCTGGACGCTGCGGGAGTACTACTCCCGCCAGCCCTCCCTCACGCGGTGGCGGGTGGCGCCAGGACGGGCGTTCGCCGAGCATCTCGACGACGAGCGCGTTCTGTCGACCAGCTCGGATGGCGTGGTCCGACTTTGGAACTTGCGCACGGCGGAGCTCGACCGGGAGGTGCAGGCCCACGAGGGTCTTTGCTGCCTGGCCGTCTCGGCAGCAGGCGATCGATTGGCGACCGGCGGCTACGAAGACCTCGCGGTGAAGATCTGGGGTCTTCCCGGTCTCACCCTTGCGGGGGAGGTGGAGGCGCACCTCGAGGGTGTGAGAGCAGTCGCCTGGCACCCGAACGGCTCCCGGTTGGTTTCGTCCGGTGGTGACGGCGTCGTTCGCGAATGGTCATGGCCTGGGTTGTCTCTCGTTCGCGAGCACGACGCTGGACTCGGGGTCTGTTTCGACCCGACCTACAGCCCATCAGGCCGGGATCTCGCCTTCATGAGCGCGCACGGTGGCGTGCACCTGTGGTCTGGGGATGCAGCGGCGCCGACCACCGTTGGGCGGAAACCGCCGATTCGGCGGGGGGCGATCGCCTTCGGCGCTGAGGAAGGGACGTTCTTCGCCGGGAGCAGCGATGGCGAGATCCACGAGTTCCATCCGACCACGGGTGCGGCCCGTGGGCCGTTTCAGGCCTGGAACGGTACGATCCGCGATCTCGCGGTCGTCGGGGCTCAGCAGCGCCTGCTCGCTGTGGGATATTACCGGCTGGATTTCTGGGACCTCGCCGCGCCCGGGCGGCGGTACTCGTACCACCTACCTGCGGGAGCCGCATGGACGGCTTCCGTCAGCCCAGACACCAAACGCGTCGCAATCGCGGCGGATGGCAAGCGGGGCGACGGCGAGATCTCGGTTTGGGAGAGCCATCCGCGGGCCGGAACTTATCGACTCGACGAACGCATCCCGGCGTCGGCGCTGGCGTTCTCGCCGGACCGAAGAACTCTGTGTGTTGGCGACGAAGACGGCGTCGTCCACATCTGTGACGCCCACTCGGGCGTCGAGCTGCGCTCGTTCAGAGCACACCGAAGCAAGCTCATGGGAATGGACTTCAATGGCGACGGATCGGTGCTGGCGACCGTTGCCTACGACGCCCAGTGCCACGTCTGGCACTTGGCCTCGCAATCGCGGCTCGCCACGTTCGACGGCGTGATGACCCCGACAACCCGCCCGATCGATCTGTCGGCGGATGCCGCGGAGCTCGCTTGCATCGGGCCCGGTGCGTCGGCGTTTGTCGTCGACGTGCAAAGCGGTCACAAACGGGCGGTGGTGCCCCCAGGTGCCGGGCCCAAGAGCCTGTCCGTCGCGCTGCTGCCAGGCGGCAGTTTCGCCATCGCATCCAACGATCGGCGCTTTCAGATTTGGTCGGCCGCGGCTGAAGAGAAGGCGGGGGTGCCGGTCACCGGCACCGGCGTGACCATTTCAGTGAGCCCCGACGGACGGCGCATGGCGACCGGAACCTGGAGCAAGACGATTGAGATCATCGACTCCGAAACCGGCCGCGTCGCCCGCACTCTGCAGGGCCACAGCGGTACGGTATGGGATACCGCGTTTCATCCCACGGACCCAAACCTGCTCGCCTCCTGTGCGGACGACCATACGGTGCGGCTCTGGGACCTGAGCAATGGGCAGAGCCTGGTCACGATCGATGTCCGCGAAGAGATCGGCAACCCGATCAAGCGGGCCAGCACGGTCCGATTCAGCCCCGACGGTCTGACGCTTGCCGCGATCTGCTACAACACGGTGCTGGTCTGGGACTTGACCTACTACGACCGCCACATCGCCGGCAACCTCAGCAACCAGCTGTCGCGGCTGGGGCCGGAGATTCCCGGCCTCGATGAGGAGTCCCTGCGAGCATGGGCGACCAGCGTGCTGGCGCGGCCATGGCCGCGTCTCGGTTTTTCACCCGGACATTGACCTCCTGTACTCGCATGACTTTGGATTCGCTCGAGCTCTTGCGCCGGATGGAAGCGGGCCACGCCGACGCTCTCGAGCAGCTCCTCGAGCGCAATTTGCCGGCGCTGCGCTGCTTTGTCCGCTTGCGTTGTGGGCCAGAAATCCGCGCCAAGGAAGAGAGCTCCGACCTGGTGCAGTCGGTGTGCCGCGAGGTCTTGTCAAACCTCGATCGCTTTCAATACCCCAGCGAGAACGGGTTTCAGCAGTGGTTGTTCCTCACCGCGGCACGCAAAATCAAGAACCGGTACGCGTACTACCTTGCCGCCAAGCGCGATGCCCGCCGCGAGCGGCGCTCGTCCGCCTCGGAATCGGCGGATGCGTTCGCCGGGTGCTATGCGTCGGTCTGTACCCCGAGCCGTGAGGTTGCCGCGAACGAGCAGATCGCCGAGATTGAAGCCGCGTTCGACAAGCTCCCAGAACACTACCGCGAAGTCATCCTGTTGAGCCGAGTCGTCAAGCTCTCCAGTGAGGAGATCGCAGCACGGATGGACAAGACGGAGGGCGCGGTCCGGGTCTTGTTGTGCCGTGCCCTGGCCCGTCTGGCCGAGCGGCTCGCGCCCAACTGATCGGGAGCCAAAAATGCTCGGCTCGCCGAGCAACACGCTCCCGGATCCTGGGATGTTGTGGCATGACGACTTCAATCCGTGTGGCCGGAATGGTGGCCTCATGGGCGGTCGCGCTGGCCCCCGACGGGCCGTGCCAATGCCCCATCTCGATCGACCTGACGGCCGGCCCAGGGTCGTCGTCGCATGCCTCGCACGAGGTCGGCTTTGGGCAGGATCTCTATTTCTCGCACAGCACCGCCAGCATGGGGCGGGAGCTGTGGAAGTGGAGCCCGGCGACCGGCGTGGTCATGGTGGCGGATGTGAAGCCTGGCTCGGGCACCAGCAACCCAGCCGGAATGACAGCATGCTGCACGGCCTTGGGTCCGCGCCTGTTCTTCAGCGCGGCGGGCACTGGCATCAACCACGAGCTGTGGATCACCGATGTGGTGGCCGGCACGACGGCCCAAGTGGCTGAGATTCGGTCCGGCGGCACCGGCTCGGTCCCGGGCAACTTCACCGCAGTGGGCAACCGCGTCATGTTCACGGCCAACGACGGGGTGACCGGTGTCGAGCTGTGGGTGAGTGATGGAACCGGGCCCGGGACCAACCTCGTCAAGGACATCAGGGTGGGGCGATTCAATTCGAGCCCGCAGGATCTAGTGGCGTTGGGCAACAAGGTCCTGTTTACGGCCGATGACTTCTCCGGCCGCGAGCTCTGGGTCAGCGACGGGACGGCCTCGGGCACGATCAATCTCAGTGACCTCGTACCCAGACTCGGCACGTTGCCGATTCGGCTCACCCCGTGCGGCGATGTCGCGTTCTTCGCGGGCATTGACGCCACGGTTGGCGAGACCCTCTGGAAGACCGATGGCACCCCCGGCGGCACGGTCGCTGTCAATCCGGCGCTACCGCTCCCCAGCCTGAGCGAGCTCACGTGCTGCGGCGATCGCGTGTTCTTCACGTCCGGACCACCTGGCGTCAGTTCATTGTTGCATGTCTCCGATGGCACGGCCGCCGGCACTCATCCCGTGCAGAGCGGCCCCAGCACTGCGGCGACGTCGCCCGGCAACCTGACCAGCTCGAATGGTCGTGTGTTCTTCTCCGGGCGGCAGTCGGCGACCGGTGGCGAGCTCTGGGTGTCGGATGGCACGGACGCGGGAACCGTCCTGGTCGCCGACATCCACCCGGGAGTCCAGTCGTCTCAACCACACGATCTTGCCGCTGTCGGTACCGGCGTGTGCTTCAGCGCCGACGACGGTACGAACGGTCAAGAGCCGTGGTTCTCGGACGGCACTCCGGGAGGCACGTTCATGCTGTGCGACCTGAATCCGACGGGGCCCAGCAACCCTCGCGATTTGCACGTCGTGGCCGGTCAGCTCTACTTGACCGCGGCAGAGCCTTCGATTGGAGTCGAACCGCACATTCTCGCGACCCCCGGGGCCCACGTCGAACGGTTGGGTGCCGGCGGCGCGCCCGATTTCCCGACGCTGGTGACACGGAACGGTGCGCCGCCCGTGCTCGGCACGACGATCGACATCGTCTCGGGCGACCGCCCGGCGGGGCACGTCGGCTTTCTGCTCTTCGGGGTTGCGGGCCTTCCGGCGGCGCCGTGGCCGCCGTTCATGCAGGGCGGCTGCGACTGGGTTGGCTTGCTCGCGGGCACCGGGACCTCGGTCGCCAGCACCGCGAGCTCGAGCTTCTCGCTTCCGCTCACGATTCCCGACTGGCCCACGCTCGAAGGCGCCGCGCTACATGTGCAGATGGTCTGGCTCGACCCGTCGGCAACGCTGGCCATCCAGATGTCGAGCGGACTGCAGCTCGTGCTCGGCGAGGCGCTGCCACACTAGTGTTGCGTGTCGGAAGTTCGTCACATATGTCGACGGCCCTCTGCGCCGCTCGCAGCGGGGACCCACTCGACGCTGGCGTCGAGTGGGCGCGTGTTGCGTCTCCTCGACTTGTCCACCAACAAGCCCTGCGTCGAC
>JBCCGH010000080.1:0-40409 GCA_039029375.1 Planctomycetota bacterium
CCTCGCCCATCCTGCACTCCCGACCCTCGCCCCGCAGCCACGAAAGCGCGTGGCCGAGGGGCGCGCCCGCCGGCCCTCGAGATCGACGGGCCACAAGATCAGCGCCTCGCCGGCTCCCCGTCCGGCGCCCCGCCGCCGCGAACTGACCTGCGCGTCGGATCTCCTCCTCGACGGACTGCGCTGCCCGGGGCCGGACGGTAGGGTCGGCGGCGCTACAGCGGTGCGCCGAGGTGGCCGCGGCGCCGGCGGAGGCAGCTCCAGGAGTTGGTTCGTCGACCGATCCCGTTCTCGCCGCAGCCGAGTCGAGCGAGGCGCCTGCAGGTCGAGTAGCATCGCCTTGAAGGCCGGCCGCGCGCCCTCGATCCACGGCTCGGCAGTCAGGTGAGGCTCTTGACGTCAATGGCGGAAAGCCCCTTCCAAATGACCCGCGGCGCCTGCGGAATCGCGTGCTTGTTCCTCGGGGTTCCGGCGGCGGCGCAAGAGCGGTCGTCATCGGATCCCGTCACGCTCGAGGACCGCTGGTTTGCACCGGCCGGGCGACCGGACGTGCTGTATTGGCCCGCCATCAGTGACTACATGTGCGCGCCCGATCTCGCTTTGCTTTACGAGGTGTTGCGGTAGCCGGGCGTTCTTTGAGTTGGCGCTTGGCCGCGCCGGCGCCGCCACTGGTCGGCCCGTCGTTGCTCATGAGGGTGTCGAGGGCCGCTAACCCGCCGCCCGCGCCGGAGTGGCTCCGACGCTCGCGAACGACCACACTCTCATCGTGGGGGCTGAGTTCAAAACGTGTTGTGTCGCGCGACGAACGCGCTCAAGAATTGGGTTGCCCCATAGGTCGCGGTGAAGCTGAAATTTGGAGAAGCCGTCCATCCGCCGGCGAACACCTCAAGCGTCGTCGGGTCGACGTCCACCCCAGTCGCGACATCGTCGTTGTTGCCCCCCAGAAAGCTCGAATACAGAAGCGAGCAGTTGTCGGGAACCATTAGGTAGCGCGTGATGAATCCGTCGAGCCAATCGCCGTGCACGCTCTGCAGCGCGTTGGCCGTGGTCGGAAACGCTGTCGTCGCCGACCCGCACATCGCGGCAGGAGCCGGGTCTCCCATGCCGGTGGCGGCGGCAGCCGTGGAGTTCGTTTCCCCCACCACCGTCACGACCTGGATCGCTGGGTTGCCGGCCACAAACACATCGAGGCCCCAGATGATGTCTTGTGCCCACCCGCCGAGCAGCGTCGAACACAAGAGGTTGGCGTTCTGCCCCGGCAGCAGCAAGATTCGGGTCAGGAAGCCGTCGTAAGGGACCGTTCCACCCAGCGGCTCTTGGCCAATCGGCGGGCATCGCATCATGGCGTTGCCCAGGCAAGCGCAGCTCCTGTTCGTGCCCTGAGGTGCGTTAATCGTCGGCAATGCGGGGCCCATCTGAGGAAGCTCGCTCGCCCCAGCGACGAAGATCAGCTGCTCGGATGCGCTCGCGTCCACCGCGTAGGCGTGATCAAAGCCCCCGCCTCCTAGAAAGTCGCTGAACTGCAGCTGGTTGGCCGGGTTGATTTCGCTCGGATCCAGCTGGGCGACGAATGCGTCATACTCTCCCGCTTGGACTGTGTTGGAGCCAAGTCGAGAGCGCCGGACGGGAAAGTCACCAAACGCCGATCCGATGCTCTCCTCGCACGGGTAGCAGGTGGTTTCGCCCGCAAACGTGATGAAGCCGTTGGGCGAGACAGAAACATCGTGGGCAATGTCGTCCGGTGGACCTGAGATCGTGGTGCTGTGCACCCGCCCCCCACCGAAGTAGGCCGAGTACTGCAGTGTCGAGAGGTCGCTGGACAGCTGGCACACAAACGCATCCTGGCCTCCGCTGTACGAGCAGCCGTCCATGCGCACCCCGCTCGTGCTGCACTGGTAGGTCCACCAGCCGTTGACCTCGAAATCTGGGCTTGTCGTGGTGCCCACAATGGCCACCTTGCCGTCGCTGCCGACGTCCACCGCCGTTGCCCAGTCCGTCCCCGTGGCCCCGCACGAAATCTGATTGTTCCCGCAGAAGACGACGGGGCACCCAGTCGGGCTACCGCCGAGGTAGGTGCCCGCGCTGATCCACTGACCATCCAGGGTCAGCTTGATCACGAAGGCGTCGCCGGACCCGCCGTAGTCGGCGTCGTACGGCACGTTGGGCCCCGGCGAGAGAGGGAGGTCACTCGAGTCGGTGCTCCCTACGAGTGTGTACGCCCCGGGCGCGACGTGCAGCCCGAATGCTCGGTCTGTTCCCGATCCACCGACGTATGTGGTGAAGACCTGGTTACCGGCGATGTCGAACGCGGCGACGAAGGCATCGATGCCTAGGGACTGGTTTTGTACGACACCCGGGGTAACCGGGAAATCCACCGAGACCGTGTCTCCGGCCACGTACGTGCGCCCCGCCGCGTGATCCCGGTGGACCGCCGCCCCCTGGTCCAGGCTGCTCCCGCCGAAGCCTACGCTCCAAACGATCTGCGGATCGATGATGAGTTTCTGCGACGGCTCCGACCGAGCCACCGCGAACCCGAACCGCTGCTCGTCGAGGAGTCGGAACTCGCACGAGACCGGGCTGCGTTCGCCCGCGTCGTTTACGAACCACGCCACAGGTGGTTGTTGGGCAAACGACAGCGATCCCACGTGCACACGAAGCGCGCCGCCGGCGTCGAGTTGCAGTCGCGTGCTGCCTTCACACCGCAACGCGATTTGATCCGGATCGGCCCCTGGCTCGAGCTCGAGGTCATACTCCAGCCCTTCCGCGAGCGACCAAACGACAACGTCCACGCCGGGGTAGAGCTCCGGGTAACGCAGCCGCTCTCTTTCCGTGACCGCACTCCGCCATTTCGTTGGGTTGCGCCCTAGAAGGAAGCTCTTCTGCCGGGTCGCGCGCCCTTCACCCAGGCAGACGGACCCGGTCGGTGACTCGAACCGCATTCGAACCGCATGCAGGGCGCCGCGTGGCGGTGTGCTCGGGCCATCTCGCTTGGATCGGTGGCCGACGAGGGCCCGATGCATCGCCTCGGCACGGTCGAACGTCGCGACCGTCCAGCCATCCTCGTGGAACCATGCAAATCGCAAGCCCTGCTGGTGTCGGAACCGGACGTCCGGCTCCCACTGCCCTTCATTGAGCACGAATTGGCACGGACCGGTAGGGCCGTCGGGGTCGGGAGAGCGGGCGGCTGACGTTCCGAGGGCCTCTGGGCAACAGAAGATGCCGAAGACGACCGACGGGACGGCGAAGGCGCTAAAACACCGCGTGAGCACGTGACGCATGAGTAGGGAGCATCCGCTGGGATGCGGGCAAACAAGCGAAGGGCCGGGACCGGAGCTAGGGGAGTCAATGTGCGCCCGGCAATCGCAGACGGACTCGATCCCTAAGCGACGTCCGCCCGGCTGGATTTCGTGTTCTTTCAGCGCGATGGCGCGCAAAAAAAGTCTCAAGCGCCCGCCAGGGCGCCGCCGCGCTGGTCCAGCGACGAGCCCGAACAGCTTGCTCCCCCCTGACCCGCCTTCTCAGCGCGCGACGACGTCGGTGGTGCTGTTGGCGAGGTCGGCCAAACCCGGTACCGAGATCACCAGTGCCTGCGAGTGCACGTTCGTCCCGACGAGTGCGAGCGCGTTCGGCACGGGGATCGACAGTCCCGCACCAGTTGCAGCCGGCACCAAGAGCGGAGGTAGGGGGACGATGGGTGGGGCCAGACCAAAGACTCCTAACCCCGGCAGAGGGGTCGCAAAACCTCGCCGAGCGCAACCTCTGGCTCGCGCTCGAGGTGACCCCGGAGCGCACCGGGATCGGGCTGGTGCGCGCTCGGAACGGCGCGGTCTACAAGCTCTGGCTCGCCGAGGTCGAGGGCCATCCAGACGCGCTCCGGCGTCGCGTGCGGATCGGCTACGCGGCCGCGCCGCTCGCCGATTCCGGCGGCGGCGAGCTGCGCCTCACGAAGGCCGCGGGAGCGCCGGTCGCGAGCGAACGGCGCGCGATCCGCGAGGCGATCGAGGTCGGTCGGCGCGTCCCGGGCCAAAACGACGCCCAGCGAATGTCTGGCGCGTACGAAGTGCTTACCGAGCGGGGCGAGGAGTTGCGCGTCGCCGAGAAGCGGCACCTGATTGTCGACGGCTCGCCCCCCGGCAAGGTCTCGCTTTGAAGCCGGTGGAAGCGTGTTCGTTCCGGAGGACCTCGGCCCCGCGACGTCGGTCGAGATCGGCGACCACGGCGGTGCCGTCGGGGTCGCCAGGGATCTCAACGGGCGGGTCGGCGTCGCCGGCTACGGCTACGCCTACGTCGGGAGAGCCGTCGTCGGCGTGCTCGACCACAGCAACTACGCAACCGCCGTGATCCTCGGTGACCTTCGCGGGATCGTGAAGATCCGGAGTTACATCAAGCTCCACCCCCGCGGCCGCGTGATCGGCAGTTTCGACAGTGCGCGGCTCGTGCTGGAGCACGTTCTACTTGCAGTCGTTCCTGACCCGGGCCGCGCTCGAAGCGATGCCCGGCGACTTCAGCCAGGTCACGCTGCACCTGATGCAGAGCGACCTGCCGAACGGCCGGCACGAGGAGATCGGCGCCTGGCGGGAGGTGATCGCCGGTGGCGCTGCCCCCGCGCGGTGCCGACGACCTGCGGGCGGCCCGCGGCGGACGCAGTTTGGTGGCGGGCGCACCTGGACGCCGACGGCGACCTGGCCGTGGGAGAGTTGGTGGGGTGCAGATCATCGACCAGGACGCCCGGGGGGAGTTGGTGGCAACGGACTGGTTCCCTGCGGGTCGTGCCTACGAGCCCCTGGATCTGGACGGCGACGGCGACAGCGATGTCGCCTCGGTCGACCGCGAGCTCGAACAGCGCCTGCGCCCGCCCCTCGCGGGTCTCGATCGCGGCCGGCAGCTCGACGTCCAAGAACGACTCAACGCGCTTGAGCACCGGCTGGTACGCGCTACCCGCAAACCGCCCTTCCTGCTCGTAGCACGCGCCCAGGGTCAAGAAGCTCGGCTCCTCGAACAAGTGGCCGTACTGGCTCTCTGGTAGCGGATCCAGCTCGGCCAGGTCGCGCGCCATGCGGATCACGTCGAGGGACTTCTCGCGCACGTTGTGCGCCTTGGTACGCTGCGGTCGGGTCCAGTCCGATGCGCCTCGGGGGGCACGCAGCGGTTCGGTCTTTTTGGGAACCAGAGTTGTCACTGGCGCCTTAGGGAGCGCGGCGCAACCATCCCAGACCTATGGTCCGGTCTATCGGGACGGTACTCGCCGCCATTCTCCCCGTCGCCGCTGCCGTCGCGCAGGAGGCGCAAGCGCCCCCCGAGCGACCGCGTCGTCCGGGCCGGGCCATCCTCCCGATCCCCGATGTGCCGCGCGACGAGGTCATCGGCTTCGCGCTTTACACGGTGCACGGGGGCGTGCTCAAGCTCACCGCGCAGCTCTACCCGCTTGAGCAAGGGGAGAGTCGCACCGTTGCCCTGGAGCTCGAACGCGCCGGCGAGTGGCGCCGAGTGGCGGCGGCCGAGGTCATCGTGCCGGGTTGGGCCGCCATGTTTCGCGTCGAGGACTGGGACGACACGAAGGCGGTTCGCTACCGCGTGACGCACCCTGGGGGGGCGAGTTTTGCTGGGCTCATCCGCGCCAACCCACGGGAGCAAGAGGAAATCGTCGTCTGCGGCTTCACTGGCAACTCGATCCATCCCGCCCACGGCGGCGACATTCCCAAGGACGACCTGGTGGCCAACGTCGTGGCGCTCGATGCCGATGTGCTGTTCTTCTCAGGCGACCAGGTCTACGACCACAACCGGCACCTCGCCGCGTGGCTGAAGTTCGGCAGGGACTTTGGGAAGGTCTTGCGCGACCGGCCGACGATCACGATCCCCGACGACCACGACGTCGGGCAGGCGAACCTGTGGGGTCACGGTGGGCGCAAGTCGAACACCGGCGCCGGGCACGATGGCGGCTACTACAAGCCCGTCGAATACGTCAAGGAGGTGGAGCGTGCGCAGACGAGCCACCTGCCCGACCCGTTCGACCCAACGCCGATCGAGCGCGGCATCGGCGTCTACTACACCAATCTGACCTGGGGCCGGATCAGCTTCGCGATCCTCGAGGACCGCAAGTTCAAGACGGGCCCCGCCGGGCTCGTGCCGCAGCGCGGCCCGCGTCCCGACCACATCCTCGACCCGGACTACGATCCCGCGAGCGTCGACGTGCCGCAGGCGCGCCTGCTGGGGGAGCGACAACTGGCGTTCCTCGACCACTGGGCCCGCGACTGGACCGACGCAGACCTGAAGGTCGCGCTGTCGCAGACGATCTTCTGCGGTGGTGCCCACATCCACGGCAAGATCGGCGGGCGGCTGCACGCCGACCTCGACAGCAACGGCTGGCCGCAGACGGGGCGCAACAAGGCGATCGCGGCGCTGCGCAAGGCGTTCGCCGTGCACTACGCCGGCGACCAGCACCTGGCGACGATCTTCCACCACGGGATCGACGACTGGAACGACTCGATCTTCTCATTCTGCGTGCCGTCGATCGCCAACCTCTACCTGCGCTGGTGGTCACCGCCCGAGTCCGGCGGCAACCGCGCGCCCGGGCAAGACGCGATCTTCGGGGAGCACCTGGACGGTTTCGGCAACAAGGTGACGCTGCACGCGGTCGCCAACCCCGATCCGGAGCGGGCGACCGGTGACCGCCTCACCACCCGCGCCGCGGGGTTCGGAGTGATGCGCCTCAACAAGGCCTCGCGCAAGATCACGATGGAGTGTTGGCCGCGCAACGTCGACGTGTCGAGCCCCGACGCTTCCCCGTATCCCGGCTGGCCGATGACGATCCACCAGATCGACAACTACGCGCGGAAGGCCGTCGCCCACCTGCCGACGCTCGTGGTTGAAGGAGATCCGGCGCCGGTGGTGGAGATCGTCGACGAACAGACTGGTGAACTCGTCTACGCCCTGCGCCTTCCCGGGACTCGGTTTCGCCCCAAAGTGTTCCGCCGGGGGACGTACACCGTGAGGGTTGGCGAGGGCGACGCCGTGCAGGTCTTCGCGGGCGTTCGCGCCGAGGACGCGGGCCGCGCCTCGACGCTCCTCGTTCGCCTCTAGAGCGTCCGCCGCCGCCAAAGGTGCTCGCTCGGCCAAGGCTGCGCAGGTCCCCGAACCGCGTTCACAAGCCAACTCTGGCGCGCAGGATCTTTGAGAACGAGATCGCCTCATGGGACTTCGTGCAACGTTCGGGGGGACTAAGGTCCAAGATCGAGGCGGGCGCAATCAAACCAAAGGCGAGGGTTCTGCTGAAGAGAGTGGGAACGGATCCATCTGGCACGACCCTTGGCGTCATGCGGCCGGCCCAGGGGCTGTAGGCATGAATCACTCTTGTGGGCAGAGTGAGGGCCTCTCTGATGTCCCACAGTCTGCTGGCGTAGGCGACTCCCGGTTGGGGGGCCGAGGTATGCCAGAACCCCGGGTCACGCTTTGGATGTAGTTGCCGACGCGTGCTTTCAGCCACTGGACGTGCTCGCCGGGCTCGTCCGCGCTGGGCACCGGGAGGGTGCCTTGGGCCGACCGCTTCACCGCGAACAGCGGCTTGCGCAGGCGGTTAGGCTCGATGGCGCGGTGGTTGCTCGTGAGCAGGTAGAGGTCGTCGGTCACGAGCGGCGTCGGGATGGGCAGGCCACCGCCGCCGGCCATGCGCCACACTTCGGCGCTGTCCTCGAGGCGGTAGGCGCCCATGTGCGGCGCGTCGCGAGGAGCCCTGGCGGGTCGGAGCACACAAAGCGCGACCAACCTCACACCGCGAGGTAAAAACTGAAACGTCCGTGAGCCGGCGCGGGAGTGGTCACAAACCCCTGCTGACCACGATTCCCATGCTGTTTGACCGCCGCCACGCGCACTTCCCCGTTCCCGGTTGGACATGGCTGGTGACTGCCGTCGGGCTCGCGACAGCGCTGGGCGCCCAACCCCGAGTCGACCTTCGCGCGTCCCCCGAATCGCGAGCCGACCGCGTCGACCCTTGGCTCGGCAGTCCGGTCGTCGTGGGCCCTCTGGGCGGGTACGCGGCGGCGACCGCGGTGGATGCGGCGTATCACGCGGGGAGTGATCGCTTCATAGTGGCGTGGAGCGCCTACTCCAGCGACTCGGGCGGTTCGCTCTCCGCTTGGACGAATGCGCAGCGGGTCGCGCCCGACGGGACTGCCGTGGGGCTACCGATCTGCGTGGAGTGCGACCCCAGCACGGAAAGTGCCGGGGCGCGCGTGGCTTGCGTCGAGGGCGCGAACGTGTTTCTCGTGGCCATGAACCCGTGGCTCGGCGGGGGACCGGTGACCCTGGCGACCCTCGACCCGCTCGCCGGGGCCTATCCCGTCGGCATCACCAATGTGTCTCTGTCGGTCGGGTCGTACGACGTGGGCGGCGGTGCCACCAAAGCGACGACCGCGCTCTTGGTCACGGCCGGCAATACTGTCACGGCGACGTTGGTCGAGTGCCGCGGCCAACGACCCGAAGCGGGCGCGACGGTCGTCGTCGCGCGACCGGGCGTCACGACTCGCCACATTCGGGTGACGGGCACGGCGGGAACCGAGGGGCGCTACCTCAGCGTGTGGCAGCAAGGCAACGAGCTCGCGTATGCGGTGATCGACCCGCAGCTGCGGGTCTTGGATCAGGGCTGCGTCGACGGGGTCGCCACCCCGCCGACGTCGCAGCCGTGGTTCGACGTGGCCGGCGACGGCAGCACTTGGCTCATTGCCTACGTCGTCGATCGGCTGGGCCTCCACGACATTTGGGCGGCCACCGTGGTCTGGAACGCCAGTACCGGCACCGCCGACGTGGGCGCGCCGTTTCCCGTCGCGGTGGAGCCGGCGCTGGGCGAGTCCGATCCATCGGTCACCTACACGGACGGCTCGTTCCTCATCGGCTACGTGGCGAACGACCGGGTCGTGGTGCCCATTGAGCCGTTCGCGCGTCGCGTCTGCGGCCCGGCTGCGACGGTGGCGGTTCGCCGGACGCTGCTGAGCGCACTGGCCGGCCAGCCGGGGGGCGATCGCGCCGTCCTTGGGTGGGAGAGTGGCGGGATTCGCGCCCGCGTGTACCGCGCCGACGACGGCATCACGCGCGACCTCGGTGGAGGCTGTGGCGGAGGCGAAGCGCGCGCGTTGTGCGCAGTGCGCGGCAACGCGCAGTTCCACCTCCGTTTGCGCGGTGCCGCGGCGCTGATCCCTGCGGCAGTGGCCGTCGGCGCGCCAGGTCCCGGCGCGCCGTGCGGACCCTGTCGGTTCGTGCCGGACCTCGGGGCCGCTCTCGTGGTCGCGGGGATGACGGGCAGCGCGGGTGGTGCCGGCCTGCTGGTCCCGCTCCTCGATGACCCTGCGGTCGTTGGCCTCACGTTCGCACAGCAGTGGCTGACGCTGGCCGGCGTGGGATGCGCTGGGTCGGTGGCGTTCTCCAATGCGTTGGAAGTGCAGATCCAGTAGCACCACGGTGCTGGGGGCGTTGAGGCGGCGACGCCTCTTGGTTCGCCTGGTCGCGATGTCATGCGGCGTGGGACGCCCGAGGGCTTTTTGAAACGTCCGCGCCATGGCCGGGCGCATCCCACGCGGAGGTACCATGCCCTCGGTCTACGCCCGTCTCGCGTTGGCCGCCGTTCTGCTCGGGGCCGCTTCGGCCCCCTGCCAGTCGGCGCGCCGCCCCCTGCCGCTGACGGCGGTGTCCCTCGATCACGCTCTGTTCGCCGAGCGTTTCGACGACGTGGCCACATCGAAGTGCCGCTACCGCCGAATCTCGAGAGTGGGCGCGACGTGTTCGTCCAGACCTGGGTCTTAGATCCGTCCACCAGCGACCACCTGTCGGCTACCAACGCGATCGTCGGTTCGACCCGGTGACCAAGAGCCCTCCGGGGGCAACTAGAAGCAGGGGAAGGACGACCGCCGAAGGACGCCGTTTCTCTCGCACTCGGTCCGGAACCTGGGTGGTGTGACCGTGTAGTCCTCGCACTCGCGGATGTCGACCCAGCCCTGTAGGAGGCCGACGCCGGCGAACGAAGACAGAACCTGACTCCGGACACGCAGTGACGCGGCACGGGGCTGCAGGAGAGCCGAGAATTCGATCCGCCCGACGGGCGGCGCGTCCGTCGACGCGAGGTTCCTGCCGAGCGAGACGGGAGTCGGTGCGGTGGTCGCGTCGGCGTCGACCACGCCGGTCTTGGTCCCGTTCGGGTCGCTGTGGATCGATCCGGCGCACGTGGTCCTGTTTTCGGGCGCGGTGGCCTCGGGCGCCGGGGAGAGAGTCTCGCGCCCAAAAGAGCGGTTCCCCGGCCTCGACGCTCTGACCTTGCAGGCCGTGCAACTCGCGGACGCCGAGCTCCTGTTATCCAACCCGGCATCGGTGCTCCTGTATTAACGCCGGCCGTGGTGGCCCTCGCCCCAAATCGCTAGGAGTGCGAGCCGCGCGACGCGGACCTTGCCGACCAAGTTCTCGATTCTCTCCTGACGTCCCCTTCTGACGCACCCCGGGTAGAACGGAACGGCCCACGCCGGCCGGCTCTGCGCTGCGCACACTCCGGGGAGCCGCCCTGCACCCACGCAGTGTCGGCACGTTGTGGATGGCGATTGTCAGACAGCGACGCGGCGACGGCGGCAGAGTGAGGCGCGGAGCGCGTGAGTCCGCGCGGTTCAGGTCTCCGGGCCGAGGACAAGCACGCTTCCGTTGGAGAACCGGAGCCCGTGGTTCAGGAGCACCGCCTGAAGTGCTAGCGGCGCGTGGTAGCCCTGCGGGAGCGGAAAGGACAACGACAGGGTCGATTCGGCGCCGCCGGGGGGCCTCGTCCCTTGATGCAGCACCACGAAGTCTGTTTCGTCGACCCATAGCCCGGGCCAACCGAGTCTCGGTCCAAACCAAAGTGGACCATCGCGTCGTGGCACGCTCGCGAGGAGCGCGACGGCTACATCGGGTGCGCTGAGGATGTCCGCACTGATGGCGCCCGGGGCAAACTGGGCTGTGAGGCTGGCAATTTCACTCAGGGGCACTGGAGAGTAGAAGAAGGAGCTCCGGCCCACGCGCGTGAAGGTGCCGCTGCCGACGATGACCGGCGAGGAATAGTAGTAGTACCCGTACCCGGCAAAGAGCAAGCTGTGGATCGCCAGCACATCGCTCTCGTCATAGAACACGGCAGGACCGGGGTGACACATCGGAGCGGAGCAGCCGCCACCTGTGATCGTGCTTCCGTGGATCACGAGCCGCGAGCTGTCCACCGCCGAGACCGAGGACGTCCCAAACAAGAGGAGGTCCGGCGCGACGAATGTGCATTGATCGATGAGAACCTGGCTGCCCGACACGTCCACGGTCGTGCCGTCGCAGGAGTGCAGGGTGACTTGCGGGCAGCGCTCGATCCCCATCGACAGGTTGCGGATATCCTCGAGGTGCACCCAGCCGTCGGCATCGCGGCATTGCACGTGCAAGCCAGCGGGGCCCCCGGCCATAGATTTCAACACGCAGTGTTGGCCGGCCGGGAGGTCTTCGATGGTCCAGAGTGCCGAGCGAATCACGACGACGTCGGCGCGGCTCTCGGCCGAAAGCGTGAGCCCCTTCGACAGTTGGCTCGGCGCGTCGTAGGTGCCCGATCGAATCAGGATCACGTCGCCAGGAGCCGCTGCACTGACCGCTGGCGGTAGCTCCGTGAATTGGGCGCCGGGGCCGCCGCTTTCGTCGACGATCCAGGTCGTCTGCGCCAAGGCGGTGGCGGCGCTGGTGGTGAGGAAGAGGGCGAAGCGGGCGTGGCAGGCTCGGAGCATGGGAGTGTGCGAGGACCGAATGGGCCGGAGGAACGGCTGGACGACGTCCTCTGCGCTGGGCCACCCCGAGCGTTTCAACGAAGCCGGGATTCGGCGCGAAGGCGCGGTCGTCGGAACTGCGCGACCACCATGTAACGCACTCCCAACGCGTTGGCGGTCTTGCGGCAAAAACACTTGACGGACGGCGTTCAGAGGGCACTCGGGCGTGCGCCCCGGGACTTCCACGACTAACGCTCGCGCAGTGACCGCTACGGCTGTGTGGAACGAACCCAGGTAGGTGTCGATCCCAGAATGCCCCAGCCGCCACACCGATGCGATTGGCGGCCCACATGTAGGCGCTTGCACCAAGGAGGACGAGATTCGTGGACGCCTTTCACGTTGCGCTAGCTGGCGCCACAGGCAGCATCAGCTGACTCCCCCACCGGAGTGGATCCGTGTTAGTGAGCACGGAGTGCCGAAGCACCTCTGGGTTTAGAAATCCTGAGCGGGGATCGCTCCCGCCAACGCCACGCCGGCGCTGACGAGCAGCAGCACTGTCCATCGCATCTCGTTATTCCTTTCAGGTTCGAGTCGGACCGGCGCAACCGCGCGCCGGCCATTGCAACGCGTGATTCTCGAACCCGAGCGCACCGAAGCAACTCGGTTTGTGCACCGGTGCGGTTGGGATAGGGCATATCGCACAGGCTTCTTTGGCGTGGCCCGGCGACGGTTACTGGATGGCGATCGACAGGGCTTGCGTCCCGCTCAGGCGCGCGGCGCCCAGGGTAGGACCGGGCTTGCACCACGGACCGCGTGCCAAGTCGGCGAGCAACGCCTGCACCATGACCGTGCGTCCGGGCTGCGCCCAGGGTTGATCGAGCGGAAAGGGAATGTGGACGGCGCCACCGGCACCGGCGAAGGGCACCACAATCCAGGGCGGACCGAGATGGATCGCCAACCCATTCCAAAGAAACGAGTAGGGAACTGCGCCAACGATGAGCATGCCAGCGTAGAGCTGCGGCGTCGCGGTGCAGATCAACTCGAACCCCCCGTTGCCGGCGAGGGGCCGAGAGTTCACGTACAACAGGCTGGTGCCGCTGCAGCCCGACGTGGGCGCTCCGAAGAAGCCGATGCCGGCCTCCGCCACGCTCACGATGTCCACCTGGCCGCGCACAAAAGCAAGACCCGTGTAGTCCGCCAGCGGGGTGACGTGTCGTGGTGAGATCGGTCCTGGCAGCAGGCCCTGTGTGACCAATGGGGTTCCGACTTTGATCCGCACCCCCGCGATGCCGGCGATCGCGCCGTTCTGCACGCTGAATGGCGCGCCAGCTTGCAGCTGGCCGAGGGGATCGGCGAACGCGAAGCCGTCGACGCAGGTGACCAGCGTCGTTGCCCGATCCATGGCGCTGACGAATCCGACGGGCAGCTCCTGGGCCGTCGGGGCCCAAGTGATGAGGAGGTTATCCGCGGCGATCCCCAGGGTGTGCGACGTGGAGCCGAACAGCTCCGTGTAGACGTCCGCTTCGCAGGGGAGGACCGTCCGCGGTTGTGCGCCGCGGCTGCCCAGCGCCCCCTGGCGCGGCGGACGCGAGCGAGCCGTCTGGATCGATGGAAAGGCGGTTAGGGTCTCGGTGGGCGAGCCGTTGGCGATGCCGACCTCGTGTTGGCCGGCGACCGGGCCGGTCAGGAGCACTGCACCGAACCAGAGCGCGTGCAGGGCCGTGACGGCGTTGGTAATTCGAGAGTGAGGTCGAGTGATCGGCCGGAACAGGAACATCTTGGTCTCCTTTGGTCGTGACGGGCGCGTCGGCGCGCTCTTGAGGCGCCCCTCGGCACCTCGGTCCAACCCTTCCCAACACCCGACCTGCCCGGTTGCCGCAATAATGTCGGGAGGACCGCGCGCCGCCGATTCGAGGAGTCGCCGCACTTTTTTGGCGGCTCGGGACCGCAGCGTTGTTGTTCTGATGTGAGGGCGCGTCCGGCGAGCGGCCGCCCCTTCGTCACCCACTGCAACCAAGGAGAGTCATGTTCGCGCTTCGTAGCCTCCTCGTGTTTCCGCTGGCGGTTCTTCTGCCGTGTGACCCCGCGCCGGCGCAGCCCATGCTCATCCCGTGGATGCCCGCGACCGGCCCCAAGGGGTGCGCCGAGCGGGACCACCTCAGCCCGGCCATCGTTGGCATCGACTTGGGCGAGCGACAGTTCGCGATGACCGCGACCCTGGCTCGCCGCGTGGCCGCCAGCGCGGTTTTGGTGGTGTCACATCAGGCCGCGCCGATGCCGGAGGTCGGTGGGCTCGACCCCACTGCACTTGAGCTGCGAGAGCTGGGCGAGCCGATCGTCGCATTGCCCGCCGACGCCGGCGCCGCAGAGCTGAGGTGGTCGCTGCGCATCCCGTTTCGCCCCGGGGTCTTGGGTCGTTTGACTGCGCGGGCGCTGCTCGCAGGGCAACGACCGGGCGGCCCCGACTGGAGCAACCAGGCGACGGCTGCGGTGTATGCGCGCTCCGTTGCCTTGCCAATCGCCGACCCGCCTCTGGAGTACTGTCTTGGGGTCTACGATGATTGCACGAAGACGTTCGACTTTGACGGCGTCTCGCGGCCGGATGCGACGATCGTCGTGACTCTGCTCAAGGCAGATGGAAGCCCTTCGGAGGAGATCGAAGCGACGGTGACGCGAGGCGGCGCGGCCCAGCAGCCGACTCTTCGGCACTTCCGTGCTCAAGGGTTCGCCTCCGCGAACCCCGGCGACCTGTTGATGTTGTCGGTAGGGGGCACTGTGTGCCTTTTCGTGAGCTGCTAGTCGGCGGAGGCAACATGGACGTCACGCTGTGGCAGCGGGCGGAGTCCGTGCTCGACGCGGCGTTGGCGGTCGGCCCGGCTGACCGCGGCGCCGTGATCGCGGCGGCCTGCGCTGGGGACGAGCAGCTCGAGGAAGCAGTCGAGACTCTGCTCCGGGAGGATGATGCTCCCGGTGCGGATCCGGCTCCCGAGGATCTGTCAGGAACCGTATTGGGCGGCTACGAGCTGGTCGCACGAATCGGTAGCGGCGCCACCGGGGTCGTGTACCGAGCGAGGCAGGGAGTCTTGGACCGTGAAGTGGCGCTCAAGGTCCTGCGAGCTCGGCGTCGCTCTGGCGGGACCGCGGGTCCCAGCTGGTCTCAGCGGGAGCGGTTCGTGGCGACGGCGCGCATGCTGGCGCGGCTGGACCACTCGGGGATCGTCACGTTGCACGATCTGCAAACCGACGGCGAGCGTGTGTTCTTCACGATGGAGCTCGTGAAAGGCCAAGACTTCGGGCAGATCGCCGCAGCGGTACGCCGACGTGATCGCAGTCTGCGGTCTGCTCTCTTGGCCTTGCTGCAAGCCTGCCATGCGATCGAGGCGGCCCATCACCACCTGCTCCACCGAGACCTGAAGCCGGCCCACATTCGCTATGCGAAGAACGGTGTCGTCAAGGTGGTCGATTGGGGCGCCGCGCTGCCACGCCGCGCGGCCGCTCGGAAACGCCCGGGGCCTAGCGATGCGTCCGCCGCCTCTGGTGACGATTTTGACCAGCTCCGCGATGTGCTCGTGGCCGCGCAGCGCGCCGCCGGCACGCGACCGTACATGGCGCCCGAGCAAGAGCGCGGTGAGCCGCTGTCGCCAGCCACCGATGTCTACTCGATCGGAGTGATTCTGTATCAACTGGTGACTGGGCACCCGAGTCTGGATGGCGAGCTAGACTACGGCGACCGGTGGCGGCTACGCGTGCGAGGCGCTCCGCGCGAGCTCGTGTCGATCTGCGCGGTGGCGACCCACCCAAAGGCTCGCAAGCGCTATCAGTCGATGAGTGCGCTCGCCGACGACCTCGAGCGTTTTCTCGCCGGTGAGGTTGTGAGCGCCCACCCGATTGGGTTGCTCGGCAGGTTCGCCAAGTTGAGCGCGCGGCACCGGCGCGTCACCGCGGCGGCGACCGTGGTGCTCGCGGTGATCGTCGGTCTCGTCGCCTACGTGGGCATCACAACCTACCAGCACGGTCGAACCGAGGCCCTGTTGTTGGCTTCGGCGCTGCCCGCAGAAGTCCGCGGCGCTCGCGAAGAGCTCTCTAGGATCGAGAGCCAGCTGCCCCCCGAGGAGTGGGAGATGGGCCACGCCGCCGCTCTCGCGTCATGGTTGCAACGCTACGAGTCGTTGGGCGAACGGGTCGTATCCCTCGCCACTACGGCGCCGGCGACGTTCGTGCTCCCACGCACCGCGCGGGCCCACCAGGGACACGACGACCAGGCTTGGCTCGAGCGGCGGCGCGTGGACCTGCAGGATCGGATTCGCGCCAATCACGTCAGGGGAAGCCGGTTCGACCGAGCCGCGGCGATCCAGCGGGCGCAGGAGCTTGAGCGGGTCGAGAAGCAGCTGCGGTGGCTGAGCAACTCCAGCGCGTTGGCGAACGAAGGGCGCGCGCCGCAGCTCTCTCGCGATCTGCTCGCCTTTCCACCGCGACTCCGCGAGGTCCGCGAGGACTTGGAGTGGGCGCGGGGCGCCCGGCGCATGACCGTCGAGCAATGGGCGGAGGACTGGGATCGAGCGATCGCCGCGGTCGGCAGTCGTGACGCCTACGGTGGCCTCGAGCTTCCGGCGCAGGTCGGGCTGGTACCGCTGGGCGAGGATCCGGGCTCTGGGCTGCAGGAGTTCTGGCATCCGCGTTCGGGCGCCAAGCCGACGCGTGGCACCGACGGAAGGCTGCGGCTCGACGCCGAGTCCGGCCTCGTGTTCGTCTTGGTCCCGCCGGGCACCTTTATCATGGGGACCGACCGGAAGGACTCTTCTGCGCAACCGGGACCGGTCACTTTGACCGCGTTCTTTCTGTCCAAGTACGAGATGACACAAGGCCAGTGGGAACGGCTCAGCCACGGTGAGCGCCCCAGCCGTGGCGAGCCACACCCGCTGCATCCAGTGGACGCGGTGTCCTGGGACCGGTGCCGGCGCCTACTCCGCCGGCACGGCCTGGTGTTGCCGACCGAGGCGCAGTGGGAGTACGCCTGCCGCGGAGGGACCGCGACCGAGTGGTGGGCGGGGGCCCACGCCGTGGTGGAGGTCGCGAACTTGGCGGACGAGACGGCGCGGGCGGCCGGTGCCAAGTGGCCGGCACTGGACCGAGCGGACGGGGCGGACGGCTATGTCCAGCACGCCCCCGTGGACGAGCTGCTCCCTAACCCGTATGGCCTCCACCATATACAGGGCAACGTCTGGGAATGGTGCCGGGACTGGTTCAACTACTACGACGTCGAGCCGCGCCGAGGAGACGGCCTGCGCCCGGGTGCTGACCGGCCGTTTCGCATCAATCGTGGCGGCGGCTTCGATTCCGGTGCCGCCAGTGCGGAACGCTCGGCTCGGAACAGCTCGAGCAGCGACACCGCGCGGGACTCGATCGGCCTTCGCCCGGCGCGCCCGGTCGTGTCGGCGCCTTGACGGAGCTGGCAATGGATGACCGTGACTACGACGAGCTGTTCGATGAGCTACGGCCATTTGCCAGGCGGTTGCTGCGGTCGCTGCGCGGCGTTGCGAACGCCCCTCAACACACCCAATCTCTGCTGCACCGCGCTCTGCTCAAGCTCCTGCAGGCCTACGGCTCGGAGCTCAACCGAGGCGAGGTGGCGAGGCTCCTGGTCGTCATCATGCGGCGGATCCACCTCAACCTGCTCAAGCCGCGTCCACGCGTTGGCCCGCTCGAGGGCGCTGGCCAGCTCGTGGTCGAGGACCCGGTCGACCCTCCGACTGCGCTGTGCGGCGTCGAGGAGATCCGAGTGCTCAGCGCCTGCTTGGACCAGCTCGGCGAGCACCAGCCGATGCTCGAAACCGTGGTCGTGAATCACGCCACGGGCGAGCCACTGCGTTCGATTGCCGTCAGCCTCGGGCTCAAGGAGAGGACGGCGGGGCGGATGCTCCAAGCGGCGCAGCGACAGCTGCGAACCTGTCTCGCCCACAAGGGCTACGGTCGCGAGTCGGACGGCGCGGGCCCTGCGACTTAGGGCCGCACCGGTCGCGCGGCCCGCAGGCCGAGGTTGTGCCCGTCACCGTCGGCGATCTCGAAGCCCCGCGCGCCGACCCGGGCGTGAGCGACGTCGTCCTAAAACGAGCCGCCCCGCAACACTCGGCGCGGGCTTGTCGCTGATGCGCAGCCCGTCACCTTCGCGCGGCGCTTCCCCGTCCCCGGCTTCGGCGTCGACGCACCACGGGCTGGAGAAGCACTGCAATGCTCCGCTTCGATAACGCACAGATCCGCGTGCACCGCGGCATGTCGCTTTCCCGGCGCGCGTGGGGCCGGCGCAACCCATCACTTGGAGATCGTCGGTCCCTCCGGACACCATCATCTCTCTACTGGTTGCCGCGGGCACGCTCCCGAACCCGCTGCCGATCGCCGGTTGCGGTGGCGGGACCCGAGGCCTGGCTGCTACCATCGGGGAGTCGTTGGGCTTGGGCTCGTTCTGGGGCGCGCAAAGCGTCCGGGACGCGGTCGCTGCTATGGGCACGCGACGTGTGGGCGATTGTCGATGATGTGGGGCAGCCAAACGGTGTTGCGGGCGCCGCTGACGGCCGTCGCTTCGACGACCAGGGCGTATGGCGCGTTCACCGCGTCGATCGTGTCGGTGGACACGATGAAGTGTGACGGCGGCGGAGTGTAGTCCGCGACGATGAAGAAGGCATTCGCTATGGGGGTGCCGCTGACGGCGCCGTTGATCTCTGCCAGCGAAGGTGGAATGAGAGGTCTGGCGAGGTCTCGCACGTAGTCGTCGAACTCGGCATCGCGGCGCCACAGCTCGACTTGCACCGTGGCAATGCCAGATCCGTTGGTGTGCGGAAGCGCTGGGTTGGGGTCGAACGTCCGCACGCGGTACTCGACCAAGCCGGTCGCCACGTTCAGTGGCTCGATCGAGGTCGTCGTGCCGCCATGGACCGCTTCGATCTCAATCACGGGCGTGTGCTCCTCCCCGCCACTTGTCACCAGGTCCAGTTTCATGGCTCCGGTGATGTCGTCGAAACCGCGGTGCGTAACCGAGAAGCCGGTGTCCGGATCGAGGAAGATCCGACTGGTTGCCCCACCTGGGGGCGCCGCGGCGACATCCTCTAGGTCACCGACGAGCGTCTGCGTGGACCCTGGGTTGGCATCCATCAACAGCATCCGGCCGATGTTGCTCCGCGACGATCGTGAGACGACCGGGCCCAGCCCAGCGTTCCCCTTGCTGGTCGCGCTACGCCAGTACACCCAGTAGTCCTGGGCGATGTTGGGTAGCGGCACGCGGATCGCACGCGGTGAGCCGTTCATCACAGTGCTGTCTGGGCCGATTGGGAACAGGGTGATGCGTGTCGTCCCGGGCTGAGAGACGGAGGCGACGCTGCCGGCAAGCCATCCGGCACGGTGCTTGTGCCAGGCACCGAACGAGAGCAGCTCTTCGGTCGGCTGGAGGTTGATGCCGCCGCCCATCCCATCGTATCCATCGCCCAGGTTGTGCTCTTTGGCTTGCGGGATTGGCGACCAATAGTTGCAGTGCTGCCAGCCGTAGCTGTGACCGAGCTCGTGGATCGTGTGATTTACGTTGCCCGGCGCCGTGTTTCCAGGATCTGCGAACAGGACGTGCTGATTCATGGTGCCTTGCCCGTTTGCGCACCCGCCGGAACTACAGGTCGACCACGCCGCACGCTTAGTGATGATGATAATGCGCTCGTAGTCCGCCGGGGCCAAGGCCATTGGCGCCTCTCCGAGGACATCGCGGCGCAGAGCGACGAGCGGATCGTCACCCTGCGGCCCTGCAGCGTAGTAGGATTCTGATTGGCAGAGCAGGACCTGCCGCCGCTCCGGCCTCACCGTCAGGGAGCCTAGCGCGTTCGCCTCAAGATGTTGCTTGACGTTGTTCATCAAGCCCCCGAGCTGATTCCAGCCAATGGGCCATTGGGCGGTGTTCGTGTACTTGACCCGTACGAATAGATAGTCGTGCGTGCCGACTTGGGGAAGGGTGATGACGTTGGCCGGTGCCTGGGCCGAGATCTGCTGATCTGGCCAAGTCGACAGGCACGCAAGGGCGGCGCATCCCGCCAGCGTGCGAACGCGCCTTGGTCTCGCGAAGCGTGCGCTGGCCCCCCGCGGGCGGTGGGGTGCGGTCGGCGTGCAGATCTTGCGGTGAGGGATTGGCATATCGTCCCTTCCGCGGTGGGCTAGAGTCGTCTCATGATTTCCGGCATCGGGCTCGAATCGAGATGGGCGCCCCCTTGCCTACTGTGCGGTTCACCGGCACGCGTGCCGCGGTCGCGACGCTACTGGATCCAGTGCAGGTAGTCGTACGTCCGCACCAAGCCGCCGGACGCCGACGTCAACGTCGCCACGACCCGGAATCGCAGCGAGACGTTGTCATCCTCGAGCCCGTGGTTTTCCAGCGTCGAGCGCGCTACGGAGACAGAGTAGGAAGAGGCTCCTGCAGTGACGTTTAGGAACGGGCCGGCCCCCGTTTGCCACCCGGTTGGACCGAAGAAGTCCACGTACAGGTCCAAACTCTGGATCCCCTGGCCGTTGACGTGCGGCGTCGGCAGGTTCGGATCGTACGCGGTGACCTCGTAGACTAGCGAAGCAGCGGGGATGGACCGCCCGGCAGGCTGCAGAATATCGATCACCGGCAGCTGGAGCGGGCTAAGACCGGCAGTGGCGGGGGGGGCCTTTACTGTGACATTGACGGCGGCGACCCCGTTCACAGGATCGACGGAGACCGTTTCGAGCTCGGCGAGAACGGGGCCCTCGGCTGAGGCCCTCAGGGCGAACGTGTCCATCGGCTCGAGCGACGTGCTGAGGCTGTTGACCGCCGGGTTGTCGCATTCGGTCTCCTCGGCGCGCTGCATGTCGAGCAGGTAGGTGTCGGCGCCGGTGAGGGACGCCGTTACGGTGACTCCCTCGTTTGCGTTCGGCTGCAGCCGGCGCCAGAAGACCCAGTACGTCAGAGTGGGCGATACTGGAATCTCGAGTGCGCTAGTCAGCCCCGGACCAATGCTTGGAGCATCCTCAATTCCGCGTAGCAAGAGCAGATAGGTCCTGGGGATATCCACCGTGCCGGTGTAGCCGCGCAGTGAAGTGTAGTCCGCGGATTGCAGCCAGCCCAGGCGCACCTTCGTCACTGGGTTCATGTGACGCGTGCCGATCGGTTGCCATGTGCTGCTGTGGCGTGACCCCATGACGTCATACCGATCGCCGTACTCCTCGTTGGCGCATTCCATTTCGCCGGCCCTGGGTAACGAGGTCGCGGGGTCGTCGTCCCAGTAGTGCGCGTGCTCGGCGATCATGTTGTGGCCCCAGCTCGTGCTCCGTCAGATCCGACGCAGCTTGCTTGCTCAGCACAAGCGAGACCGGAGTACCTTCTTGGGCAAAGCCGCGCCACTCGCCTTGGCCCGCGCCCCAAGTCAGCAAGAAGATCCTGTAGTCGAACTGGGTGAGATTGATGCTGGAGTTCTGCAGGAAATCTCTGAACAACGCTCCGCCGGCGTCGAACCGATAAGGGATCTCGTTGTACGCATTCTCCGACTTGGGTATGTTGACGTTGTCGAAGGGCACGATCTGCGGTATGGACTGGTCGTAGCTGTTCTCGCGGATCATGGTGTCCAGCGCGGTCTTGATGTTGTTAAGATCTAGCTGCGAGAAGGCACTGGGCGTGCCGTTGAACCCAATCGGGATCAGTGCGATCTTGGGGTCAACGGGGACGGGCTGATGGAACATGTTGCCGGGTGATTGGCTAACACCGGCCGATGCGAAAGCGGCGGTGATGGCGAATGCTCGTACGTGTTCTTGCATGACATCTCCGGGAGGATGAACGGGCGGAATGTGGTTCGCCGGTAGCCCTTCCACGGGATCGGAGGTACGTCTCAGTATTTTTTGTCGCGGCGGCTCCCCAGGGTTTGGTGCGGCTGCCTGAGACCGAGCGCGTGGTCGTTGCGCGTGGATGAGTAGCGGGCGACCGTCAAACCACTCGTCGTCGAGGGCCTGCACGCCGGCGGCGCCAAGGCATTGCTCGGCCAGCTCGCCAACCGCGAGCACGCCGCGCTCACCCTGGCGATGCACGCAACGGAGACGGAAGCGCTGCAGGAGCTGCAAGCGCTCGGGGGGCGTGCCGTCGGCCACGCCGGCAAACCCCTCGCGGACCGGGGCCTCCAGCGCCGGGGCCAAGTCCGCGCCCGGGGGCAACGACACCCAGCGCACGTCATTGCCGGTCTCGAGCTCGGCCATCGCCTCATCGGCATCGCCCTGGTTGATCGCGCGCGCCAAGCGCTCGCTGCCGCTGCCCGCCGCGTAGCGGTAGCTGCGGCTGAGGTGCACCACGCCGTCGAGGAGTCCCGGTCCCGGATCGGGCGCCGACACCGGCAACGCCTCGTCGGTTCGCTCGGGCCACAGGCAGCATAAGCTGACTCCTCCCGGGAGTAGGCCCCGACTCAGCGAACGCGTCGCGAGGAGCCCTGGCGTGTCGGAGCACGCAAAGCGCGACCGACCCAGGCAATCCGCCCTGAACTCCGAAGTGGGTACGGACCCCGCCCACTCCCTGGCCGTTGCCCCCGCTGCCCCCTACCCGAACGGCAACACGTCGGCCGGCCCACGGGCCGGCGCCCCGGTCGGCAACCCCAGATGCGCTAGCACACGCCGCACCCCGCCGCCTCCATCACGGACGCCAGCACCTTGCGCCCCCCACCGCACGCTGGGCAACGCAGCACATCCGTCTCAAACACCCGCTTCATCAACTCCGCCCACGAAAAGTCGCCGGACCACTACCCGACATGTCACCATCCTACGTCGGCGCAAGTTGCGTCGCGGGCCTGGGTTCTGGTTCGACCAACTTCCAGGACTCTTCGGGAGCGGGCGGGGCAGGCAGCGCCTTGGTGGGCGTTGCGCAGCCATCGGCGTACCGCAGCCTGACGGGCCAGGTTGAGCTATCGGTCTGTCCACCTCGGTCGGGCTGCGTGCGTGGGTCCATGCGCTCCTCGGCCCTCACGCGCCTTCTCGCAGCGAAGCGAGCTCGGCCGGGTACTCGGATAGGGCGCCAACAAAAAAAGCCGAGGTTCCAACCGCCTTCCCGCCCAGGGCCCGACCGCAGTATCGACTACACATCGCGATCCACATTCTCTAACCTCGGTTTCAAGACTGCGACTGAATCTGTCATCCCGGCGATGACTTGGCACTGGAAGCCCAGTCTTTGGCGAAATGTGAAGGTTAGGCCTTGTTCCGATCGCCACTGGGAAGGAGAGCACAGCCGCGGTCAGATCATCGAGGATGACCAGACAATGCAGCCCAATCGCAAACCTCGCGGACGTCGTCCCATCCCGTGGATCTTCATCGCGAGTAGCGTCTGTACGATCGCAGCGTGGACTTGGGTAGGTTTCGATCACCCATCGTTGGCAGCAGCGGTTGCGGTGACCATTAGCCTCGGTGGAGCTCTCGCGTATGAGCGCACGAGACACTTGCTCGCCTCTATGACCCGTTCAATGATGGACGCCGTGGAGCTCAAGCTTGAGCAAGATGTGACGAGGATCGAATCCAGTGTTGAGGACGTCGCGAAGAAGGTGGATTCGATCCGTCCGCTGGTTCCTTTGGCAGCTTTCCTGGATCACCTGCAGCGGCGCGCCGTGGAGAAGGCACCGCGCGACAACGTGAAGGAGCTCCTCCACAAAGTGGCTAGAGGATACTTGAAGGTCACTGAAATGAACGAGGGTGAGATAACCGCCCTCTGTTCTCATAAGGGCACTGCCGGCCCGCCGTACTACAAAGAGCAGCTCGAATGGTGCCAGGCGGGGATGAATCGACACCTTCGGCGTGTGTTCGTACGCCACCGTGGCAAGCTTAGCCCGGACGACGAGGCCGGTGTCATTCAGCACTGGGACGCCGGCGCGAAGGATGACGACAATGTACAGATTCGCTTCGTGGATTCTGATCACGAGGTCCTTAGCCAGATGCAGAGCGACCACGGTTGGGTATGGTTCTCGCATGGTCGCGCTATCGTGCACGACCGCAAGCGAGGTGGCGAGATCCTCATTGAGAACCCGGGAGCACTGCTTGAGCTGGGCATACTGCGAGAGGTGCTAATGTACCTATTCGAGCAAGCGAACTCGTTTGACGAGGACATGATCGACGAGATCCGAAAGAGCGTCGATGCAAGAAAGCGCAAAGCTGCCTCACGCGCCAAGGGGACCGCGGATTAGCGCCTTCTGTCCGATGCTAGTCTCCTTCCATGAACGTGGTAGCTCGATCGAGGTAGGTTATCTACTTATCTTGAGTGCTCGTCGGAGCGACTCAGGAAACCCGCGCTTGACGGCTGCTGGCCAAGAGAATTCGAAATTAGGCATCGGAGGTTGCGATGGACCGTGAGCCAATGGTTAGCGTCGCCGCACTCAGCGTCGAGCCCGCCCTGTATCGATTCATCCAAGAGGAGGCCCTTCCCAGCTCAGGTGTGACGTCAGCGGTGTTCTGGCAAGGGCTCGCCGATCTCATCCATGACTTCGGCCCGCGCAACCGCGAACTCCTCCAACGCCGAGAGGACCTGCAGAAGGCGATCGACGCTTGGCATCGCGAGCATCGCAACGAGTTCGCCCCCTCCTCGTACCGAGCGTTCCTCGAAGAACTCGGCTACATCGAGCCCGAAGGGCCCGACTTTCAGATCGATACACTGGGAGTCGACGTCGAGGTTGTTGCCGTACCAGGGCCACAGCTAGTGGTGCCGGTAACCAACGCACGCTACGCGCTCAACGCTGCCAACGCGCGGTGGGGCTCGCTCTACGATGCGTTCTACGGCACCGACGCACTGGGGGATGCGCCTGTCCCTGGCCCATACGACGCTGCCCGAGGCGAGCGAGTCATCGCTCGTGTTCGCGCGCTGTTGGATGACATCTTCCCGTTGGATCAGGGTTCCCACGCGAACGCCACGGCCTACGCCGTCGATTCTGGACATCTGCGGGTCGCTCTCTCCGACCAGCGAGTCGTGGGCCTGGCCGACGCGACGCAGTTTGTTGGCTGTTGCGGTGAGGGGGGATCGCCATCATCGATCCTCCTTCGACGATACGGCCTGCACGTGGAGCTGAGAATCGAGCGAACGCACGCGGTAGGGAGCTCCGACCCGGCCGGCATAGCGGATGTGCTGCTCGAGTCCGCGCTAACGGCCATCATGGACTGCGAGGACTCGGTTGCTACGGTGGATGCCGAGGACAAAGTCCTCGCCTATCGCAACTGGCTCGGTCTCATGCGCGGCGATTTGACGGCCGAGGTCACGTCGAGGAACCGCTCCTTCGCGCGTCGCCTAGCGGCCGATCGCATCTACACCGCCCCTGATGGATCTGCACTCCGTCTGCGCGGGCGCGCGCTCATGCTCGTCCGCAACGTCGGCCTTCTCATGACCACGCCCGCAGTGATCGATCGCGATGGCAACGAGGCTCCAGAGGGAATGCTGGACGCGATGATCACGGCCCTCGCCGGCATGCACGATCTGTCCAAGCCCCCGGTGGATCGCAACTCGCCGGAGGGCTCGATCTATATTGTCAAGCCCAAGCTTCACGGCCCGGCCGAGGTTTCTCTCGCCGTCGACTGCCTCGCGCATGTCGAGCGTGTGCTCGGCCTGCCGGCCCATACGATCAAGCTTGGCGTCATGGACGAGGAGCGGCGAACAACGCTGAATCTGAAGGAGTGCCTACGCGTCGCGAAGTCCCGAGTGGCGTTTATCAACACTGGCTTCCTGGACCGCACCGGGGACGAGATCCACACATCGATGGAAGCGGGCCCCATGGTCCGCAAGAACGAGATGAAGCTGGAGCGCTGGATTGCTGCGTACGAGGATTGGAACGTCGACATTGGGCTCGAATGCGGGCTGCATGGCCGCGGCCAGATCGGCAAGGGCATGTGGGCCGCGCCAGACCTCATGGCCAAGATGCTCGCCGAGAAGATCGGACATCCGCGTGCCGGCGCCAATTGCGCGTGGGTCCCATCGCCAACAGCGGCGACGCTGCATGCGACTCATTACTTGCAGGTCGACGTGCGGTCAAGGCAGCTCGAGCTCGCGGGAACGCGGCGCGAGTCGGTCGACGACCTTCTAGAGATTCCGGTCTCACGTGACCGCGACTGGTCGAAGGATGAGATTCGCGCCGAGCTGAGAAACAACGCTCAAGGCATCCTCGGCTACGTCGTGCGCTGGATCGACCAGGGTGTCGGCTGTTCAAAGGTCCCGGACATACACGATGTCGCGCTTATGGAAGACCGCGCCACCTGCCGAATTTCGTCCCAGCACATCGCCAACTGGCTACACCACGACGTCGTCGATGCGGAGACGGTGCGCGCTGTGATGGAGGAAATGGCCGTGACCGTCGACAAACAAAACGCCGCCGATCCGAGCTATATCCCCATGGCTCCCGCCTTCGATGGCCTGGCCTTCAAGGCCGCCTGCGCATTGGTCTTCGATGGTGCGGCCCAGCCATCCGGCTACACCGAACCCACGCTGCACGAGTATCGACTGCAGCGCAAGGCGGAGATCGAGGCCGCACGGCACTAGATCGATCTCTCGCCGCAATGAGGCAACCCGTCGCGTCCAAAAAGTGGATCGGGCTGGAGCGACCGAACTTACGGCGCCCGCCGATCTGACCGATCATCCTGCGCGATGCCTGACTTCTTCTCGCTGCAGCTCCTCCTCGCCACATTCGTTGGGAGTACACCGCGAACAAGGTGTCAAGCGACACCTAGTCTTACGAGCTGGGGCGACACCCAGTCTTGCGACGGGTCTCGCGGTAGGCGAGCGGCCTGGCGTCCCCACGGTTGTTGTCGATCACGAAGAAGTTCGTCGTGAGCACGATCGACTTCTGCTAGCTGATGACCCGCTCGACGCGGCCCTCCTCATTGCCTCGCGCGACCGTCACCGGCCGTGGCCCGAAGCACCCAGTGCTCGGCGAAGGCGAGTAGCAGCCGGTTGAAACGAATCGCGTCGCCATAGCGCTCGAGCACGACGCCACCGGCTCGCTCTACCTCGATTGGAAGTGACCGGCCGATCTCCTGAATACCAGGAGCCAGCTGACGGCAAGCCTCTTAGCCTTTGGCCTACTGCCTCAGCGCTCTTTCAGCAATCTGACTAGGTATGACTCTCCAGTTAGAGCCTCTCTCGATGCCGCATGCCAAATCACGTGCAGCTGGTTGTTCTTCTCGAAGTCCAAGGGCCCGCCCATCGCGACCTCCGCTTGCGCCACGCCCTCTTCGATTCTCACAACTGCACTGGTAATGGCTCGCACGGACATGGCAAACACTCCCACCGCGAGCAATATCAGGCATCCTCCCACGATGCGGTATGGCCACTCTCGTCGCGCGAGCCCACTAGTAGCCCTTGCACCCACCGCCTCAACACATATCGTGCTGAGATAGAACGTCGCAACTACTGCGAGGCTTGCGCCCCACCGCCCCGTCGCCACGCTCGCCGCAGGATTCCCCAGAAAAAACGCGGAGAAGCATGACAGACCTCCCACCGTCAAGCCGGCCAACGCCAACATGTCATGCGATGCAGCCATAGCTCTTGATTTTTTGACTGCCTCGGCACCTTGCTCGCCCTTCCTCGCGCGCCTCTTCCTGTACAACAGGACGCCAATACCCGCTGCAAGGCCTGCGAGGAGCCAGATGGTTGCAGGGCCCTCGAGGATCGCGGCCCAGTGCCATATGAGATACACGACCGGAGCCAAGGCCGTCACAGTTGTCAGCACGCTGCCGAACACAATGCTCGGCCTGGCGCAGGCATCGATTACCAAAAAAGCCAAGGCCACCAGCCCCCCTTGCCCCGTATGCAATAACGCAACAAAGAGAACCATGACGTAAGAGGCTCGGTAACAACCGGACCACCGGAGTGTCAAGACCCCCGGCAAACACATGAAGAAACTCGCGCGGGGTGACGGCCCAAAAGGAGAGTACTCTGGATCCGTCATGGTGAAGGTCGACGCCAAGCATCGCGTTGCGGGCAGGTCACTCACCATGTCGCAAATTGGAGCCAGGGCCGAAGTCATCTCGAGCGCCCATACAAGCCATGCCCAAACGCCGATGGCAAGCAGCGCTCGTGACGGTGTCCGCGCACCCAAGCAACTCGCAAGCAATAGCAGCCCTATACACGCTGCCCCCTGAACCGCGTACATGTATATGCTCGCGGCCGCCACACGATGCACCGGAGAATGCGTCTCCGCCAAGACCTGTGTTATCCAACTTGTAGCTCTCCATATGGCGCGGGGGACCGGGTAGTCTTCTCGGTGTGCTATCTGGATATCCAGAAAATAGCGCGCGGCCTCCTCATTCGCCCGACCGCCTCCCCGCTTCTCGAACTCGCCTTGAAAAGCAAGGACATTATCCCACGCGTTCTCCTGGGAGGCTGGGAGGCCCAAGAAATAGAAATACGCCTCGTCACCCGAGTAATGTATCTTATCGCCAAGATGATCGAAGAACCCAAACGCCAAGGCGGTGATCGCTAGCAATGCGGCTAACGGCGTCACTCGGTGCAAGGAGACAGCCATGTCAGCCATGCTTCACCCGTGCTAAGGGCATTGTAGCCCTGTGATGGGAGGACAGCATGGTGGCATAGGGCACTTCCATGGGTTGGTTGGCCAGGTCGCCCCCTCATCAAAGACACTGATCCACCCGATGCCAATGTGGTCGGTCTCCGCATTGATGACGCGACAATTCAGCGCTCGATTCTCCCGTCCGGGCACCAAGCAATCGTCTTCCCGGAAACCAAACTCGACCTTTCGTGCGCCATCACGATTCTGCGCAACGCAATCCGTGAACAGGACGCGGAGAGGGTACCTAGGGTCTTGTTTCTGGTTTAAGACATGAAAGCCGATGCCGGGGATTCCCAGACTAGACGTGACTGTGTCGACCGTACCTGTATCTATCGCCATGCATCCGCTTATGCGGATGTCACGCACCTCGGCACCTTGACATGCGGCGACGATATCCGGACCGGCCACGACGAAAGCAACCAGGCACGTTCGGGCGACACACGAAGAGACAACACCCTGACGGGCGGAGTTCACAATCTTGATTCCCGCGTAATCCGCGTCTGAGACGAATACTCCATGAATCAAGAAGTGTTCCTGTGGAGCGGCACCAGTGATGTCGATACACTCTCCGCAGTTGTCGATGACGCCTCCCAATACGCGAAATAGGCGGGAACCTTGAATTGCAATGCCGTCCGTCTGCCAGTTGGTGATTCTTGGTGGTCCGCTTGGCTGAGGCTCGGTTCGACCCAGGTTCTGAATGAACGGTTCCACGACGTCCACATTGACACAGCGGTCGATCTCGATGCCGTAGATCTGCTCGATGCTTGCTGAATCGTCCTGCCAAAACATATCATGAATGTACGGCCGGACGATCTGCACGTTTTGAGAAAAAACCACAAACAGCCCGACACATTTCCTGGACCCGGTCACCTCGACATCCTCGAGGACGACGTCTTCTGCATTGCGAATCTCGACACCAAAGTTTAGTCCACGCTCACCTTGGGTCGGGTCCCGCCCCACTACAATCTTGATACGGCGCATCCTGATATGAGTTGTCGTAGCTCCTGGCGTCGGATCAGTGCGCAGGGTTGAGACATTTGCTGGATCGTCTCTCTGCACAAATATCGCGTCTTCTAGATCAAGTCCAGAGGGGATGTTTAGGTTTCCGCGCACGGAGTAGACAAGCCCTTCGCCGGTCAAGAGACGGCGGGGCTCGTCCAGCGCTCTCCTCACTGTCGGCGCCGCTGCCAGCGCCATCTGGACGGCCACCGTGTCGTCTTGCCTACCGTTGCCAGCGGCGCCGAATGACCGCAGAGTTCGCCGCGTGGCCGAGGGCCCCTGGGCCACGAATGGTCGCCTCACGGAGAACGCCTGGGGAATTGCTGGAGGGAAATACGTCATAACAGATGCCTGCACACCAAGGAGAACTCGCGCTGGAGGGTCGCAAACACCCCGCTCGCTGCAGAGCGCTGGCGACGCATAGAGCGCAATCGGTAGCAATCGCGAGAGTGGGCTATGAAACCAGTGGGTCCCGGGATTCTTCAGTGTGGGCAGCAGCGCCACGGTGTGGCGCTACTGCCTGCCAATGGGCAAGTCGACAGGAAGACCGACTAGCTGGGGTGGGCACGCTCGCGGAGTCGCGAGGAGACGGAGGCTGCCGCTTGAAGTGAACACCGCCTCCTGAACGGCCCCCGTTGGCGGCTGAAGCCATGTGGTGGGCTAAGACCGCGAACAGGGCGGGCGGCGCACGCGACGCCCCCGGAGGTGCCCGCGAGATAAGCGGTTCTCTTCCCCGGCTGGGCGGCTGGTTGAAAGGAGCCGACATCCATAGCGACTGATCCAAAGGGACCATCAACAAGCTCCTGACCATGGTCCGGAGAAGCGGAACAGGGTGAGTCGGGTTGGGCGTCAAGACCCTCCTACTGCGACGAGATGGCGAGATGCGCGTCAAGAACCGCCTTCCCTGTTCCGGCAAGCTCGAAGTATAGCCGAACGTAGGAGGCGGCGACGTCGTTCTGAGCGTTCAGGAGCGTTCTCCCGATCTCACCAGTCGCTTGGGCGGAACTCGCGTTCTGCCAGTTAGTTCCGTCGTTGCTCACCTGGGTTGTCACCGAGAGAGCCGTAGAGACGCCTGGAGTGTAGGCGTAGAGCACGAGCTCCGCCTGGACCGAGTTGTAGCCCTCCATGGAGACAGCCTGGCTGAACTCCGACGCTGGCCCGGTCGACCCTTGGCTATCCAGACAAAGGGCCTTGCAGACTTGGTGGATCATGATTGGAGTCGTCCTCGTCGAGTGTTACTGCTTCGAGATAGCTAGGTGCGCGTCAACAATCACCTTGCCGGTTCCGGCGAGGGTGAAGTAGAGGCGAGCGTAGGAAGTTGCGACCGGGGTCACGACGCCAAGAACCTGTCGGCCGATGTCTCCAGCCGTGATCGATCCCGACGTTGAGTGGTCCACCCAGTTCACACCGTCGTTACTGACTTGCGGTTGGATGGTCAGGGCGCCGCTGCTCGTGTTTGCGTAAACGACCACCTCAGCCTGAATGGCGTTCATGCCGTTCATGTCAACAACCTGGCTCACATCGCTCGCCAGTCCGTCATTGGCCTGAGTGTCTAGGCAAAGCGCGTCACACACTTTGTGATTCACGACCGCCCTCCTTCTTGAAGGAGTGTGTGGGCCAAGGGAAGTCCATCGCTGTGAAAGAGACTTCCGAAGACCGCGACCAAGTCTCCACAGTGACGTCGGGCAGGGCGTCTACTGGTCGGAGATCGCAAGATGAGCATCGAGGATTCCTTTACCTGCAGCGGTCAACGAGAAGTGAAGACGGGCGTAGGCCGCCTCGATGGTGATGGCCTGCAGCAACTTGCGACCGATCGCGCCCATGTTCTCTGACGAGCCTTGGTCCGACCAGTTCGTGCCGTCGTTGCTGACCTGCGTCTGAACCACGACGCTTGCCTCGCCAGTTCTCGCGAACAGGATGATCTCAGCTTGGATCTTGTTGTTGCCGTTGAGCGCGACGACCTGGCTGATCTCTTCCGTCAGACCATCGTTGCCCGCGTTGTCGAGGCAGAGCGCCTCGCAGACTTTGTGTCTCACTCGTGTTCTCCTGGGATGTGTGGACTGTGACTCGAAACTCTGGGAGCACCGCGATGGACGCCGCCGAACCTCTCATCCGGGACGCGGCGTGCCCCTCAACCATCAAAAGGGTCAAGCGGCGTTGACACTTTGGAGATATTCCGGAGGATCTCGGGAGAGTTGGGGCCGCGTGAGTTCACAGAACCACCGCGCACACCATCCCTTATTGCTTTCCTTGCCCTGCGGCTCACCGGCCGCGCCAGTAGCCCTATTTCGCCCGATTCGGCGCCATGGCACAGCTTCGTCGCTTGCCCCCGAACGCGCCGCAGTCGATGATCGAGACCTCGGTGTGGTTTCGGGGACAAGTCCAGGGGCGTCGAAGAGTCTCTCCCAGAGCTCTCTGATGTCGCCCAGGACCATGTCAGCATCGAGGTAGATGGCGCGACCCTTGAACCCCGCGAGCTCAGGTACTGCGAACCGGAACGGCGTGAACTCTGTGGGCCAGCCCGAGCCGGAGTAAGGTCGTTCTGCGCGGCGCCTCATGTGCCAACCGCCAAACTGGCCTTGCCCTGCTCGCATCCAGTTGAGCTCGGCCGGGATGCCCGAGTGCGCCCGGATACTTCGCTCTAGGGCACGCTCAGCGGGGCCCATGCGTTGGTCCGTGCCGACAAAGACTCGCGCGACTTCTTGATTCACGCCCCAATGTCCTCCCAACGGGAGGGCGGCAGTGGGAGCGTGTTCGGTCCAATTTGGCGAAACTCGGTGCTGGCAAATCGGTCGAGCACCGCCTCTAGCTGAGGCCGCCACCGCTCGAGGTAGAAGAATCTTGCGCCACTTTCCACATAGAGCGCCGTATCGCGGTAGACGCTGTTAGAGAGCCCCGGTCGTGGTGTCCAGTCGTGGTCGAAACCGACCAAGTAGATAGGGTTGCACCCGAGAACTGCGGCAGCAAGAACCATGAGAGGCCCCGTCGTCTGATCACTGCAGGTTTCGATTTCGAGCAACTCCGGGACAGCCCTCCCCGATTTCTGCCACTGCCTTACTCTTCCTCTTGGGCCGACGTAGGCAAACGGCTGCCCCTTGTAGGCAGCGATCATCTCGTCCGTGATTCGCACATCGACAGAGCCCAGGTAGTGAGGGGTGGTGTCGCGATAGAGTGCATTACAGCCAAAGAGCACCGTGCCTCGCGGGAGACTTCGGAGGTCGTAGGCGAGACGGCTTTCACCGTTTCCAGCTACGACCCCCACCTGCCCGTCGTGCGACCCTGCGAGTTCAAGAATCGACCGAGGCGTTCCCATGAGTTCGCAGAGCATCAGTGAGGCCACCATTACGGCGTCCAAACCGGTAAGCCTGTCGGAGCAGTGCTCGGCAAGTGCTCGAGACCTCCTTTGGCGTGAGCTGCATGGCCGTGGCGATGTATGCCTCAGACTCCCCCGAGAGGAATCGGAGCTTGAAGATACTCTCCGTGCGGGTCGACCGTAGCGTTGAGAGAAAGGCGCGTAGAACAACTGCCCTTCGCGCTCCCCCTCCCCAGACCCCGGGTTCCGGAGTCGATATTGCGGCAAAGGAGCTCCACGAATGGTGTCGCAGTTGCGCAGGGGCTCGAGGCGCGCTGCGTCGAAATCGGAAGAGCAGCGCATAACTCTCTTCCCTTACAAAGGACACCGGATCCACTGCGTCCCCGGGGTGACGGCTCACGTAGTCCAGGAACGCCCACACTGCCGCTTGCGTTAGATCCTCGACGTCAGCGGGCTGCAAATGTGCCCGGGCCGGGGGGCGTGCTGCTTGTGCAAGCAGGTGTTCCCACCTAACGCCTTGATGGGATTGCTCTTGCGGTCCGCACGCCATTCCTATTCCGGATTCACAAGCGTGTACCTTTGCCCACCTGGAGGCGGTCGGTCGTCGCCTCGGTTAGTGGAGAATCCCCCGCGCCTTCGAGGCAGATTGCCTGGCGAAGCCGATGTCTCACCTGAGTCTCCTTTAAGTGGTTGCGGTGACGCCGCTCACTACCGGATGGCGCGGCCACCGAGGACCACGCGATCCCCGAGGCTAGACGCTCGTCAAGCTACGTCAAGGCACGCAGGCAGGGATACGTGCAAGAGTTGAGGATGGCGGAATCTGATCACGCGGCGCTCTCGGCCCTGATTCCATCTTTGAACTGAACTCCGTCGACTACCGCAGCCGCTGTGATGCCCGGTCCGCGGCCGCGCGGTCGCGTTCAATGGCGCGGTGACGGCGGCGGCGCGGGTGGCGGGAGGCCGCGCGGCGCGGGTGAGCGGGAACGACCCCGAGCTGGTCCCGCACCGGTTGGCGGTGGGCGGTCCGGCGGCGCTGACGGCGACGTGCGGCTCCTAGCTCGTTCTACGTCGGAGACGCCGCCGATCTCCGGCTTCTAATCGCGGCACTGCCCACCGCCGGAGCGCCGCAGTGGCTCGGCGCACCGCCGTGGCTATACTCGCGAGCACGTGCCCCGACTCCGACGTGCGCCACCGATGCCGACGGCCCGCTTCGCGGTTCGCGGCGGCGACGGTTGCCGCTCAGGCGTCGACCTGGGGCGAGCCCGTCGAGCCGTTCGCGAGACTTGACCTGTGGAGTACCGTGGCATGCCCGGCGACGAGCAGACCGTCGAGCTGCTCGGCCGCATCGGCGACGGCGACGAAGGGGCTTGGCGCGAGTTGTACGATCTGTACCACGACGAGCTGCTGTTCTCGATTCGGCTACAGCTCGGGGCTCGGCTGCGCGCCGTGCTGGAGAGCGAAGATGTCTTCCAGAGCGTCGCGCTCGAAGCGTTTCGAGAGTTGCCGAAGCTCGACTACCGGGGCAAGGGCTGTGTGTCGGCATTCCTCCGCCAGCTGGTGCGCAATAAGATCCGCACGCGGGCTGCCTTCTTTGCCGCGCGCAAGCGCTCGGCGCCGACCGTGCCGTTGACCGAGGGCTCTGAGCCGGTCAGTGCCGAGCCGCCTCGCTACCGAGATCGGGAGCGCTTCGAGTCCCTCGAGGCGTGCATGCGCTCCCTGCCCGCCGGGATGCGAGACGCCGTTCTGTTGCGGCGCTTCCAAGGGCTGTCGAACGCCGAGGCGGCCGCCTCCACCGGGAGGAGCGAAGATGCCATGCGCAAGCTCTACTCGAGAGCGATCACGCGACTCGGTCAACTGATGACGGAGCGGGGGCGCGCATGAACGAGTCGTTGCGCGACTCGTTGGTCGCCGAGTTTGTGGAACGGCGCGATCGCGGTGAAGACCTGACCGTGGACGGCTTCCTCGCCGAGTCCGGGAGCGACGACTGGGAGTTGCGCCACGCCCTGATGGGAGTGCTGGCCGTCGACGCGGCGCTGCCGCCTCCAAACGCTGCTCTGCCCGAGCGGATCGGTCGGTGGCGGGTCCTGGGAACCCTCGGCTCCGGCGGTGTCGGGCGGGTCCTGCGTGTGCGGTGCGACGGCGACACCGAGCCAGAACGCGCCCTCAAGCTGCTCGCCCCGATCGCTGCCGGCAATCCCAGGGCGCGGGAGCGCCTGCTGCGCGAAGGCGCGACGCTCCGGAGCTTGGCCCATCCAGGCATCGTGCGGTGTCACGAAGTGGGCTTTAGCGGTGACGTGCCGCACCTCGTGATGGACTTGGTCCGGGGGCAGCCGCTTTCCGCGCTGGTCCAGGCGGCGCGTGGGAGCGCCGGCGGGCCACCGGCTTGCGCGCGGCTGGAGCTGCCGGGCGATCGCGCTCCGGGCCAGCGCGTCGCGGCGTTCGTGGCGGGCATCGCCCGCGCCGTGTCCTACCTCCACGACGCCGGTCTGCTGCATCGTGACCTCAAGCCCTCGAACGTGCTGCTGGAGGAAGAATCGCGTCGCTGCGTCCTGGTCGACTTTGGCTTGGCCGGTGGGGGCGAGTTCGAGACGTTGACGCGGACCGGCGACGTGCTGGGCACGCCGGTCTACATGGCTCCCGAGCAGGCACGGGGCGAGCCCGCGGATCCTCGGACCGATGTGTTTGGCCTCGGCGTCATTCTGTTCGAGCTGCTCACGTTGGAGCCCCCGCGGACGGGCCGTGACGCGCTGGCGGTCTTGGAGATGGCCAAGACGCAGCCCGTGCGGCCGCCGCAGCGGGTCGATCCGTCTCTTCCGCCGGCCCTCGTCAGCGTCTGTCGCCGGGCGCTGGCGTTCGACCGGAGATGGCGGTTCCGGACCGCGCGCGAGCTGGCCGATGCCCTGGCGGCGTTCGCCGCAGGGCGGAGTCGAAGGGTGGCCGTGCCGCTTCGACAGCGCATCGCCGAGGGCGTGCGCGAGCACCGCGTGGCCGTCCGAGTGGCGTTGCTCATTGCAGTTGTCGGCCCACTGGGTTGGTGGGCAACGCGTGAGTCCCACGCGCGTGAGCCGTCCACCCGAGCCCTGGCGGTCGCCTTGGACGCGCTGGTCGAGCATGGCGACGACTTCGAGGAGCGGGCCGAGGAGTTCATCGCGCACGATCCGCAACATCCCACGGCCCGCGCGCTGCGCCGCCTGCTGCGCGGTCAGACCGGCGAGGCCGATGGGTCGAGCCACGCCGCGGCGCTGTTCGAGGGCATTCGTCGGTATCGCGAGCGCGACTATCCAGCCGCCCGAGAGGCGATGCTCGCCGTGGCCGAGCGCCATCCGGACGATGCGACCGCGGCGTTGATGATCGGCCGCATCGCCTCCATGACCAAGGACCTGGAGCTCGCGTTGCGCGAGCTCCAGACTTCGATCCGGCTGCTACCCACAAGCCGATCCGCGCACCGGACGCTGGGCGTCGTGTTCCGCTGGCTCGGTCGGCTCGATGAGGCGGAGCGCGTGATCCAGCAGGGGGTCGCCCTGGACGACAGCTGGGGGCACGCGTGGTACTCGCTCGGCAGAGTGTATCTCGAGCAGGACCGGCTCGAGGAGGCCTTGGTCGCGGTGGACCGCGCGATTGCCCTCGACAGCCCGCCCGGTCCGCGCCGCTGGCGCAATGCGCGGGCGGTGATCCTGGATCGGCTCGGTCGCTACGAGGACGCGGCAAGCATCTACATGGAGCTGATCGAGGACGATCCCAAGTACGTCACGGCGTTGCACAATCTCGGCCGGGCTCTGCACGCGCGGTGTCGGCTCGGCGAGGCGATGCGCTGCTACGAACGAGCCGTGGCAACACAAGCCGACTACCTCGACAGCCGCATCGCCTTGGCGGAGCTGCACGCCGGCATGGAGATCGCAGCGGGCACGCCGTGCGGCGACGAGTACGCACAATCGCCGGAGCTGCTCCAGCCGGACAAGGCAGAGCGGTTGGTGCTGGAAGGAGTCCGGCTGATTCTCAGCGAACCGCGCGACAGCGATGCAGACACCTGGGGGATCATCGAACGGGCGGTGGCCACCGTGAACCACCTGAGCCGTCAGGACCGCCTGCGGGAGCTGCTCCACGAGATGCGCGTGCAGCCCGGCACGTCCGACCGCCGGTTCCGAAGAATCACCAACGCGCTGGACTTGCTGCAGTAGTCGTCGAGGGCTCGGCGGGTGGCCGGGGGGCGTGGTCGCCGCTCTGCCTCGGGCCTCTACGTGCCGACTTCGATGCTCGCCACGTTGCTCGTCCAGATGTTGTTCGACGCGTCCAGACCCACTGCTTGGACGCTGAGGACCGCACCCACCGGCAGACCAGGCGGTGCGGTCAGGGAGATCGATGCCTCATTGCCGATGACCGGATGCGGACCGGTCGACACGCTCGGCGCGACGATGCAGCCGAAGGCCAGCGACGTGCCGTAGCTCATGAACACGCCCTGCGGAGCCGCGAGGCCCAGGGGGAGCTGCGCGACCTGCGTTACCGTGCCGCCGGTCGATGGCACCGTGGTGGAGCTCAGTCCGAAGAAGTCCAGGCGCTGAGGATCTCCGTAGGCTCCCGCGCCCGCGTCGAAGTCCGCGTAGACCGCCGTGCCCTGGGTCACGAGAGGGTTATTGAGGTAGTCCGCGCCATCGTCGTGGAGGAAGTGCGGCTGCACTTGGGCCACGTTGAACTGGCTCTGGTCCGGAGTGCTGACGTAGTAGGCGTCCGAGCTGTCATCGTCGGTCTGCGCCGCGCACAGCAATGCCCTGGTTTCGCCTTGCGCGTCGTCGATCGGCGTCGGCGAATGCCAGCCGACGACGCCAGGAAACGTCGAGGTCGCCACGGCCACCCTCGGGTTGGACACGCGCCCGAAGGTCGGTGCCGCGGAGTCGGTGTCGACTTCGCCGACCATGATCGATGAGCCGGCTGGGCCTGGGTTGGTCCAGAACAGGACCGATTGCCCTTTGATCACGCCGAGCTGGACATCGAAGCCGGAGCCGATGCCTTGGATGGGCTGCACGTTGCCGAGCGGCGAGGTCGGCGTGGCACGATCGGCGATGACCGATCCCTGAACGGTGTCGACGACGGCCACCCGGGCGGCGCGGTCGAGACCGAGCTGAAACTCGTCGTAGGGAGAGATCAGCGCCTGCGTGTAGGCGGTGCCGTCGATCCCGTCCAGCACGGGTGACGTGCCGGGCCCGCCCCAGCGGAACGTGATCGGATCCCAGTCGGTCCGGCCGCCGCGGACAACGGTCGCGGCGCCGTGGTAACCGCCTTGCCCGTCCGGGACGACGAACAGCTGTCCGACCGCCTGGGCATTGAGGCTCGAAGCGCCCAGCTCCTGGTAGCTGGACGGTCGCCGCCGTAGTGGTGGCGGGCAACCCTCGCTGCGGCAGTTCGGGTCGGGGCAACGGTAGGCGGCGATGCCCGACCGCCAGTTCCAGACGAAGCAGTAGAAACTGCACGTGGCGAAGGCCCGAGCGCAGGTCGGGGCCTGCTCCAAGTAGCCCACGCCGTTGTTGCACGTGCAGCTAAACCAGACGGGTTGGGCGGCGGGCCGCGGCGCGAGGAGCGCCACGGCGAGGATGAGGGGCGCGCTGAGTTTGCGCATGGGTTGTCTCCTGATCGAGTCGGTTGCGGCTTGGGCGCCCTCCAAAGCCGGGAACGTCGCGAGAATGGGACGTCGATCTGTCAAGAAAGCGCTGCTCGTTCCAGCGCAGCGTACCTCACCCGGTCAACACCACCGCGTTGGCCCCGCAGCGTACCCCACCCGGCCAACACGACCGCGTTGCCCCAACGACTCCGGATCGCGGTGGAACGGACCACGAGAGCGCCATGGTGCGGCTCGTCGCGAGCGCTCCCCGGAGCGCGATTTTTTTCTCCCGACGACTTGGGGCCTGGTGGCTTTCTCCGGTTCTGCCTCTCGAGCGCCGGGTTGCGGTCGCCAGGCACAAAGTCGCCGCGCCTCGAACTCTGTCCCTCCGCGGCGTCACGGCCCGTACCGCAGACGGCGCTCGCGAGACAGCTTCGATCGAGGTCGATGGCGAGACACTGAGACTTAGGGTCACCGAGGCCTTCCTGCGGGACGCCGTGCCGCCGCTGATCGTGGATCCCTTGATCACCGGACTACTACCGAATCCGTTCGGTGGTGCCGCCGAGTCGCGCTTCGCGGTCGGAGGGCCGCTCGGCGACATCACCCAAGTGTGGTGCACGGACATCTACACATCGTCCGGCATCGCCTCGCGCGCGGTCTATCGACATCTCGATGCAGCCGGCCAGACAATGGGCTACGCGTTCTCGATCCCGAGCCCAACAGCGGGCCAGGAGAAGTCACCGCGCGCCGCCTATATCGCGAGCCAGGACTACTACGTCGTGGCGATGAACGTCCAAGGCCCCCGCAACCCTCTCGTCTTCGGCTATACCAATCAGCGCGCGTTTGAAGGCGGCACGGGCACCGTCGCCTCCACGGCCAAGCCGCCGCGGAAGTCTTCGATCTCGGCGGCGAGTCCACCGCGCTCGACAACGATGTGGTCGTGGTCTGGTCCCAGCGGGCCCTGGGCACCCGCACCATCATCGCGACCGAGTTCGAGCTTGGCAGGGGCGTTGGCTCCACCGCCTCTCAGCTCCAAGAGAAGGTCCTCGGCGAAGGGGACATCGGCACCTACCTCGCCATCTCCAAGGGCAACGGCCCCGCCGGCCGCCACCTGGTCGTCTGGACCCAGGTCGGCGATCTTTCGGCCGCGATCTTGGACGACGCCGATCAAGACCTGGACCTGGCCCTCGGCGACCGTCTCCACGTCAACGACGGCACGGGGCAGTTTCAGGACGTGACCGGCACCCAATACCCCCTCATCGCGAGCTCGCCAGTGTCGGCGGTCGCGGCCGCGGACGTGGACGGAGACAGCGACCCCGACTTGGTCACGGTGGGCGGCCCGCTGGCCACACTGTCGGTTTGGCTACTCCTGAACGACGGCGCCGGGTTCTTCTCGGATGCGTCAGGTTTGCTGCCTGGCGGCCTCCGCCCCACGACGCTGGCGCTCGCGGATCTTGATGGCGATCGCGATCCCGACCTCGTCGTTGGCGGCGAGAACCGCGTCTTCGCCAACGCTCTGCGGCAGCTCGTCACCCCGTTCGTCCCGTTCTTGGGCACGACGTATCACATCGACGCCTACGCCCGACCGCCGGGCCAGGTCACGCCGAGCATCGTACTGCCGTTTTGGGCCCTGGGCACGGCGGCGACCCCGTTGCCGGGGTTAGGAGTCTTTGGTCTGGCCCCACCCATTGTCCCCCTACCCCCGCTCTTGGTGCCGGCTGCAACTGGTGCGGGACTGTCGATCCCCGTGCCGAACGCGCTCGCACTCGTCGGGACGAACGTGCACTCGCAGGCACTGGTGATCTCGGTACCGGGTTTGGCCGACCTCACCAACACCACCACCGACGTCGTCGCGCGCTGAGAAGGCGGGTCCGGCGGGAGCAAGCTGTCCGGGCTCGTCGCTGGACCAACCCGGCGGCGCCCCAGCGGGCGCTTGACACTATTGCGCGCCATCGCGCTGAAAGAACACGAAATCCAGCCGGGCGGATGTCGCTTACGCATCGAGTTCGTCTGCGATTGCCGGGCGCACATCGACTCCCCTAGTGGTGTGATTCAGGAATCTGGGGCCTTATCCACGGCCCTCAGCGCCGCTCGCAGCGTCGAGCGAAGTCACGGAGTCGGGGTTGCCGTGGATCGAGAGGAAGCCACGGTGTTCGACGACCTCGGGCCCCACCAGCTCCCGCCCCGACGCGGCCGGCGCAAAGACTCCG
>JBCCGH010000081.1:0-40164 GCA_039029375.1 Planctomycetota bacterium
ATCAACACGAACCGCTTGTAAAAGGATCCTTCCCAAAGCGTAGCTAACGACGAGGATCAATCCCGTCGCTCCAATGATCGGTAGTCGATCGAGTAGACCGAACCGCGACCTGTCCGTCCTCACCTATAACCTGCTGCGAGCCATCGCCATCGCCCTCGCTCCGCACATCGTGTTGCCACCCACAGGATGAGGCTCGCCGCCCCGCCTGCCCCGTCGTTTCACGTCGGTCGTCGCAAGATCTGCGGCCGGCGTGAAACGCCGGGGTGGGCGGGGCGTCCGCTCTGCCCCCGAGCGAGCGGAGGGAGTTGGGAGTTCGCCGGCTCGGCCCGAAGGGCCCCCACGGCCGGTTCGCCCTCTCCCTTCATCCCAATTCTCGATCCGGCGTGAGCCGGATCGAGCAGCTACTCGTCCAGGATCACCTGAAGATCCACCTGCGCCTCGTCGTTGATCGCCAGCAGCGACTCGGCGAGCCAGGTCTCGTCCGGCGGGCGCAGCCCCAAGGCGTTGGCGATCTCGTGGGTCGCGGGTCGCCCCGGGTCGGCCGCGGCCTCGTCGGGGTCCTCGTAGTAGGCGACCGTCATCGACAGACCCAGCTGAGTGAGCAGAACGCAATCGCGGTGCGGGGTGCCCTCGAGGTCGGCGATGTTGGCGTGGTGGCTCGCCATCACGGCCACGACATCGGCCGGCAGCCCCCAGCTGCCGGCGACAACCTCCCCCAGCTCTTGGTGGTCGGTGCCGAAGGTGCTGCGCTCAACGTCCAGCAACCGGCTGGAGAAGAGACTGACGCCCTGGACAACTTCGGTGTACTTCTCCTCGGCATTGTGGGCCAAGACCAGGCTGCCAATGTTGTGCATGATCCCCATGAGGAATGCCCACTCGGGCGTGATGGAGAGATGCGAGAACATGCGCGCGAGGAACCGGTTGGCCGAGGCCACCAGCATCGAGTGTTGCCAAAGCTCGTAGTTCACCGCCGAGGCTGGTGAGAACACCGAGACGAAGTACTTCTTGAGGACGTGGCTCACGTAGGCACGCGGGCCGACGCGCATGACGCACTGACGCAGTGATGTGCACCGCCGGTTGCCGCGGTAGACCGGCGAGTTCGCCATGCGAAAGGCCTCGCCGGTCAGGGCCGGGTCACCCATCACGCCGTCCAGGATGAGCTCGAGATAGTCGCGATGCCCGGCGGGCACGCTGGCCAGCTGCATCAAGCGCGGCTTTAGCGCCGGAATCTCGTAGGTATCCACCCCGGCCATCTCGAATCTCCGGCCAAGATCAGCGATGCGGCGGCGGCAAGACCTTGACGCGTAGCTTCACCTCGTCGGCCTCCAGGCCGGTGAGGCGCTCGATGTGCTGCTCGCTGAGAATCACGCCTGGCTTGACCAAGGTGGAGTCACCGTGCTTGACCGGCTCGTAGACCACCGCGGTCGGCGCGAGCTCCGACGGCGGCAGATCGGACGGCGCCACCGGGTACTCCGACACGGTCACGTAGATCTGCACGCCCTCGGCAGAGACCGCGTACCGGTTCACAACGGAGGGCTTCATGCAGTCGACCGGGGCCGCTTCCGCTTGGTTCACATTGGGGAGCAGCGAGGCAAGCGGATTCACCCCGTGCTCTTCGAGGATCGTCTTGACCGCTCCCTGCACCAAGTTGAGCACCTCGCCACCGGCGTCCATGACCTCGGCGGCAGTCGAGGGCGCCTCGCCGACCATGGCCTCGTAGACTTGGTTGAGCGAGTCCATGTTCACCTCGACGCGCACTTGCACCCAGGCCGGAGGATCGGTGCGGGCGATCGCGGACAAGGCGACGATCTCGCATCTGGTCTCGGCACCGGCGGCACGGGCGGTCGCTTCGACCGTGGCGCCGCTGACGCCGATCATCTCCAGCGTCTCGCCGATGACAGCAGGTAGCTGCGCGAGCTGCTGCTCCAGCTCGGAGCCACGGTCGACGGCACTCGCCGCTGCGGCGGCGGCGTCGGGCGCGGCGGCGCTTGGAGCGGCCTGGTCGCCGACCGGCGCACCGGCCCGGGCCGAGCCCGACGCCGGCGGGGCGGGAGCAGCGGCGGCGGCTCCCTTGGGTGGCAGACGCCGCTGAATCTTGGGCATGCGGCGCACCACGCTCTTGACGGCATCGGTGCGACGCTGGCCCGTCTCCCCGGTGACGTCCTGCGAGGAAGACGCAGCTTCACCCAGCGTGAGCGTGCGCTCGGCGACGCCCAGGCGCGCCGCTAGCTGCTGCACGTCAGGCGGTGCCGCAAGACCGTCTTGCACCGCCGCGCCCAGGGCCTGCACCAGCCCGTTGAGCTCGCCAGGCGTGGCCAGCAAGACCACGTATGGCCGCGCGGCGTAGTCGATCTGCAACAGCCGTTGGCCCACCTGCTGCGGCGTGCCACCCGACAAAGAAGCATCGAGCAAGAGCAGACACTTGCCGGCATGTCCCGCGAGCTGGAGCGCGGTCGCCAGGTCTTGCGCGACGTCGGCCTCGAACTTGGTCGACGCCAGAACAGACAGCACGCGAGCGCGTGTCTCCCCCTCAGGAATCCCAACGATGGCCTTCATGTAGCGCACCGCGACCGGATCTGCGGCCCCCTCCCCCGTGGATGCTAGACCCGCGTCGGGCCTAGTAGTTTGCCGGCTGCGGAAGGCGCTAACCGACAGGGGCTTCGTCGGGTCGAAGTCCGCCGCAACTCAAGGAAACTACCAATGGCGTCCACCCTGACAGTCTCACAGCGAGATCGTCCGACCGCGGCCGCCGGCGCCAAGGCGCGGCGGCTTCGATCCGGGCTGTCGCCGACGAGTTCGGCACTCGCCGTAAGCGGCGCGATTGCGCCGCCCAAGCAGCCTCAGCTCACCGCGTGCCGGACTGGTCGCCGCTGCCGGGCGACAGTTCGATGCGGCAAACAGTCGAGCCGAACGCGATGTTCAAGACGCCCGTGCCGTCCGCGACGCCGGCGCGCAGCGCGCACACAAGCCGGGGGCTCGGCAGGGGGCTGTCCTTCGATGGCAGCGCCCAATCGACCCGCGCGTCACTGCCGTTGCCAGCCGCGACGAGGTGCCACTTGCGGTCCTCATCGATCTGGAAGAACAGGTTGTACTTGCCGGCCGGCACCGTCTTGCCGCCCATTTGGAACGCAGCCGTCGTCTCGAGGCCACCCATCGGGTTCCCCTCGGCGCGCTTGTTCACGCGCTCCCGGCTCGCCGCGCCGCGCTCGTCATCGGCCATCAGGGCATCCATGAACCGACCTTCGGCCCACGAGAATGAGCGATACGTCAGCTTGAGCGCTGCGTCGCCAAACGTGATCGACTGCTCGACCTTGGGCGCCTTGCGGTTGACGGAGCCCCCGAACTGAGCCGTAGCGGGAAGGGCGAACAGGCCACCGGCGAGCGCGGCGGCGACGAAAAGAGAGGTTCTCATGGTGTGTTTGCGGTCCTGGACCGGAGAAAGGGTCCGAGTCTACGGATCCACCACATCGGACGTGGGCTTTTTCGCGCCACGATGCCGGTCCCACGCCCGAGCTCGCGCCGGCAGACGCCGGAGCGATGTAGAGCAACCTCTTAGTAGCTCGGGGGCTGCGCAAACGTGTCCGCCCCGAGCCGGATCCACGCCCGCGCCGGATCGACTTGGCTGATCACTCCCTGGACCAGGATTTCATCACCCGCCTCGAAGTCGGGCTCGGCGCCGATCGAGTTGAACTCCAGACGCAACTTGCCGACGCCGGCGACCACCCGCCGGCCTTGAACGGCATCGACGACCACCCGCCACGAAAGCCGCTGGCCGTGGTAGGCCAAGGCCGTGGCGCTGACGCGCTCACCGCCCTGCACCTGTCGGCAGTATTCCCGAAGCCGGGCGATCCGCAGCGCCGAGCCTTCGTCGGCGTCGGGGAGCAACGGCAGCTCCTCACGGCTGGCCTCCATCGCCGGTGCGGGCGCCGACGGCCTGGGGGGTTTCCCACCGCCATCGCCACCGCACCCCGGAACCACAACGAGCAGGCAGAGAGTCGCGATCGAGGCACGCATGAAGAAGCCATCGGTGCCCGGGGTGGCATCGGCTTGAGCTCCCACCTCGACCAGCGCTGCCGCGGGGGGGTTTGAGCCGGCGCGCCGCGGCCCAGCGCGGCCGGGGCTTTGACCGAGTCACACGCCCTTATCGCGCCCCGGGCGCGTCGACCCAACGGTCGTCACGCCAGCCCGTGGCGTCGATGCGCCGGAGCTCTTCAGCCACGTCGCCGCCTTCGTAGAACGAAAACCAACCGTAAGCGGAGCGGCTCTCGCCCGGCGGACAGACGCCGAGGGTCGGGTTGGACGCCATCGATGGGTGCGCGGCCTCGAAGACGCTGGCGTCGTGCGGGACCCAGGCGGTGATCACCCAGCGCTTGCCGTCGGTCGTGCCCCGTGCGGAGTAGGGCCCAGACTCGACGCTGCCGAGCATGGCGGAGTCGGCGAAGGCGTCGCCGAGCGGCGCAAGAAAGACGGGGAGGTCGGCGCGGAGGTTGCGCAGAGCAAGGCCCCAGCCGTTGCGCAACGTCAGGCGCATGCGGACGGAGCGCCCCACCGAGACGACCGCGACGGTGTACTCGATCCCACTGCCCAAGTCGCGCGTCAGCTGCAGCTGACCGGCCGCGCCGCGCTGCCACTCCAAGCGCGCACCAGCGCGCCGCGCCATGGCCGCCGGGCGCACACCGGGCTCCCTCTGCGCCATATCGAGACTGCCGAAGTTCGACCAAAGCGCGCCCGGCACGTCGAGCACCGCGTAGCGACGCTCCGCCCACGGCGCGAAGACGGACACCTTGGACTCGCGACGGCGGCGACGCGGCTTCGCCTCGCTGAGCCAACGACCGCCGGGCCACGGCAGCACGCGCAGCGGCGCGTCGATCGCCGGCGCCGCCGTCTCCTCGGCGACCTCGATGCCCAACCGCGTCACCGCCTCCCCTACAGCAGCCGGAGACAGCCCCGTCGCGGCGCCGGCCTCGGCCGGGTCGTAGCCGTGCTTGACGATCATGTTCTCCAACCAGAAGCGCAGCTCCTCGGGGGACGCCGGCGGCCGCGCTGCCCGCTTGGGGCGCGGCCGCGCGGCACTCACCGGCGCGGGCCGTTGCTCCCAACGATCACGATGCCAACCGGTGGCAGCGATGCGGCCCAGCTCCTGCCAGATCGACGCGCCTTCATAGAACGACAGGTAGCCATAGACCGAACGACTCTCCCCGGGCGGGCAGTCCGGGAAGATCGGATTCGAATGCATGCACGGGTGCCGCGGGTTGGCCGAGAAGCGGTAGTGCGGCACCCAGGCGGCGATAACCCACCGTTGACCATCGGCGCTGCCGCGTGCCGCGTAGGGGCCGCTGTACACCTGACCGCTGCGGTCAGCGTCCGCGAACTCGGGCCCCAGGCCCTTCAGGAACACGCAGTTCTGCACCCGCAGGTCCGAGAGGTGTTCGTCCCAGCCATTGTGCAGGGTGATCTTCATGCGTAGCGCGTCGTCCACCACCACCGCCCGAACGTCGTAGGAGATGTCGTGCGCGAGCTCGCGGTGCAGCGAGTAGACGCCCGGTGCTTCGCGGTCCCACTCGAGCTTGTGGCGCTCGCTCCGCAGATCGTTGCCGCCACGGTCGACCATCTCGTCCTCGTGCGCGAGGTCGAGGAGGCCGTGATCCGACCAGAGCCCCTCGGGCAAATCGAGCAACGCGTAGCGCGCGGGCTCCCACGGCGCGAACACCGATAGCTTGGACTCCCGACGACGCGTCGGGTTGAGGATCCGGTAGCTGACGGCGCGACCACCGGGCCAGGGCAACACCCGCAACGGCGCCCCTTCGGCCACCGTCGCCTCCGGCGGTGACGTCGGTAGGCCCAGGCGGGCGACCTCCGCCTCGATCTCGGCCGGCGCCATCCCCGTTGCCGCCACCACTTCGGCGAGGTCGAACCGGTGATCGACCAGCATGTTGGTCAACCAGTCGCGCAGCTGCGCGTCGGATTGCGGGCGCCGACTCGCAAAGCCCGGTACGGGCTGCGCGCCTAGCCCAACCCCCAACACCAACGCCGCCGCCACCACACGGCCCGCGGCCTTCAACCGCGACGGCAATCGCGCTCCCGCCCGGCCAGTCGTTTTCCGTCGGGGCTTGGGCCGAAGCCCCGGCCCTCCCACAAGAACCGGTCGGTCAACCTGGCCGGGGACGCCACCGAAGAAGGGGCTCATGGACTCCCACACGATCTCGCCTTGCGTCGTCACCTGGTGGTGTGATTCACAGTCGCCGCAGGCATCTTCGTGGATACGGCGAGGACGACCCAACGCTGCGAACGGCGTTGAGGGCCGCGGAGAATGCACCAGATTTCTGAATCACACCACTAGAACCAGCGACCCTTCACACCGGAGCAGGATAGCGATTAGTGCGTTGCCGTCCGGCTGACGCGGCGCACGGCTCACGGTGCGGGAGTAGAACGACCAAATGAACAGCCCACTCCTGGGGGCATTGTATTCCCAAACCGTGGCCTGCTCGACCGGATCGATCTCGGGGGTTCCGGAATCACCACGACCGCCGGGCCCCAGCGAGGTTCCCCATGGGTGCGCGACGCCGACCGGGGTCGACGCCGCCGCGTCATCGCCCCGACGACATTGTCTTGGGGTGGCTGATCGACGAGACTCCGCGGCGCATGTCGACGTCGGCGCGCCCAGCACCCAACGCGGCAGTCCAGCCGTGGGCGGCTCCGCGAGCGTGGTTCGTGCCGTCGGCGGCCGCTGGGGGCATCGTCACCATCGTGACGCAGGCGGCACAAGCCGGCGGCACTCCATTCGCTTGGTATGCCATCGGCGCGGCGCTGGCGGCGGTCGTTGCCGGCGCCCTGGCGCTCCGCGCCGAGCTTCGCGAGCGGCGGCGGTCGCCCCCGGAGCGTCTGTGGAGCTGGGGGCTCGCGGCTGCGTGCGTCGCCGGAGCGGCGCTCGCGCTGTGGTCACACTGGCCCAACTCTGACGACGCCCTCTATGTCCCCAACGTCGTGCGATGCGTCGCCTACCCGGACGAGCCGATGGGAGTCGCGTTCCACTACTTCGCCACCGGTGGGACGCCCTTCGGCTCGGCCTACTGGGGAGGCTCACACGCGCTGGAGTACGCCGAGGGGGCCATTAGCCACCTCACCGGCATCCCCCTGCTCGCCGTGCGCTACCACGTGGCGCCGGTCTTGTTCGGCGCGGCGATCCCGCTCGCGTCGCACTACGTCCTGACCCGCCTCGGCTGCAGCCGCGGCCCCGCGACCGTTGGCGCATGGGCGATCCTCTTGAGCCTGCTGCTGCTCGGCGAGCAGCTGCGCGGCCACGGCAACCTCGCCTTCAACCGAATCTACCAAGGCAAGGCCGTCATGTTCTCGGTGGGCATCCCGCTGCTGACGGCCCTGTCCATCGACTACTACCGCGCTCCCAGTTGGCGCACGTGGACGCCGATCGCAACGACCATCACCGCCATGATCGGCCTCTCGATCAGCGGCACGATGGTTTTCGCGGTGCTCGGCGGCGTGCTGGCGCTCGCCGGCGGCGTCGCCTACTGCGACCGCGTCGTCGACTTCGTGCGCCGGGGCACCGCCTACCTCGGCGCGATGGCCTACGCCCTCGCCTACGGCGTCGTCGCCTCACTGACATCGAAGGTCATGATCGGCGCCGACAACCCGCTCAACGAAAACTGGCCCGACACCTTTGCGGGCCACGTCGAGCTGGTGACGACCGGCTGGATCCTGCCATCGGCCACCGCCGTGGCCACCCTGCTCGGCGTGTGTTTTGCCCCGGGACGCGCACGCATCTTCCTGCTCGCCTGGGCGTTGGTGATGCTCGGCGGCATCTTGAACGCGTGGATCGCCCCCACGGTGATGCAGGTGACGTCGCAGCTCACCTATTGGCGCCTGGTGTATCTCTATCCGATGCCGCTGGTGTTCGGCCTGTCGGCGGCGCTCGCCGCGCACGCAGCGGCACCGCTCCGACCGCACTGGCGCGCCGGTCTGCTCGCGACCGGCGCGGCCGTGTTGATCGCCCCCCACTTCACCGGCGCCACAGGCTCGGTGTTCCGCCGCACCGAGATCAGTACACCGCGGTACAAGATCCAGGGCTTGGCGGCGGCGCGCGCCCTCCTCGATCTCGACCCGCCCGCGGGGCCCATGCTCGCCCCACCGCCGATCAACCTCGCCGTGCCCATGCTCAGCGCCGACCATCCGCAGCTCGCCATGCGGGTCGACGGCTTGCGCATGTGGGAGTCGGTGACCGGCGAGCGGCGCGATGCGATGGAGCGCCTCCGCGCCCTAGTGCTCCTTGGCGGCCGCGACCACGTACGCCGGCAAAAGGCGCTCGAATGGCTCGTCACCCGCTACCCGGAGGTGCGGTCGGTCGTCGCGACGGCCGCAGCCGAGGATTTCGTCCACACTCTGCTGCTCAGGCTCGGCTACGAGGCGCGCGGCAAGGTCGAAGGCTATGTGCTCTACACCCGCTCCCTGCGCCAGACCGCCGAGGCGCTCGGTGGGTACGCCGTCGAGGATCCAGAGACCGCGCGGACCGCGCTTGATTGGTACCAGCGGGCGGCGCAGACCGGCGACGCCGCGGCTTGCTACGCGCTCGCCGTCATGACGCGTGAGGGCCGAGGCACGACCGCGGACCCGGCCGGGGCCCGGGCGTGGCTGGAGCGCGCGGCCGAGGGCGGCGACGCCACCGCTATCCTGGCACTCGCCGACGAGCTGCTTGGCGGCGACGGCACCGACGTCGAGACGGCGCTGCGCTGGCTCCGCCGCGGCGCGGATGCCGGTATCACCGCAGCTGCCATGCGACTCGGCGATCTCTACGCGGCTGGCGCCCTCGTCACCGCCGACGCCGCACGCGCGGCGTCTTGGTATGAGCGCGCCGGGGCGCTGGGCGACGAGGCCGCGCCCATCAAGCGCGGCGCCCTCTTGCAGATCGGCAGCGACGCGCTGCCAAGAGACCTGGCCGCGGCACAGGCGGCGTTCACCACGGCACTGGACGTCAGGCGCACCAGGTTCGTCGCCACGTTGGGTCTCTGGCTCTGCAAGGCGGAGGCGGAATCACCGGTGGCGGCGAACGCTTGGCTGCGCGATCGGCGCAAGCAGACCGAGTGGCTGCGCACCGCCTGGCGCGAACCGGTGGTGCGCTACCTCCTGGGCAACGCCGATCGCACCGGCGTCCTGCAGCGCGCAAGCGCCTACCCCAACCAGGCCATGCGGCGACACGTCCTCGGAACCACTTGGACCTGCATCGGCGCCAAGGCCGAGGTGAACGGCAACCGCGACGCCGCGCTCGACGCCTACGCCAAAGCGCGCGACTTCCTGAAAGCTCCGGCGCTACTCGAGATCCTCATCGATGCGCGCCTGTCGGTGATCGGCGAGTAGTCGGACTAGAACAACCAGTCGCGCAACCCCAACGCGGCAAAGAACAGGACCGCCACGACCAACACGACGTTCGTCACCACGCCGTTGCGCAGATCACCCACCCAACGCCGCGGCCCGTTCAGCAGCAGCAGGGTCAAAGCCAGCAAGGGCAAGAAGAAGGCCCCCACCACCGCGTAGAGTTTTTGCACGTCTTTGAACGGCAGCGCCAAGCCGGCCATCGGCACCAGCGCCAGCCCCCAGAGATAGGCGCGGTAGGGAGCCGAGCGCGGGTCGACGGCGGCCCCGCCGCTGGGGGCGACGAGGCGATAGAAGTCGGCGAACACGTAAGGCACCGCCTGCCAAACGCCGAGCAGGCTCGAGAACACGGCGCCGAAAGCGCCGAGCAGGAAGACCCAACGGGCTGTCGTGCCCAAGCGCTCTTCGAGTAGGTCCGCAAGCCGCACGAGCAGTCCGGCGCCGCTGCCGTCGAGATCCACGCAGCTGCCGATGACGACCATGGCGATGCCGAACACTGCCGTGACCAGATAGCCCACGGCGAGGTCGAGGCGGCAGCCAGCGAGGTCTTCGCGCCCGTCCCGATCCTCTTCGCGCAGCCAGTAGCCGTAGCACAGCACGGTGAGGGTGCCGCCGACGCCGCCAATCAGCGCAATCGTCCACCCCAAGCCCGCGCCGCCGCCGTCCACGATCGTCGGCACGACCAGGCCGCGCAACACCGCCGCCCAATCCGGCCCCAAGAGCACCGTGGTCACGACGACGGTGATGAACATGAGCAGGATGCAGACACGCATCACGCGCTCGAACCAGCGGTAGCCACCCATCGACACCAGCACGAGCCCGACGAGGCTGCACACGGGGCCAAACACGGCCTTGCCGGTCGCGGCGTCGTCGAACCACGGCACCAGCGCGTGCACCGTGGCGCCGCAACCCGAGATCATCGCGGAGCCGACGAACCAGCTCCACGGCAGCAGATAGAGCAGAAACAGCCAACGCGCCGGGCGTCCAAGTCGCAGCAGGGCGCCTTCGAGCACCGTTTGACCGGTCGCGATCTGCCACCGGGCGATGCCCTCGGTCAGCACGAACTTGAGCCCCGCACCGACGAGCACGGCCCACAGGACCGTCACGCCGAGACGGCTCCCCGAGAACGCTCCCGTCGCCAGGTCGCCAGCCCCGACGCCGGTGGCAGCGACCAGCAAGCCCGGGCCGATCAGCGACAGAAGACGCGCGCGATCGCCCAGGGCGCTACTCGATCACCGCTACTTCGTCGGCCACCAGCTGAAAGATGTCGACGCAGTACCCGTCTTCGAAGGCGGCCTCGACCTTGAAGGTCCCGACGACCTTGATCGGATCGAACTGGTAATCGATCCGCGAGTCACCGCGCATGATGACGCGCACGATGCCGTTGATGTCCGGTGGCTGCCCGTAGCAGCACGACCAGAGCGACTCGACGAGCAGGAACTCCTTGATGTTCTCGACCTCGTCGATCGGCAACATGAACCCGGTCATGAGGACGTTGCGGTCGCCCAGCTTCTCGACGGACTTGGGCAGGCCGATCAGCCCGTCCTCGTACGGCCACGACGAGATCTCTTCGAAGGTCAGGATGCGATCGACGCCCTCGATCTTGCCATCCTTCAGCAAGTTGCGGAGGCGACGCTCGGCCTCGAGCATCTGCTGCGCGCCTTGGATCGCGCGGAGGTCGGCCGGGTCCGCAGACGCGGGCATCTCTTCATCGCCGTCGGCACCGGCCACGACGGTGTCGCGGGGCTCGGCCTCTGGCTCGGCCGCCGCAAACGCGGCGGCATCCGCCCCGGCCTCGGCCGCTTCGCGCAGCTCGGAGGCCAGCGCCCGGAGCTCGTCGCGCGACCAGCCGCCGGTAATCAAGCCGACCCCGTGGATCGGCGACATGACCTTCGACACGCTCCGCACTTCGCCGCGCACGGCCACCAAGAAGAAGGACTCGCCGATCAAGCCCTCCGTCCAGGCGCGGTACGCCTCGCGGCGATCGTCGCGCACGGAGTAGGCGAGCGCCGGCTGGCCGTCGAGCTCTTCGACCCTGATGCTGTCGACGTCCAAGTCGCTGGACGAGAAGCGTTGGCCCTCGGCGTCCACGGCGAGCAGCTCGACGAGATGGCCACCGGGCTTCGGGGCCAGCGCGTAGTCCTCCGCCGAATACAGCGGCACGACCCCCGGCCGCTCTTCGCGAAGCGCCCAACTCCAACGGCCGGGTCGCACCGGGTCGGCACCGATGACGTGGGGTAGCCACACGATGCCTCGGCTGCTACGGCCACCCGCCGCCGCAGTGAGCGCGTTGAACGCCTGCAGATGCGTGGGCTCGGCCTTCACGCGCTCGCCGGCGGTGCCGAGCCAGGCCTTCAGCCGCTCGGTCTCGGCGGCAAGGTCGTGGGCCTTGGCCGACGCCAGCGCGCGAAACTCAACGAGGTCGGTAGCCGGCACTTGGCGCGGCTGGGCCGCCACCAGGCTAGAGAGCAGCAGAGCCGCCGCGGAGATTGCGTGCTTCATCGAGATCCTTCATCGGAATCGGACGTCACGAGATCGGGCCGAGGTGCTCAGCGACCGGTGTCAGCGACCCCTTGATCGCTGGGAGGATTCCCGCGAGGCCGCCGAGCGCACCCACCGCGAGGATAAGCCACAGCTCCGCTGTCGAGAAGGCGGCCCAGTCGACCGCCACCCCAGCCAGGTCCTCGACGAGCCCGCCGAAGGCCCAGGCGGCCGCGTGGCAAAGCAAGACGCCAAGCGCCGCGCCCACCAGGGCAATCAGCGCCGCCTCCTGCAAGATCACGCGCACGATCTGCGGCCGGCGGGCGCCCAGCGAGCGCATGATCGCGATCTCCCGACGCCGCTCGTTCATCGTGTTGTAGAGCGCTACCAGCACCGACGCGGCCGCCACGATCAGCACCAGATAGGAGACGATTTCGAGCACCTGCTTGGCGCCACCGATCCACTCCATGAGCCGCGGGATCTCCTTGGCGGGCACCGCGACCTGGGCGTCGGACCGCGTCTGGAACAGGAGCTCGAGGTGGCGATCGCCCACGTGGTGCCGCGGCTTGGCAACGATCGCGGAGAGCAGCACGTCGCCGGCCTCGGCGCCTTCGGCTTCGCGCACCGCCACGTGGTCGTCCATGGACAAGAACGTGCCCAGCGGGATGAACACTGCGCGATCGATCGGCGTGTTCGTCGGCGCCAGCACGCCGCTCACCGCGCAGGCAAAATCGTCGTGCGTGTGCGAGCCGACCTCGTCTTGTCGCCCGTGCACCGGCACGATCTCGGCGCCGAGGTCCAGGTCGAGCTGCCGGGCCACCTTGGAGCCGATCACCGCGCGCCGCCACGACGCCGGCAGATTAATCGAGTGGTCGTGCCCCTCGTGGCCGTGGCCGGCGTGCTCGGCCATGTGCTGCGCGAGCTCGGCCTTCTGCTCCGCCACCCGCATGAGGTCTTGATGACCAAACCGCCACGCTTCGCCTCTGGCGAACTCCAGGTGCTGGTCTTTGCCACCGAGCTCGAACGCCGAAAACATCTCATCGGTGGTGCCGATGATCGGGAAGTGGAAGCGACTGTAGGTGTCGCCGCGCGCCTGCGGGATCGCGTAGCGCACGTGACAGCGGCGCGGCAGTCGATCCTCGTGCAGGTCGGTGTAGGTCGACAACTTGACGACGCCCTGCGGCACCCCCAGGTTGAGCACGGTGCTCATCGTCAGCTCCAGCGGCGAGCTGTCCTTCGAGCCAACCACCGCGCGGTACCCGCCGATGCTGGCCTTGTAGCCGCGATCGATCTCCTCGCGCAAGAGCCAAAGCGAGGCGAGTAGAGCGGTGCCGATCATGATCGACACCGTCGTCAGCACCGACGACAGGAGGCGCACCCGGACGTTGCGCAGACTGACCGCAAACAGATTCATGTCGGGCTTCCTCTAGTCAGCTCGCGCCTTGGGTCGCCGCGGCGGGCGCCGTCGGCCGCAGGTCGGCAAGATCGATCGTGCGCTGCATCTGGGCAGCGCTCTCCTGATCGTGAGTCACCATCAAGACGGTGCGGTTGCCTTCGGCGGCGAGCTCGAGCAGCAACGCCAGGACCTCGCGCCCCGTCTCCCGATCCTGATTGCCCAGCGGCTCGTCCGCGAGAATCAGCTCGGGGTCGTTGATCAGCGCCCGACAGATGGCCACGCGCTGGGCCTGCCCGACGGACAGCTCGTTGGGGCGGTGGCCCATGCGATCGGCGAGGCCCACCCGCTCTAGCAGTTGTTGCGCCCGGGCCCGGGTGCCGCGGTGCGCACCCCGCCCAAACACCGCGCCCAAGGCGACGTTCTCGAGCGCCGAGAAGGGCATCAGCAGGTTGAGCGTCTGGTAGACCAAGCCGACGTGCTCGGCGCGGAAGCGGTCACGCGCGGCCTCGCCCAGCGTGTCGACGCGTGTCTCGCCGACTTGAATCGAGCCGCGGTCGGGGCGGGCAATGCCAGCGATGCAGTGCAGGAGCGTCGTCTTGCCGAGACCGGACCGGCCGATCAGCGCGACGTGCGCGCCCCGCTCGACATCGAGGGCCCGCACGTCGCAGGCCACCACCGGCTCGCCGCCGCGGTGAAAGATTTTCTGCAGATCTCGAATGGCGATCAAAGGGTTGTCCCCCAGATTGGGTCGACGGGCGTCACGGCGCGTCGCGACCCGCGCGCAGCGCCCGATTCACGAATTCGAGCTCCTCGCACAAGCCGTCGACCAAGTCGCCGCCGCGGGCACCGAAGTCGGTCCGCTCCAGCACCGACCACGTATACGTCTCGATCTCCAAAAGTGGATAGGGCGACCTCAAGCTCCCCAGAACCCGGAGCACCTCGGCGCGGGTCGACCCCAGCGGTCCGTCGCGATCCCAGAACACAGGCAGGTGAAAATGCGTGCGCAGCCACCTGGCCGCGCCGAACTCGCCGCGACGCGCCCGCACCTCATCGAGATCGAGCGCTCGGAGCCCGTCGGCGCCCGCCGTTTGGTGCAGATAGCGCGGCTCGTCGAACGCCAGCAGCTCGTCGAGCGCCGCGGCCGGGTCCCGCAGCTCCAAGCATGAGCTCACCTGGATCTTGGGCACGCGCACGCCGCCGCGCACGAGCTCCGAAAGCGCCGCCAGCGGCTCCTCACCCACGACGGCCAGGTGGCAGAGATCGACGCAGACGCCGAGATGCCGCCGCTGCAGCGCCTCGTCGGCCCCGCCGCCGGCGGCCCGAGCCCACACCCAGTCGCGCAAGAAAGACACCGTCTGCGCCGCCGTCTCGAGCAGGCAGAACGGCTCTGGCTCGAGCGCCAGGACGCAGCACACGCCGGTCCGATGCTCTAGCTGCGCGAACGCCTGCGCAACCGCCCGGAGGTTCGCGGCCATCGCCCGCAGGTCGCCGCCAGCGAACCCCAGCGGCAGGGTCGAGATCGGCAAGACCGCCCCCGCGGGCACCAGCGCCGAGGCCGCTTCGGCGACGTCCAGCGTGTAGCGCACTCGCCGCGGATCGGCCCAATCTGGGCGGTAGACGGCCTCCTTGACCCGCTGATCGTGAAACCCGCCGTACGGGAAGGCATTGAGGGTCCAGAGCGAAAGGCCGAGATCCGAGAGCCGCTCGCCCACCTGCTCTCGCGCGGCCTGCGAGCCCGCGAGCTCAGCGGCGCAGCGCGCGCTCCACCACGCGCCCAAGCCGAACGGGCCGGGCTGCCGCGCCGCGACCTTGGCCGACCAGCGCTGCACCGAATCCAGCCACGCGCTGAGGTTCTCGGCGGGGTGGACGTTGCCGCAGTAGGTCAGGCGAGGATCTGACATAGAAAGGGTCCAGCGGCCGCGGCGGCCGCCCGCACCATTTTGCGCGTGTTCCGACGCCCATGATGCCCCAAAAACCGACACCTCAACGCGGCGGCGCAGGCCGGACGATAGAAACCCATGGCCGGATGCCGGTCGTCGCGCCGAGGCACCCCCCGAGAAGTTCTCGGCGATTCCATCACCCCTCAGGGTCAATGAGTCCATGAGCTCCAACAAGACGCTCCAGCCGAACACCGAGGATCTGGAGAGGCGCGACCGCGTCGAGAAGATCAAGGCGTCGCCCTCCTACGTGCAGGCCCATCGCGACACGGCGTTCTTGTCGCGCGAGGAGCTGCGCCCGGTCCGCATGCAGCTGGAGCTGATGAAGCCCGAGCTCATCCTACAAGAGCTCGGGGTGCACTCGACGATCGTCGCCTTCGGCGGCACCCGCATCATCGAGCGGTCCGATGCCGCGGAACGGGTCGCCCAAGCCAAGGCGCGCCTGGCGGAAGCCCCGGACGACGCCGACCGACAGCGCGACCTGCGCATCGCCGAGAACCTGGTCAAGAAGGCTCACTACTACGACGAGGCGCGGGAACTCGGGCGCATGGTCAGCTCCCGCGGCCAAGTGCAAGACGGCCTGGACTACGTGATCGTCACCGGCGGCGGTCCGGGGATCATGGAGGCGGCGAACCGCGGCGCGCACGACGTCGGCGGCAAGAGCATGGGGCTCAACATCACGATCCCCTTTGAGCAGGAGCCCAACAGCTACATCTCCCCGGAGCTCTGCTTCGAGTTCAAGTACTTCGCCATCCGCAAGATGCACTTCCTCATGCGGGCCAAGGCGATGGTCGCGTTCCCCGGCGGCTTCGGCACGATGGACGAGCTGTTCGAGACGCTGACGCTGATCCAAACCCAGCGCATGGACCCCATCCCGGTCATCCTGTTCGGCCGCGACTACTGGGAGCGGCTGGTCAACTGGGACATGTTCGTCGAGGAAGGCACCATCTCGCCGAAGGACCTCAAGCTGATCTCCTACGCCGAGACCGCGGAGGAGGTCTGGAAGCAGGTGTCCGACTTCTACCAGGACAAGCCAGCACCCAAGCTGCCGCGCGGCCAATAGCCAAGGGCCCAATCATCGGCGCCACGATTGCCGGCGAGTGGGGCGCCGGCGCCACGGCCCATGCGGGGCGCGCCAGGGCCGCCGGCAAGCGCCCGCTGCGGTCGGATCCGGCAAGAACTCGCCGAGGCCGCCAGCCGGATCGCCACATCGGGCGCCGGCGGACCTAAGATGGAGCGGGTGATGAGACTTGAACTCACGACCCTCACGTTGGCAACGTGATGCTCTACCACTGAGCTACACCCGCTCGCGGGTCGGTAGTGCGTCTTCGGCGGACCGAAGCGCTCAACCGGGCCGCAGACATCACACTAGTCGGTCATGGAAGTCAAGAGCCGAACCATCAACCCCCGCCAGGCCATGGCAACGCCCGGGCCTGAGCCCAGTCCGTTCGCGATGCCCAGCTCCTTTCCGCAACTGGTCGAGCGCAGCGCGGAGCAGTTCGGCAGCAAGGTCTTCCTGCCGCGCCGTCATAGCCGCGGCGGCGACCCGACGTCGTTCGCCGCGCTCGCGGCCGAAGTGCGCGCGGTCGCGGCCGGACTCGCGTCGCTGGGTCTGCAACACGGCCAGCGCGTCGCCCTCATGTCGGAGAACAGCGCCACCTGGCTGGCGACCGACTTGGCGGTGACCTACCTGGGCGCGGTCGGCGTGCCGCGCGGCGCCGACACGACGCCGGCGGAGATGCGCTTCATCCTCGAGCACTCGGGCAGCCAGATCGTCTTTGCAGAAACCGATCGCCTGGCGACCGAGCTCCTGCGCTATCGCGACGAGCTACCGCAGCTCGCCCACGTTTGCGTGCTCGCCGAGACCACCGAAGTCGCGGGCGCCATGGGCCTCGCCGAGCTCCGCGAGCGCGGCGCCACCTGGGAGCAGGGCAATGCCGGCGTCCTCGGCGCGCGCTCGGCACAAGTCGGACCCGACGACCTGCTGACCATCGTCTACACCAGCGGCACCACCGCCGAGCCCAAGGGCGTCATGCTCACGCACCGCAACGTGCTGAGCAACGTGCACACGACGACCCAAGTGCTCAACTTCGTCCCCAGCGATCGGTTCCTCTCGGCGTTACCGCCGTGGCACATGTACGAGCGCATGATGGACTACACCGCGCTCGCGGCCGGCGCGGAGCTGGTCTACACCGACCGGCGCCGGCTCAAGGAAGACCTGCGGGCGATCCAGCCGACGCTGTTCGCCGCCGTGCCTCGCATTTGGGAGTCGATCCACGATGGCATCATCAACCACTGCGAGAAGCTGGCGGGCGCCAAGCGCGCCCTGATGAAGTCGGTGCTCAGCACGTGCCGTCGCGTCGGGGCCGGCCAGCCGCGCCTGCTCGACCGGCTGACCCACCTCATGTTGCGCGGCACGCTGCTGCGCCGCTTCCGCGCCGCGACCGGCGGCCAACTGCGCGTCGCCGTCTCCGGCGGTGGGGCGCTGCCCGCGCACGTGGACGAGATGCTGCTGGGTCTCGGGATCCCGATCTGCAACGGCTATGGCCTGACCGAGACGAGCCCGGTCGTCGCCTTGCGCACGCCGCGGGACAACCGCTGCGGCACCATCGGCCGGCCGCTGCCGCAGACCGAGGTACAGATCCGCGACGAGCAGGGCCACACCGTCGATCAAGGCCAGTCGGGGCTGATCTGGATCCGCGGACCTGGGGTGATGCGCGGCTACTTCAACAACCCGACGACCACCGCCAACGTGCTGCAAGAGGGCTGGTTCAATAGCGGCGATCTCGGCAGCATCGATCGCGACGGGCACATCCGCATCACCGGCCGAGCCAAGGACACGATCGTGTTGGCCGGTGGCGAGAACGTCGAGCCCGAGCCGCTCGAGATCGCGGTCAAGACATCCCCGCTCATCGAGCAAGCCGTCGTGCTCGGCCAGGACCGCAAGAGCCTGGGCGCGCTGCTCGTGGTCGATACGACCTATCTCGAGGAGAAACTCCCGCGCGACCAGTGGGCGCTCGATGGCCCCCTGATCACCGCTCCCGCGGTCCACGACCTCCTGCGCCAGGAGCTCAACCGTCACCTGTGCCGGGGCCGGGGCTTTCGGCCGTTCGAGCGCGTCAGCACCTTTCGGGTGCTCCACGAGCCCATGACGCCGGAGAACGATCTGCTCACGCAGACGCTGAAGGTGCGCCGCCACGTGGTCGCCGACCGCTTCGGCGCGCTCATCGACGAGATGTTTGAACGATGAGCGGACCCGCGCCAACCGGCGGGTCCACTGCGCCGTAGAGCAACCACGCGATCCCGCCACCGCCCTTCAGCCGCGCCGACACGGCGCGCCGGCCTTAGGATCGTCGTGTCCCTCTGTTCGGAGATCTCCCTCATGCGACGTGCCCGGCTGCCGTGGCTCCTCTGCCTCACACTCCCGCTGACCGCTCTGCCGGTGCGGGCTCAATCCGAGCCGGTCGACGCGGCGGCCGTCGAGGTCCTGCGCACCCACGGGCTCGAAAAGAGCCAGGTGATGGACCTGCTGAGTTGGATCTGCGACGTGCACGGCCCGCGCCTCACTGGCTCCCCCAACCTGCGTCGCGCCCAGGATTGGGCGCGGCAGACGTTCGAAGAGTGGGGCCTCGCCAATGCCCACTTCGAAGAGTGGGGGCCGTTCGGCCGGGGTTGGCAGCTCGACCACGTTTCGATGGAGGCCGTTGGCGAGAACCCGTGGCCGGTGCTCGCCTGGCCCAAGGCCTGGTCGCCGAGCCTGCCGCCAGTCGAGGCGGAGATCGTCCTGGCGCGGGAGATGAACGCGGAGGCTCTGCGCGCCCTCGACCTCGCCGACAAGATCGTGCTGTTCGACGAGCCGCGCGAGGTCAGCGAGCCGTTCGATGGAACGGCGCGTCGCTTTGACGCCGAAGCGCTGCTGGCCATGGCCAACGGTAGCCGCGAACCCCGCGGCAGCGCGCGCCAGCGCCGCAGCCGGGCCGCCAACCTGCCGAGCGGCTTCGCCAAGAGTGGCGAGATCCGCAAGGTGCTGGCGGAGAACCCACCGCTGGCGGTCCTCGACCGCGGCTACAAAGGCGACTACGGCACCCTCTTCGTCTCGAGCGCCAGCGCGACCACGGCCGACGGCGAGCGCGCCCGGCCGTGGCAAGAGGACGTTCGGGTCGTGCCACAGTTCACGCTCTCGGTCGAGCACTACAACCGGCTCTACCGCCTGGCCAAAAAGGGCCTGCCGGTGCGACTCGCCATCGACCTCAAGACCACCTACGTCGACGGGGACCCGATGGAGCGCAACGTGATCGCCGAGATCCCCGGCACCGACCCGGAGCTGCGCGACGAGGTCGTGATGATCGGCGCCCACTTCGACTCATGGCACTCGGGCACCGGCGCCACCGATAACGGTTGCGGCAGCGCCGTCATGATGGAGGCGATGCGCCTCCTCACGCGCGTGGTCGAAGAGAGCGGACTAGGTCCACGGCGCACCATCCGCATCGGTCTTTGGAGCGGCGAGGAACAGGGGCTGTACGGCTCGCGCGCCTACGTGACGGACCACTTCGCGGTGCCGGGCGGCCGGGGCGAACCACCCAAGGAGCTCAAGCCCGAGTGGCACAAGCTCGCTGGCTACTACAACCTCGACAACGGCACCGGCAAGGTGCGCGGCATCTACCTGCAAGGCAACCAGGCGTGCGATCCGATTTTTCGCGCCTGGCTGCGGCCGTTCCACGACATCGACGCCGCGACCGTGACCGCCAACAATACCGGCGGCACCGACCACCTGGCGTTCGATCGCATCGGCCTGCCCGGCTTTCAGTTCATCCAAGACCCGGTCGCCTACAGCACGCGCACCCACCACTCCAACATGGACGTCTGGGATCACGCGGTCGCCGAGGATCTCCAGCAAGCCGCGACCGTGATCGCGTCCTTCGCGTGGCACACCGCGCAGCGCGACGAGAAGCTCCCGCGCAAGCCGTTGCCCGAGCCGAAGCCGGAGCCGGAGCCGGCAGTCGAAGCGAGCGTCAAGACCGGCGGCTAGACGACGCCGGCCACCGCAGTGGCACGGGCAGCCCGTCGGTGGACGCGGGCGTCTCGCGCAAACACGCGACCACGACGCCGACGGCGCCGCGACAGGCGGCTTCGATCGTCTCGCCCTGTGCCAAACGTGTCGCCACGGCGGCGGCCAGGGCGCAGCCGGTGCCGTGCACCGGCCCCCGCTCGAGGCGCGGGTGCGTAAACACGGTCTGCTCGGCGCTCTGCCAAAGGACGTCCTCGACGTCCCTGCCGTCACCGTGACCGTCGGTCGCCAGCACGGCGCCGCAACCGGCCCGGAGCAGCGCCTCGGCGTCGCCCGCCGCCAGCTGCACCAACTCGGGGCCGTTCGGCGTGACGACGGTGGCCCGCGGCAGCAGCGCCGCGTAGGCGGCCGCCATCTCGGGGCCGGCCCACCAGCCCCCGGCCGTGGCCGACAGCACCGGATCGACGACGAGAGGCGGCTCCGGCAGCTCGCTGGCGCGCCACTGCGCCAGGGCGCGCAACCGCCCGGCGGAGCCGATCAAGCCGAGCTTGATCGCGTCCACCGGCCCATCCGCGAGCACGGCCTCGAGGCTCGCCGCAAACAACGCATCGCCGACCGGCTCGACCCGCACCAGGCCGTGCCGGTTCTGCACGGTGAGGCACGTGGCGACGGGCATGGGGTGCCCCCCCATGGCATGCACCGCCCGCACGTCCGCTCCCAAACCGGCACCGCCGGTCGGGTCGATGCCGCCAATCAGCAGAACGCGTGCAAGCCTCGCCACCGGCTGCGATCAGCTCTCGACGAGCCCGCTCACGGTCGCGCCTTCGACGCCCATGCTCTTCAGGATGTTGCGTTCGAGGCGACGCTCGAGGCGCTTCACCGCGCGCGGGCTGGCATCGCTAAGAACGATCGACCCACCAGCGACGGAGCCATGGCCGCCAAACGACCCTTCGCCGCCGAGCGCGTCACGGATCAGATACCAGGCATCGCGCACACGCTGCTCATCGCGGACCGAGACGTAGTAGGTGCCGTCGACGAGACCGCCGCAATACACGGTCTGCCTGCCTTCGAGACGGACGAGCAAGTCCGCGACTTCCGCGACCATCTCCGGCGAGCTCAACTTGCCCAGCGAGCACAAGACGACCTGATCGAAGATGCGGATGTTGGTGAGCGCGTCACGCAGCGCCTGGAAGTAGGGCAACGGCAGCGGTGGCGTGGTGATCTCGGCGAGCTTCTGCCGGTCGACCTTGTCGATCAGGAACTCGTAGCAATCGAGGTCGATCGGGCTGGTGTTGCGCGACAGGTCGGCCGTGTCCGTGCGGATCCCGTAGAACAGTCCGGTGGCGACGTCCGCGGTCGGCGAGATGCCGAGCTCCATGAGGTAGCTCGTGACCAAGCTGCTGGTCGCCCCCACCTGCGGCCGCACGTCCTGGTAGGCCACGCGCACGTCCGGGGCCGGCTCGGGGGGCACGTGATGATCGAGCACCAAATCGATCGGCCGGCCCGACGGCAGGCTGGTGTGCCCAAAGCCCGGCTGCGTGTCCACCAGGGCCAAGCAGTCGAACGCGTCGAGGTCGAGCTCATCCACTGGGGTGAGGTCGATCCCGAGGCAGCGCACCATCGCGCGGTTCTCGGCGCGCATGACCCGCCCCACCAAACCGAAGCTGCTCGGCATGCCGAGCTGGCGCTCGGCGAGATGACGCAGGCCCATCGCCGAGCCCATGGCGTCGGGGTCGGGGTTGGTATGGGTCAGAACCAGGAGCCGCTGCCGCGCGCTCAAGAGGCGGACTAGTTCCTCGGTTCGCCCTTCGGTGACTCGAGCGTTCATGGCCTCGTCTCGGGCCGACGATGGGGGCGGGGTGCTCGGCCACAGGCCGACCGACACCGCGCCGCATCGGGAGCTTCTCCCCCTGTTTCGGCCGGGGTGCGCGCCGGGCTACAGAGCGTACTTATCGAGAAAGGCATGGATCCCAGGGACCTCACCGAGGTCCACGGCCAGATCCAGCTCCACCAGGACCGGGATCCCGCCGTCCAAGCGGCGTCTATAGGAGGCGAGGAGCGGGTAGTCCACACCCCCCGCTCCCGGCGGAAGGTAGGCCGAACCACCCCCAGAATCCGCTAAGGTCATGCCTACCATCAGGTTAGAGAACCGCTCCAACCATTCGCCCTGCGGAGTCTGCAACAGATCGGCCCGCAGAGCCGCCAGCGAGGCGTCGTGCCAGTACCGCAGGCCTTGCCGGGGCAAGTCCTCGAAGATCGCCGACAGCCCATCAGGGTCGCCGAGACTGAGCACCGAGCGGCCAGGAATCAGGCAAAACTCGATGCCTGGAAAGCTCTTAGCCGCCTTGAAGAGGGCGCGACACACCCGGTCGAGTCCGGCGTCGCGGCCGACGTTGCGCCGGGCGAGCTGCGCCGCGGCGCGGTCGGGGGTCCAGCCCGCGTTCGGGTCGGCCAGATCCTCGACGCCCCGCTCGCCAGGCGGCGCGACCCATCCGGGCTCGATCAGCACGCGCGGACACCCCAGCGCCTCCGCCAGCCGCACCGCGCCGGTGAGCCGCTGCATGGCCGTGCCCTGATCTGCCGATCGTGCCGACGCCAGGCTCCCCCACTCGGGCCGGGGCGGCTCGAGCACGCTGGCGGCTCGGACGGCCGTGATCGACGCCGGCAGATCGTCGAGGGCCAAACGCACCGCTCGCCAATCCACGGCACGGGGGGCGGGTCCAGCACTCAACCCGACGAATCCGCGATCGAGGGCCCAGCCCGGCAGGACTGCCGCTTCTGCTGGACCATGTACCGCGGCCCACTCCGCACCCAGGAAACGCTGGCTCACCATCTCACGGGGACCTCTCGCAATCCCCCGCGCTCCGGTACCGTGTAGGTCGCTGCCGCGTCGGGGTGCACCGATCGACGCGCGGTGATCATCTCCTGCAGTGACCGTGAAACAACACCCATGAACATGCGCATCGCCCTCGTTCGGTCCACCGCTCTCGTTGCACTCTTGGCCGTGAACGCGCCGCAGATTGCGGCTCAAGAAAAGCCCTCCGTGCAGTCCGCGGTGCAACGACTCGAGTCAAAGCTAGCCGAGCTCGAAGGCTACCTGGACTCGCTCGAGGAGAAGCCGCCCAGCACGCAGCCTTCCGCTGCCAGCGCCACGCCGCAGACGGCGGCGGATCTGTCGGAGAAGCTGGCGGCGTCGCAGCGCGAGATCCAGGCCCTGCGGCAACGACTAGCCGGCGCCGACACCCTGCGCCAGGCTCTCACCGAACGCCAGGAGCAGCTCGAATCGCTGCGCGAGGCCGCGGACGCGTCGAACTCTCGGGTCGCCGAGATGCAGGCGCACACGCGAGCGATACAAGAGCAGAATGAGGAGCTCCAGGGCGAGCTCGCGAAGCTGCGCGAGCAGCGCGAGTCGGCGCTTGAGCAAGCGCGCGACGCGGAGGCTGCCGTGCGCGAAGGCCAGGCGATGAAAGCACAAGCCGAGCAGGCGCAAGAGAGCGCCGCCCAGCTCAAGACCTCGCAGCAAGCGCTCGAGGCCGAGCTCACTGCGCTGCGCCGCGCGCATGCCGAGCTCCAGGAGCAGCGCGATCGCGTCATCGAGCAGGTCCAGCAGGCGGCGGCCGCCACGGTGAAAGCGCGGACCGAAGCGGCGGCGAAGCGTCGCATGCTCGAGGCGCAGGCCAAGACCGCCGACCAACGAGTCCAAGAGCTCACCGCGCAGAACGCCGACCTGCGAACGCAGACCGAGGCGCTGCAGCAAGCCCAGGCGGCGCAGCAGGCGCGGAGCGAGGCGCTCGCGGCGCAGAGCGCCGGACTACAAGACAAAGCGAACGCGCTCCAGCAGGCCAACGCCGAGCTGCAAAAGCGGGGCGAGGACATGGCCGCGGCGAGCGAGCGTCGACACGCGGATGCCGAGCAAGCCGCCCAGCAAGCGAAAGAGCTCGCGGCGCAGAACGCCGAGCTGCGCGAACGGGTCGCCGCCGTGGAACAAGCGAAGGCGAACCTAGAAGAGCAGAAGCAGCAGACGACGGCCGTGGCCGAGAGGGCGCGCGACGAGGCCAAGCAGGCGGAGGCCCGGGCGGCGGAGCTGCGGGCGCAGATGGACGTCGCCCAGCGACGCGCGAAGGAGGTCGAGGCCAAGATGGTCCAGCTCGAGGAGCGAGCGGCAGCGTCGCAGGAAAGCCGCGACGTCGCGCGGGCGCAGCTGACGGAGATGCTGCGGCGCCTCGAGCAAAGGACCGAGCGCGCCGAAGCGACGCTGGAGCATGCCAGCAAGGCGCTCGCCGCCGAGCGAGCCCAGCGGGCTGAGGCCGAACGGGCCGCGACGAGCGTCCTGGCAGAGCTGGCCCGCGCCACCGACGAGCTCCAACGCATGCGGGCCGAGACGGCGGCCCGGGAGGTGCCAACCCCCGATGCGGCGGCGAACAAGGACAAGGTGAGGCTCCGCGCCGCCCGCGTTGCGCCTCCGCCGCCGGTGAAGCCAGCGCCGAAGCCCTTGTCGCCCGCCCCGTCGCAGTCTAGTTCGGCCGAAGCGATTCGCGACGTACACATCACCAACCACGACGGCACCGTGATCATCCAAGTGGGCTCCGGCTCCATTCATCTGCCGCGCAACGCCGAGGCCCGAACGACCGGGCCGCGGTCGCGCCCCCGAGCCCGTAACGACCAGATGGAGCCGGGACTACAACGCCCGAAATCGCGCTCTTCCGCCGGCGGATCCCCCAAGATCAACTGACCGAGACTCCCGTGCCCACCGCAGTCCAGCCCCCCCGAGACCCTTTCGTCGCGCAACGCCGTCGCATGGTCGACGAGCAGATCGTCGGGCGCGGAATGGACGCACCGCCGGTGCTGATGGCGATGCGCACGGTCCCGCGACACGAGTTCTTGCCCCCGGACCTGGGCAGCAAGGCCTACGAAGACCGCGCGCTCCTCCTGGGACCGGCACAAACCGTGTCGCAGCCATTCATCGTCGCACTCATGTCCGAGCTCGCGGAGCTCCGCGCCGGCGAGTCGGTGCTCGAGGTCGGCACCGGCAGCGGCTACCAGGCCGCGGTGCTGGCGGAGATGTGCGTCGACGTCTTCACCATCGAGAAGGACCCCGCGCTGGCGGAGATGGCCCGGCAGACGCTGGCGCGCCTCCACTATCGCCAGGTCCACGTGCGGTGCGGGGAAGGCCGTGAAGGGTGGCCAGAGGCGGCGCCGTTTGGCGCGATTTTGGTGACCGCGTGCACCCACGCGGTGCCACCGGCCCTGATCGAACAGCTCGCGCCAGGCGGCCGTCTCGTTGCTCCGATTGCGGAGGACGACGGACAGGTTTTGCGCGTCTTTCGCAAGACCCAGGGCGGCGAGCTCCGGCAGCGCGACTCCGTCGCGGTGCGCTTCGTCCCGCTGACGTGATCACCGTTTTACAACGTGTCACGGAAGCGGCCGTCACTGTCGATGGCCGTTGCGTGGGGCAGATCGGCAAGGGCGCGCTCCTGCTCATCGGCGTCGAGAAGGGCGATGACGCGGTGGACGCTGCGGCCACTGCCAAGAAGATCGCCGCCTTGCGCTTCTTTCCCGGCCGCACGCCGATGGACCTGACCCTGGCAGAAGCCGGCGGCGCGTGCCTCGCGGTCAGTCAGTTCACGCTGGCCGCGGCGGTGCGCAAAGGCAACCGGCCGGGCTTTTCCCACGCCGAAGACCCCACGCGCGCCGACGTGCTCTACCGCCGCGTGTGCACCGAGCTCACGACGCTGGGCCTACCCGTCGAAACCGGCGAGTTCGGCGCCTCGATGCAGGTGAGCCTGATCAACGACGGCCCGATCACGTTCCTGCTATCCGTGCGCGACGGCAAAGTCCGCGACCTGATCGCCTGAGGCGATCTCTTGTCAGCAGGCGCCGAAGCGACGCACCACGCCGCGCACGTCATCGACGTAGCTGCCGCCGAACAACCGCACGTGCACCAGCAGTGGGTACAGGTTGTAGAGATCACGGCGCTCGGCGAAGAAGCCCGGGTCCAGCGGACGCAGCGCGCGATAGGCCGCAAAGAAGCGCTCGTTGAAGGTGCCGAACATCGTCCCGAAGGCCAGCTCGACCTCTGGGTGTCCGTAGTAGATCGCCGGGTCGATGAGCCCGGTGACTCGGCCACGCTGCGACAACATATTCCCGCCCCACAGGTCGCCATGAAGCAGCGCCGGCTGCGCCGGCTCGCCGAGCCAATCTGACAGCCGCTCGCTCAGGGCATCGACGTCGCGACGTGTCCGCGCATCGAGCCGACCAGCACGGTACGCCTCGGCCGCCATCCAGCGGAGCCGGCGCTCGGCGAAGAAGTCGACCCATCGCGGGCACCACGCGTTGGGCTGCGGCAGGCCGCCGATGAGCGTGTCGCGCTCCAAACCGTAGCGCGACGTCGTGACGCCGTGCAGCGCCGCCAGCAGCTCCGCCGCATGCTCTTGCGCGTCGCCGGCGAGACCAGTGCTCCCGGCGACGCGCTCCATGATGAGCAAGTCCGGTGCGGCGTGCTCGACGCGCGGCACCGGGACGTCGCTGTGCGCACGCAGGTAGTCGAGCATCCAGCCCTCGAGATCCAGCGCGCCGTCGGCACCGCTGCCGAGCTTGGCCACGAGCTGGCGACCATCCGCGGTTTCGAGCGCGCGCACGTCTCCGACGCACCCACCCGCCAGCGAGGCGGTGTGCACGACGCGCGTGCCGAGCACCTCAGCCAACCGATCGCCCCAGCCGGGTCGGCTCAAAGGTACGTTTGCCGCACGTGATCGAGCAGCCCCGCGGACGCGGCTTCAATCATGTCGAGCACGTCGTCGAACCCCCGCTCGCCGCCGTAGTACGGATCAGGCACGTCCCGGAGATCGAGCTCGGGCGCATAGCGCAGGAACATCTCGACCTTACCCGCGTGCTCCGGCGGACTCATCGACCGCATGTGGCGCTCATGCTCCCGCGCCATCGCCAAGAGCAAGTCGAAGTCAGCGAAGTCACCACGACGCAGCAGGCGCGCCTGCATCCCGGTCATGTGGTAGCCCCGGTCCTCGGCGGCGCGCTGACTACGCGGGTCGGGCGGCGCACCCTCGTGATACCCGATGGTCCCCGCCGAATCGGCCTCGACCTGGTCACCGAGCCCGGCCTGCTTCACCTGGTGCGCAAAGACGCTCTCCGCCGTGGGCGACCGACAGATGTTGCCGGTGCAGACGAACAAAACTCGGACCTTGCGACGACCCATATCGGCGCAACTTATCGGCGGCGCCGCCGGCCTGCGACACCCGCGGCCAAACTCGTAGGTCGCCGCCTATGCGGCGTATACTGGGGGCGATGGCCTCGGGCAACACCACGCGACCCACGCTCCTCCAGCGGGTGCGCGACCCCGAGGACGCCGAGGCCTGGCGTGAGTTCGACGAGCGCTACCGGCTGTTGATTTTGCGCTATTGCCAGCGGCGCGGGCTGCAAGCCGCGGACGCCGAAGACGTGCGGCAGCTGGTGATGATGAGCATGGCGCAGTCGCTGCGCGGGTTTCGCTACGCGCCAGAGCGCGGTCGCTTTCGGGCCTATCTCGGCCAAACCGTGCGCAACGCGATTCCGCGCCTCCAAGGTGCCGCAAGGCACATATCACACAACGCCGGCGACGTAGAGCTCGCGGCGACCGATGCCGGCGACGTCGACGCGGTGTGGGAGCGCGAGTGGGTCCAGCACCACTTTCGCCGGGCGATGCACGCCGCCGCGGCGTCCTTCGAACCGCAGAGCATCGAGGTGTTTGAGCACCTGCGGGCCGGCGAGAGCCCAGCTGAGGTGGCGCGCGGCTTCGGCCTCACCGTGAGCGCCGTCTACAAGATCCGCACGCGCATTCGCGACCATCTGCGCGGGACGATCGCGGCCCAAGTCCGCGAAGAGGAGGCGCATGCGGCCCCTACCGGATGACAGCAGCGGGCTGCCACCGCGACCGATGGGCTGGTCGGAGGCCGACGACCGCCGCTTTGGATTCTCGGGCTCGGAGGAGTGGCTCGATCACGCGGCAGAGGCGACGGCCCCGCAGCCGCTCGGCTCGATCGGCGACTACGAACTCTACGAAGAGATCGGTCGCGGCGGACAAGGCGTCGTCTATCGCGCGCGCCAACCCGGCGTCAGTCGCGACATCGCGGTCAAGCGCCTCATCGAAGGCGCGTTTGCCACGCCGCGGGCGCGCCGCCGCTTCGAGCGCGAAATCGAAGCCGCGGCTTCGCTGCAACACCCGGGCATCGTCACCGTCTACGGCATGGAGATCGTGGACGGCCAGCCGGTGCTGGCGATGGAGTGGGTCGACGGCGTACCCGTGACCGATTGGGCGCGCGCGGAACCGCGACCGACGAGCCAAGCGGTGCTCGAGGTGTTCGGCCGTTTGTGCGACGCCGTGCGCCATGCGCACCGGCACGGGATCCTGCACCGCGACCTCAAACCCGGCAACATCTTGATCGACAGCGACGGTCGACCCCGTGTGCTCGACTTCGGTCTCGCGCGCCCACTCGCCGATCGCGACAGCCTGACCACGAGCCCCGGCGAGTTCGCCGGGACGCTGAGCTACGCATCCCCCGAGCAGATCGAAGGCCTCACGACACTAGACGCGCGCAGCGACGTCTATTCTCTGGGTGTGATCCTCTACGAGATGGTCACCGGGGCGCGGCCGCGCCAGCCCGAAGCCGGGGTGCGCGAGTTCTTCGAGGCCCTCGACCGCGAAGCGTTCACGCCGCCGTCGTCGGTGCGGCGCGAGATCCGGCGCGACTTCGACGCGATCGCGCACACAGCGCTCGCCCGCCGCCGCGAGGATCGCTATGGCTCGGTGGCGGAGCTCGCAGAAGATGTACGGCGCTACCGCGCCGGCCACGCAGTGTTGGCCCACCCACCCAGCTTGCGCTACGAGCTCGGCAAGCTCGCGCGCCGCCATCGTGGTGTCGTGACGTTGGCCGCCCTGCTGCTCGTCACCGTCCTCGGGTTTGCGGGCGTCACGTATCGCCAAGCCACACTCCTGGCGCGCGAGCGCAACGCCGAGGCGACAGCGCGCGGCGCCGCCGAAGATGCCGAGGGACGCGCGAGCAGCGAGGCCGACGCCGCGACCGCGATGCTGAACTTCTTCCTCAACGACGTGCTGCTACAAAGCGCGCGCCCAGGTCAGCTCGGCATGACCCTCGTCGAGAGCCTGGATACAGCCATCGAGCGTGTCGACGAGCGCTTCGAGGACCGGCCGCTGGTGGCGGCGCGCGTGCACCGCCGCATCGGTCAGGTCCTGCGCGCGCACGGGCGTTTCGCGGCTGCTTTGCAGCAGGTCGAGCTGGCCCTGACGCGCTTGAAGGACCACGGGATCGACGATCCACACCATCTTGGCCACGGCGAGATCTCGCTCGGCGTCGCGTTGATCCAAACCGGAGAGCCCAAGCGGGCCGTGGAGCATCTGCAAAACGCCGTGCGGCACTTCGCCGCCAAGGTGCCCACAGATCATGAGCAGCTGTCTCGCGCGCACCGCTGTGTCGCCGAGGCACAGCTGCAGAGTGGCGACCACGCCGGTGCCCAAGACAGCTTCGAAACCTCGATGCGCATTGCCCGGGAGCAGCTCGCTGATCCGAACGACGCGATCTCGTGGAACCTAGCCGGCATCGCCCGGTGTATGGCGCTGCAGGGCGACTCCGAAGGCGCGCGGCAGCGGACCACCGAGCTGCTGGCGTTCAACCGCGAACACTTCGGCGACCGCAGCGAGAACGTCGGGCAAACACTCGAGACGCTGGCGATGCTCGACATGGAGTTCGGCGACGTCGACGCGGCCATTCCGCGGTGCCGGGAAGCGACGGAGATCCTCTCCGAGGTGTTCGGCCCAGACCACCCCACACCGGCACACACTCGGGCCACGCTGGCGGCGATGCTGGGAGGACGCGGCGATCACGACGACGCGATCGCCGAGTTCGAGGAGGCGCTCCGCGTCCTGCGCGATCGCCGTGGCCCCGACTCGCCCATCGTCGCCACGATCGAGACCGACCTAGCGAAATCGCTCCTGGCCCTGGACCGAACGGCGGCGGCCATCCAGCTCCTCGAGCCCGCGGTACGCGTCTTGACGGCGCGCTTTGGCGAGGCGTCACGTTGGACCGCCAACGCCACCTCACTGCTGAAGCAGGCGACCGCGGCTTCGGCCGAGCGTTCGGCGGACGGGGGCGACTAGTGGGACTAGAGGTCCCTCTAGTGGAAGTCGCGGCTCTCGCCGTGGGCGGGGATCATGACCTGCGGCACCCACAGTCGTTGTGCCACCAGGTGGAGGACCCCATCCTGGCATTGGATCTTGCCGGCGATGCCCAAGAACGACTCGGTCTTGGCCAACGCGGCGTAGCGATCGAAGACACGCTGCCACACCACGACGTTGACGAAGCCGGTCTCGTCTTCGAGCGTCATGAACACCACTCCCTTGGCCGTGCCCGGCCGCTGGCGGCAGATGACCAGTCCGGCATAGCGCGCCATCGCGCCGTCGCGCTGCGCATTGAGCGATGCCGCGTCGGGCAAACCCAGATCGCGGAGCGCGGCACGCAACGGCTGCAGCGGATGCGCGCGAGGGCTGTGCTGGCTGGCACGGTAGTCCCAGGCGGTGGTTTCGAACGCATCCAGCGCCGGCAGGCGCGGCGTATCCTCGCACACCTGCAACGGCAGCCTCTCCCGTGGCTCGCGCACGAGCGCCCGCAGCTGCCAGAGCGCCGCCCGGCGATCATCGACCAGGCTCGCCAGCCCCCCGGCGCGGGCCAGCGTCGTCAGGTGCTTCTCGTTGAGAGTCGTGCGCACGACAAGATCAGCCAGATCGCGAAACGGCCGCTCCTCTCGCGCCGCCACCAGCTGCTGTCCTTCCACCTCGCCCAGCCCTTTGACGTAGCGAAGGCCCATGCGCAGCGTCAGGAGCCGATCCGAGCCATCGCCACGATCGCCGGCGGGCTCGAGCGTGCAGTCCCACGCGCTGTGGGCGACGTCGATCGGCCGCACCTCGACACCATGGCGCTTGGCGTCCTCGACGATCGTCGCCGGGGAGTAGAACCCCATCGGCTGCGCGTTGAGCAACGCGCACGCAAACACATCGACGTGCCGGCAGCGCAACCATGCGGTCGCGTACGCGAGCAGTGCGAAGCTCGCCGCGTGGCTCTCGGGAAAGCCATACTCGCCAAAGCCGCGGATCTGCTCGAAGACCTTCTGCGCGAACTCCGTCGCAATCCCTTTGCGACGCATGCGTGTCACCAGCCGCTCGCGGTGCCGCTCGATCCGGCCGCTGCGTCGCCACGCCGCCATGTCGCGACGCAGCTGATCGGCCTCGCCCGGGGAGTAGTCGGCGGCCACCATCGCCAGCTTCATCACCTGCTCCTGAAACAGCGGCACGCCCAGCGTCTTCTGTAGCACGGGCTCCAGGCAGACGTGCGGGTAAGTCACCGCCTCCTTGCCGTGCCGCCGGCGCAGGTATGGATGCACCATGTCGCCGGCGATCGGCCCCGGGCGAACGATGCTGATCTCGATGACCAGGTCGTAGAAGTTTTGCGGACGCAACCGCGGCAGCATCGCCATCTGCGCGCGGCTCTCGATCTGGAACACCCCCACCGTGTCGCCGCGGCAGACCATCGCGTACGTCGCGGGATCCTCCTTGGGGATGGTGTGCAGCTGCAACGCCTGGTCGCGGTGCTCGCGGAGCAGTCGCAGCGCTTCGTCGATCATCGTCAGCGCTCCAAGCCCCAACAGGTCGACCTTGAAGAGTCCCAACGCCTCGACGTCGTCTTTGTCCCACTGGATCACAGTGCGGTCCTGCATCGCGCCGTTCTCGATCGGCACGAGACGATCGACCGGCTCGTGCCCTAGCAGGAACCCGCCGGGATGGATCGACAGGTGGCGCGGGAAGTCCTGGATCTCCTCGACCAACCGCAGGAAGTGCCGGTGCATCGGGGCCTCCGGATCCCAACCCGCCTCCTCCAACGTCGCGCCCATCTCCCCGCCGTAACGCGAGGCCAGCTTGGCCAGGCGATCCAAGGACGTCTCCGGCAGCCCCAACGCCTTCCCGACGTCGCGGATCGCCGAACGGACACGGTAGCGGATGACGTTGGCCACCATCGCCGCGCGATGGCGACCGTACTTGGCGTACACCCACTGGATCACTTCCTCGCGCCGTTCGTGCGCGATGTCGAGGTCGATGTCCGGAGGCTCGTGGCGCTCGCGGGACAAGAACCGTTCGAACAGCAGGTCGATGCGCGTCGGGTCGACCGAGGTGATCCCCAAGCAATAGCACACCGCCGAGTTGGCGGCCGAGCCGCGCCCCTGACACAAGATGCCGTGCGCGCGGCAGAACTCGACGACCTCCCACATCGTCAGAAAGTAGCCCGGGTAGTCGAGCTCTTCGATCAGATCGAGCTCCTTGTCGAGCTGGAGAGCAACGGCCGCAGGCACGGGCTCGCCAAAACGATCCACCGCGCCGCGGTGGGCGAGCTGCCGCAACCACTGCGCCGAAGTCGTGCCGTCGGGGAGACGCTCCGAGGGATAGCGGTAGTGCAGATCGTCGAGCGAGAACGCCGCGCGCTCGGCGACCGCGCGGGTCGCGGCCAGCGCGGCGGGATCATCGGTGAAGCGCGCGTGCATCGCCGAGGGCGCCAGCAGTGCATGCTCGGCGTTGGGCCGAGTGTGACAACCGGCGTCGTGGACCGACACGCCGTGCCGGATGCAGGTGAGCACGTCGTGCAACGGCCGCCGTGCCACCGTGTGGTAGAGCACTTCGGTCGCCGCGACGACCTCGACCCCAACTCGTCGCGCCCAGGCGCGGAGCAGGGCCTCGGCTTCGGCGTCGCCCGGCCGGCGATGCCGCGTCACACAAGCAAACAGCCGGTCGTCAAACGCCTCGCGCAGGGCTCGCAGTGCCGCCGGGTCGGGGGCGAGAGCGAGCAGCCCGGCCGCGTGCGCGGCGACGTCGGCGAGCGACAGCGCGCATTCCCCTTTGATCGCGCGCCGCCGCCCAGTGGTGAGCAAGTGGCACAGATTGCCCCAACCGACACGATTCTGCGCGAGGAGCACCACGCGCTCGGCTTGCTCGGTCTCGATCTCGGCGCCGAGCAGCAAACGGATCCCCAGCTCTTTGGCGCGCACGTGAGCACGCGGCAACCCATAGACCCCGTTGTGATCGGTGATGGCCACCGCCGTCAGCCCCAGCTCGTGCGCGTGCTCGACCATCTCCTCGGGATGGCTCGCCCCACGCAGGAACGAGAAGTTGGTTTTGCACCAGAGGGGGACGTAGGCCGACATCGCCGACGCCGACCAAAGCAGTCATTTGTCTTCCCGTCAATCCAGCGGGGGACTCGCAACTCGTAAGTTGCGGAAATGAGGGCCAGACTTTCTCGCAACAGATGGTCCCCAGCGGCAATGAGACCGTGATGGCATCCGACCGCGGAGACGATCTGAGCCGGCTCCTCGCCGACACGGCGTGGGTGCGAACCCTGGCGCTCCGCATCGTCGGAGACGCGCACCTCGCGGACGACCTCAGCCAGGACACGTTGCTCGCGGCGCTCTCGCAGCCGCACCCGGAAGCCGAAGATCGCCGCCGCTCGTGGCTCGCTCGCGTCCTCCACAACCTCGCGAAGCTGCAACGGCGGCAGGGCGCGCGGCGCGTCGCGCGCGAACGGCGGGCGGCGCGGCCGGAGGCGCTCCCGCCATCCGCTGAGGTCGTCGAGCAGACCGAGCTGCAGCAGCGCGTCGTCGCCGAAGTCCTCGCTCTGCCCGAGCCGTACCGCGGCACGCTGCTGTTGCGCTACATGCGCGGCCAATCGCTCCAGGCGATCGCCCGCGAGCACCGTGTCACGGTCGCCACCACCCGTAGCCGCTCGCACCGCGGGATCGCCATGCTCCGCGCGAGGATGCAACGCGCACTCGGCCCGATGTGGCACCGGGCGCTCGGCGCGATCGCGATCACGAAATCGCACGCCCCTGCCCCCATCGTTGCTTCGCCCGCCTGGGCACCAACCCTTCTCTTCGGAGTCAGCATGAAGCTCGCCGGCTACGCACTCGTGGTCAGCGCTGCGGCCGTGAGTTTGGTCCTGGTCTCGTTGCACCTCACGGCCGACCAACCGGCGCCGCCGACACGCCCACTCGGATCGACCGACACGCCGCCGCCAGCCACCGAGACCGCCCGCGCCCCGGCGCCGAGCCGCGATCACGTCGAGTCGCCAACGATCTCCGCGCCGCCGGCCGAACGCGGGCCACGGCACACCGGCCCGGGCACCGTGCTAGCGGGCACGGTGCAAACGCGGGACGAGCAGCCGATCGAGGACGCCGAAGTGACCGTGCTCGGCGCCCCGCTCGAGGCGTTGCGCAGTGGGCGACGCGTGCGGCCGGCGGCGCAGACCACGACCGACGCGGCCGGCGCGTTCGCGGTCCCCGGTCTGCCGGCTTCGGTCGAGTGCGTGCTGTACGTCGCCGCCGAGGGCTATGCCTCGGCCTGGACCGAGGTGCGACCCGGGGACGGTGCGACCATCCGTCTCGACCCCGCCGGCCGCGTGTGGGGAACGGTGCTCGACGGGCGCATCCACCGCCCCGTCGCCGGCGTGCGCGTGCGCACGCGCACGGTGTCGCTCACTTCGGGCCGGATCGAGGTCACAGCGGAATCCGTCAGCGACGACGGCGGTCGCTACGAGCTGCGGAGACTTCCGGCTGGACAAGAGATTCTGCTCGAGGTGTTGCAGCGCGGCTCCACACCGCTGGTCCAGCGCGTGCTCCTGGACAACGCGCCGCACCGGCGACACGACATCCTGCTGCCCGACCACGGAACGCTCGAGGGAGTCGTCGTCGCCGACGACGACCAACGGCCGGTGCCGAGCGCTGCCATCCGCTCGGGCAGCGCCGACGCCCGGGTGCTCACCAAGACCGACGCTGGCGGGCGGTTCTCGCTGCGGCTGCTCAGCCGCCCGACGGAGAGCCCGCGCGACGCCATGCTGCGCGGCCAACGCAACCGCGGCGGTGACTCGTTCCACAACTTGGCCATCCATGCGCCCGGCTTTTGCCAAACGATTCAGCCAATCGCCCCGCTCTTGGCGGCCCAAGGCGCCGCTCGCATCACGGTGGTGCGAGCCGGCGGCATCGCGGGCACCGTCGTGGACGGCACTGGCTCACCGGTCGCGGACGCCACCTTGGACTGGCGGACGGCCGGGCAGATCCTGCTCGAGCCCGGCGCGTGGGTCGAACCCGCCCCCAACTCGTTGCGGGCGCAGACCGATGCGAACGGAGCATTCTCGCTGCTCGAGGTGCTCCCCGGCATCCCCGGCGCGTCGCTCGCGGTGCGCCGTCTACACCACGCACCCCACCACGCGCTCGACGTCGGACCCCGCCACGCTGGCGAAGTCCGTAACGTGCGCATCCAACTCGATACCGGGGTCGCCGTCCGGGGCCACACCACGGTCGACGGCAGGCCGGAGAAAGCCTACGTCCACCTCGTCGGGGACGCCGGTCCGCAGTCTGGCCTGATGATCCGCACCGACGCGGATGGGCACTTCGTCTTCCACGGGGTGTTGCCTGGCGATTACACGATCAAGAGCTGCACCGCGGATGGCACCGCAGTCTGGTCGGATCCGGTCGAGCTGGAGATCGGCGCCCAACCGCCCGCGCCGCTCTCGATTCCCATCGCCACCGCGCTCGATATGGTCCGCGGCCTCGTTGTCACCGCCGACGGCCAGCCTCTCGCGAACCACGACGTGTTTGCGTTCCCAGGAGACCAAACGAGTGGCATCCTCGCGGGCATGGGGCGCACCGACGACGGCGGCGCGTTCGAGCTTCGCCTCACCGCGGACGCCGCGGGCACCTACACACTCGCGATCCCGTGGGAGGGCTTTCGCGTCTTTGCGGCCGGGTTGCGGCCCGGTACCCACAACGCGCGGCTCACGGCGCCGACCGTCGTCCCGGTGACGCTGAGCTTGGTGCGCGCCGGCACGCTCGAACCCATCGCCGCGGCCGAACTGGCGATGCGGCGAAGCTCCACCGAACCCTGGGCGGCGCTCTTCGACGGCCGCGAAGTCGCAACCTCGCCTGCCGGAGACCTGGCGCTGCGCCTCCCCGCTGGCCACGTCGAGCTACGCGTCACCGCCCGCGCCGCCGGACTCGATCCGACCACCCGAAGCTTGCGTGTCACCTCGCACATGCACGCGCGCCTCGAGCTGTAGCCCTGGCGGAGGGCTCGCCCGGCAACCCTGGTTCTGGCGGGTCCTTCCGCTACGGCCGCACGACGGTGTGCTCGCCTGGCGTGAGGCGCAACGGCACGCGACGGACCTCTTCGCCGTCGCGCATGAGGACGAGGAAGCGCGCCTGGTCGGCCACCGCCAGAGGGTTGGAGCGGCCCTCGATCAGCGGATGCCGGCGGCCCTCGCGGCGGCTGCGGCCGAGAAACTCGCTGACGACCAAACGCTCATCGAGCCCATCGAGCACTTCCACCGCGTCCGCTTCATCAGCACTGGCGAGCTCAACCTGGAAGTTGCAGCGCCGCCCCATCGTGATGAGGAACTCCTCGGGGTTCTCGCCCACCATCTCCGCAAGTCCACCGGCGATGCGCCGGCCCCACTCGAGCGGGATCGCGTCGGTGGCATCCAGGCGCAGATAGACCAATGTCCTCGGCACGTCCTCGAGCACGAAGCGGCCGTCGTCGTCGGTGACCGTGCCTTCCACCGTCTCGTGCTGCGTCCCGATGACCCGCTCGCCGTAGCGCATCAAGAACGCGTCGCACATCGGCGTCACGCTCACGCCGCCGATGGGCGCACCCGAGCCGTCCACCACGCGGCCACGCAACCTCGCGAACGCTTCCTGCCGGGGCAACACCAATCGCACCCCGTTGCTCCCCGCCGGCACATCCGGCTGCTCTGAGCGCAGCAGCGTCTGTGGATCCATCGTCTGCACCGCATAGGAACGTTCGATCAACCCGTCGATCCGAAACGCACCGGCGGCATCGGTGTCCACCCAGGCCCAGCCCGGATCGCGGCCGTCAAGGACCGCCTCCACGTGCGTCAGCTCGGGAAAGCGCTGCGTCGCCGGATCCCCCAACCCGCCTAAGAAGGTGGGGTCAGCGATCCAAACTCGGACGCCCGCCTGGGGCTCGCCGTCTTCGTCCACGACGAGCCCGGCGATCGAGAGCGGCTCGCCGCCGAGTCGCACGATTGGCGGCGCGGGCCAGACCGGCCGCTCCTCGGCGTCACGCTCCTCCGCCACCAGACGCCCGGGCTGATGGCCGGCCTTGACCGCGATCAGCACTGCTTCGTCCACGGTCAGGAACCGCGACACCGACTGGTTGAACGAGGTCTCCGCGTCCAGCGGGAACGCGAACTCGCCCCGCTCATCGGTGTGAGTCACGTCGATGCCCATCGACACGATCGCCCCCGGCACCGGCACGCCGGCGGCGTCGACCACGATGCCGTGTAGCTCCCGCTCGGCCTGGTCAGGCGCCTGCAGCACGATCTGCAGGTCCGTCCGATCGGTCGTCGGAGCGTCCTCGTCGTGCGCGACCAGCCCGTCCGCCGAAACGAGCAGCGTGGCCCCCGGGATCGCCGGCGCCTCGTCGAACGCGAACGCGCCGCTCGCGTCTGAGGCACACGACCAGGTCAGCTCGGACGACTCGTCGACGACCACGCCGAGCCGCCCGCGAAAGTCCCGCGGGAGCGTCAGACGCAGCGAGGCATTCGCGACGGGAACCCCGAGGGCGTCGGCCACGTGGCCCTGCACCGCCACGCGCGGCGCAACCACGACGATCGCGTCCTGCGTGCCCGCGCTCGAACGACCGGCGAGCACCGTGGCGAAGCGCTCATCGAGGACGACGAGGTCACCACCCAGCACCGCATCGACGGCAAACGAGCCGTCTGGTTCGGTGCGCACACCGGTCGGCTCGGCGCCACTCGCGGCCTCTCGCGCCCGCGCAACCACTCCCACCAGCACGCCAGCGACACCGACGCCCCGAGGATCGAGCACTCGACCACGGACGCTGGCGGTCGTCGCCTTCACCGCCTCGTCAGCGGCGGGCGTCGCGGCCGGGGCCGTGACCTCGCTGCGCGGGGTGACCCCGACGGGGTCGGCGGACATACCCGCGCCGGTGGGCGCGGCGGCGCTCGGGGCCATGGGCTCCGCCGAGACCAACGCGGCCGCGCGGGGCGCACCATCGACGGCCGGGCGCGCCTCACTCCATACCCACCACGCCGCACCGGCGGCAAAGAGAACCAGACCACTGAGCAACTTGACGTTCATGGCGAAGAGCAACGTGAGATCGGGCCACGGCACGGCGGGCGGCGCACTCGGCCCGCGCGACAGCGCGGCCAGAGCCAGCCCCCAGCTGGGCCCGAGGCGTTCGGGCATGCGGGTGCGCAAGCGGTCGAGCCCGCGCGCGAGCCGCGTTTTGACGGTAGCGACCGGAATGCCGAGCCGCGCGGCAATGCGCCGCGGCGGCTCGCCCTCAAAGAACCGCAGCAGGATGGCGGTTCGATAGGGTTCCTCGAGCGACAGCACCGCGTCGGCAATCGCGCGCTGGGACGCGACGCGATCGAGCACACTGCCATCGACCGCTTCGTCGCGGGCCGCGCCGAGCTCGCGCGAGGCCCGCCGCGCCTCGGTCCGCGCCTCGTGCCGAAGCAGGTTGCGCATGACCGTGGCGATCCAACCCCGCACCGGTGTGTCGACGCGCGGGGGCTGGGCCAGAATCCGCACCCAGGTCTCCTGCGCGAGGTCCTCGGCCTGAGACCGGTCGCCGACCAGCTGGATCGCCAAACGGCGGATCCAGCCGGCCTCCCGGAGGAGGACCTCGATCGGCGCGGGCACGGTCGACTCGTAACGCATTCGCCGGGTGACATGCCGCGGGGCGCGAACAGGATTCGCAGAACCCCAAAAAACCGCCGCGGCTGGCGATCGCCGGCGACAATGGGGGCATGCGTAGCGTGTGTGTCTTTTGCGGCGCCAGCATGGGCACGACGGCGTACCAGGACGCCGCGCGACGGACCGGGCAAGCCATCGCCGGCCGCGGCCTACGTCTCGTGTTTGGCGGCGGCCGGGTCGGTCTCATGGGCGTCGTCGCGGACGCCGCGCTGGCCGCCGGCGGCGAGGTCATCGGCGTGATTCCCGACTCGCTGGCGGAGCTCGAGATCGCGCACGAGGGCGTGACCGAGCTCCTGGTGGTCGGTTCGATGCACGAGCGCAAGCAACGGATGCACGAGCATTCCGACGCGTTCATCGCCCTGCCGGGCGGCTTCGGCACGCTCGACGAGATGTTCGAGACGCTGACCTGGCGGCAGTTGGGCTACCACGGCAAGCCGATCGGCTGGCTCGATGTCGACGGGTACTACGAGGCGCTGTTCGCGATGATGGACCGCGCCGTGGCCGACGGGCTACTGGGGGCGGAGTCGCGGGCGCTGTGCCTGCGGGCGCAAGAGCCAGCCGCACTGCTGGACCTTTGTCGCGAAGCCGTGGGCCGGAGCGCAGAGTCGTGATCCGGGGCGCGGCCGGGTTCGCGTTGAGCCTCGCGTGCATCGCGCCAGCACCGGCGCAGACGACCGGGCAAGAAAACCCAGAAGCGGATCCCTCTTGCCACGATCAACATCCCGCCAGGTGAAACATCCGAGCTCGTCCTCGACGGCGCCTCCCTGCGCACCACGCGCTCGGAGGTCCAGATCCGCCGAGCGCCGAACGAAACCTGGCGCACCCATGCCCTCGTACCGCGCACGGGCCCCGATTGCGTGATCGAGACCCTGGAGCCGGCGACCACCATGCGCCTGGTCGGCGTGCGCACGGGTCAAACCAGCGCGCCGTTTCGCTGGCAACCCGGCGTCGAGACCCTCCGCGTGGCCTTCTAGTGGTGTGATTCAGGCAGATGGGCCCGCGAGACATCGGCGCCGGTCGCAAGGCGGGTCGCCGCAGGCATATTGGTGGATACGGCGAGGACGACCCAACGCTGCGAGCGGCGCTGAGGGCCGTGGATAAGGCCCCAGATTCCTGAA
>JBCCGH010000082.1:0-38802 GCA_039029375.1 Planctomycetota bacterium
GGCCTTATCCGCGAGACATCGGCGCCGGTCGCAAGGCGGGTCGCCGCAGGCATATTGCTGGATACGGCGAGGACGACCCAACGCTGCGAGCGGCGCTGAGGGCCGTGGATAAGGCCCCAGATTCCTGAATCACACCACTAGTGCACCACGCGGTCCGCCCGAACGTTGGTCAACCGCACCGGCACCCCACCAGAAGTCAGCAGGGCCTGGGCGTAGATGGTGAGACCGACGATCGCCGGGTCATTCGGCAGTGGGATCAGCAACGAACCTCGACCGGTCGGCGTGGGCATCGCGACCTGCGGCAGGGCGACCGTGGCCGAGGGATCCAAGCCGAACGTTCCCAGCGGCGCCGCAGAGATCCGCCCTCGCCGCGTCGCGAGGAAGGGAATGGCGGCGTCGGCCTGGGGCACGGATTGCCCGTAGAACTCCAGGCGGAACGGGCGTCCGGCCCGCGCGAGCAGGGGAGCATCGATCTGCCAACGCAGCGACGAGAACACGCGGTTCTCCGTGCGCGTGGTAAAGACCAGGTCGACATCGGCATCACCGTCCACGTCGCCCACGGCGGCACGAAACGATGAGTCGAGGTGCGCGGGCAACCAGCCGTCAGCGAACACAAAAGAGCCCGCCTCGTTCAGGTAGATACGAGCTGCGCACGGCTCGGAACACACGTCGAACGTCTCGACCGCTAGTGCCAGGTCGACATCGCCGTCCGCATCCAGGTCGCCGAAGACGGCGTCGTTGGTCCAGAGATCCGCGGCAGGGAGGCGGGCGGCCGTGGCGTCCACGAACGCACCCGTACCATCGTTGAGATACAGGCGGTCCTGGCGGGACGTGGCGACGACGAGGTCCATGTCGCCATCACCGTCCACGTCGGCGCTGTCCAGGCCCCGCAGGATGAAGCTCGACATCCCCGGCAACGTCGTGCCCGCGTCGACGAAGACCCCGGTGCCGTCGTTGCGATAGAGCTTCGAGAACGTGCTCCAGTTGCCGAGCACCAGATCGACGTCCCCGTCCCCATCGACGTCCGTCGCGGCGAGATCGATGGTGGTCTCCGTCACCTGCGGCAGGTGAGTCGCGGTTGCGTCAGCAAACCGGCCGTTGCCGTCATTCAAGTAGAGCCGATGCTGCTCCAGGTCGTTCCCCAAGATGGCGTCGAGGTCAACATCACCGTCGACATCGACCAGGAAGACGCGCCTCGTGTTGTCACCGTCCAAGGGCAGGTGAGTCGCGGTCACGTCGACGAAGCGACCTGAGCCGTCATTCAGGTAGAGTCGATTCTGCTCCGATCGGTTGCCGACCAGTGCGTCCGGATCGCCGTCGCCGTCCACGTCGCCGATCGCGAGAGCCCGGGAGTCACTGATAACAGCCGGCAACAGGCTCGTCGCGTCTCGATAGTTGCCGATGCCGTCATTGAGATAGAGCCGATTCTGGCCGCTGGCCGTCGCTGGACTCGCCTGCAGAACGTCCAGATCGTCGTCACCGTCGACGTCGACCAAGGCAATCTCAAACGCCCAGTCGAGCTTGTCCGCGGGAAGCCTCCCCTCGCTCGCGTCGGCATACCCACCGTTGCCGTCGTTCAGGTAGAGCCGGTCCTGGCCGACCATCCCGGCCAGGACATCCAGGTCGGCGTCGGCGTCCACGTCCACCAGCGCCACGTCCCGGGTGTCCCCCTGCACCTCTGACAAGCCATTGCGACCAGCGTCAACGAAGTTGCCCACGCCGTCGTTCAAGTATAGACAGTCCCGCCGCTCGCCCGATGACCCCTGGTTGCCGAACAGGAGATCAACGTCGCCGTCGCCGTCGACATCGTTCGCGACCACGGAGCTCGCGTCGCCGGTGGCTTGCAGGAGCGCCGAGCTCGTCGCCTCCACGAACCCACCCAACCCGTCGTTGCGGTAGACGCGGCTGGCCTCCCCCGCCGCGTTCGCGAACGCCAGGTCTAGATCGCCGTCAGAATCAAAGTCCGCCACCACGAGCCCCCTGCTGGCCTGCACGAGCCCGGGCATCTGTGCCGCGGTGACGTCGCTGAACTCGCCATTGCCATCATTCAAGTACAGATGATTGCGTTGGTTGAAGTTCGCTACGACGAGGTCGAGGTCGGCGTCGCCATCCACATCGGCGAACGCCAAGCCGCGGGGATTCACCAACAGCGGCGGGACGACCGGATGCCCGGCGAAGAAGCCAGCGCCGTCGTTGCGATACAGCCGGATGCTGGCACCCTGCCCGACGGCCAGATCGAGATCTCCATCCCGGTCGACGTCGGCAAACGCTAGGGCGCGAGTCAAGCCGGCTTCCGATGGAAGCCGTGTCGACGCGTCGACGAAGACCCCAGTACCGTCGTTCAAGTAGAGTCGATCCGCCGGCAGCGCATACCCCGGCCCCACGGTACCGAGAGCCAAATCTAGGTCGCCATCACGGTCAACGTCCGCCAAAGCCGCGACCGCGATATCCACAATCTCCGCAGGGACGTGCGTGGCCGACACATCCGAGAACGAGCCGGCACCATCGTTCAAGAAGAGGTGAACCTGCTCGGGTTTCGGACGCAGCGTCTGCGTCCCATCCACCAGAATCACATCCGGGTCGCCGTCGCTGTCGACGTCGCCGACCGCCAACGTACTCGTCGCCTCGCGGCTGTGGGGCACGTGAAGCTTCCGCAACTCGTCGAACGTCAGCGGGGCCGTCGCCGTGAGATCGACGATCAGATCAAAGGCACCCTGCTCGCCGGCCGTTCCGCCCAGAGCGAGCCAGTACGCCTCGCCACCGACCACGGGGAAGGTGATGTGGGCGCTACTGCAGAACCGGTCGTCGCAGGCGATTTCGGTCAGTGAACCGCACGTCCCGCGAAACGCCGCGATGGCGATGTCAAAGTTGGCTGAGCCGCCAAAGCCGCCGCAGAACCCTGCCGACACGACACCACTGAACAGTGGTGTGTAGCGATACCAAACGTCGGTGCCCATCGCGCCACAGCTGCCCGTGGGCAGCCCGGTCGTCGCCCCGACGTTGGAGCCCGATGTGAGGCGCGCAGTGATGGGGATCGCACCCGCGCACGTGTCGTTGGGCGGGGCCTCGAGCAGCGCCAAGTTGAAGGGCCCCTGAGATCCATCCGCACCGCCGACCGCGATCAAGTAGGTCTCGCCGGCCGACGCGTCGAACGATGCCGACGCACTCGCCCCGCAATGATCGTCGCTACACACGAGCAGGCTCAACGAGCCACAGGCGCCAGCAAAGACGGCGATTGCTGAATCGAAACCCGCACTGGCTGGCGGCGCGCAAAAACCCACCGTCATCGTCGCGTCACGCGGGGCCATGTAGGAGTACCAGACTTCGGCGTCGAGAGCCGCACACCCGGACGCGTACGCACTGAGAGTCGCGCCAACGGTCGTGCCGCTCGTCACCCCCACCCCGATCGGCACCGCCCCCACGCAGTCGTCGTTGGCTGGCGGCGCGTCGAGCGACAACGTGAACTGCCCCTGCGCACCACCCGCTCCGCCGACAGCGAGGTAGTAGGCCTCACCGGCGCGGGTCTGGAACTGCACACGCGCCCCCGTGCCGCACTGATCATTGCCGCAAGCGACCTCCGTCAACCCACCGCAGTCACCGCTGAACACTGCCAGCGCCGTGTCGAAGTCCGCCGTCGCACCCGGCGCGCAGAAACCCGCCGTGATCACCTCATCGCGGGGCGCCGTGAAGACGTACCACACGTCGCTGCCCATGCTCCCGCAGGAGCCCGTCACAGCGCCAGTGGTGGCGCGCGCGTTCGACCCATCCGTCAACCCAAGACCGATCGGCAGGGCGCGGGCACACGTATCGTGACCGGGTCGACCGCGCAGCTCGAGCCGGAAGTCGCCGGTCGCTCCGCCGGAGCCGCCGACCGCGACGTAGTACGTCTGCCCGGCGCTGACCGGGAAGGTGATCTCCGATGCGTCGCCACAGGTGTCATCGTTGCAGGCGATCTCGGTCAACGTACCACAGCTGCCGGCGAACGCAGCCAACACCGTGTCAAAGGCTGCGAAGCCCGGCGCGCAGGACGACGCCACCAACACGTCATCGACGAGCGGCGTCACGGAGTACCAGACGTCGTTGGTCATGCCACAACTTCCGGTCATGGCGCTGGTCGTGGCGCGTTCGTTTGAGCCGAGCGTGACGCCTAGGCCGATCGGGATCGCCGTTGTGCACTCGTCATGCACCGGATCGAACATCGCGAGAAAGAACATTCCGATCTCTCCCTGGGAGCCTCCCACCGCGATGTAGTAGCTCTGACCTGCGACGACCGGAAAGGCGATCTCGGGTGCGGATGCGCAATGGTCGTCGTTGCAGGCGATCTCGGCCAGTGCGCCACAGGTTCCGGAGAACGCGGCGAGACACGCGTCGAAATCAGCAAAGCCCAGCGAGGAGCCGCAGAGACTCGCGGTCGCGCGTCCCGTGGTGGGTGCGGTGTAGACAAACCAAACGTCGTTGCCCATGGGCGCACCACAGCTGCCGGTCGTCGGACTCGTGGTCGCCGTCCGCGTCGTGCCGAACGTGACCCCCGCGCTCAGCGGAGTCGCCGTTTGACACTCGTCTTGCCCGAGCGCGGCGCCGGCACAGGCCAAAGACAGAGCACTGCAGCGGACGAATTTGGGCAGGCCAGATGAAACCGAGAACCGCATGACTCTCCTCTGCCGGGGTGAACTGACGCCCAACACTAGCAAATGAAGTCAGGCGGGGGATCCGAGCCACCAGAGTCTGCGAGTCACCGCAGGTTTGGTCATCGCGACCGCCGGTCGCCTTCCTCGAGACCAGCGAGATTTCTTGGGACACTACGGCGTGGCCGACGCAACAGTGAAACCGCGCATTCGGCCGCCCCCATTCTTGCCGTCGCTCTGCCGCGCACGTTCGCCGATGCGCCGTGGACTCAGGCGGGGTCGTGGATGCTCCCCGCCGCGCCGTGGGTCAACGCAGGGGGATGGGAATGTCCGGGCCGCGGTCCCCGGCGACCGCGAAGGACACCCGAGCCGCGAAGCCGTCGCCCCGCGCCTCAACGGTGTACTCGCCCGCCCCCAGCCACACGTCCCGCTCGAGGCGAATTGGCGCACGCCGCCGCCGGTAGACCGTCGCGCCGCACAGCAACTCCGCGCCAGCGAAGATCTCAAACCGCAGCTCGCCCAGCGGCGACGGGGCGCGGAACACCAAGCGCCGCCGAAACCCACGCCGCGGCCGCGCGTCGACGACCGTCTCCTCCCCGGCGCGCACTTCGACGGGGATGCTCTGCAAGGCGACGTCTTCACCTCGAAGCACCAGGACATGCGAGCCAGAGGCGATCGAGGGCTCCAGATGGCGCCCTTGCTCGTAGACCGGGATGCCGTGCCGGAACGACGGGTCGTACAGCACGGCCGAGCCGGCGAAGTCGCCGCCGCCCGGCAACCGCAGGCGGACGCGGCCACCGGCCGCGAGCGCCACGCGCCCCAAATCCCACACCTCGTGGTCCGCCAGCTCGCGCGCTGCGATCCAGCGCGTCGGGTACCCTTCGGACCGCACTGTGACGTCCCAGACACCGGGCGCCAGCGGACCGAACTCGAAGCCGCCGTTGCCGGCAGTCGGCTGCGGGACTTCGCCGTGCTGGTCGAGGCGCGCTCCCGCGAAGACGACGCTTCGCACGGGCTCGCCGTTCGGGCCGACGACCTGCCCGCGGATGCGAGCGGTCGCCGCGGGCGCTGCGTCCATCCGCACCTCGAGCTCGCCGGCGCGCGGGTCGACGCCGTCGACCCGCTGCGTCAGCATTCCACGGCCGCGCGCGACCACGGTCAGCTTCTCATTGGCGGGGCACTTCGGGATCGCGAACCGTCCCCGGGCATCGGTGGTCGCGCCGCGCGACCAGCGCTCGATGCCGCCCGCTGCCGCCCACGCGCTCACCAGCGCACCGGCCAGCGGCTCGCCGGCGTCGGTCACGAGGCGGCCGCGCAGCTCGAGACCCGCGTCGAGGCGGATCTCGCACTCGACCACCTCCCCCGGGGCGCCCCACACGGTGTGCGTCGCCTCCCCGCTCGCGTGGTGGACGCGAAGCTCGGTCGCGCCGGGCGCCAGACCATCGATGTGGAATGCGCCGTCGCGGCGCGTGATCCTGCGGTCGTACGGGAAGCCGCCCAGCTCCCCCACCACAACCGAGGCATTCGACAGCGGCGCGCCGTCGCTGCCCAACACGCGGCCGCGGCACGCCATCCCCGCGCCGAGGAAAATCGGCGCGACGGTCTCGCGGTAAGCGACGACGACGCAGGAACCGATCCACGGCGCGCGGCCGGGCGCGCGCACGGTGATGGGCTGCTCGCCTTCGGGTATCCCAACTGCACAGAACCAGCCTTCGCCGTCAGTCTGCACCTGCGCGCCGGCGGCGAAGCGCTGGCCCCATACCTTGTCGCCAACACATACGACGGCGTGCTCTACTGGCTGGCCATCGGGGCCGAGCACAGTCCCTGCCACGGCGCCGGCCGGATCTCCAAGCCGGAGGCGCAGCTCGGCGTCCCCGCCCTCGTCGAGATACACCTGGTGCGCACACGAGGGCGCGTGCCCGGCGGCGCGGCCGCGGATCGCCCCGATCCTGCCGCAGCCCGGCACGTCGAAGCGACCGTCGGCACCGGTCGTCGCGATCGCCTCGGCATCTTGCAGCGCACCCGCTGGCGCCAGCTCGACGACCGCCCCCGCGACGGGAACGCCGTCGCGGTCCACGACCGAGCCGTAGAGGCGGACGCCTTCACGCATCGCGAGGTCCACGGTCGTGCCCTCGCCCGCGCGGACGGTGGCCCGCGCCAGGTTCTCGCCGTCCGGGTTGCGCGCCGGCCGAACCAGGTACTCGCCCGGCACGAGATCGTCGAGGCACGCGGTGCCCTCGCTGCCGGTGCGCACCCGGCGGACCCCAACGCTGTGGTGCCCCCCGAGACGGGCGACGATCACCTTCGCGTCCGCGGCGGGCTGGCCGCCGTGATGCGCGACTCGCACGGTGAGCCGGCCCGCTGTGGCATGCTGCCGCGCTGACTCGGCGACGCGCTGGCGCACGGCGGCCGCACCGTCGTCGCCTCGCTTGGCCTCGGCCGGCGGATCGGCGACGAACGGGGCCGGGGGTCCCAGCACTTCGCCACCCGTTGGCGTCACCGGCGAAAGCCCGCCGGCCGACCAAAGCAGCAGTGCGACGAACGCCGCGATGACAACGGCAACGGCGGCCTTCGCGCCGAGCCCCGCGAGCGCGAACAGGGGCGCGAACAAAGGCGCGACACCGCACGCCGCGTGCCGCACTCCCGCTGGAAGCAACGGGACCAACCAGCTGCGCCGGTCGCCGTGCCGCTCATCGAGCCGGTGACGGAGCGTCGCCAGCCCCGCGCGCAGCCGGTTCCACACCGTCGCCACCGGCAGGCCGAGCTCACGCGCGATCGCCTGCGGCGGCAGGCTGTCAAAGTAGCGCAGCAGCACCACCGCCCGCTGCTCGCGCGGGAGCGCGTCCACCGCTGCCACCAGCTCGCGCCGGCGCTCCTCGCGCTCCATGAGCTCCGCCGACGACGGCACGACATCCTCGCGTGCCGCCCGCTGCTCGTGGCGCGCGCGCCGGAGCTGCGCACGCCGCAGACTGCAGGCGGCGTTGCGCACGATCGAGGCGAGCCAAGCCCTAGGCCGCCGCACGTCACGGGTCTCCTCGGTCATGGCGCGGAGCCACACGTCCTGCGCGATGTCGTCCGCATCCCGCCGCGCCAGCGCGCGCGCGAGGGCGTGCACGTAGGGCCCCTGCTCGAGAAGACCGACCAGCCGTTGGCCCGAAACGCTCATATGAGAGGGACGCCGCTCGCGATCATCACTGTACAAAAACTCACGAGCAGACGCACAAGATGTCACGATCGACGGACGCGAGAGCGCCAACGCCGTACGGTCGAGGTTCGATGGTGCTGCGAGACGCGCCCCCGGAGAGCGCGGGTCGCCGAAAGCGCCCCGGCGACCCGAGCCTAGTCGGCTCGTTCGCCGCACCACGATTGTCTCAGCGAAACGAGAAATCCGTCTGGTTGTTCTGTTTGACGGCGCGGGCCGATGTGCGGCCGTCAACCAAAGGCAGCTTTGCTGGGACGGCGCCAAGGCCGCAATCGACTCCATTGCGTGACTTCTGCTTCACGAGGATTCGAGATGAACACACTTCGCCGCTTGCAGCTCGCAACTGGCACTGGCGCCCTCCTGTTGGGGCTTGGCTTCGCCGTACGGACAGACACCGTCGACATCCGTTCCGCTTCTTACATCATCGCGGCCTCGGACTCGGCCCATCAGGGCGCCGACAAGGGTGTCGCGACCGGTGCCGACGCCGCGCTGGCCATCGTCGCTGGCATCAACGCGCTCGGCGCGAACGGAGGCAAGATCAAGCTCCTCGCCGGAACCTACGAGATCAAATCCACGGTGGCGATTCCGAACAACATCATCCTGGAGGGCGAGACCGCGGGAAACATGAATGCGCGGTACACGAACCCGGGAACTCTGACCCTTGGCACCGTATTGCAAATCTCCGGCTCCGCCGGTTTCTCAATCGTTGGGGCCAAGACCACCCAGCGCGACTATGTCCACTCGATTGGGCTTCGGCACCTGCAGATCGAGTATGTCGGCACGCAGCCCCCGGGATCGAGAACGGTGCCGATTCGATTGGACTACGCTGCCGACTGTTGGCTCCACGGCGTCGTGTTCAAGGACTTTGACACCGCGGTCGAACTCACCCGAGCATGGGACGTCAACATGACGGAATGCGCGTTCTCGGAATGCGGATTCGGCGAGAAGGCAGCGGTGTCCCTCCGACATGGATCCGTCTTCACGGAGCGGCAGTGCGCCGGGTTGCGGTTTGTCGACTGCACGTGGCAGGGGAGACCCGGTTTCAGTGTCCTGGCTAGTCCAAACCCGGCGCCGGGTTTCCCTGACTCTCACGCGGATGTCAACTTCTTGGCGTGCAAGTTCGAGTCCGGCGGCTCCGGGCGCTACCCGGCGATTGTCGGCTTCTTCCAAGGGGCCACGATCTCATCGTGCTGGTTCTACGATGTGCAGGAGCTACACGGTTTGCCGAGCGAGGGGAACGCGTTCATTCATCTCCGCGACTCATCCAACTGCGTGGTTTCGGGCAACCGGTTTGCAGAGTTCGATCAGTACGCCATCGCGATCGAGGACGGCTGGTACAACCTCGTGTCCGGCAACCACATTGATCCACAAACGACTCCATTCCAGCCCGATGCGGCATGCGTAAGGCTCCGCAATACGGGCTACAATCCGACGATCTATCCCCAGCCGGTCAACTACGGGTTCCACAGCCTGATCGGCAACGTCTACAAAGGGACGATCCCTTCGGTCAGTGAGACGCCCGGATGGATCGAGCGCGCGAGCGGCCTGGGCATGGATACCGACCGCGTCCTCGACTTGCGGGCGGAGGAGCTGGACCCCGGAGCACAATCGCCGGTTGCGTCTGGCAAATACCTGCCTGTCAAGATCGACGGCGCGTTGAAGTACATTCGGCTGTACCACTACCCGCTATGACACGGAAGCACGCCGCAGATACCGCGCTGGTTCCAGCGTTACCCGAGAGGGCGTCGAGCGGTCGCCGTTGAGCCTGCTGGATTGCTTGTGGTGGCCCGCCCCTTGCCCGCTACTGGCCGCAGACCCGGACGCGGAGGCCAGCGCTAGCCGCGAGCCCGCGGCCTGGCTCCACCGCGATCCACTGCGCGAACAAATCAGCGTCGTCCAGACTGGGCAGCGCCGGCACCGCCAAGGGCACCACCGCCGCGCCCGCGATCACGGTCGCGGGTACGGTCGCGGCCCCGACCGGGTCCACCAGCAGCGTGATGCCGGCGACCGGCACCGCGAGCGGGCGCGCCCCGAGCAACAGAACGGCCGTGCCGCCGGGCAGGGCGGCGCCGCCGATCTCGCCCACCCCGCCAAGCCGCGCCGGCCGTTGCAGAGTGATCCGGGGGGCAATCGCGGGCACCGGCGATCCAGCTCCGTACGGCACCGGCGCGACGCAGTCGCCGAGCGCGAACAGCGCCACGTCGTCGACGTTCCAGCCACCCAGCTCCTTGGAGGAGTCCGTTTGCAGCTCGAAGCGCACGGTCGCGGTGGGCTCGCCGCTGAGGATCCCGCTGACGTCGATCCGCTGCCGGTGCCAGGTGAACTCCTGCAGATCACGCGACGCCGGGTTCTGCCACACCACCTGGCCGTTCACCAGGACCCGGGCGCGGTCCGCGGCGTCGACATTGAGCCAGCGCCACAGCTCGAGCTGCAGATTGGGTGTGCTGCCGGTGGGGATGGGCGGCGACTGCAGCCAGCTAGAAGTGCGGCAAGGGTACGCGCCCTCCGCGCCCGGCTGCAGACCAAGGTCGTTGCCCCAAAGCGACGTGCCCGAGTGCGCGGTTTGTGCATCGAGCCAAGCGACGCGCGAGTACCAGCCGAGCGCGGCCGTGGTTCCTCGCTCCCAGTCGTCGGTGCCGGCGCTCGCGCCACTCGTCCAGCCCGAAGCGGACTCGAAGTCATCGGCGAACACCTCCAGGCGCGCCCCCACGTCAAAACGCAATAGCGGTTCGGGCGCGTGCGGCGCCGGCCAGCGGGTGTGGCCACCCGCCGCGTCGGTGGCCTCGAGGTAGTAGTGCAGAGTCGCCGGTGCCAGGTGGCCGGGCAGGTCTGCGGCGTACTCGTCCGGCGCGCCGGTCGCCGTCGCAGCCTGCGCCGAGAAGCTCGTGCCGTCCGCCGACCAATACACCGTGACGCTACCGATCGGGTCGGGCGAGGTGACGCGCGCGACGACGCGATAGGGCCCATCCTCGGACTCGGTGTCGGGCAGCGCGTCGTGATGAATGCGCAGGTAGTGGGGACGCAGCACCAGCAGGCCCCGCGTGCGGTCGGAGACGTACACGACCCCCGAGGGCTGGAAGGGGTACACGCCGAACGCGCCCTCATTCGTGCCCGGCGGCCCGGCGAACGTGTCGTAGTAGCCAATCTCCACCGGCGTGCTCGGATCCGCCACGTCGATGACCCGGTAGCCCTCGGTGTACCAGGACGCGTGGCAGTGGTCACCGACGAGGAACGCGTTGTGCGGGACGGCCAGGGTGTTCGGCGAGTATACCGCGAGTGAGCGCAGCTGCGTTGGATCGGACACGTCCCAAAGCTCGATGAGGCCACCTTCCTGCTCGTCCGTGGCCACGGCCAAGCGGCCGTCGGCACTGGGCCACACGTTGTGGGCAAAGCGTGCCGCGGTCGGCTCCTCGCCCAAGGTCTGCAGTGGCCACGTGCTGACGTCGAGGGTGCGGTACACGCCGTTCCACACCATGGCCGCGTGGCCAACCCCGTTGTGCACGGCGAGATCGTGGACGTAGGTTCCGACGCTGGCGCTGCCGTAGATCCCCAGCCACGGCGGTGCGGTGGGCAACACCGACGCGTCGAACACGACCATCCCCACGTCGGCGCCCACGGCATAGATTCGGCCGGTGCCCACGTCGACCGCGACGTTGTGGGCGCGGCTAAACTGTGACGCGCCCCAGGCACTGGTGGCGAGCCGTGGCGAACGCGGATCGGTGAGATCGATGATCTGCAGGCCGCCGCCGCCCTCGGACACCACGTAGGCGTACGGCCCGTAGGTCTTGATGTCGCGGAGCGGTGCCGGTGGACCGGAGAAGAACGCGCGCTCCACCGGGTTCTCTGGGTCGGTGCAGTCGATGACCGCGACGCCGGCGAGCGTGGTGAGTAAGGCGAGCTCTTCGCCACTCGGCGCGCGGTAGCCCCACACGTCGGTGTAGCCGCTGTGCGCGCCCAGCTCGGCGAGTAGGTCGACGTTCAGGCTCGGGGGAGCGACGGGCTGGGCGCGGGGTGCGGGCGAGAGCACCGCAGCAAGCGCCAGCGAGGTAGCCAATCCGGTCCGCATGGCGCGCATCGTAGTGCATGCCGTGTGACGGCGCAGTGACGCGGTCCTCCCGCGCAACGGGTGGCTCCCGGTTCCCGCCCCGGGGCCGAAGGAACAACCCTTGACCCGACGGCCGAAGCGATCACCGCTCGAGGGCAATCTGCAGGTCGGCGCGCGCGGCGCCGCGGGTCACGGCGAACGCGTGACGCCCACGCCAACCGCCGCCAGCGCGGGCGCGCAGCGTGTACTGCCCCGGCGCCAGGCGAAAGTCGGCGCTGAGCTCACCCTGCCGGGGGTCGATCTCGTCGAACCAGACGATGCGGTTGGCCCGGTCGCGCACCACCAAGCCGAGCCAGCTCGGCAGCGCTTCGACGCCGCGCAGGTCGAAGCGGGCGCGGCACGCGGGGGCCGCGACCAACCGAACGTCGAGCACGGTGTCGCCGTCGACGACCAACGGTTGGTGCGCGAGCCCGCAGCCGGGGCCCTGGGCCACGACGGCGTAGGCGCCGTTGGCGAGCACGCCCGACTCAAACCGCCCGTCACGGCAGCGGACCGCACCGGCCTCTTCGCCGTCGGCATCGAGCACTCGCACAACCGCGGTCGCCAACGGCCCGTGCGGCCCGACGATTTGGCCCGTCACCCGACCGCCAGCGGCGAGCCGGATGTCGCCCAGGTCTAAGTTGCGCCCGGCGACCACCTCGTGCGAGCCGAGGTCTCGCCACGGCGCGTTCTCGGCGCGGATCTGCACCGACACGGTACCGGCGGCGAGCGGATCGATGCGCAGCTGACCGGTCGTGGCGTCGTTGGCCAAGCTACGCCAGATGCGCTTTTCGTTGTGCCACAGCTCGACGAGGGCCGAGCACGGCTCGCCATCCACATCGAGGATGCGGACCTGCAGGCTGCCCGCGGAGCTTGCCGCCGATGGCACCTGCAAGAGCAGGGGCTCGCGCGACGACACCGCGTCGCGAATCAGGACGGGAAACGAGCCGCGCGGCTGGCGATGGCTCACGGTGATGCGCACTGCACCGTCGGGCACTTCGGTCATCGCGAACGTACCGTCGGGCTCGGTGACCGCAACGTCGGTGTCGTCACCTTGGGCGGTCGACCGAGCCACGACGCGCATGTTGGCCAGCGGCAGATCCTGGTGGTCGATCACTCGACCGGTGAGTCGCGATGGCGGCGCGGTGCGAGTCATGACCGGCAGCCACTCTCGCACCTGCCCAGGCGCCAACTCCAACTCCGCGGTGACGGGCGCATAACCCGGACCATTGTCGCTGCCCAGCGCTGCGACCTGCACTTCGCCGACCGGCAGGCCGCGCAACGCGAACAGCCCAGCGGCATCGGCGACCGTTCGGCGGTCGATCAAGTGTTCGCCCGTGCCGGAGAACAGTCGCGCGCGTGGCACGGGTTGCCCGGCCGCATCGATCACGGCCCCGTGCACGACGGCGCCGGGTGCTAAGTGCACGTCGATATGGCGCGTCGCGCCCGACTCCAGCCCCACGTCTTGTTGATGCGGTGCCATCGCTGGGGACCGAGCAGTCAACCGCAGCAATCCCGGCGCCAGGCCATCGAACGCGAACCGGCCGGCCGCGTCGGTCCGCGCGACCGCCGGCGGCGGCTCGGGGCGCCACGAACCATCGAGGCCACGCCGCGTCGCGGTCGGCTCGGCGTGCACCCAGAGGCGGGCCCGGGCCACCGGCCGCCCGGCGTCGTCAAGGACCCGACCGAGCAGGCGCCCGCCGGCTTCGCCCAGCGTCAGTCGCACGGGTGCGGTCTGCCCGGTCGCCGCTGCGGCAGGAGCCAAGTCCGACGGCGCCAGGTGGGCGTGCTGCGCCCGGATGTATCGCGACCCGGTCACCGAACGGATCTCGAATGCACCGGCGGCGTCGGTGTGAGCGATGACCGCGCCTTTGTCCTGCCGCCACCGTTCGGTGAGCCACAGCGCCGCGCCGCCGACGGGCTGCCCCCGCGGATCGACGACCGAGCCAGTGATCGTGAAACCGCGCGGAATCCACAACTCGGCGTGGCTCTCTTGCCCACGCGCGACGTCGACGTCGAGGGCGCGACCGCGGATCGTGCGCAGCCGATACGCCCCCGGCGCCGCCAACGCCAACCGGACCGCGCCGGTCGGACCGGTCCGGCCCGAGACTTCGTCCGGCCAGCCGCGGGCCTCCGGCAACGCAACGGCGGCGACGACCGCGCCCTCGGCATCTCTGCCACTTTGCCAGCGGACACGCACCGTGATCCAGCATGGTGATGCCTCGCGCGGCTCGGGCACGGGCTCTTGGCGGTCAGAGTCGGCCACGGCACGGCGCTCCTGGCCCGAGACGTCCGCCGGCACCTCGTCCGCCAACGCCGCGATCGTCGGTGCCGTTCGTCGTGACTCCGCGCCGCGGGGCACGCCCGTCGGCGGCGCCCCAGAGGGATGCGGCGGCGCTCCTGCCAGGGACCAAGCCAGGCCCGCCACCAACAACAGCCCCACGCAACAGAACAACAACTTCTGCATCGCGATCCCACCCACCAACATCGCTGGTGCCCCAGTCGCCGCCGGCCACCGCTCGAGCACCGCTGCCCGCACCGCGGCGAGCCCGCGCTCGCGACTCCACGGACAGAGCCACCCGGTCGCCAGACGGCGCGGCAGCGCCCGCCGAACCCACTCCATTCCCCGACTGATCTGCGAGCGCACGGTCCCGGGCGGGACGCCGAGGGCGTGTGCGATCTCCGCCGCGCGCATCTCGTGCCGCACCCGAAGCACCATCACCGCCCGCAACGACGCCGGCAGCTCGTCGATCGCCTGGTCCAGCGCAAGCGCCAGCTCTCGCCGCTGGAGCTCCTCGCAGGGATCACCGGAGCGGCGCGTCGCCAACCTCTCCGGCGGAGCACGCCGTTGATCGCGCAGGTGGAACAGCCGCGCGCGCTTGGTCAGAATACCGAGCAACCACGGCACGACGGGCCGCCCCACGTCAAACGTCGAGGCGCGCTCGATGGCCGTCACGAACGTCTCCTGCACGAGGTCTTCGGCCTGCGCCGCGTGCCGGCACAGGTGCATGGCGGCACGCAGCAACCGGTCCGCGGTAAGGTCGAAGACCCGGGCCAGCGCCTCCGGCTGGCCGTGTAGGCAGAATTCGGCAAACGCCGCATCGGCCGAGGGTGAAGTCACAATGGTGTGTTTCAGTGAGACGCCGAGACTGCTGCAAGAAATCGCAGTCTGCCGCACAACATACAAATCGCTTGGACGCAGAATCTCTGGTGCCCGCGCAGGACCGCACCGGGATCGGTCCGGCCGCGCAATTCTCGGCGCGGAGCCAAGACGTTCGCGGCGACGCCCCCACCGCTGGGTAAGGCGGGGCGCGCTCAGCCTCAGCTGCGCGCCGAGCGCGATCTTGCACCGCTCAGGCTCAACGGCCCACGACGAGCTGCAGACCCGCGGTGGTCGTCGCCAGTCCGGCCCAACCACCGGGGTCCGCGACCGCCGCCTGGCCAAAGACCGACAGCCCGAGCCACGCCGGCTCGTTGGCAATCGGCAACGGCACCGAGGCGCTGCCTTGGGCGCTGGTCAGCACCGGGAGCGCGATCGCCGGCGTGACCCACAAGCTACAACCGGCGCCGAGCTCGACGCCGGCACGCGCGGCGCCCAACAGGATCGCGCCGCCGGCGCCGGGGAGGCCCGCGCGCAGCTGCAACGCGAACGCGGGATGGCCGAGGGTGGGGATCCCCACCGGCTCCAGCCGCGGCGCGGTGCCACCGATGCCGACACAGCCGCGGCCGAATCGTTCGACATTGGGCGCGCCGAGGGTGCCGAGCGAGACGGCGTACGGCTCCAGACCAGTCGTGCCATCATCCGCGCTGAAGAACAGCTCGCTGCCAAAGGTCGCGACCCACGGGAATCCGGGCAAGCTGTCGCCGAACGGGTTGAGATCCATCAGCAGGCGCGTGCCCGCGGCCGTGCCGTCGGACACCCACGGTTCCCAGCCGGTGACCCCATCGTTGCCGGCAAAGAACAGGTCGCCACCAACGCCCGCCGAGAACACCGAGCCCGCTCCCAGCCCCGACGGATTGATGTCAGCGACCAGCACCGTGCCGCTCTCGGTGCCATCGCTCTTCCACAGCTCTTGGCCAAAGACCGGCTCAAACACCACGAAGTAGAGCGTGCCCTGCACGTCAATCATGGCGCGCGGGGAACTGCCAAATGGCCCCGGCCAAATGTCTTTGACGAGTCTCGTCCCGGCGGGCGTGCCGTCCGTCACCCACAGCTCACGGCCGTGGGCGGGATCCTGCGCGGAGAAGAACACCTGGCCCCCCGAGGCGACCGGAGTGCGCGGCAGCGACCCCAGCGGGCCGGGCAGAATATCGAGCAGCATTGCCGTGCCGGCGATGGTGCCGTCGCTACGCCAGATCTCGCCGCCGTGCACGCCGTCGCGGGCGCCAAAGAAGAACGCGCCACCCGAGGCGGCGAACTCATTGGCGTAAATGCTCGGGTTCGGACCTGGCCAGATGTCTTTGAGCAGGACCGTGCCCAGCTCGGTACCGTTGCTGATCCACGGTTCGCGCCCCTGGACACCATCGTCCGCCGAGAAGAGCCAGGTCCCGCCGTCGGCGATGAGTCCGCCCGGCAACGAGCCGGTGGGACCGGGGCGCACGTCGGCGACCAGCGTGGTGCCCGCGGCCGTCCCGTCCGACCGCCACAGCTCACCCCCGGTGGCCGAGTCGGTGGCGCGAAACACCAGCAGGCCCTGGTGCGGCGTGAGCTCACCCGGCACGGAGGACTGTGGGCCCCCGACGATGTCCTTGACCAACACCGTGCCAGCCTCGCTGCCGTCCGAACGCCACAACTCTTGCCCGGTCGCGCCGTCGCCGCCGGCGAAGAACAGCTGGTTGTTGAATGGCACAAGCCACTGCGGGCCACCGAGCGGCGGTTGGTCGAGCCGTTTGACCAAGCAAGTGCCGGCCGCCGAGCCGTCGGTCTTCCAAATCTCGGCGCTCGTGAGCGTCGAGTTGGCGACAAAGAACGCGGTGCCGTCGACGTTGGTCGGCTGATTCGGCAACGAGCCCGGGTTGAAGGCGCCGAAGACATCCTGCACCAGCTCGGTGGCGCCGCCGAGCCCCTCGCTCCACCACAGCTCCGAGCCGATCTGGCCGTCGTCCGCGGCGAACAACGCGCCCTCCTGCCCGCCCCGCGTAAAGGCGACGGGCGTAAACGGAAACGAGCTGGCGGTGCCCGGCCGAAGGTCGGCGACCAATTGCGTTCCGGCCGCCGTGCCGTCGCTCTCCCACAACTCGGCCCCGTAGAGCGGGTGCTCGGCGCGGAACAGCAGGTGGTCACCGACCGCCACGAGGTCCTCAGGCGACGACGAGGCAAACGGGTCCGGGGCGATGTTCTTCACCAGTCGAGTGCCCGCCTGCGTACCATCGGTGATCCACAGCTCTCGGTCGCGGAAACCGGACTCGGCCGAGAAGAACACTTGGCCACCAGCTTCAGTAAACCACGCGGGTCCGCCGCCCGCTGGGCCTGCCTGCAGCTCGGCGACTTGGCGGGTCCCGACTGACGTGCCATCGGTCGTCCACAGCTCGACACCACTCGCCCCGTCATTGGCGGCGAAGAACACCGCGCCGGCCGCGGCGCGAATCCACGCGAACCCGACCGGCGGCCCTGCCAAGCCACTCGCAGCACCGGGGTTGATGTCCGCCAGGAGGCGAGTGCCGGCCGCAGTGCCGTCGGTGATCCACAACTCCCGCCCCCGCACGCCGTCGTCCGCGGAGAACACCAAGCCACCCGGGACCGGCGCAAACTCCGCCGGCCGCCCAGAACCCGTGCCGGGGATGAGATCGACGAGCAGCCGGGTCCCGGCGAGGGTGCCGTCGCTCACCCATAGCTCCTGGCCGGCCGCGGGTGTGCTGGCGCGAAACACCACCCAAGGCTGGCCGGGCACCGCGGTCATCTGCTCGGGGTTACTGCTGCCGGGCCCGGGATGGATGTCGCGCACAATGGCCGTGCCGGCCGTCGTGCCATCCGACGCCCAAAGCTCGCCGCCCGCCGTGTCCGCCGCCGCGAAGAACGCGCGGCCGCCGGCGACCGCAAACCAGCGGGGCAAGCTGCCCCCCGATCCAGGCCGGATATCGGCGACCCGCCGCGTGCCGGCGGCCGTTCCGTCGGTGCGCCACAGCTCATCGCCGCCGGCGCGATCAGTGGCATTGAACAACACCAGCTGGGCGCTCAGTCGAACAAACCACTCCGGCGACGACGAGTTGGGACCTGGCTCGATGTCCTTCACCAGCATGGTCCCCGCCGGAGTCCCGTCGGTGCGATAGAGCTCCCGGCCCAGCGGCCCCTCGGCGGTGAAGAGAACGTCACCGCCCAAATCGACCCGCATGGTCGGCACCGAACCTAGGTTCAGGGCCGCGGTGCGCAGATCGCCCAGCCGACGCTGGGCGAGCAAGGGGTCTGCCACGGCGAACACGGCGACCATGGTAAGAAAGAACGCGAACCAACGAGTTCTGTGCATGAGGCAGGCCGGAGACAAGGCAGGGGCCTCGGGCATTTGCTGAAACGCGTCTCGAGTTCCCTAGATTCGCAAGTTCTCGCACCGGCGTGCCGTGCCACCGGGTCCGCGAGGACGAGACGCTTGCAGACGCGGGTTCGCGAGATTGGCGCGCGCCTTGACGCGTGGCCGTGAGCCGAGCCACCGACTGGCGCGGCCGTCGAACCCTTGGGCGCCGAGACCGCAGCGCTAGACAGGGACGGCGACGAAGACCTGCTCGTCGGCAATGTCGGCAACGTCCGGCTCTACCTCAACGACTGCTGACGGACATTCTGACCGAGCCCGTGCAGTAGAGGCCGCTCATCACCGGTCACCGACTAGCACGGACGGGGGGCAGGCCGGATCCGCCGAAGCGGGACGGACCGTGACCGAGACGCCGGCGTAGCACCGCGCGCACGTGCATGATCACGAACCCGGAGGCCGGCCCTTGTCGCTGTCAGCAACCTCAGTCGCCGCCCATTTTGCCGCGGCGACACTCCTCACCACCTGGGCGGCCAGTCAAGCCCTGCATGTCGTCGACGCTGCCGGCGGCCCGGCCGCCACGTTCACGACGCTCCCGGGCGCCGTTGCAGCAGCCGCGCCCGGCGATACGTTACTGGTCCGCACCGGTAGCTACGGGCAGGTCACCATCGCCAAGCCTCTGGCCGTCGTCGCGGACCGCGGCGCCAGCGTACGCGTCACGAACCTAGAGATTCGGGACCTCGCCCCCAACGATCTTCTGTTGATCCGCGGGTTGACCGTGGCGCCGAGCCTCGACATCGGCCTCTGCGTGCTCAACTCCGCAGGCGTGGTGTGGTTCGAGGATTGCTCGTTTGACTCGGTGGGCTCGAAGTCCTTCGCCACGACCCCGGCCGTGTGGCTCGATCACGCGGGGACCGTCACCGCGATTCGCTGCACGGCGCGCGCCGGCGCCCCGGTGGGTCTGGGCCTTCCCGCGAGCCCAGCCGTCCTGGCTTGCAACTCCACACTCCACCTGTTCGACAGCTTTCTCAAGGGAGGTGTCGGCACGAGCTCGTTCATCGGCAGCGCCACCGCCGGCGGCGCCGGCCTCGACGTGCGCGACGCCAGCATCTTCGTGCAGAGTTCAACGATCGAAGGCGGCGACGGCGGGCCGGGCCTCTTCGTGCTCGGCTGCGTGTCCGGCGGCGACGGCGGGGTCGGCGCGCTGCTGAACGGCACGTCGTCGACTCTGCGCCACGTGGCGACGACCTTCGTTGGTGGCCCGGGCGGTACGGCGCCGCCATCGTGTGCTCCTGGCGCGACGGGCACGCCAACCCAAGTCGTCGCCGGAACCGTCGAGGATCTCGGCGGCCCCTCGCACGCCCTGACCGCGGGCGGACCGACGCGAGAGGGCGAGACGCTGACGTTGTCGGTGGACGGACCACCCGGTGACGCGGTCTCGCTTTGGTTCGCGGCCCGCTCATCGCCCGCGCTGCTGCCCCTGCTGCGCGGCCCGTTCCTTCTCGACCCGGTCGGCCTCGGCGGGTTCGTGCTCGGCACCATCCCGGCCAGCGGCACTCTGTCGGTCGCATTCCCCGCCCCGGCGCTGCCCGCTGGGGTCGCCGTCGGCCAGGGCTTCGCGCAAGTAATCGCCCTGAGTCCGCTCCAGGGCGCGGTGACGGGCTCGGGGGCCGCGCTCCTCTGGCTGCCGGCGTCCGTGTGACGCGCGTCCAGCGGCGCTTGGACTGCGCCCCGTTGCGGCGCGATCCGTCCGCGATCGCGCTCGCAGTGAGTCGCGCGCGCGACCGCGACAGTTGCAGCCAGGCTGCGTGGTACTGGCCATGAGCTCGAGGACGCGCTCGCGCAATTCCGCTGACTCTCGGACGCAGCAAGTGCTCGGCGCCGCGGCGACCAGCATCCTGTCGTTGATCGTCGCGGCCGTGCTCTACGCGGTGGCCGCCTCGGCCAGCCGGCGCGGCCGGCGGTGCCCTACTGATATGCGACCACGGGCAAGATGCCGCCCGGCTTCGATACGATGGACCTGCCGCAGATCGGCGAGCAGAAGACGTTCAAGCGCGCGTCCCTGAAGCCAGCCGCACAGCCTCGACAGCCCGGCGCCGGATCGCGGGGAACCACAACACGCGACGCCGAGGCTCGTGGCGACTCGACGTGGTCTGGCAAGGATGCTGGCGAGCGCATCGGCAGCAGCGGTAGCGCCCGAGAGTAGATGTCCGTCCGCCTGCGGAGACTTGCCAAATCAATGGCTAGTGGTGTGATTCAGGACTCTGGGGCCTTATCCACGGCCCTCAGCGCCGCTCGCAGCGTTGGGTCGTCCTCGCCGTATCCACCAATATGCCTGCGGCGACCCGCCTTGCGACCGGCGCCGATGTCTCGCGGATAAGGCCCCATCTGCCTGAGTCACACCACTAGCTCACGCTGGCGTCGTTGGCTCGGACGGCAACCGACCGCCGTGCAGCGGCTCAGTCGATCGCTGCCAGTCCTGTCACCGTGCTCGCCTGCAGCCCATGGCCAACCAACGCACGAGCCAGGGTTGATGCGCTTTGATACGTGTGCCAGGTGCTAGCGCCGGGAGGGAGTGAGAAGGTGTCCACCAGCCCCCCATGGTCGTCCCTGATCTCGATGGCCACGGCAGACGAGGTTGTGTTGGTGAGCTCGATGTGGTTGCCGTACCCCAGGCTGACGCCCTCCAGCACGAACTCGGTCAGTGTTTGGGACGGCAGCGGCGTGGGCGCGCTCGCGCGCAATGGCTGCAAGAGTGCTGCCAGGCCCAGGACGGCCACCAGGAGAAGGAGTGGGGAGGGTGCGATGTTCTTCATGTGGGTTTCCTCTTGCGAGATCGCTGAGTCCGCGTCCGCGGACACTGAGTAATTGCACGAGGATCCACCGGCGTCTCAGTAGAAGGTCAATGCCCGCCCGGCCGAGCTACCGCGCCCCAGTGGGCGAGGTGACTCGCCGCGTCGATGCGCACCGCGGCGACGGCGCCGAGCAACGACTCGCGGGCGCCCAAGAACGAGGAGTTCACCACTTCGATGTGGGCGTTGGAGGCGCGGAGCGCCTCGAACGCCAAGACGGTCGCGGCAAAGATCCCGCGTCGACAGTCGAGTCTTCGATCGTGAGGTTGCTGCGGAACGCGCGGATTTAGCCCGCAACCGCGCTCGTGGTGAGGCCCACTCTCCGGGAATCGACGGCGAGCACCGCAGCGGCGCCCGCGACGTGGTGGACCGAGACGGATGCTGGAGAAGAGCACCGGCCCGGCGCAGCTCCGCGCCGTGAGAAACATTCTCGTCCGGCCGGCACCACGATCTCGAAGTTGTGGAGCACGAACGCCTGGTGCGCCGGCAGGTCGACGACCTCGAAGGCTGGAAACCGCAAGGCGCTGACGAGTCGGGCGCCATCGGCGCCGATGATGCGCAGCCCTTTCGAGGTTTCGGTCAGCACGGCCACGAGCTACTCGGTCACGGCGTCGTCGCCGTCGCGCAAGCGCAGGAAGTCGCCGGGAGCGGCGGCTCGCATGGCCGCCGCGAGACCCGTGAAGTGCGTGCCAGGCCGGCCCTGGGCGTCGACCACGAGGACGTGCTGCGCCGGGGCCGTGATCGGCGCCAGCGCCACCGCGAACAAGGCGGCGCGACGCTGAGCCGCCAGACAGACGAAGTCCATCGCCGAGTCCTCCGGCCGGTATCCGCAGGCTGCGGCACCGCCTCGGGAGTTCGGGCGGCGACGCCACATCGTGACTGTCCACAGCCACATCGTGACTGGGGCAAACGCCGATGCTATGAGGGGCAGCCCGACCCCGCCGCCCCGGCGGTCACACGGGCCGTCTGGCCCGACCGCACCCAGCGACTCCCATGAGAACAACCTGTCTGCTTTGGCTCTGGGCCGGCGCCGTCGCGACGGCCGCCCCGAGCGTTCTCGCCGCGCAAGCGGCCGCGCCCGAGGGCGGCGTCAGCACCAAGGCCACCGCCGCGGCGGCGCCGCGCCCACCGCTGCGGTGGCCGTCCGACCAAGACCGCGTGATCGCCCGCGTGCACGGCGAGGACGTGACGTTCGGCGACCTGGTCCGCCACGTGAAGGAACGCCACGACCCGCTGTTCGACCGCTTCGTGGAAAGCCCCGGCGGCGCCCGGTGCTTCACCGACGATCGTTACGGCACCGACTGGGTGCGGCAATACGCCGACGTGCGCGCGCTGATGCAGCACGCCGCCGCCGAGGGCCGCAATCCCGATGGCGTCGAGCCCCACCTGTCGGCGGCGCTCAAAGAGGGCTTCCAAACCTGGCTCGCCCAGCAGTCGATGCCCGCCGAGCCGTCGCAGCGCCTGATCGACCACCACCTGTCGCACTACCAACGCTACTTCGGACTCCGTGCCGAGGTGCGCGGTTGGCTCGACTTCCTCGTCGGCGAAGACGCCACCGAGGCCGAGCTGCGCCGCTTCTATCACGGCAACGCCCGGCTGTTTGGCGGCACCGTCACGTTCGCCCACATTCTGGTGCGCCACCGCGACCCGATCACTCTGCAGCAGCTGGGTCCCAAGGCGCGGCAGGGGGCATGGGAACGCATCGCCGACCTGCGCGCTCGCTTGGCCGAGGATGGCAGCAACTTCGAAGACCTCGCGGCCGAGTATTCCGACGACCGTCAGACCGGGTTGCGCGGCGGCGTGTTCGAACGCGTGGCGCGCTTCCACCCCACCCTGCCGGCAGTGCTGTGCCGAACCGCGTGGCGGCTGGACGACGGCGCCGTCAGCGACGTCGTCGAGAGCCCCTACGGGCTGCACCTGGTGAAGCGCATCGACTACCTCCTGCGCGCGACGTTCTTGTTTACGCCGGCCGCGTACCCCGAGGTCCAGCGCTACCGCCGCGACACCCTGCAGGAGGACCTCCTGTTTGGCCTACGCGAGAAGCTGCGCGTGAAGCTGCTGTACTAGGCTGTACCGAGCCGCACGACCGGACTAACCGCCGGAGGGCGATCCGATCGGCTCGCCGGGTGGCGCGGTCGGCGCGCGGGTGCGCGGGACGGCGTCCGCGGGGCGGTCGAGGAATGCACGAATGTCGCGGTGCACGGCGGCGCGGTGCGCGGCCTGGTCCGGCAACGCCGGGTTCTGCGCCCTGGCCATCGCCTGGACTTCGCGCAGGCCCCATAGGGCGGTGGCGCGGACCGCCGGCGCGGCGGCGCCGGTCGCGGCCAGGTCCATGAGCTGATCCACCACCACACGCTGCACGACACGGTGCAGCGCTGCGGCGCGACGTCCTGCTGGCTGGGGGCTCTGCCAGGTGCCCGCGAGGAGCGGGGCGACGACGTCGCGAAGGCTCAGCTGGGTCGGATCGGCCGCGGCCTGGGCGGTGAGGCGCGCGGCACGCTGCCGCTGCAACAACGCGCCAACGATCAAATCCGCGGCCGCGGCCGCCATGGCGTGGGCGTCGAAGGTCCGCCCGGTAAACCCGGCGAAGCGCTCCCCGCCGTAGCCGGGCGGGGGCGGGACGAGCACTCCGGCGAGCGTCGCCGGCAGCGCGAGCTGCTCGGGCGCCAGACACCCAAGCAGCGCCTCGAGCGCGGCGCGCTGCCGCCCTGGCGCCACGGGGCTCGCGGCTCCCGCCGCCGCCGCGCCGACGGCATAGTGAAACGTCACGCCTCCCACCGACTTGGCCGCGGCCACCGCCTGAAAGCGATGATGTAGGTAGAGCGGTACCAGGCGCACTTGCAACATCGCCAGCGGCTCGTCGCCACCGACCTGCGCCGCCCCAAACCGCTCCAGGCCCAGCGCCCGGATGCGCAACGCGTCGACCAGCGCCGCCACTGGATCGTTGCCGTTGTCCCACAAGCTCGCTTGCGGATGCGCGCTGCCCAGCGCCCGGGCGTCGGCGTCGGTGATGAACAGGTAGCGCTCGCTCTCGGCGTCGACCAGGCGCGCGAGCTCCGGCGCCTCCGCCACGCCCGGGGCGAACTGCTGATAGCCGTAGCGGATCGCGAACGCGTCGTAACTGCCGATGCCCACCGCGTACGCATCCGTCAGATCGAGCGCGCCGTCGGCGCCGAGGCGCACCAGTGGCGCAGGGTAGTCCATGACCGAGGCGCGCCCGTCATAAGTGCTCGCTGCGAAGTTGTGCGTCAGCCCCAGCGTGTGCCCCACCTCGTGGGCCGACAACTGGCGCAAACGCGCCAGCGCCAGATCTACCGCGCGCGGATCATCCGCCGGCAGCAAGTGATCGACGCCCGGATGCGCCGCCGCGGCGCAGGCGCCGTTCTCACCGCCGGCGAACGCGTCCAGGATCATGTGATCTTGACGCACGCGCAGCGAGCCGAGCAGCACGTTGCCCTTCAGAATCTCGCCAGTGCGCGGATCGGCAATCGAGCCGCCGTACGACCAGCCGCGCGTCGAGCGATGCACCCAGTGGATCATGTTGTAGCGCACGTCGAGCGGATCGGCGCCGGCCGGCAGATCCTCGACGCGGAACGCATCCACGAACCCCGCCGCCTCGAACGCCGCCGCCCACCAGGACGCCCCCTCCCGCAGTGCCGCACGCACGGGCTCGGGCACGCCGGGATCGAGGTAGTACACGATCGGCTCGACCGGCACCGACCGCGCCGCGCCGGGGTCTCGCTTTTGCAGCCGATGGCGCCGAATCCAGTGCACTTCCAGCGGCGCGTCGATCGGCGCGGCGTAGTCGGCAAACCGCACCGTGCCGTAGCCGACGCGCGGGTCGTAACGTCGCGGTGTGTAGCCGTCGGGTGGCAGGCGTACCAGACTGTGATGCAGGCGCAACGTCACCGACTGCGCCACGGCCGCGGTCTGCGCGACCAACGGACCAGGCTCGTCACTGACGAACGTCAGGGTAGCCTCGATCTCGACGTTGTTGGGGAAGGCCTTGGTCCGCGGCAGGTAGATGGCGCTACGCGAGGCGTCGAGGCTGAAGCTCCCCTGGTCGCTGCGCTCCAGGGTCCGCGCCACTCCGCGCGCGTCGCGCAGTAGAAACTCGGTCGCATTCACAAGCACCGCGCCGTCCTCGGCGGCGGCGATCTCGAAGCCCCAGAGGACCGACGGCGCAAACGACTCGGCCACCGCACGCCGCTCGGCGGCGCTATCGCTGAGCGCACGGTAGCGCAGGTTACGCGCGACGAGCAGCAGCTTGGGCCCGGAGCGCTCGAAGCCGACGATCTGCTCTGAGCCCAGCTGGCCGCGATCCAAACCCACCGGGTTGGAGCCGAGCCCGGTGGCTAGGGACGTCGCGTAGAGAACGTCACGATCAAGATCTGCGATTTTCCACCACAGATGACCGGCGTTCTCCTCCCAGTAGAACGTGAACAGACCCGCCCTCTCCTCCATGCCCAGCGTCTTCTCGGCAATGGTCGGCAGCGGTGCCTGCTCGGCCACCATCGGCGCCGGATCTTGGGCCGCCACGCTTGGGCTCAGCCCGAAACCAGCGATCGCGAGGACGGGAACCAGAGATCGACAGAGAAAGCGGCGCACCCGCGCAATCTACCGTAACGCCCATCCCCGAGCCCGCCCTGTCGCGTACCAGCGCCACCGGTATTCGACGGGCCGCCATCGATGTAGCCTAGGCGCTACAGATCTCGCGAATCGGGCGAGTGTCGTTACGCGCCGAAGACGCCACTTCTACTTCCGCTCGGAACCAACAAGGAGCTTGCCCAGATGAGACTCTTCTCTCGCGGCGGCGCACACGCCGCTCGGCGCTACGGCGCCACGCTCTCGACGCCCCTCATCCTTGGCCTGGCGATGGGCCCCGAGCTGGCGGCACAGGCCGTCGTCAACGCCCCGGTCGCACCCGAAGCGATCTACGTCGGCTACGCCGACGCGCAGGGCGGCGTCTCGGTCATCGACCTCAACGGCTTCGGGCAGGGCACCGGAGACCTCGCCAAGACCAACTTCCCAACCAACCCGAACATCGGCCTACCCGGTGTGTTCCCGCAGCTCGCCCCCGGCACAAGCAGCATGGACGCCGGCGGCGCCGGGCAATGGACGCTCACCGAGGACACCGACGGGAACGTACGGCACGCGGTCGGGACCGCCGGCCGCGTCGTCGACCTGCAGATCGGCCAACCACTCGACCTGGTCTACAACAACGAGGCGATCAACCGCAACGCGACGCGCTTCAACCAGGTGAACCCCTTCACCGGCGTGGTGTCGCCGGGGAACACCATCTCGGTCGCACCCCATCCCAATCCACCACGACTGGTCTTTCCCGCGCCCCATGCGGCGATGCGCATCGAGGCCGAAGAGCCAACCGTGACCTCGAACACCGGGCCCAGCCGCGCCATCACGCGCGGCGTGCCGTGCATGGTGAGCCCGATCAACTTGCTCGTCCCCGGCATGTTCGGCCTCCCCGGCCTCCTCGCGACGACCTTCCCCGGCCAGTTCTACGGCCCGCAGGCACCGCCGCCCTCACCGCCGCCGCCGACGCCGTTCTGCCCCTTCTCCAGCCGGCAGCAGATCGGTCACTTCCTCTACGCGCTCGATCGCGAGGGCGGCCGCGTCGTCGTGCTCAACAGCAACCGCATGTGGCAGCTGGCGGAGCTCGCTCTGAACCGGCCGACCAGCATGGCGCTCTCCCCGAACCTCAAGTGGCTCGCGGTGTCGAGCGCGCGCAACGGCCATGTGAACATCATCGACATCGACCCGAGCAGCCGGAACTTCCACCGGGTGATTGCCCAGACGGTCGTCGGCCGCGGCGCCTCAGGGCTCGCCTGGCAGCCCGAGGCTGAGGAGCTCCTGGTCTGCAACGCTGCCGACAGCAGCGTCACGATCGTCGACGGCCGCGACTTCTCGGTCCGGAAGACGATCACCCGGCAGATCCGTCGGCCGATCGACGTCGCGGTGACCGCGCGGCAGAACGGGATCGGCCACAACACCGGCACCTACTTCGCCTGGATCCTCAACCGCGACGGCTCCGTCGCGCTCTACGAGTCCGGTGGTGGCGTCAGCGGTGCTGGCAACGTCGTCGCCGTGAGCCCGCGCGTCTTCCGCAACCCGCGCGCGATCCAGCCCGACATGGCCAACCTCAGCTCGGGCTGCTGGATCACCCACCAGGACTCCGAAGGCCTCGGTCAGGTCAGCCGCGTGGAGCTCGCGAGCGTAGGCACGCTGATCTGCTGCCCAGAGACCAACTACCGCATCAAGGTCGCACAGCGCCTCGGCGGAATCGGGTCGGGGCCCGGCGCCTTCCGCGATCTTTTGTCCGGCAACAACCCCGTCGATCTCGCGTTCGACGAGCTCGTCAACCAGGGTGCGCTGCCGGACATGGTGTCCACCGTCGTGACCGGGTTGCCCACCAACCCGCACAGCGGCAAGGGCCAGGTCAAGCGGTCGACGAGCGGCACGCAGGTCCGCGCGGTGGTACCCAACACGATCTTCATTGCCCTCCGCGACGTGGGCAAAGTCGACGTCTTCGAGATCTCCAGCGGCCGCAAGCTGCGGACGATCGACGCGCCGGGCGTGCGCTCGCTGGGCCACTACTGGCGGCAGTGAGGGCGTGTGACTTCTTCGACGTCACGCGCCTACATCAACCACACGTAGCGCGCGAGAAGCACGGCCGCGAGGCCGTGCACCAATCGCGGCGCGCGGCGCCCCGTCGCCAACGCCAGCACCGACGCGGCGATCATCCCCCAGGCGATCCCGTCGGTGATCGAGAACGTAAGCGGGATGATCAAGACCGTGAGAAACGCTGGGATCGCGGCGCTCGGCTCATCCCACGCCACCCCGCGCAGCGCGCCCATCATCAGCGCGCCGACCAGGACCAGCGTCGGCGCGATCACCGGGTAGCGTCGGACTTCGACCGGGCTCTCGGCGACGATGACGCCGGCGCCAATCGTCTCGACCAACGGCGTGAAGAACAACGACAGCAGCAAACACACGCCCACCACCGCGGCGGTCAACCCCGTCCGCCCGCCGGCGGCCACGCCCGCGGCGCTCTCGACGTAGCTGGTCACGGTGCTGGTGCCGAGCGACGCGCCGACCACCGTGCCGATCGCGTCGGCGGAGAGTGCGCGTCCCGCCCGAGGCAATCGTCCGTCCTGCAGCAGACCAGCCCGCTCCGCGACCCCGAGCAGGGTGCCTGTGGTGTCGAACAGGTCCAGCAAGAGCAGCGTCACCACCACGAGCACGACGGCGTCGAGCGGCGCCGCGAACAGGCCGGCAAAGTCGAGCTGCAGCGCGGTGCTCGGCGCCGGCGGCGCGCCGATCACGCCGTGCCCCTCGACCAGCGGCCGAGCCGCGCCCAGCACCCCACTGCCAAAGGCGCCGACCGCCGCGGTGGCGAGCATGCCGAGCAGCACGGCGGCGCGCACGCGGCGCGCGAGCAGCACAGCGGTGACCACCAAGCCGAGCAGACTCAGCCGCGCCACCGGATCGCGGAGGTCGCCAAGCGCCACCAGCGTGACCGGATGATCGACGACGAGATTGCCCCACTGCAGCCCGAGCAACGCGATCAGCAGGCCGATGCCTGCGGCCAGCCCGCGCTGCACCGGCGCCGGAATCGCGTGCAGGATCGCCGTGCGCACCGGAGTGCCGGCGAGCAGCAGGAGCACCCCACCGGCCAACGCGTTCGCCGCCAATCCCTGCTGCCAAGTGAACCCCAGCGTCCCGCAGATCGTGAAGGCGAAGAAGAAGTTGTGGCCCATGGCCGGGGCGAGCGCGATCGGGGAGTTGGCGAGGACCGCCATCGCCAGACACGCGACCGCCGACGCCACGCAGGTGGCGAACAGCACGCCGCCCGGGTCCATGCCGGCGCCGGCCAGCACGGCCGGCTGCACGAACAACGCGTAGGACAGCGTCAGAAACGTCGTCAGGCCGGCACCGACCTCACGCCGCACCGTGGTGCCGCGGCGCCGCAGATCGAACCAAGCGTCGAGGGCGATCATCGCCGCGCTATTCTGCCGCCCGGCGCCGCGCATCCCAGCGCGTGTGCCGCACCGCCATGCACATCTGGACTCTGCTGGAACGCGCCGCGGCGCTGTGGGGCGACCGCCCGGCGGTCTTCGACGGCGGCGCCGTCGCGACCTACGCCGACGTGCACCGCCGCGCTGGCGCGCTGGCCGCTGCCTGGCGCGCGCAGGGCCTGGGGCCCGGCACCCGCATCGCCATCCTCGACGACAACCGCGGCGCGTTCCTGGAGGCCTACTTTGCCGCGGCCGCAGCCGAGGTCATCCTCTGCCCGCTCAACACACGCCTCGCCGACGCCGAGGTCGCCGCCGTGCTCGCCGACGCCGGCGCGGCGCTGCTGCTGGTCCGCGCCGAGCACAGCGACAAGGTCGCGCACCTCGGCGTGCGCACGCAGGCCCTCGACGCACCACTTGCCAACCCGACCGCCGCGGCACCACCAGGCCGCCGCGCGGCCGACGACGTCGCGCACCTCTACTACACCAGCGGTACGACCGGCGCGCCCAAGGGCGTGATGCTCACTCACCGCAACGTGTGCACTCATGCGCTCGCCGCCATCGCCGAGCTCGGCCTCAGCGACGCCGACACGTGGGGCCACTTCGCGCCGATGTTCCACCTCGCCGACGCTTGGGCGACGTTCGCGGTGACGTGGGTCGGCGGCCGGCACGTGATGCTGCCCCGCTTCGACGCCGAGACCGCCCTGCAGAGCATCGCCACGCACCGCGTAACCACGACCAACCTGGTGCCCACCATGCTCGGCGCGATGCTCGCCGCGAGGTCCGACGCGCACGACACCTCGAGCCTGCGCCTGCTGCTGAGCGGCGGTGCGCCGATCGCCCCCGACGTCGTGCGCCGCGTCGTCAACGCATTCGGCTGCGAGTACGTGCAGACCTACGGGATGACCGAGACCAGCCCGTATCTCACGCTCAGCAGCCTGAAGGCCCACCACCGAGCCCTGCCGCTGGCCGACCAGATCAACATCCGCGCCAAGACCGGCCGGCCGTTTCTCACCGTCGAGCTGCAGGTCGTCGACGAAGCCGGCGCCCCGGTGCCACAGGACGCCGCGACGGTCGGCGAGATCCGCGTGCGCGGCCCGACCGTCACCACGGGCTACTGGCGCCGTCCCGACGCCACCGCGGCGGCGTTTGACAACCACGGCTACCTGCGCACCGGCGACCTCGCCGTCATCGACGCCGAGGGCTACCTCACCATCGTCGACCGCAAGAAAGACGTGATCATCACCGGCGGCGAGAACGTCTACTCGACCGACGTCGAACGCGTGCTCTACCGGCACCCGGCGGTCTTGGAAGCAGCCGTGTTCGGCGTGCCCGACCCCACCTGGGGCGAGGCAGTGCAAGCCGCCGTTGCCTTGCGCTCCGACGCGACCGCGACCGCCGCAGAGCTGACCGCACTCTGCCGCGAGCACCTCGCCGGCTTCAAGGTGCCGCGTACGGTGCACTTCCTCGACGCGCTGCCGCGCACTGGGTCGGGCAAGCTCAGCAAGCGGGCGCTGCGGGAACGGTTTGGGGGAACGGCCTGAGCCCGCGGCGCCCTCAGGATATGATCGCGCGTCGACCCTTCGGAGGAGGTCCATCGTGGTTCGCCGCACCCGCCCGCGCCTTGCCTTCGCCCTGACTCTCGGCTTGGGCACGTTTCTCGCCCCCACGGCCACGGCCGCGGGGCGATTGTGGATCGTCGGCACGTCGACGTGTCCCGGTGTGCACTTCACCACCGTCCAGCAAGCCGTGGACGCGGCAACGGACGGCGACGTCATTTTGGTGCGGCCCACGACGTCCGAAGACCCGGGATTCACGATCGACGGCAAGTCGCTGGCGATCGTCGGTGACGAGCGCGGCGCCGTGAGAGTGAAGTTCGCCAGCATCCGCGACCTGGCCGCGCAGCAGTCGGCCCTCCTGCTCGGACTCTCAGCGGGCCAGCTTCGCGTCACTGACAACCGCGGCGCCGTCTGGATCGAGGACTGTTCGTTTGCCGCGTTCGGCGGCGCGGCCGTGATGAAGCAGTCGACCGACGTGCTGATGAGCCGATGCTCCATCACGGGCGGCGGATGGTCCGTGCCAGGAAGTAGCCCAGGCGAGGTGGGGCTATCCGTCTCGACGTCCCGCGTGACCATGGTCGACTGCACCGTGACAGGAGGAATCGGGTCCTCTGGGTACCGGCCCTTCGGTTTTCCAACGCCAGGTCAGCCTGGGGGCGACGGCATCCACGTCGCGAACGGGCAGCTGATCCTCAACGGGACTTCGGTGACGGGAGGCCTAGGAGGCTGGGGCTATCCCCAGATCTTCACCTACTGCACCCCGGGCGGAGCCGGTGGCGACGCGATCCGCCACGATCCACTCTCGACGATCTACCTTGTCGACGCCGACGTCACCCCCGGTTCCGGCGGCCCGGGCGGCCCCGGGGCGCTAGGCCCGTCTTGCCCCAGCGGCCGCCCCGGCATCGCGTTTCGCGGCACGGGCGCCGTGCACTTCCTGCCCGGCCAGGCCCGCTCGCTCACCAGCCGTCGGGTGATCCTCGAACGCGAGGCCGTGCCTCTTGACTTTGCCGGCATCGCGGGAGATGTCGCGTGGCTGCTCTTCTCGTTCGAGCAGGAGCCCACCTTCTGGCTGCCGCTGGGCGGCACCGTAGGCCCACGGCTCCCGGGCGAACAGCTTCTCGTCGGCACACTGCCGCCGTCGGGCTCGCTCAGCACCTCGGCCTGGATCCCGCCGGGCGTGGTCGAGCCGCACCACGCCCAGCTCGTGTTCGCGCAAGGCGTTCACGTGGATCACATCGGTCAGCCATGGCTCGGCGCTCCCATCGCCTGGGTGATCCTCGACGAGGGGCACGATCCCGACGATGGCTGCTCACCCTGACCGCGCGCGAACTTCGCGTCCTGCGTCAGCGCCGCTCGTCGGTCCGAAACGGCGACGCCGGCAGCCGCTCGCGATTGACCACGTTCGCGTTCTCGGGGTTGTCGGTCCACGCATACCGCACGTGCGCCGGCTCCGGCACGGCATCGCTCTTCACCACGATGGTCGCGCCATCGATCGTCGCCTCCGCCGGCACAAAGTCGCCATCGGCCGACGCGACCTCGAAGCCCTGCGGTGCCGCGCCACCACGCGTCGTGAGCCCGCCGCCCGCGTAGGTGAAGTGCACACGAATCGACGCCCCCTCGATCTCGTGCCAAGTGAACAGCGGCCCCGAGCACACCAACTCCTTGCCGTAGCTATCCGACAACGCCCATAGCGCCAGACGGCGCCCGACCTCCTGCTTGTTGCGTGGATGGATATCCGTGGGGTTGCCGATGTCGATCGTCACCGCCATGCCCGTGTGGGGCAGCGCCAACGCCATCGTCTGCGCCTCGCGCAACTCGGCCCAGCTGGCGGGGTCGTCTGTTTTGAAGTTGGCAAGCTGCACGAAGTAGAACGGCAGCTCGGCGCCGAGCACCCGCCGCCAGTCCTCGATCAACGCCGTGAACAACGCGCGGTATTCATAGGCGCGCGAGGCGTTCGACTCGCCCTGGTACCAGATCACGCCGCGCAGCGCCGCCGGCACGAGGGGCGCAATCATGCCGTTGTAGAGCGCGCTCGCGGCTTGGTCTCGATCCTCGCGCTGCGGGCGCGGCGGCGGTTCGTCGCCCTTCTCCTGCGCGGCCACCGAGGCCTGCTCCCAGGCGGAGAGCTGCTTGGCGAAGTCGGCGGCGGCGGCGTCCCAACTCTCGAGGATCGGCCCTAGCTCGTCGCGCGCCGCTAGGCCCTCGCGGCTCGTCCACGCCTCGGCCGGCGTGCCGCCCCAAGTGCTCTGGATCAGGCCGATCGGCACGTCCAGCGAAACCTGCAGCTCGCGGCCAAAGCTGTAGGCAACCGCTGAAAAGTCAGGGATCGTCTCCGGCGAGCACAGCTGCCAGCTGCCCTCCACCTGGCGCATCGGCTCGTCCGCGGGCTTGTGCGCCACTCTGAACAAACGCAGCTGCGAATGCGCCGCGTTGGGCACTTCCCGCTCGGCGTCGTTGGACAACCGGACGGGCCACTCCATGTTCGACTGGCCAGAGCACAGCCAGACGTCGCCGACCAAAACGTCCTTGAGCCGCTTCACGCCGGCGGACGTCACCCAGAGGTCGTCGGGGGGCCCGGGCTCGTAGGGACCGATGTCCACGCGCCAGTCCCCGTTCTCGTCGGCACGCGTGCGGTAGGTGTCATGGCGAAAGCGCACGGCAAGCCACTGTTCGGCGCCGGCCTTGCCCCAGACCGGCACCTTGACGCCGCGCTGCAGGACCATGTGGTCGCCAAACACCGAGGCCAGCTTCAGCTTGCTCCTGCGTTGCGCACTCGCCGGAGCGAGCAGCACGGTGCCGGCGACGAGAGCCGCGGCCAGGACGCGTCCAAACATCGATCTCATCCGGGGGATCTTAGCCCCGGCCCCACGGCAGAGTCAGCGGTCCAAACCGGCCCGGGACGTATGCTTGCTGCAAACAGGACGCGCTCCATGCCGCCCCCCGCCGAATCCGCCCCCTCCGCCGCACTCACTGCGTGGCGGGATCCACTGCGCCAGTGCCTGACCGGTACCAAGCTGGTCCTCGTCGGAGGCCCCGTGGTGGGCCTGGTAGGGTTGGCGCGCCAGGTGCGCGCCCTCGGCGCGGCCCGGCCCTTCCTCCTCGGCTGCGGCGTCGGCACCGGCGTGCTGCCGCGGGACGACGAGGCCGAGTGGCACGCGCTCGACATCCAAGGCGCCGACGACACCGCGGTGATCCGCCGCTACGAGCAGCTCCTGCAGGCCCCACCGCCCGACGCGGTTGCCGCGCTCGACCGCTACGACTCCGACCACCGTGCCCGAGCGCTGGGGCTCATCTTGCTCGGCCGAGTGACCGACGTCGCGGGTCGGCCACGGCTGGGGGTGCGGCCGCAAGCCTGGCTCGACCTCGAGGACAAAGTGGTCATTGACGCGTTCTTTGATCGCGCTGGGATCGCCCGGGCGCCGAGCGCCATCGTGCCGGCCGACCCGGACGCCGCCGCGGCGGCGGCGCACTCGCTCGACGAAGGCGCTGGCGTCGTGTGCGCCGCGGACGCGAGCCAAGGGGTGCACGGCGGCGGCTGCGGCCTCCGCTGGGTCGCGGGCGACGGCGAGGTGCGCGATGTCGCCGCGCGCATGGCCGCAACCGCACAGCGACTCCGCATCATGCCGTTCCTGCGCGGCACGCCGTGCAGCGTGCACGGCCTGGTGGCCGGCGATGGCACCGCCGTCTTCCGGCCCGTCGAGCTGCTCACCCTGCGCGGCATCGGCGCCCGGTCCCTCCACTACGCTGGCTGCGCCACGCTCTGGGATCCGCCGGCCACCGCGCGCGAAGACATGCGCACGGCAGCACGACGCGTGGCCGTGGCCCTCCACCGCGACGTCGGCTATCGCGGCTCGTTTACCCTCGACGGCGTGCTGACCGACGCCGGCTTCCGCCCCACGGAGCTCAACCCGCGCATCGGCGCCGGTTTGATGACCCTCGAAGCCGCCTGCGGCCCGGACCTACCGCTCGGCCTCATCTCGGTCTTCGCGGTCGACGGCGCGCCGCTGCACGGCTCAGCCGCCGCGCTGGAAGCCGAAGTGCTCGGGCGGACCGATCGGTGCCGGGTAGCCGCGGCACGCACGCTCGTCGCGACGCGACACGCCGCGACCACCCATCACGAACTGCAGCGCGACGCGCACGGGCACCTCGCTCTGGCCAGGCCCGGCGCAACCAGCGGCGGCCGCCTGACCCTGGGTCCATCGGCCCGCGGTGGCTTTGTCGCCTTCGCGGCCAACCCAGCGCACCTGCCCCCCGGTCCGCGCTTCGCGCCGCTCGCCGCCGAGGCGTTCGCCTTTGCCGACCGCGTGCTCGGGGCGGGCGTGGGTCCGGTGCAGGCGATCTAGTCGCGGACACGGCGCTTCGCTCCTGGTGGGGCGTCGCAAGAGTTCGTCACATATGTCGCCGGCCCTCTGCGCCGTTCGCCGCGTTGCGTCGCCTCAACTTGTCCACCAACAAGCCCTTCGGGCGGTGACTTTGAGAATGTCACAGGCCCTCAGTCGCCGTCATCGCCGATCTCGTCCGCTCGTCCCGCCTCGGCAAGCGCGTCGGCGAGCCCCTCAGCCATTCGCGTCGCAATGCCGCCGCTGTCCTGCGTGTACGCGCCGTCCGTCTCCCAATCGAAGAGCTCGGCATCCGCCTCATCGAGCACGGCGTCGCGCCAACCTGCGCTCTCACTGGCGCGCTGGTAACCCGTGGTGACTTTTTGAAACCTTCTGTCCCGCACGTCGTCTCTCCTGATGAAGAACGTCCGCGATCTCGGATCGAGACTCCGCATCCCCTGCCCGCCCTCGACTTCGGCACGAATTGTCGAGTCCTTGAGCACACAGTCGCCATGCGCGACAGCGCCCTCGACCGCAGCGGGCACGCTCGGCCCCAGACCAGCGCGCCGATCCGGCGGCAGCGACGCCGCTACATTCTGATGACGGCAGATCCCGCGTTCGAGGTGGTCGCGCCAAACGGGTTGGCGCTCGGATCCGCGGCGATTCCCTGCAGCAAGATGCGCTGCCCTTCCAGCGCCGGCTGGGCCGGAATCTGCATGTTCCAACGCGCCTGGCCCCCGGCACTGTTGACCCCTTGGGCGAAGACGGCCTGCACGTGCAGGTCGCAGCCGATCATGCCGATCGAACTCAGCGACGCGGCCGGGAGGTACTGCGCCAGACCGAACTGTCCCACCACCTGCGCGCCCGCGACGGCGCCGAAGTCCACCGCGAAGATGCGACCGACTTGCGGTGCCACCGCCGCCGTCATGGTGACGCGACCCGTGGTACCCGGGCACCCCTGACCCAGCGGGATCAGCCCAGACGGCGGCACCGGTTCGCTGCCGGTGAACCCCTCGGCGAGGATCGCCTCGGCGGCACGCCAGCCAACCTCGAGATAGTTCTCGGCGAGGCCCTCCCAGTGGTAGCCGAAGCGGTAGCCGTGCAGCAGCTGGGGACCGACGTCCACGTAGACTGCGGAGTTTGGCTGCGCGGCGTTGAGGATCGCCACGGCCTCACGGCGCGCCTGCGCAATGTTGCCGTCGGGGCCGCCGTAGGCCCCTTCTGCGGTCACGAAGCGCTCCACTTGAGGGTGGTCCACGGCGATGAGCGGCAAGTCATCCGGCACCCTGGGCAGCAGGCGAATATCGTCCGTGAGCTGCACCAGCAAGTCTCGGTACATCACCCGCGTGGCGACGCTGCTGCCGCGGTTGCTCCAACCTTGCAGCCAAACGAGGCCGCACACTTCGTACCCGGTCGCGTTGTTGTAGACATTGAGCACCCCGTCGTCCGCCAGGTCGGCATCCAATGCGTCCAAGAACGCCGTGAACGCGGCGACGGTGTTGAGATAGTCCGGTCCGGTCGTGCCGCCGGCGCTGGGTGGCCGCCAGTCGACATCAATGGTCGTGCCGCCGCGCACTGACTTGAACAAGAAGATCGGCGACTGCAGGCGCTGGCCGAGCCCATGACCGAGCGCCAGCTCGGGCCCAAACGTCGACACGTTGGCGAGCAGGTCGCCGAACCCCGGGCTGAGCGGGAAGATCCCGGTCCCCCACTGCGATGCCGCAGTACTCGGCGTGGGGCGGACCTCGCCCATTTGGCCGGTGCCCGAGTCGTAGCGGACCGCCCAGGCATCGTCGCGGGGCTGTTGCCAATCCGCAGTGAAGCCGTACTGAAACCCGTAGCTGCGGACCGGCAGCGCTCCGAAGTAGGCGCTGTCGCGGATCAGGTACTCCAGCGAGTTGACGTACACTCCACGCGAGGGCCTGTAGAAGATGGCCATCCCCTCGTCATGCGTGTAGCCGTGTCCCTCCATGTTCGACTGGCCGGCCAGCAAATAGACCTTCAACGGTGGCGTCTGCGCCGGTGCCGCCAAGGCAATCCCTAGCCCAACCAAGAGGAATGCGGCCGTTCTGCTCATCACGATCTCGCCGAGCGGTCCTGCCCCAGCGCATCGGCGGGGCCCGTCTGGTCGAAATCTTAGGCAAGCGACCCCGTGCAGGGGAGTCTTGCCCGACGGGAGCGCTGCACAAACGTGAGGTAATCGCGCCGCTCGAGCCCGGCCCTTGCGGTGCGGCCGAATCGGCCGCTTTTGACCGGTGTCAGCCCTTGACTCGCTCGAGCACGCGGGCCGTCCAGTCGCGCGCCGCGGTCGCCGTCAGGTGATTGACGTTCTCCATCTGGTCGCTGCCGAACCCGACCGGCCCCGGGAACAGCAGCTGCATTTGGTTCGCCGCCGCGACGAACTGCTCGAGCACGGCGCGAATCTGCGCGTAGTGTCGGCGCCACACCGGCTCGGCGACGAGACCCTCGAAGAGCGGTGCGTCGATCAAGAACACCGGAAACCCGTGTTCCGTGGCCATGCTGTCGATCGCGCGCAGACCCTCGAGGTTGAGGTCCTGGAACGCAAACGGTTCTGCCTCGCTCTGCTCTAGCCAGCGCACGTGATGGCGGCGCTCCGCGCGCACCTGTTCCGGGCTCGGCAAATCGATATGCAAGAAGCCCTTGGGACCCAGCCCGGCATGCTGTGGCGACTCGAGCGACCACGGCGTCGTCACGAGCTTGCGCAGTGAGGTCGGCTGAGCGTAGAGCGGAAAGGCCTGCTTCAGCCGGACGCCCAGTACCTGGAGGTGCGTCCACAGGCGCGCGGGCCGCGCCGCCATCGCCTGGTCGCGCGAGAAGCCGGCTTCCATGAGCTGCTCGTCGAGAAAGGCATGATACGGGCGACACCAGACGTCGTACGAATGCGAGATCAGGACGCGCCGCGGCGGGCCAAAGCGGTCGATGTACTCCTCGAGCATCCATGCCTCGGCCACGGTCAGCATCGCCGCGATGGTCGAGACGTTGAGCGCTCGACCACCCAGTCCCTCCTCGAGCATCGCCGGCAACAAGCTGCGGCTGCCGCTGGAGTCGCCTAGGACCAGGGTGTCCACGGGCGCCTCGAGGTCGCGCAGCAGGCGCCACTTCTCGCGTAGCACGAAGTTGGTGGGGTTGATCGCGTGGGTCCGTAGATACAGCCAGCTCGCGGCGTTGGCGACGAGCACGACCGCCAAGGTCAGGACGACCGTCGCAACGATCTTGCCGCGGCCCACCGGCGGGCAAACTTCGTCGCAAAACTGGCTGTCGGTACCGCTCATCGGTGTCTCGGTAGGGCGCTTGGGAGCGGAGGCACGGGGCTGCCGGCGCGGGCCTGCTAGTGGTGTGATTCAGACAGATGGGGCATTAACCGCGAGGTATCGGCACCGGTCGCAAGGCGGGTCGCCGCAGGCATCTTCGTGGATACGGCGAGGACGACCCAACGCTGCGAACGGCGTTGAGGGCCGCGGAGAATGCCCAATATTTCTTAATCACACCACTAGTGTTGCGTGTCGGGAGTTCGTCACATATGTCGACGGCCCTCTGCGCCGCTCGCGGCGTTGCGTCTCCTCGACTTGTCCACCAACAAGCCCTGCGTCGACAGCGCCTTGCGAGCGGCACACATGGCTCGCCGACTTACGCAACCAACTTCCGACAC
>JBCCGH010000083.1:0-38434 GCA_039029375.1 Planctomycetota bacterium
CGCGAGACATCGGCTCGCGGATAAGGCCCCATCTGCCTGAATCACACCACTAGCGACGCCGCAGGCGCGGGGGCGACGCTCAGCGCGCGGCGCCGAAGAGCAGCCGCACGTTGTTGTCGCCCGGAATGTCGCGCCCCCAGCCGATGACCAGGTCGGGCACGCCGTCGAGGTTGAGATCGCCAAGAGCAGGTATCATCGGCGCCACGCTCAGCGGCCGAGTGCTGGTTCCGGGCACCGCCAGACGATTCCCGGTGCGGACGCTGGGCAGGATGCGCGCGAGGCGAAGCTCGCCGGTGCCGTCGTTTAGATAGACGGCCACCTGATGATCTTGCTCATCGGGCATCGAGGGCATCCCCACGGGAACGAGCTGCCTGGACGTCGCGATGAGGTCTGGCGTGTCGTCACCATTGAGATCGCCCAGCATGAGCCGAGTGGGGGTCCCCGCGGGCAAAGCGCTGCCGAGCTGCGTCTGCGTGAACGAGCCCACGTTGACCTCGCTGGGTGCCGCAGGATTGCGATCCTCGTTGTTGATGAAGACGCGGAGCTGGCCGTCCGCCGAAGCGACCGCGAGATCGACTTTGCCGGTGTCGTTGAAATCCACCGCCGCGAGCGCTCGAGGCTCTACGCCCGCAATCAGCCACTGTGCCGCCTGGCTCGCGTGTGAGAGGGCGAGCTTGTCGGTGTCGGGATCGTAGCGATAGAATTGCACCCGTCCGCCGGCCTGCTGCGCCAGCGGAAACGCGACGGCAAGCTCGCGCGGGTCGTTCGCAGCCGTCGGATCGGCGACAAAGTTACCGATCACGATATCGCTAGCTTCGAACCCTGTGGTGGCGCCCTGCGCGGGGAGCGAGAACGGGAAGCCGAGCGGGCCCCCGGCCGCCCTGCCGCGGAGTGGGATCAACGTGGTATCTCGGTCCTCGGGATCGTCTGGATTCAACAGGACCAACGACACGACGAGATCATCGATCCCGTCACCGTCCACGTCGCCGACCACCAGCCGCGAATCCGACATCAACTCCCAGTTCTGCCTCGTCGACTCCGCCAGCGATCGCAGGTCCTGCGGGTTGATGCGAGGCTGCTCCTCTCCCGGATAGTGGACGCCGATCCTGCCGTCCTGCAGGAGGAAGACCACGGCGTCGCTGCCATCTGTCTGAGGCAAAGTCGTGAGTGAGCCGTCGAGCCCCCCTGGGAGCGGCACCGCGAAGCCCAAGCGAAAGCCTCCCACGCCGTCGTTGTTCAGCTGCGCAAGAACCGTGTTCGTCAACAACATCAGGTCTCGCGCGGCTCGCTTGCCGCCTGGCGCAACCGGACCGCCAGCACCGCTGAAATTACCAAGGGCCGTGCCGACCACTTGACCGGCGATGAACGGCAACGAGGCATCCGGCGGGATGAGGCTAAGCTCCTGTCCCGGCTGCGATCCCGGTAGAACCAGCCAGGTCGAGATCCAGTGCTCGGTGCCGGTGGCCGTCTCTAGCTCGTGCTGCACGTACACCGCGCGCACCGGCTCGGGGAAGCGACCGCCATCGGCGGCGACCGCGTTGGCGATCTCGATTTTCTTGATCCCCCGCATCGGCTCCAAGGGCGACACCACCGTGCCGATAGGCAAGCGCTCCAGCTTGTCGCCCGGGTGCCAACGCAGGACCACAAGATTGGAAGTCGCGGCATCGCCCAACCCCACCACAATCTCGGTGGTGCCATCGCCGTCCAGGTCACCAGCTGCGCTAGCGACGATCGGAGCGAGCGCGTCATTGAAGTTGACCGTGTCTATTCCTCGGGCTTGCTGGAACGGCTGCCTCGATCGAAGTTCCGCGCTGGGCCGCAGCACCACGACGGTCGGCGGCGACTCACTCTTCGTCACCGATCCCTGCAGCACGATGGCCAGCGACTTCGCCGCGCCAGGCCGCCCGAGTGCATGGACCGCCACGGCGGGCAGGTCAATGTCCGCATCGTAGTCCGGGATATCCGAAGCCGCGAATGTGGCCGCCGCTGTGATCGTGCCATCGCCGCCTCCCCAAGCGACGCCGACCTGCACGTCGGTGTCGAGCTTGGCTTGGACAAAGACCGCGTCCTGCGCGCCGTCACCATCTTGATCGGTCACGTCCAAGATCTCGAAGCCCGTCAGGGGCTCGTTGATGAACGCGTCGGTGGCGACGAAGCCGCCTGGAGGACGGCTCAGGAAGAGCTGCGGGAGGCGGGGATTCGTCGCCGGGTCGTAGAGCGTGACGAGGTCCGGAACTCCGTCAGAGTCAAAGTCCCCGCTACTGGCTGCGAACGCATGGAACGCATCGTCCTGCAATACCACCGATGAGAGCTGCAGCGGCGGCAGTGGAGCGGCCAGTCCGCGCAGGAAGGTGTGCTCGGCGAAAGGGCCAGTCAAGGGGCTACCCGGCGCCGGCCGCGTGCCGCGATTCACCACAATGGCATCGAGGACGCTGTCGCCGTCGAAGTCTCCCACGCGCAAAGCCGACGGCGTTCGCTGTGTCGGGTTCGACGGCGACGCCCCGAGAATCGGCACGCCAAAGCTGGACAGCATGCCATTGCCCTCGGCACGGAGCAGCTCGACGAACGCCGCCCCCGAGCGCTCGGAGAGCACCAGAGCATCCGCCGCGGCATCCGGCCCACCCTCGAGACCGACCATCGCCGAGTTGACGGGCGCTTCCGTGAGCAAGGCCCCTCGTGGGCCGAACCCCGCCGATAGCCTCTGGTAGACGAACGCATTCCGCCTTGTGTGGCGGACCTTGACCTCGCCGTCCAACTCCACGACGACCTCCACGTCCGCCGGCCCGGGGCGGCCGTCGGGCGACTTCGGGGTCGTGAACTCGAGCTGGCTCAGCGAGGACCCCTGGATCCCGGTCTGCGCCCCTGTCAACAGAAGCGCCGAAGACGCGACCGACACGTCACGCCCGCCCTTGCGAAAGACGATCTCCACCCGATCGAAGTCGATCGAGCTTTCGTCTGGAGGGTTCTGCAACGGCGCGAGCCCGCCCCCCACCAGCAGGACTCGAGTGCCACCGTCCGTAGAGCCATAGCGAGGCGATACGGCCTGCACTTCCGGCTGATAGAAGAGACTCGTCACCAGCGTCGATTCGCCGGCCATGGTGTCGCGCACCGACAGCGAGATGCGGGTTGGGAACTCGTTTCGCGGCGGCGTGCCGGTGACGTAGAAATCCTCGCTGTCTGGAACGGGCGTCACCATCAAGCCGGACGCCGTGCGAGGCCCGACGCCCGGCACATCGACGACCACTTCGGCGCCCGCCAGCAGGTCGCCGGCGCCGCGTCCGTCTACGCGGACTCGGAACGTCTCGGTCCCAAGCACCGAAACCTCGGTGGTGGTCGCGCCAAAGGCGGCGAGACTGGCGCCGCGTTGGCGAATCAGCTGGAACGGCAGCACGTCGCCGACGAGCTCGCCGTCGACGTAGAGCGCCAGAGTCGCCATGACATCGGCTACAGTGCGCCGAACGGCTGGGATCTGCGCCAGGATCGCGTCGTGCTCCTCGACGAAGCTGATCTCGGCGCCGTTCGCGGTGGTCGTGACCGAGACCTGCGGCTGGTCCACCACCTGGCCCAGGGCGCGAAGCTCGACCCTGACGTCGGCGCCGGGGCGAACCTGTTGGTTCGTCAAGAACAGCACCCGACGCAGCGAGGTGCTGGGAGCGGGCACGAGGGGCGCGGTCGCGGCGGACACCGCCAGCGTCGGAGGCGACGTCGGCCCTGAACCACGACCGCCGGTGCCGGCCACCACCCCGGTGACCAAACCGGCACCACAGCCCGTCACCAGCGGTGCAACGACAAGGACGATGCCAAGGGCGACACCACGGTGTGCCCCGGCGAGAGAGCTTGCGGAACGTCTCCTAACCATGGCCCATTCGAGGATACCACGGCGACTGGGCCCACCGCGGCGAGCCCGCGTCTCACGACTGGATGACGGCCAGGACGTCCTCGACTCGGTACGGATAGCGGAAGCTCTGAACGATTCGTCCCTCGCCATCGGCGACATAGGTGATCGGGGTGATCTGCGACCAGCCAGCACCGTGGAACGCGTCGACAAAGGCGTCGTCGGCCATCAGCACCGGGTGCTGATAGCCATAGTCCGCCAGCGTCTGCTCGGTCACCTCCGCCGGGAACCCCTGCACGCGATCGACCATGATGCCGAGCAGCTGAGCCTTCTCCGGGTCCAACTCCTGGCCCAACGTCCGAATGTCGCCGCGCTCCGCCCGGCAGCCATGGCACTTGGAGCGGAAGAAGTTGAGGACGACCCACTTCCCCGCCAGGCGTTGGTTGTCGAACACTTCGCCCTGCAGATCGGTCAGCGAGAAGGCCGGGAGCTGAACCCCCTCCATGCCCTGGATCAGTGAGCTGGTGTATCTGCGGACACCCCACATCACGCCAAGGTAGGCGGGGTAGAGCGCCAGCAGCGCGAGCATCAGCCAGACGCCACGGCCCCTTCGCGAGGGGCGCGGCGGAGATTGTTCGACTTCGTTCGACATGCCAAGCCACCCGTGGGCTGCTACACCGTGCTGCACAAGTACACCGTGAGCGGAGCACCCCGCGACCCACAGGCCGACGGGGACATCGCCTATCGTGCCAGAGCAGCGCACGGAGATCATCAAGACCTCGGGCGCCGTCGAGCGCATCGGAGCGCCGCCTCGAGCCTCAGGCGTGCGCCGAGGGCGCGCCGCCCGTGGCGCACCCTTCGAGTCGGGCATCTCCGGCCGTCGCGGGCAGGTCAGCGTCGGCCGCGGACAGCGATGGGCTTGCCCCGGCTTCACCCGGACGCTCCGGTCCCTGTGCATCGAGCCCGTCCAACATGTCGTTGAATGCGTCAGCGACCTCAGTCAGCAAGTCGTCCTTGCGCAATTTGATCCGAAAGTCGGTGTCACCGCCTCCAACCTGCTCCATCGACTTGATGAAGCGATAGCTCGGGCCAGCGATCCGGTGTGAAAAGCGAATCGCCTGGTGCACGACGATCGCCGCAGACGCCAACACAAAGCCCAGGACTGAGACGAACAGCGGCACCAAGCTCGGCAAGTCCGCCTCGACCCGGTTGGCTTCCCCCAGCAGCTTGCGGCAGAAGACCGCGACGATGAGCGAAGACACGGTCAGGGCGAGAGTCGGGAACAGAGTCACGGAGAGGACAATCTTCCTCTGCAACTCCTTGTTCACGATCAGCGTCTTCCGGCGGTTCGACATCGTTGATCGCCCCAAGCCAACGGGGCTCCTCCTACCTGTAGGAATCGGCCGAACAAGCCTCGGCGATTGAATCGCATCCCGCCGCGGCAGCCCTGCCCGGGCGCGTGATCCAAGCAGCTGGCGACGCGACTCAACGCCGCCCCCCCGAAAGACCGATGTTGGTCTCGGGCACCCGTTATAGCTGACACCCGGTATGGAGATCCAACCGTGAGTCTCAACACGAGACCAAACTCGACGGCCGGTTCCGGTGGAGCCACCGTGTTTGCCGTGACCTCCGGCAAGGGAGGCGTGGGCAAGACGTCGATCTCCGTCAATCTCGGAATCGAGTTCGCCCGCCAGAAACTCCGCACGATCGTCGTGGACGCCGACCTTGGGTTGGCGAACACGCACATCGTGGCCGGGGTCAAGCCGACTCGCTCGCTGTCGGACTACCTCGACGGCGAGGCGGAGCTGGTCGACATCATTGTGCCGGGACCGATGGGGGTGAAGTTCATCTCCGGCGGCAGCGGCGTCAAGGAGATGGCGAACCTGGACGAGGCGGGGCGGCAACACATCCTCGACGCGGTCCTAGAGCTGCGACCGTTCTGCGATGTCATTATCCTCGACACCGCAGCCGGCATTTCGCGCTCGGTCACGGACTTCGTCTCGGTGAGTGATCACACACTCGTCGTGACGACGCCGGATTTTGCCGCGATCGCTGACGCATACGGCATCATCAAGACCCTGGTTCAGGAGAAGGTCAGCACGACGATGCATCTTCTCGTCAACCGTGTCCGCTCTCCCGACGAAGCTGAGCAGGTCTGCAAGAAGCTGAAAGACTGTGCGCAACGGTTTTTGGGCTTCGACCTCAACTGGCTGGGACTCGTGCCGGAAGATCACTCCGTGGAGACGGCGGTTGTGGAGCGCAGACCGTTCTCGGAGGTCTATCCGGACAGCGTAGTGGCGCGCTATGTGCGCCGGGCTGCGGAGACCCTCGCACGGCTCGTGCCCGCTGACGCGGCTCCGCGCGCCTGAGGCGCGGGCAATTGGGGGCGCAGCCGGACGAAAGCGTCCGGCGCGGAAAGCAGGCGATGGGAAAAGGGGAACAGATGACCGGACTGAAGAACGACGAGAGGAACGTAGACGTGAAGGAGCACCAGGATCGGCGAGCCGAGACTGTGGTCACCACCGAAACGGGGGGGGGAGAGACCTTGGGTAGGCAAGCCAACAAGGGCATTCTCGCGGATCGGATCGCACGAGAGCTCAACGTTCCTCGTCGGACCGCAGCGCGCGTTTTGGATGCCGTACTGGATTCCGTCCGCGATCTACTCCGCGGTCGAGGCAAAGTGGCGGTCAAAGGATTCGGGACGTTCGAGCGCCGCATCCGCAAGGGTCGCGCATATAAGCACCCGCTGACCGGTGAGAGCATCGCCGTCGCCGACAAGGAGACGATCATGTTCAAGCCGAGCGATCAGCTGATCGCCGACACGCGGACCGGTGCCGCACCGCGTCGCCCTCGCGCCGATGCGAACAAGGACCTTCTCTTCGAGGACGACAACTCGAAGACCGAAAGCTGAGCACGGCGCGAAACAACCGCGCCGTTGCTCGCTAACGCGGGTATCCTCCAGGACGTCGAGGAGCCGATTCCCGGACCGCCAGTGGTGCCGAAGACGTCACAGGAACGCGCAGCATTTGGCTGCGCCTGCTTGCAGTTCAACGTCAAGCGCGGCGACGTGAGCCACAATCGCCAACTGGCGATGGACGGGCTCCACGCCGCGGCGACTGCCGGCGCCAAGCTCGTGGTACTCCCGGAGCTGTGGACGACGTCCTTCGTGAAAGAGATCAGCGACACGCTCGTCGCGGCATCGCTCGCGGCAGAGGCGGACGTCTGCCAGCTGAGCGGCGAGCTGGGGCTCGTCGTCGTCGGTGGCGGAATCGAGGCATCAGAGGGCCAGTTCTACAACCGAGCTCAGCTGTTCGACCACGGACGCTCGCTGGGCTCCTACCGCAAGATGCACCTCTTCTCGCCGATCGCCGAGAGCCGCCTAGTGAGCGCCGGTGACCAACCGCTGGTCGCCGACACCAGCGTGGGACGCGTTGGTGTGGCCATCTGCTACGACATCCGCTTCCCCGAGCTTTGCCGCTACTACTTCTGCCAGGACGCCGAGGTGCTCGCCGTCCCGTCCCAATGGCCGGAGGCGCGGTCCACGCACTGGCGGACACTGCTGAAAGCGCGGGCGATCGAGAACCAGTTGTTCGTGGTGGGGTGCAACCGAACCGGCTCGGAGACCTCACTCAAGCACGGCGATGCTCTTCACTTCCCCGGCGATAGCCGCATCATCGACCCGATGGGCGAGACGATCAGCGGCGGCGCCGGTGAGGACGAACCGATCTTGGGCGAGATCGCCCCCCGCAAGGTCAAGTCCATGCGGCGCATCCTCCCGATCGACAAGGACCGCCGCCCCGAGATCTACGGCAAGTTCTGGGGCGACGCGTGGCACGGGACGCCGGTCAGCCAGCGTAGGCCTTGAGGCGCTGGACCTTGGCGGGTCGCTGCAGGCGCGTGAGCGCCGCCTTCTGCAGCTGACGCACGCGCTCGGCGGTGATCCCTAGATCGGCGGCGATCTCCCCGAGGGTCTCCGGCTCATGCCCGTGCAGACCATAGCGACGGGTCAGGATCAACTGCTCGCGCGACGGGAGGTCCGACATCAACTCGTCCAGGCACTTGCCGAGGTCGCCATCCTCGACCACTTCGAAGACCGGCGCCAACCGATCATCCGGTAGCAGCTGCCCGAGCGAGGCGCCATCGGCGTCGCCAACTTCGACGTCCAAACTCACGGCATAACGCTTGGTGTCGAGCAGCTCGCGGACGCGAGTCCCCGTCATGCCCAGCGTCTCGCCGACGAGCTCGTCCGGCATCTCCTGGCCATCCGTTGTGCGGCCGGCATCACGCACCTTGCGGATCTTGCTCAGCGCCTTCTGCACCCACACCGGCACCCGCACGGTGCGCGACGCGTTGTAGAGCGCCTTCAGCATCGCCTGGTGGATCCAATACTGGCCGTACGTCTTGAACCGGACCTCACGGCGCCAGTCAAAGCCCTCGATCGCTTGAAAGAGCGACGCGCACCCTTCCTGGATGAGGTCCGTTCCATCCAGCCCGTAGTTCCGGTAGCGCTGCGCGCACATCGGCACGAGATAGAGGGCGCCTTCGACATAGCGGTTCCGCAGCGCCTCGAGCTCCGCCAAACTACGGTCACACTCATCGAGCAGTGCAGGCTTGACCCGCTGCGGCGGCGGTGGAATCAGGCCCCGCCCAAGCAACACCAGCCCGTTTGCCTCATCTTCCGGAAACCCCAACTCACGCAGTGCGGCGACTGCTCGCGCGCGCATGAACTCGTAGCGCTTGGCCATCCGAAATTCCTCAGCCCGATCGTTCCGGGCCAAGCGCTGCACCTGCACGTCAAACAGTCCCGTCCAGGACACGCGAGAATCCAACGGATCGAGCGCGATGTCCTCGCTGCCCCGGGGCACGCTGATCGAGATGTCCTTCGTGCGGAATTCCCGTACCAGTCGCGCAACGGTGCGCTCGAAGTCTTGCACCTTCACGTCGAGCACCTGATCCAGCTCGGCGAGGGTCACCTGGTGACCCTTGGGAAACCGCACTCTGTTCTTGCTTTTAGACATCATCTCAGTAACTCCCGGTCGCGACCCCGTGCTTCGGAATGGCGAGCCTTTTGTTCCTACAACTCCTAGGCCAGCCCAAACTCCCTCACGGCCGTCGATCCACACTCGAAGGCGTCAAAGGCCGTCGCTGGGGTGCCCGCGCTACGGCGTAGTGAGTCGCGGATTCTTGCCAGATCAAACATGCCAGCGCCAAAACTGCCAAAATGGCACGCCCCGGGGCCGCCATGGCGGGCCAGGGGCATGTCTACGTTGCTGACGTAAGAACGGACGAACGGGTTCGACTCCACATTCCCGGGACCACAAAGGGGGGCCGAACCCTCCCGAAGATGACACGCCCTAGGGCCTTCCACGGGGCGAAATCGGGTTCCCCCTGACGCCCGTAGTTCGACGCTCGCAATACACCGCTCTATGGGCTGACGAGCCACGCTGAGGGGTTCGCTGGGCGTTCTGCGACGGATGCGTGCCGCCGTCTACCGCGTGCGCGGGACGCGTGGCGCCGGCCGATCCGACGAACTTTGTCTCACCGTCTTGCAGTCGCTACATTCCGCCGCCCTCGCGCGCCTTGCGCCGCCCACCCTGCTCCGCACCTATGCTCGGCTTCGACACGGTCGGTAACGCGACCCTGATCGCCTACGACGACACTCCCGTCCTCGCCTGTGATCCGTGGATCTGTGGATCCGCATACTTTGGTAGCTGGGGCCTCGGGCACAGCATTCCGGCCGAACAGAGTCGAGCCGTGCACGAGGCGCCCTACGTCTGGTTCTCTCACGCGCACCCCGACCACCTGAACGCGGAGTCGCTGGAGGCGTTGCGCGACAAGACCATCCTGCTCGCCAACCACGTCGGCGGCCGGATCCAGCGCGACCTGACGGCCCTGGGCCATCGCGTCCGCGTTTTGCCCGACCGACAGTGGGTGCAGCTCTCCGACCAGGTTCGCGTGAACTCGTTCGCCGACTACAACCAGGACTCGGTGATCCTCGTCGACATCGGCGGCGCGCTCGTCATCAACCTGAACGATGCCAGCGACCGTGGCTGGGCGCGCTACGTCCAACGCATCGCCAGGACCTTCGAGCGGTCCTACCTCCTCCGAATCGGCGGGTACGGCGACGCCGACATGATCAACCTCTTCGACGAAGAAGGTCATCGCATCGAGCCCTTCGCCGCGACCAAGCCGAGCGTCGGACGGCGTCTCGCGCAGTACGCCGGCCTGTGCGGCGCCAACCACGTCATCCCGTTCAGCTCGTTCCACTGCTACCAGCGCGAGGACAGCGCCTGGGCTAGCCAATACGCCACGCCGGTGGCCGCGCATGCCGAGGGCTTCGAGGCCAGCGGTGCCGAGATCCTGCCGGCATTCGTACGCGTCGACGGCCGGACCGGTGCGGTAACGCCACTGCGCCCGGAAGCCGTCAAGCCAAAGCTCCTGCCCCCGAGCGCCTTTGGCGACGACTGGAGCGAGAGCCTGGATCGCGATGAGGAGACGGTCGTCAAGCGCTACTTCAGCGCGAAGCGGCGCCTGCGCAGCCGCTTCGGCTTCGTATCGGTGCGCGTCGGCGGCCGCGAAACCGTGGTCGACCTCAACCCCAAGGCGCGTCGCATCGGCATCACGTTTGAGACGCCCAGGGCGTCCCTGCTGGCAGCGCTGGAGTACGAGGTGTTCGACGACTTGCTCATCGGCAACTTCATGCGCACGACGCTGCACGGCGGAGCCGACCTGTATCCGCACTTTACGCCAACCGTCGCGAAGCACTCTGACAACGGTCGCGCGCACACCCGCGCGGACTTCGCGCGCTATCTGGCGTCATACGTCGCGCGCGCCCCGCTCGACGCGTTCCGCTTTTTCTTCGAGCTCCAGTCAGAGAGCCTCTTTCGCCGCTGGGTCCCCAGCGAGAGCTGGCTCTACTCACGGGCGAAGAGGGCGTACTGGCGCATCAAGCTCGGCCGTCCTGGCCATTCCGGCAACGACCTAGGGGACGCGACGGCGGCGCTGCCACCCGGTCAGTAGAGCCGGCGTCGGATCCACGCCGAGCGCCGCCCTCGGTCAGGCCCGACGCTTCAAGAAAACCGCGGCCAAGCCAAGAACCAGGGCACCCAGAGCCGCCCACACCCACGTCGCGCCGCGCCCCGGCTCAGGCGACGGCCCCCTCGATGGCTCGACCGCCCCCGAGGCAGCGTCAGCGGGCGCGGCCCCACCCAGCACTCCGGGCTCGATCGGGTCGCCGCCGGTCGGCGCAGGGGCGCCGGGCGTGGTCGGGTCCGGAGCCCCAGCCTCGGATCCGCCCACCGCAGGATCGCCACCACTGGAGCGGTCGCCCCCGGACTCCGCCGGCCGCCGCACGGTCGGGCGCGGCAGCGGCGCACCGACCTCGACCGAGCAAACGACGGAGTTGCGGTAGGTGCCGAGCTCACTCCCGGAAGCACCGTCGTGCACCGGAAACGTCACGTTGATGCGAATTGGGAACGAGCCGTGGCGCGCTCCCTGGTCCACCTGCACCGGAATCTCGACCTCGACCGTGTCGTCGAACACCGGGACATCGGCAAATCGGGGATAGCGCTCGCTCGGTTTGGGCTGCTCGCGCGTCCACGCACCGAGCCGAACCGGTTGCTGCTCCCTGGAGTAGGTGACCTGAAACTCCGACCCCGCCAGCAGCACACCCTTGGTTTGCAGAGCCAACACCAGCGTGACCACTCCGGACGCGCCCGGCGCGAGGCGTCGCGGCTTCAGCCCCGCCAGCGCCGCCACATAGCGGCGAGCATCCGGCTCCTCGCCCTCTCGATCCCATTCCGCCGGACGGGGCGGGCGCCCGATGTCAGCGGGGTTCTGGCCAGGGGCCACGACCTGCGCTGTGGCGCGGGGGATCGCGACCGCAAGGATCATCGCCCATAGAGCGGCGAAGACGAGGACTTGGTTCGGTGCTCTGTGCATCTTGGCCCCGCGGTCAGGACTCCTTGAAACCCCGCCCGAGCGGATCTAGCGTCGACAGCATCGCCATGGTTGACGCTCCCGTTTCCGAACCCCAAGTACTCGAGTCACTCCGGGTTGTCCAAGATCCGGATCTCGGTCGCGATATCGTCGCACTGGGCTTCATCAAAGACCTGCGCATCTGCGGGGGGAACGTCGCTTTTACGATCGAGCTCACCACGCCCGCGTGTCCGGTCAAGGATCAGATGAAGGCCGAGGCGGAAGCAGCCGTGGGCAAGCTGCCCGGGGTCGACAGCGTCGTCGTCAACCTATCGGCACGAGTCGCAGCCAGCAAGCCGAGCTACGACGAGCGCCCCCCGGTGCCGGGAGCGCGGAACGTCATCGCGGTCTCATCGGGCAAGGGGGGCGTCGGCAAGTCCACCGTGGCCGTCAATCTCGCCTGCGCGCTCCACCTCGCTGGAGCCAAGACTGGCATCCTTGATGCCGACTTGTACGGCCCCAACGTCCCCATGATGCTCGGCGTATCCGGGAAACCCGAGGGGCGCGGCGACAAGATCTTCCCGTTCGTACGCGAAGGAGTGCAGGTCATGAGCATCGGCCTGCTCGTTCCGGAAGAGCAGCCGGTGATCTGGCGCGGGCCGATGCTGCACAAGGCGATCAACCAGTTCTTGTTTGATGTGCTGTGGGATGACCTCGACTACCTCTTCGTCGATCTCCCGCCGGGCACCGGCGACGCGCAGCTATCGCTCGCACAGCAGGCGCATCTGGCCGGAGCCATCGTCGTCACGACGCCGCAAAATGTGGCAGTGCACGATGTGCGCAAGGCCGTGCGGATGTTCGACACGGTGAAAGTGCCGGTCTTGGGGGTCGTCGAGAACATGGCCTGGTTCCAGCCGCCCGGCAGCGGCGAACGGTTCGCGATCTTTGGCGAGGGCGGCGGCCAACGCATCGAACGGGAATTCGAGATCCCGCTTCTGGGCCAGCTGCCGATCGACCTGGCGGTGCGCGAAGGTGGGGATACCGGCCGTCCGGCGGTCATCACACACCCAGACAGCGCGTTCTCCCAGGGCTTCCGCGAGCTCGCCAGCCAAGTCGCCGCGCGCATCAGCACGCGCAACGCTCAGCCTCCGGCGGCAAGCACCTAAGGGGGCTGACCGGGACCGACGAACTTCGGACCAGAACCACGAGCCGATGACCGACCAGCCCGCCAGCAAGGCCGCCAAGCCATTCTCACCCGAGACACGCATGGAGGACGCAGTCGCTGCGGACCCCAACGTCCCGGTGCGACTCATGCGCTTCCACATCGGCGGTTGCTCGCTGTGTGGCTTCGAGCCCGCCGACACCATCGCCAAAGTCGCGGACGACAACGGTGTCCCACTCGATCGACTACTCGCCGCACTGAACGAGCCATAAGCCGACGTGCCAGAGCCGGCGACGAGACGCGTCGTCGGATAGGAGACCCATGCCGAAGCTCCTCCTCCAGGTCGTCCTGGGGTTCGCCGCGTGTGGTTGTGCCTTCGGGCAACCCACCCTGCAGCTCCTCGAGAGCGCTCCGACCGAGACGACGCTCGACCGACAGGACATCCCGGCGACCGAACGGGTGTGGGCAGAGCTGATCGACAACGCCAAGCAGTCGATCGACTTGGCCCACTTCTACGCCAGCAACCAACCCGGCAGCCGGCTTGAGCCCGTCATTCAGGCGTTGCAACGGGCGGCCACCCGCGGTGTCCGGATCCGCTTCCTGGCCGACGAGAAGTTCTACGGCACGTACCCCGACACCCTCGATCGGCTGTCGGCAGTCGATCACACCGAGGTGCGCCGCATCGACCTCCGCCCCATCACTGGCGGCGTGATGCACGCTAAATATCTCATCGTCGACGGTCAGAAGGCCTGCGTCGGCAGCGCGAACTTCGACTGGCGCGCGCTGGAGCACATCCAGGAGCTGGGTGCACTCATCGCGGCAGAGCCCGTCGCGCAGGCGTTTGCCGAGGTCTTCAAGGACGACTGGCGGCGTGCCGCGGGCGGCGGCGCGACAGAGGCGGCCGCGCCCCAAACCGCCGCGCCCCAGACCGGTGGCGCCGGGCCCCCGCCACAAGATGCGACCTTCCGCGGCGAGCCGGTCCGCGTGACACCGGTGTTCAGTCCGCGCGCACTGCTCCCGGCCGGACTGGCGTGGGATCTCCCGCGGATCCTCGAAGCCATCCGCGCGGCAGAGCGTCGCGTGTACGTGCAGGTCCTGTCCTACCGCACTGGCGATCGCAACGGTGGGGCCTTTGACGAGATCGACTCCGCCCTGCGCGACGCCGCGCGGCGCGGCGTCGACGTGCGCCTCATGGTGGCGGACTGGAGCAAGCGACCAAGCTCCGCCGCAGAATTGCAACGACTGCAGGCGGAGCCACGCATCGAAGTGCGCTTCCTCTGCATTCCCCCCGCCCAGCACGGGTTCATTCCGTTCGCCCGCGTCGCGCACGCCAAGTACATGGTCGTAGACGCCGACGTGGCGTGGCTGGGCACGAGCAATTGGGGCAGAGACTACTTCTACGCCAGCCGGAACGCCGGTCTGATCGTCGAAGGCTCGAGCTTCGGCGCACGCCTCGAGCAGTTCTTCCTCACCAACTGGGAAAGCTCGTACGCCGAGGTCGTCGACCTCGCCCGCCAGTACACCGCGCCAGCGGTCGCCGAGGCACCGCCGACCGATGCGGCCACGCTGGATGCCAACGGCCGCTGGCCGCGCCCCACGCAGCTGTACCAAATCGCGCGCGTCGTCGACGGCGATACGGTCCACGTGCGCAGAGAGGGCCGCACGGTGAAGCTGCGACTGCTGTCCGTCGACACCGAAGAGAAGCGCGGACCCGGAGGAGCCTCTTCGCCCACCAAACCCAAGACTCGCTACGGCGACGAGACGACGGTTTGGGCTCAGGAATTCTTCGCCGGGTGCCCGGGTGTGGGGCTCCGGTTCCCCGGCGGTGTCGAGGAGCTCGACGCGTACGGGCGCCTGCTCTGCCATGTCGTTCTCGAAGACGGCACCGACTTCAACCTGCTGCTCGTGCGCGAAGGGCGCAGCCCATACTTCGACAAGTACGGCCACAGCCGCCTGTGCCACGACGCTTTCGTCGTCGCACAGCAGCGGGCACGCGAAGCGCTGCAGGGGATCTGGAACCCCAAGACGAACGCAGCCACGGGTGACGACGCTGCCGTGCGACGCCCCTACGGGCAGCTCTTGCCTTGGTGGGGCGCCCGCGCGGAGGCGATCGCCGAGTTTCGCAGCAAGCAGGCCGAGGATCCGGAGACGCACATCGACACCGAGGACCCAACGGCCCTCGCCGCGGCCCTCGAGCGTGGTCACCGGGTCGAGCTGTTCGGCACGATTCGCCGCCTGGCCGATGGTGACGAGGGCGAGCTACGCGTCGTCTTTCGCGCCAACCGCGGCGACCCGCCGGTGATCGCAATCGTCCCGCCGCAACGACGCGCCGGCATCGAGGCCTTGGCGCTGGATCGCACCACGCACGAGATGCAGCAGAACTACGTCTGGCTACGCGGCAAGCTCACGCCGGGCGAGCGCTGCTACACGGTCGCGGCCGGCGACGTCGAGCAGTGGCGCATCGCTTCCCCCGCGTATCCCTGAATCTCCCACGCGGCCAGCGTTGGGTTGCTCGGACCCGTCGGGTCGAACAACACGGGCGGCGTGTGCACATGGTCGGGCAAGGGCACGGAGCCCAAGTCCTGTACGCCGTGGCCGTAGCGAGCGCCGGACCGACGCGCCGACGAACGCGGATGCCACGAGAAGTGCCAGTACCAAAGGCCCGGCAACCAGAGCGTGTGCGGTGACGACTGGATGTAGAGGTCTCCGGTCTCGACGTAGCCGTGCTGCCCCCACTCCAACCCATTCCCGCGCAGGTTCGCTAAGCTGGCGATGCGGATCGCGTAGTTGTAGCAACGGTGATCAGTATCCGGCTGCGCTAGGTCATGCGGGCGGCAGGTGTCCGGCCCAGCGAACCCCGGATGGATCGGCTTGAAGCCGAGGTTTTTGACCAAGACGCCGTCGGTGGGATTGGGGTCGTGCGCGCGCCAGTGGTTGACCGGCGGATCCGACAAAGCCGGCGTGTGCTCGGCGACTTCGAGGAGGCGTCGGGCGAAGCCCAGACACTCCTCGACGTGGACCTCGTCGCCATCGAGGAACAGCACGTGCGTCGCCCCGCGCTCTCGCGCCAGGTGCAGCCCTCGGGCGCGATTCGCATCCTCGGACTCGCCGCCGAATTGCTCCCACACGACGAGCTTGTCGGCGACGTGGTCCATCTCCCGCACAATCTCCAGCGTTCGGTCGCTCGAGTTGTTGTCGAAGAGGAGGATCTCGTCGACGTGGGGGTAAACCGACGTCAGGGCGTACCAGATCCAGTACTCCTCATCCCTGACCATCGACAGCGCCACAAGCTTCACGACCTGGCTATCGGAAGTTCAAGCGCCCTAACTATGGGGTTTTCGGCCGGGTAGCCTTGAGTTCGGCTGTGGCGCAGCCAAAATACGCCGCCTTTCGTCGCCCGGAGGAATGACCATGTCCAACGTCAAAGACCTGACCGACGCCGACTTCGAGGCGGCCGTCAAGGACGCCAACGTGCCTGTGCTCGTCGACTTCAGTGCTTCGTGGTGCCAGCCGTGCAAGCAACTCGCGCCGACGATTGACGCCGTGGCGAGCGAGTACAACGGCAAGCTCGCGGTCTACAAAGTCGACATCGACGAGGCCCAGGAGACGGCCTCGAGCTTCGGCATCCTGGGTGTTCCCACCTGCATCTTCTTCAAGCAGGGTCAAGAGGTCGATCGCTTCACCGGCGTGCCCGACCTGCGCTCGGTCAAGGACCTGGTCGACAAGGTGCTGGCGTAGGCGCCCGGCGTCGGCAACGCGAGCCCGCCGCCCCAGAGCCTGTTCCTCACAGGGCCTCAGGGGGACGCGCGGCGCGGCGCCGGCCGGGGCGCACGAGATGCCACAGCAGCACGACGCCAGCCGGCATGCATAGCAGAACGTAGACCCATCGCTGCGGTGCTGCCTCGACGGCGACAGCATGGATGAGGATGACGGCACCCGCGCTCGGCTCCAGCCTCGCCCGCAACTCGTAGGTGCCCACCGCGTCCGGCACGAACTCGACACCTCCGGTGGCATCGCTCGCGCCGATGGCCACCACGTTGCCGTCCGGGCCACGCACCTGCACCGGCACCCCGACGACGGGCTCACCGTTCGCCGCACGCACGATGACCACCATGGGCTCACCGATCTCACCGCGCGCGGGCACGGCCTCAAGCTGCTGCGCGGTCAGGAAGAGCAGGGTTGCGAGGAAGGGCATGGCTCAGGCTCGTGTCGCGATAAGCTGTGCGTGTCTATGGCAGTCTCGCCGCACGTCATCGACTGGGGCCACACCCGCTACGCAGACGCGCACGAGCGCATGCTCTTGCTCGCCGAGCGCGTACGCAAGGGAGAAGATCCCGGCGCAGTCATCCTGGTGGAGCACGAACGCGTGTGCACGGCTGGGCGTGCGACCCCAGCCGACGAGCTGGGTCCCGGCGTGGTGCCGGTGGCGCGCGGCGGGCGGATCACCTGGCATGGCCCGGGCCAGCTCGTCGTCTATCCAGTCCTACGCCTGCCGCGCCGTGACGTGCGCGATTGGCTCCGGCGCCTCGAAGAGCTCGGAGTGGCGGTGTGCCGCAGCTTCGGCCTGGCGCCGCGCGCGTCGGTGTGTGGCACCGGCGTCTACGTGGGAGGCATGAAGATCGTGTCCATCGGGGTCGCGGTGCAGCGGTGGGTCAACACTCACGGCCTGTCGATCAACGCCCGTCTCGACGCGGACGCTTTTCTCGGCATCCGGCCGTGCGGGCTCGAGCCAAGCCAGATGAGCGATCTCAGTCGGGCGGTGGATCGCGAGGTCTCGCTCGCCGAGGTGAAGGCCGCCGTCCGGGAGCACCTCACACTGCTGACGCAGGCCCCCCAACCGGTGTCATGACAGGCACGATCGACGTCACGCCGGGCGGCGACATGTTGCTCATTCGCTTCCCGTACCGGGAGGATCTCGTCGACGAGATGCGCACGATCCCCGGGCGCCGCTGGGACAAGCAGGGCAAGGTCTGGAAGGTGCCCGTCCAACGGGTCGACCTGGTCGTCGAGACCTTCATGAAGCACGGCTTCGCACTGGCCCCAGAGGTGAGCGGCCTGTTCGCCGGGACCGCCGGCTCCGCGGTCGACGAGGACGGCGCGACGCTCTTCGAGGCGGAAGCACCCGTCCCCGAGCAGCAACCGGCGCTGACGCTGTCGATCCTCAACGAGCGCGTTCGCAGCGTGCTGCGCGGCGGCTTCCCCGATCCGGTATGGGTCATCGGCGAGGTCGTGGACTACGACAAGGCCAAGCATCGCCGCTCGATCTTCTTCTCGCTGATCGAGAAGCGCGACGGTCAGGACGAACCTGCGGCACAGGCAGAGGTGGCGTTGTTCGCGAAGACCGCCGAACGCCTGAAGAAGAAGCTCCGCGATGACAAGGGCGAACCGTGGCTTCGCGACGGGCTCGAGATCCGAGTCTCGGTGCGCGTCGACCTCTACGCCACATCCGGCCGCTTCCAGCTCATCGTCGAGGGTATCGACCCCGCGTACACGCTCGGGCAGATGGCGCTGGACCGCGAGCAGATCCTCGCGCGGCTACGCGCCAAGGGGCTCGCGCAGCGCAACCGCGCCTTGCCACTGCCGCAGCCGTCGCTGCGCGTCGGCGTCCTTACGAGCCCCGACTCGGACGCCTGGAACGACTTCCTCGACGAGCTCCGCGCGTCTGGTTTCGGCTTTGCCGTCACGTGCTTCGCGACCCGCGTGCAGGGCCGCGAACTACGGCCCACGACGCTCCGCGGCTTGCACTGGTTTGCCGAACGGGCTGAGCAGTTCGACGTCCTCTGCATCCTGCGCGGCGGCGGCTCGCGCACGGACCTCGCATGGTTCGACGACGAAGAGGTCGCCACCGCCGTCGCCCAACATCCTCTCAAGGTGGTGTGCGGCATCGGCCATCAGCGCGACGAGTCCGTCCTCGATGCGATCACCGAGTCGGTCAAGACCCCGACGGCGGCCGCGGGCCTTCTCATCGAGACGGCTCGCTCGGCTTCGGAACAGCTACGCCGACAAGCTGAGACCCTCGCCTCGAGCACTGTTGCCGCGCTCCGGGCCCAACGGCGACAGCTGAGCCACCAGGCCCACGCCCTCCTGCGCGGGCTGGAGTTGCGCCTCAGCCGCGACCAACGCACCTTGGATGAGGCGAGCCAGCGCGCTCGCCGCGGCAGTGCGGCGCTCATCACGCGGCGTCGCGACGGTCTCCGCGGCGCTGCCGACCGCCTACGCGAGCGAACGCGCTCCGAGCTGCAGCGGGCCCAGACCCAACTCGAGCATCACGAGGCGCGCCGGCGCCTGCTGGACCCCCAAAGGGTGCTCGACCGCGGCTACGCGCTGGTGCGCAACGACACCGGCGCCATTATCAAAGACGCCGCGACCCTCAGTGCTGGCGACTCCATCGAAGTCGCGCTCGCCCGCGGCCGCGCCCGAGCCACGACCACGGAAATCATCACCGAGAACGAATCCGCATGAGCAAACGCGCCCAGAGTAAGGACCCGACCTACGCCGAAGCCGCCGAGGAGCTGGCGACAATCCTCGGCGAGATCGAAGGCGGCGCCGCGGACGTGGACGTGCTCTCGGCCAAGGTCGAGCGTGCGGCCACGCTGATTCGGCTCTGCCGCGACAAGATCCAGGGCGCCGAGCTCAAAGTGCAGAAAGTGCTCGACGATCTCGACGCCGACGAAGACGGCGAGACCGAGCAAGCGGAGGGCTGACGTTTGCCCGACTTTGGTGCGCTGGACTGGTCGACGATCCTGCTGCTGTACGGCACGTTGCTGGTGAGCCTGGTGGTCCACGAGGCGGCCCACGCCTGGTTGGCACTGCTCGGCGGCGACACCACGGCCTACGTGGGCGGACAGGTCACGCTCAACCCGGTGCCACACATCCAACGCGAGCCGTTCGGGACCGTGATCCTGCCGCTAGGCGTGCTCGTGCTCAGCAACGGCACCATGTGCTTCGGCTTCGCGCACGCGCCCTACGATCCCCACTGGGCCTGGGCGCACCCCAAACGCGCGGCATTGATGTCCGCGGGCGGCCCGCTGGCCAACATCCTGCTGGCGATCCTCGCCTTCGCGGTGCTGAAGACGATGGTGCTCACCGGGGCCGCGGTCACCGTGGACCGTTACAGCCCTCTGGTGATGCTCGACCCCGCGAGCGGCGTGGACAGCGGACCGTTGATGGCCGGGATCAAGATGGCCTCCGCCTTCTTGCTGCTCAACGTCCTGCTCGCGCTGATCAACCTCATCCCGCTGCCACCCTTCGATGGCGCCGGCATCGTCGAAGGACTCGCTCGCAAGACTGCCGGGTTCTACAACTTCGTGCGCGGCCAGTTCGTCGTCATGATCCTGGTGATGCTGCTGATCATGCGTGTGCTACCGGACATCTTCTTCCCGGTCATGCGCTGGATTACCGACTGGCTGTGACCGAGACACCACAAAGCGCCGCAAATACCCGCTCGCCCGCATCCACGACCGGCGACATCGTGCGCTCGTAGGCGAACTCCCGATCTCGGGCGTCGACCTCGCGCAGCAGATAGCCAACCTCGTCGTCGCAGAGACCAAACAGCAACAGGTCGGGCTTGCCCGACGCGCGGCGCAGCCGCGCCGCGAGGGTGGGCTCCATTTCGCCGGGCACACACGCTGCTTCGATCGTGCCGATCCGCAGGTACCCGACGGACGAGCGCATGAGCCCTTCGTAGGCATCGCGAGGAATCGCGCCCATCAGACGTCCGACGGTCAAGCCGGGCGAGGTGAGCGGCAGGTAGAGGTCTTGCCGACGTAGCTCGACGGACTCGACCGGGACGGGCCCGGCGTCCTCCAGCGCCCGCTGGGCCACCTCGAAGAGGCCCTCGCCCATCACCTCCATGCCTTCGGCACCCTTCGGCTCAGGCGTGATCATCGCGCCGAGCGCGCCGTTCACGAACACCGGTTGGCCCAAGCCTGCGGCCTGCCATCGATCGCAAAGCGCGCCGACGAAGTCCGCGGAAATGGCACTGTTGCGCCGCCGCATGACCTCGGGGTGACACGCCATGTGGAGCAAAGCCCCGAGCGGCGCCCCCGACGCCGCGTCTTTCGCCTGGATCACCGTGAGCCGCGGATCAAACAGCCCCCGGCGATTGCTGTTGCGCACCAGGCCACGCGGCGGCAGCCGCGCCTCCCCACGCACCAGGACCGCGGGGCGCAGGCGGTCTGCGGCCGTCGCCACGGCCGCGGCGATGCCATCGCGCACTCGCACCAAGTAGTCGCGGTCGCGCCCCGACGTGAGCATGTAGAAGCCCCACATCCCCACCAGGTCTGGCGCGGCATGGGTGTGGCTACTGCACAAGAACACGCAGCCGTTCTGAAAGCCGACGAGCCCGTTCTTGATCCACTCCACGTCATCCCGCTCGAGGCCGAGATTGTCGACCCCGACGACCGCGACCCTCAGCCCACCGAGCTCCAACACCAACGCCCGAGCCTTGAGCTTCGAGTGGACGCCGGTCGAGACCCGATCCATATCGAACCCCCCGAGGTACTGCTCGCCCTTGGGGGTGATGTCGGCCTCGGCAGCGCCGACGCGCAGCTCCGCCCCGTGCGACACGCGCTCGAAGCGAGCTGCCTCCTCGGGAACCGTGCGCTGAAAAATCCCGGTGCAGCCCGTGCTCAGCGCCACCAGCACCACCGCGATTCCAACCAGCAATCTCATCGCCCCTCCGAGGTCGTTGCCACTTCGCCGGCGCCAGTCCACTGCGGAGCTCGCCAGCCATCACACCCGAATTGTGCGCCGCGAGCCGCGGGCTGTCGATGCGGGGTCGTCCACAAGTGTATCGAGGCGGACGGCGCGCTGCCTGGGCGACGCAGAGCGGCGCCCCTGAGCGCTGCGGCCTAGTGGACGAGCGGAGCCAATGCCTCGCCAGCCTGGTGCAGAGCCCGCAGCACCTCACCGTCCTCGCGATAACCGAAGACCCGAGCCAGACTGTCGACGTAGGCCTGGAGGGTCTCACCGTCGTCGACATCTGCAAGCTGCGACGATGCCGCCCCCACGTAGCCGCGGGTGCGCAGGTGCCGGATGCAGTCGCCTTTCGTGAGCGACGTACCGTCGTGCCCAGGGTCGACCAGGACCGGGCGGGCGCCGTGCACGCGCACGAGCCAGTGATCCGGCAGCTCGACCGGCGCGACGCGCAATCCGGCCCGACGCCCGACGATCACGTACCAGAGCGCCAACACCAGCGGCACGGCGCGACGTCGATCCACCGCGGTATCGAGCACGACACCGCCCAGCTCGTAGTAGCTCACGCCCTCGGCCGACCAGCCGCGCTCTCTGGCAAGCAGCTGGCCCAACGCCCGGGCGCTGCTCGCGGCGGTCCGCCCCCGAACCCGCAAACGCAGCTCTTCTGCGTCGCGCTCGGCCGCGGCCAGCACGACCGGCGACTCACCGGCGCAATCGGCATCACCCAAAAACCCGACCTCGGCGAGCAACAGCAGACCGCGCTCCAGCAAGCCGGGCGTCGCCCGGCGCTGCGCAGCCTCGATCACCGCGACCCGCGAGAACCGACGCACTCGATCGAGCCAATCCCGCAGGAACAGAGTGCGAAGCAACGACCGCGACCGAACCCGCAGCCGTGGGTCGGCCTCCTTTGCCGCGCGACGCAACACCGGCAAGGCGGCAGCTCCCCAGCGCAACACTTGCTCCCGACAGGCGGCGACGACCCTCGGGTCGGCGTCGGCGAGCAGACTGACCGCCGCTTCGATCGCCGACGGAAGGGGCCGGGTTTGCTCGGGGTGCGACATCAGGTGGCTGCGCTCGGTGGGCAGATCCAGGAGTGTAGCGCCGAACGGCGAAAGCGACGACGCCTCGCTAGCCGCATCCATGCCCCAGAGGGCCCCTGGAGCCACTCACGCGGCGAACGCCGCGATGCCAACGCCTCGTCCACAGACCGCTTGTCTAGGGCGGTCTTTTGCCTTGGCGAAGCAAAAGCCCACCCAACGTGTCTCCTACCCGAACGGGTCGCCCGGGTTAACGTTGCCGTTGACGCAACCCGCCACACCACCGAGTGACCCCCATCGCCGATCGCAAACGACGAGCTGGCTTTGGCTTCGCGCCACGCGCCGAGGTCATAGCACCTCGGGCTATGGCCGCGACGAGCCAGCCATTGGCAACGCAAGCCGCGGTGGCCATCTTGCGAGTCGGTGGCAGCGCGGTGGACGCGGCACTCGCGGCCAATGCCGTCCTCACGGTGACCGAGCCGACGGGCTGCGGCCTCGGGGGCGATCTCTTCGCCCTCGTTTGGGATGCCGGGCCGGCCCGCCTGCACGGCCTGAACGGCAGCGGGCGATCGCCACAAAGTCTGGCGGCGCAACACTTCGCCAACTCCGGGCACGGGCGCATCCCCAGCACGGGTCCATTGCCCATCACGGTGCCCGGCTGCGTCGATGGCTGGCTGACGCTCCACGCCAAGTTCGGGCACCTCCCCATGGAGAAGGTCCTCGAGCCGGCGATCGAATACGCGACGGGAGGCTTCCCCGTGTCACCGGACATCGCGCGGCAGTGGGCGGCCGGCGCCACCCAGCTGCGCGATCAACCGGGGTTCGCCGAGGTCTTCCTGCCGCACGGCCAACCACCTCGCCGCGGCGAGGTGTTCCGCAACCCCGCGGCGGCGACGACGCTCCGGCACATCGCCCGCGCCGGCCGCGACGCCTTCTACCTCGGGGACCTCGCCAAAGAGCTCGTCACGTTTGTGCAGCAGTGCGGTGGCTTCCTCAGCCAACGCGATCTCGCCGAGCACCGCAGCGAATGGGTCGAGCCAATCTCGACGGTCTATCGCGATCACGAGGTGTGGCAGCTCCCACCGAACGCGCAGGGCCTAGCGGTTCTGCAGATGCTGAACATCCTCGAGGGCTTCGACCTGCGGGCCATGGGCTTTGGCAGTGCCGACTACCTGCACGTCTTGATCGAAGCAAAGAAGCTCGCGTTCGAGGACCGCGCGCGTTGGTACGCCGATCCAACCTTCGCACCGGCGCCCATCGCCCAGCTCCTCGACCCCGGCTATGCAGCGACCCAGCGCCGGCGGATCGATCGACGGCACGCGGCGACGAGCGTCGATGCGCTGCGCCTCGAGGCCGGCGACACGGTCTACCTCACCACCGCGGACGAGGCCGGCAACATGGTCTCGCTGATCCAAAGCAACTACCGCGGTCTCGGCTCGGGGGTCGTCCCGCCCGCGCTCGGCTTCGGCCTACAGAACCGGGGAGAGCTGTTCGACCTCGCGCCAGGGAAGCCCAACAGCTACGCGCCTGGGAAGCGCCCGTTCCACACGATCATCCCCGGCTTCGTGACGCGTGCCGGTCAAGCACACCTCAGCTTCGGCGTCATGGGCGGCGCCATGCAGCCGCAGGGGCAAGTGCAGATCCTGGTCAACCTGATCGACTTCGGCATGGACCTGCAGCAGGCGGGAGATGCACCACGCGTCCGACACCTCGGCTCTTCGGAGCCAACGGGCGAACGCATGACCGATGGCGGGGAGGTCTGGTTGGAGCAGGGGCTCGACGACGCCACCGCGCAATCGCTACAGCAACGGGGCCACCGCGTCACGGCTGGTGTTTGCCCGGCGGAGGGCGGCTTTGGCGGCTACCAAGCGGTGCTGCGGCAGCCCGTGTCCGGGGTCTACCACGGCGCCTCCGAGTCGCGGAAGGACGGGCAAGCCGCGGGCTACTAGCGTCTAGGACACCTTGTAGACCGTCCGCCACGCCGCGTGCGCCGGCTCCTCGCCGCGCAGGACGCGAAAGAAGCTAGCCTGCAGCTCGCACGTCACCGGCCCGGGACTCCCCGTGCCCACCGGCCGTCCATCGACCTCACGGATCGGCGTGACCTCTGCCGCCGTGCCGGTGAAGAACGCCTCGTCGGCGAGATAGAGGTCGTCCCGAGAGAAGCGCTCCTCACGCACCTCGACGCCCTGCTCGCGGGCCAAGGTCAGGATCGCGTCGCGGGTGATGCCGGCCAGAATCGGTGCCGCCAAGGGCGGCGTAAACAGCACCCCGTCGCGCACGCAGAACAGGTTCTCCCCTGAGCCTTCGGCGCAGTAGCCGTCCTGATCCAGCAGGATGGCCTCGTCGTAGCCGTCGGCGGCCGCCTCGCTCTTGGCGAGAATCGACGTCACGTAGCCACCGGTCACTTTCGCCCTGACCATCTGTGTGTTGACGTGGGTCCGGGTAAACGAGGAGACCTTACAGCGGATGCCCTTCCTGAGGCCGTCCTCGCCGAGGTAGGCGCCCCACTCCCAGGCCGCGACGCCGACGTGCACCGGATTCTGCGGTGCGTAGATCCCCATCTTGCCCTCGCCGATGTAGGCCAAGGGTCGCAGGTAGGCCTCGCGGAGGCCGTTGGCCACCAGCGTGTCCACGCAAGCCCGGGCGAGCTGGTCGCGGTCGAACGGCAACGCCAACCGCAGGATCTTGGCGCCGCCGATCATGCGGTCGACGTGCTCGCGCAGCCGAAACACTGCTGAGCTGCCGTCTGCCTGCTGATAGGCCCGAATGCCCTCGAACAGCCCAAAGCCGTAGTGCAGGGTGTGCGTCAGCATCCCCATTTGCACTTCCGACGCAGGCCTCAGTTCGCCGTCGTGCCAGACGCTTGCGTCACCGGCCAGCGTCGGCTTCACCGCAGCGTTGCGCTGCTCACCCCATAGATTGCTCACGGCGCCAGCGTAGCGCGACTGCGGGTCGCGATCAGGCGGATGCCGCCAAGGGCGGCGAAGAGATGGTGCCGAGGACAGGACTTGAACCTGCACTCCCTAAATCGGGAACTAGGCCCTCAACCTAGCGCGTCTGCCAATTCCGCCACCTCGGCTTTCGGCAGCGAACGGACGTTCTACGGGTCTGCCGAGCTCTTTCAAGGGTCAGCGGTCCCAAGCCTGGCGCCCGACTCCGGGTCCTCAGCGGAAGTTGGCCTTGGCGCGTCCCGTCAGGCGCAGGTGCCGAGGCTCGAGCGTGACTTGGAAGTAGGCCGACGAGAAGAGCTCCGTAAGGGCCCGAGCCTCCAGCAGGGACGCTTGGGCCTCGGCCGAGAAACTCGTGCGCTGGGTTCGCCACATCTCCTCGATCTCGCGGTCGACCTTGTCGTCGAACTCCCCCCGCTGGGCCTGCGGAATCGCCGCCATCGAACCGAAGCGCTGGGCGTATTCCCTGGCGAAGACCGCCGATTCGGCGGCCCCCCTCTGCGTCACCGCCCAGTCGGGATCGGGGAGCGAGGCAGACCGCGCGACGCCCTGCAGATAGTCGTCCAGGAGCTCGCGCAGCTCTGGCGCCTGGATGTAGACCAAGCCGTTGATCGCGTCGGGCAGCTCGAACAGATACTCCTGAAAGTCCTCGCGCGAGCGGATCGAGCGCCTTTGGTCCGGCGTGATCAGCGTCTGCATCAGATCCCTGATGAACGGTCCGGAGTTGCTGATGACGAAGAAGGGCGGGTAGACCAGCGTCGCGATCGAGCCGGTGCCGGGAATCTGCGGGTTGGTGAATTCGCGCGCGGCGTCGCCGCCCACGCCCTGACCACCGAGACCGAGGGGCAAGTCGTAGGCGTTGGTGAACCCAAGCACCTCGCGGTAGCGGGTCACCATGTCGACGAACTCCTGCACCAGCGGCCGGCCACCCCGGCGCATCCAGAACACCCACGCGACCTGCGGCACGGGCGACGTGTCGGCGACGGGGATCTCCGGATCCGGGATGTTCTTGCGAAACACAAAGCCCGTCCGCTGCTCGAGAGCGGGCTCGAGCTTATTGATCACCGCCATCACGTCCTCGAACTGACCGGTGCCGCGCAAGCCGTCGTTGATCAGCTCCTTCTCCACGTCCGTGAGCGCGACGTACATCTCGCGCATGAACTCGCCCGCCGGCATCCGCAGCGCCGCGCAGGCGCACGCCGACGCGGGTACCATGCTCAAGAACCGGTCGAGCCACTCGCTGCGCTGCTGCGATTCGGCCTGAAAGAACCGCGACTGGAACGGCGTGTGCTTGTTCTGGTTGAGCTCCAGATCAGCAAGCAACGACACCGAGCCCTCCTCGAAGACCGCGGCACCCGACAAGAACAGCCAGCTCTCGAGGTTCAAGAAGGCCGCCAAGACACGGCTGTTCATGTCGGTGGGATGATTGGGGTCCGGCCAGGTGTCATCGAACGACACACTCGGCAGGCCAAACAGCTTGTCAGGTCGTACGTAGAACTCGGCCGCGTTGGCGATCTCGTCAGCACGGTCCTCCCACTCTTGGATGCGACGCTCGACACCATCGCGATAGCTCGCCGAGCCGCCGAAGCTGTCGGGGTCACCAACGCCGGTCGCCAGGTTGTGGCTGCGGCGAACGAGGTCCCGGTCGTTGCCGACCAGCAGACAGTCGAGATGGCGCACCGCCCAAAGCGTCTCCCCGTTCTGCGGCTCGATCTTCAGCAAGTCCTCATCGGCCGCCAACAAGACCCCGGCGCGACGCGCGCGCTCCTGGACGAAGCCGTAACGGCTCAGTCCGAGACCGGCTTTGACCGGCCAGTTGACCCGTGCGTAGAGACACCACTTGGTGTCGGCGGACGTCGCGCCGAACTTGCCAGCCAGCTCGACCTCACGACCGAGGACGTCGTCGACCACATCGAGGTAGCCACTGGTCTGCTCGCGGACCTGATCGATCTGCGCCCGCACGTCTTCGAGCGCCCGGGTGATCTCACCGGCACCGTCGAACGACCGATACAGCGGCCCGCGGGTGACGCCGCGCCACGCGGGGTGCGCGCTGAGCTCATCCCAAAACAGCGGCTCGGGAAACGACTTGAAGTCGTCGCTGAGATCGAGCTTGCGTACAAAGAAGTCAACGTCGCGCGGCACCACGTCGCGCATATCGCGCAGCGCGCCCTCCAGCGGGTTGAACACGAACACCGCTACCGACAGCAGTAGCAAAACCGCAACGACAGCCAGGGTGATGGCCGTGACTTTGAAGAGCTTCGATGCTCGCATTTTGGGACCACGGTAGCGCGACCGCCCGCGACCGCGAGACCGGAGCGCGACCTCGTGGCCGGTCATCAGACCACTCGTCGGACCGGCCCCGTGCCACTCGCGGCCCACCACGGCACAAGGCCCGAGGAAGACGCCTGGACCGCCTCTCTTCTTCCCGGCTTCCGGCCGTGACAGCGTCCCCCACCCTGCCTAACCTCGAGCTTTCGACGAAATGGCTCGCCTCGCACCCAACCAGCGCGCACGCGCCGTTGCCGAATCGGTCACGCTCGCCATCTCGGCGCGAGCAGCCCAGCTGCGCAGCGAAGGCAAAGACGTCGTGTCTTTGAGCGCCGGCGAGCCGGACTTTCCCACCCCGCCGGCCGTCGCCGCGGCAGGCATCGAGGCCATCGAGACCGGCAAGACTCGCTACACCGCCACCTCGGGGATGCCCGAGCTGCGCCGGGCGGCGACCACCTGGTTCAGTCGCGAGTTCGATCTGGCGCTGCGGCCGGAGCAAGTCATGGCGAGCTCGGGCGCGAAGTCGGCGCTCCACATGGCGCTGACGGCCCTCGTCGAGCCCGGGGACCCGGTACTCCTGCTGGCCCCGCATTGGGTTTCCTACCCCGACCTCGTGCGAGTCGCCGGCGGCGTCCCGATCACCCTCCCGGCAGTGCCGGAACAGGGGTTCGTCCACACTGGCGCGCAGCTGGCGTACGCGGCCGCCGAGCATGGTGCGCGCGGCGTCATCCTCAACTTCCCCAACAACCCTTCGGGCGCGGTCCCGACCCACGAGCAGGTCGAAGGCCTGGTCCGGGCCGCTCGCGACCACGGCCTGTGGATCGTGTCCGACGAGATCTACGGCGGCATGGTCTATCCGGGGCACCAGCACGTTTCACCCGCCCACTACGACCGCGACCTCGAGCACACGCTCGTCGTCAATGGCGCCACCAAGAGCCACTCGTTCACCGGCTGGCGGCTGGCGTTCCTCGCCGGTCCCGTCGACCTGATCGCCGCGGCCGGTCGCATCCAGAGCCAGGTGCTGGGCAACCCTTGCACGATCAGTCAACACGCGGCGATCGCGGTGTGCGAGGGTGACTTCACCGAGGAGCGCGCGCGCCGCATTCACTCGTTCGACGAGCGACGCCAATTCCTGCACAAGGCCATCAACGCCATTCCCACCCTATCCCTCGCACTTCCCGCCGGTGCGTTTTACGCCCTGGTCGACGCCAGCGAGCTCACCCGGCGGCGCGGCGTCGACGATGCCGCGATCGTGCGACAGCTACTGGATGAAGAACTCCTGGCCGTGGTGCCGGGCAGTGCCTTTGGCATTCCGAGCTTCATCCGCCTGAGCTATGCCGCGGCGATGCCCGAGCTCCGCAAGGGCGTCGAGCGCCTACAGCGCTTTGCCGAGGCGCAATGACCACAGACCGCGACGCGCCCCAGCATCTCGCCACACTCGGCGCGCTCCGAGCCGACGCCCGCGACTTGCACACGGCCTACGCCGTGCTGCGACAGATCCGCGAAGGCCGCACGCGCAAGCAGGAACGATTCTTCGACGTCGTCCTCGCTGACACCACCCGGACGGTCCGCGGCAAGATCTGGCCCGACGCCGCCGCCATGGCGACCGCGGCCGAGCTCCAGCGCGGCACCGTCGTGAAGGCGTTGTTTCACGCCGAGGACTACCAGGGCCAGCTGCAGCTGAACGTGCGCAACCTGCGCGAAGCCGCCGACGACGACCCCGACTACGACGCCGAGACCGTGGTGGGCGCCGGCTACGAAGCTGTGCGCGACGTGCTGTTCGAGCATCTCGTGTTCGACATTGAGACCGTGCCCCGAGTCGACAAGGACGCGCTCCCCCCGACCGTCGCCGCCTCACTCGGCCGCCACGCCGAGCGGTTCGACGGCGACGAAGCCATGGTGATGGGGTTGTCCCCGCACTTCGGCCAAGTCGTGTCACTGGCCGTGGGTGACGGCGCGGTGGCCCCCGAAGACCAGCAGGTCACGGTGTTCGTCGTGCCACCACCGACCGGCCTGCCGGACGATCTCCCCGACTGGATGCGGCCGCTGAGCGAGAGCGACCTGCTGCGCGCGTGGTGGACGATGGCGGCGGCCGCCGAGTGCGTCGTCAGCTTCAACGGCCGGGGTTTTGACGTGCCGTTCCTGATCGGCCGCAGCCTCGTGCTCGACGTGCCGGCGCGCGTCGACCTCCTCTCGAACCGCTACTCTCTGCGGCCGCACCTCGACCTCTACCGCGCGCTGACGTTTGGCGAGCGCGCGCTGGGACCGAGCAACCTCGACGTCGTGTGCTGGTCCCTGGGCATCGAGAGCCCCAAGGAGACCATGGACGGCGCGATGGTGGCGCCCGCCTACGCCCGCGGGGAGATCCAGAAGATCGCGGAGTACAATGCGCACGACGTCCGTGCAACGACCGCCGTCTTTCACGCGGTGCGCGACCGAATCTTGCGCTTTCGCGAAGACTGGTGAAACGGCGGAGCCGGGTCCGGGCACACCAAGCCTCGACCCTCAGGAGGAATCGCATGCGTGCTCTCTCGCCGATCGCTTTCACTCTCGCCGCTAGCCTGCTCCCCGCGCAGGGCGTCACCTGGATCGTCGACCAAGCCGGCGGCCCAGGGAGTCAGTTCGCCGAGATCGCCCCCGCCGTCGCCCAGGCTGCGGATGGTGACACCATCGTCGTGCGCAACGGCACCTACGGTGGCTTTGCCACCAGCAAGGCCCTGACCGTGCTTGGCGAAGGCTCCGTCGTCATCTCCGACGGCCCCGGCATCCCGACCTTCCCGTTCGCGATCGAGCCGACGGTCGAGATTCACGACCTCCCGGCCGGCGCCGTGTTCGTCGCCAAGAACCTCCGGATCGAAGCTCACACGTTCCGCGATGGGCTGCGCCTCGAGGACAACCAAGGCCGCGTCCACTTGCAGAACGTCAGCTCGGTCCTGGTGTCCTGGCCAGAGCAATCGGGGACCGGTGCGTGGATCCTCCGCAGCTCAGCAGTCACCTGGAATGGCGGCCAGCTCCACGGCCGGCCGTGTCTATCGGCGACGGACAGCCTGGTGTCGCTCGCCTCCATGCAGATCAACGGCAGCAGCGCCTGCGGCGCCGGCATCTGCTCGACCATCGGCGCCCTCGAGGCGATCCACGCCCGCAACTCGACGCTCCAGCTGTCCCGGTGCGACGTCTCGGGCGGCAGTGGCTTTGGCTTCACCGTCGTCTTCCCGGACGGCAAGCCGGCCATCATCGCCAACGACAGCGCGCTCACCGTGACCGGAGATGACACGACCAGCATCCGCGCGGGCGGCCCTGGACCCGGCGCCATCACACCGATCGCGGCCATCCAGGCCAACGGCGGTACGGTCGACCTCGACACTTTGATCGTGACACTGGGATCGCTCGGCGGCGCCGACGTGAGTGGCACCGCGACCGTGAACCGCCGCCGCATCGTCTCGCTCGCGGCGCTCGGCGGCACCCTCGGCGGCACGCTGGATGCAGAGGTCGTGTCGCCGCCCAGCGACTTGGTCAACCTGGTCTTGAGCCTGCCCATCGATCCAGTGGCGCTGCCGCCAGGCCTGGTGTTCCTCGACCCACGCCTCATCGTGCCACTCTACGTCGGCCCACAAGAGCCGACCGGACGCGTCGAGGTCAGCGTCCTCATCCCGACGGCGACATCCCTGCGCGGCGCCGCGATCGCTCTGCAGACCGCGAACCTCTACCTGCCGCAGAGCACGGTCGAGTTCTCGAACCCCGCGATCGTGGTGATCGACTAGTGGGGTGATTCAAGAGTTCGGTGCATATGTCGGTGAGGCATCTGTGTTGTTCGCAAGGCGCTGTCGCCGCAGGGCTTGTCGGTGGACAAGTTGAGGCGACGCAACGCCGCGAACGGCGCAGAGGGCCAGCGACATATGTGGCGAACTTTTAAATCGCCCCACTAGCCGCCGACGCGAGGCGACCGGCCGTATAAGAAAAGAGGCGAGCGCGGGGGCGGCGCTCGCCCGGCGATCGCCAGCGGGACGCCCTCAAATCAGGAGGAAAACAGAAGGGATCGGGCGCCTCTATGGCGATCGCACCTCGCCGGACCGCGCATAGGTCGCCACCGAGAGGCCGGCAAGGCACTGCCCCTGGAATCGCCGGGCCCCAGGTAACACTAGCCTCACACGCGCAGGGCGTTCACGCAGCCCGCGGGAAGGGCCTCGAGGCACATCTGCTGCAGTCGACGGCGCGCCGCGCGATCGCGCTCCGACGTCAGGACATAGAACTTCCAAAGACGCGGATAGCTGGCCGCCAGGTCGTGCAATCGCGGCACGTCGGCGCCGAAATCCGCCAATGGCCGAATGCCGCCGGAGCCCGGAAGGCGCACCAGCGTGCGGGCCTCTTTGAGCTGCATCGAGCGCGCCGGCGCATACATGAGGACGTCCACCGGCCGCCCGAACTCGGCTGCGGCGCGCTGCTCCAGCCCGGCCTCCCAGGCCAATCGCTCGTCCGGCCGACCAGCCGCGCAGTAGCGGTCCAGCAGCTCCTCCTGCACCGACGCGTTGAGCGCAGCCGGCAAGACCAAGACGCGCTTGGGCAACTCGCGGCGCGCAAAACGATCCGCGAAGCGGCGCAGCCGACCATCACCGTTGGCACGTCCGATCCGCGTCAGCGCGTCTAAGAGCGACTGGTCCGTCGCACCTTGCAAATCTGCCGCCGCGAGCTCGCCGCCGCGAAACGCCAGCTCCACCATACGAGCAATGAGCGCCCCGGCAGCGATCTTGGCGTGGTGGTAATAGACGCGCTCCGAGAAGTGGTAGCGCGTCTCGAGCATGCGCACGAGCTCCGATAGCACATCTTCGCGCAGCATGCCCTGCTTCTCGCAGTCGACAAACATCCGCTGACTGCCGCGGTCCACGCGGAAGTAGTCCGCGACCCGCAAATCGTAGCGCAGCTCGAGCCCGGTGTAGTACGCATCGCGCCGCAGGTAGTCCATCAGGTCGGAGTCGATGGTGTCGGACAGCACCTGGCGCCAGAAGCTCGGCACCTCCAGCCCTTCGCCCGTCAACACCGCTAGGACCTCACGACGCATACCGAGTGCATCGAGAGCCGCGCCGAGCTCGGTGTCGCCCAGGACGCTGGCGAAGCGCTCGGGGACATCGTGCCGCGGCAGCAGGCCGGTCTGATCCTCGATGTTGTGGCCGAACGGAATGTGCGTCACGTCGTGGAGTAGCGCCGCCGCGCGCAGGATGCGCTGTTCTTCCGGCGAGACGCGCGCACACCCCGCCGGGTCACGCGCGGCGTTCTTGTTGACCGCGTCGAGAAGGCGCTGGGTCATGTGGACCGTGCCGACCGAGTGCTCGAAGCGGCTATGGGTCGCGCCGTGAAACACCAAGTACGCCGTGCCCAGCTGCTTGATGCCGCGCAGCCGCTGGAACTCAGCCGTATCGACGAGGCGCACTTCCTCCTGCGTGAGCTCGATATCCCCATGCACGGGGTCTCGCATCACGACGCTGCCACTCGACGGCGATGACACCTACTGCGCTCCAAGCATCACGTTGACGGCACCGGCGACGACCACGCCACGCATCGTCCGCTCGCCCGCGCTGTCGCGCACGTGTAAATCCACGACCACGGGACCGGCGAACGGTACCGCCAACGGGCGCTCCGGACTCGCCGCCACCCCCACGTCGCGACTGCTGCCGCGCTCAATCGCGATCCGTCCGGGCTGATCGGGGGCAAGGTGCAGCACAGCCGGCGGATCCTCCGGAGCCCCTTCGACCAGCGACTGCGCCACCAATGGCAGCTCGACTGCGCCACGACCCTCTCCCGCCTGGAGGCCGTGCGTCGACACCGCGTAGCCGGGTGCGTGCGCGAGAACAACCGCAGCCTCGGTCGACACCGTCAGCGCGAAGCCGCCGTCCGCCGCCGTGGTGGCCTGCGAGGCACCGGCGAGCCAAGCTTCGGGCCCGAGCAAGAACGGCGTTCGGTGCGGCGGGATCGGTGCGGCCCCGGCCCCGGCCTCGCGGCTCCAGACCATCGCGCCGGCCACGGGCTCGCCACGCTCGTCGACGACGCGGCCACCCAAGCGACGGCCGGGCCGGACCGGAAGCCGCACCGAGCTTTCGGTCCCGGGCCGAAACGCCACGGTGTCATCCGACAGCAGCGTCGTCGAGCGCACCGCGACCGCAAACGGCACCCCGACCGGCAGCCCATCGAGCCAAACCCCGGCGTCGCCCACCGGCGGACGCGGCTCGATACTCGGCCAGAAGAATGGGTAGTGGCGCAGCGCGGTGTCGCCCCGCCGAGCTCCGCTTCCGGGCAGAACCAGCAGCTGGCCGGCCTCACCGCCCACCGAGCGCTGAAGGCCGACGTGGACGCGGCCGCCCTTGCCCATCACGAACGCCTGAGGTCGCAGACCCCGATCGGCACTGACCACGCGAAACGAATCGGCAAAGCCCGCCGCGCGCATGACCAACGGCAGCCCGTGACGCACCGGCAGACCATCCACGGCAAAACGGCCATCGGCGCCGGTCATGGCACGCTGGCCGGCGAGCCAGACCGCGGCGCTCGCCACCGGCTGGCCGCTCTCGTCGGCGACCATGCCGCGAAACGCATGCGGACCGTCGTAGGTGACGACGACCTCCTCGTCCGCGACGCCGAGATGCACCACGTGGTACAGCGGGTCCGCGCCGTCAAGATCAAACCGCAACATCTGATAGCCCCGCACGTCCGCGGCATCGACGAGAAACGGCGCCGCCGCGGTCCCGGCGACCCAAGTCGCACGGGCCGGCAACGCGTCGCCGGCAACGCGGACCAGACGGCAAGGTGGCCGCGGCGCCGCGGCGCGCAGCCGGCAACGCTCGATGATCCGCACCAGGGTCACTTCGGGGGCCGCCGCCGCCTTGGGCGGGGTGACGTCGTCCGGCTGCGCCGCCGGTGGCGGCGGCGGCGTGACGGTCTTCGGGCCTTCGTCGCTGCCGCGTCGCTCCGTGGCCACTAGATAGACCGCCCCCCCAATCAGCACGACCGCGAGGCCGGCGATCAAGACAGAGGCGCGCGAAGCCATGGCCCTCAAGGATAGCCGGTCGCGCCCGCTCGGCCCGGCCAGGCCGACGAGACCACGCCCGCAACCGCCGTTAGGACCGTCCATTGCGCACCAGTCCACGATCCGCAACCCTGGGCGCCGTGCTCCGCGTCTGCCTCGACTACCGGCCAGCGATCCTGACTTCGGCGGGGATTGGCCGCGCCACCCGCGAACTCGCGCGCGCGATCGCGGCGCGTAACGACGTGCAGCTGCACCTCTTCGCCCATTCCCTGTCCCCGGCGGCGCGACCGGATCGGCCGCCGCCCGGTGCTCGCTTGCACCGGCTGCCGATCCCCGGCCGGACCCTGCCGTGGCTGGCGCGCCTAGGCCTCCCCGCACCGCGGCTAGCCGGAGGCCCGCACGCCTTCCACTGGACCGACTACGTGCACCCGCCAACGGGACGCACGCCGGCCGTACTCACGCTGCACGACCTAGCATTTGCCGCAGACCCGAGTTTTCACGGTGCCGAAAGCGGAGCCTTGTTACAGCGCACCCAGGCCGCCGCCCGCGGGGCTGCCGTCATCGTGACCCCTACGCAGGCGACCGCGGCGGCGGCGCAAACCCATCTGGACGTGCCGCCGGAGAAGCTCCGCGTGATCGCATTTGGCGCCGATCACGTGCCTGGCACACCCGGCGACTCGCCGCGCCCGGGCCGCCCCTACGCTTTGATGCTCGGCACGATCGAGCCGCGCAAGAACCACCTCGCCGTCCTGCGGGCCTGGCCGAAGATCCCAGACCCCAAGCCGGACCTCGTTGTCGTGGGCCGCCGCGGCTGGGAATGCGACGCGATCGTAGGCCGCCTGCGCGAGGCGGAGGCGCGGGGTGAGGCGATCTGGCACGACGCGGTCGATGACGCCGCGGCCTTCAACTGGTTGGCCAACGCCGCCCTGCTCATCTACCCGTCGCTGCTCGAGGGCTTCGGGTTCCCCCCGCTCGAAGCGCTCGCCATGGGTACGCCCGTGGTCGCCTCGGACATTCCGGCCCTCCGCGAGGTGTTGGGCGGCGCCGCCTGCTATTGCGATCCGCAGGACCAACTGTCGATCATCGGCGCGATCGATCGAAGCCTGCGACACCGCGGGCTGCGCACCGAGCTGCGCGAACGAGGCCTGGCACGTGCCGCCGAACTCACCTGGGAGCGCAGCGCCGCGGCCCACGTGGAGGTCTATCGCGCCGTCGCGCAAGGCAGCCAGCCCGCCTCCGTCTAAGGTGATCTCAACGCCCCTCGCTCCCGACCATTGAATCTCGCCTTCGACGGCAGCGTGCTCGGCGCCGGCCCGATCACCGGCGTCGGCCGCTCGTTCTTGACCACCTTGGCCGCCTACGCGCGTCACGCGCCGGGTCGTTGTTTGCTGCTGGCACCCGCCGACGTCGAGGTGCCACCGCTGACGGCGGTCGAACGCGTCGCGACGCCGCGCGGTGCCTGGCAACGCCAGCTCCAACTCCCGCGCCTACTCCGTCGACTGAACGCCGCCCTGCTCCACAGCCCGGTGGCGGCCATTCCGCTGCGAGCCCCCTGTCCGGTCGTCGCCACGGTGCACGACCTGCCATGGCGCGTGGCGCTCCCGCACGACGAGCCCGGCCGGGGTCCACGCGCGCGACTGGCCACGCATCTGGCGCTGCGACGCGCCACCGCGGTCCTCGTGCCAAGCGCTGCCACGGCCGCGGATCTCGAGGCCTGGCATCGCGCGCGGCGCGGCGACGCCACCGTGCACGTCGTCCCGCACGGGGTCGCACCACCTCACGCTTCACCGCCGCAGCATCCGGCCACGGCGGGCCCCTTCCTCGTCCTCTGCGACGCCCGCCCCCGGAAGAATCTCAACCGGCTGGCGGCAGCGCATCGGCTGGCGCGCACCACGGCCCCCGACTTGCCCGAGATTGTCAGGCTCGGGCCCGGCGCCACCTACGTCGACGAAGCCGAGAAATCACGCCGCCTCCATCGCGCCCGCGCGCTGTTGCACCTCTCACTACACGAAGGCTTCGGCCTCCCTGTCGTAGAAGCGTTTGCGCACGGTTGCCCGGTGCTCGCCGCGGACATCCCAAGCCTGCGCGAGGTCGCCGCCGGCGCAGCGCTGTTGGCCGACCCGCGCGACGTGGCCCTCATGGCGAAAGCCATGGTCGCGATCCACCGCGACGAGCCGCTGCGCCAGCGCCTACGGCAGGCGGGAACGGCTCGCGCCGCCGCGCTGGGTCCCGCCGCCTCGGCCGCCGGCTGGGCCCGGATCCACCACACCATTCTCCAAACGGCTGGCTCGTGAGCACGCGGCCACGCCTCTACGCCGTGGCCGCGTGGTTGCCCGCGGCGGCACCATCGGGCGCCATGCGCCGCCTGCACGGGCTCGTCGAGGCATTGCCACCGCTTCTCGAGCCCAACGAGCGTGTCACCCTGTTGGTGTCACCAGACACCCGCGATCACTTCAGCGCGGCGACCGGATGCTCGCACGTCGAGCTCGCGGTGCCGCCCGCGCCGTCGTGGCGGCGCGCCTGGGCCGAGGCACGGCTGCTGCCGAACACGCTGCGAACGCTGGGGGTCGACGTCCTCGATCTGCAAAGCCTGCCGCTGCCACCCCGCCTGCCCTGCGCCACGGTCGTGACCGTGCACGACGTGCGAGACCTCACCCCACTCCGCCGGCGACCGCGATGGCTCGCGCGCGCCGCGCTCAGCAAGGCCCTGCGACGCGCCGATCGCGTGATCACACCCAGCGCGTTCACGGCGCGGCATCTTGCGGCGCTCCGACCGCGTCACGCGCCCCCCATCGAGATCGTGCCCGGTGGCGTCGACCCGAGCTTCTTCACGTCGGCGCCAGTGCCGACGCCATCCCCGCCGTATTTCCTCCACGTCGGCCACCTCGAGGTGCGCAAGAACCTCGACCTCCTGGTGCGCGCCCACGCCGACCTCCGCGAGCTGGCTCCGTCACCACCTCGATTGGTTTTCGTGGGCGAAGACCACGGCGAGCGGCGACGCCTCTTGGCACTGGCAGAGACACTCGGCACGAGCGCCCTGGTCGACCTGCTCGACCGGGTCGACGAGGCGCGCCTACGCACGCTTTATGCCGGCGCGACTGCCGTCGCCATCCCGTCGCTGCACGAGGGCTTTGGCCTTCCCGCCCTCGAAGCCCTCGCCGCCGGGCGCCCCGTGCTCGTCGCCGATTGCGGCGCCTTGCCCGAAGTCGTCGGCCGCGTCGGCCACGTGCTCCCGGCCAACACACCGGGCGCGTGGTCGGCCGCACTGCTCCGAACGTGGCGCCAACCCGATCCAACCGAGGTTGCGGTCCAACGCCAGGACCACGCCCGGACGATGTCCTGGCCCCGCGCGGCGGCGCGACTGCTAGACGTTTGGCGCGCGGCGGCGCGGCGTGCGGCGTGCGGGGTGACACACCACTAGTGGTGTGATTCAGGCAGATGGGGCCTTATCCGCGAGACATCGGCGCCGGTCGCAAGGCGGGTCGCCGCAGGCATATTCGTGGATACGGCGAGGACGACCCAACGCTGCGAGCGGCGCTGAGGGCCGTGGATAAGGCC
>JBCCGH010000084.1:0-38233 GCA_039029375.1 Planctomycetota bacterium
GGTCTTAGTGATCCGGCGATTCTGAATGGAAGGGTCGTCGCTCAACGGATAAAAGGTACTCCGGGGATAACAGGCTGATCTCCCCCAAGAGTCCATATCGACGGGGAGGTTTGGCACCTCGATGTCGGCTCATCGCATCCTGGGGCTGAAGGCGGTCCCAAGGGTTGGTCTGTTCGCCCATTAAAGCGGTACGTGAGCTGGGTTTAGACCGTCGTGAGACAGGTCGGTCCCTATCTGGTGTGGGTGTAGGATAGCTGTGGAGACTCTTTCCTAGTACGAGAGGATTGGAAAGAACGCACCTCTGGTGTTCCTGTTATCGCGCTAGCGGTAGTGCAGGGTAGCTAAGTGCGGAACGGATAACCGCTGAAGGCATCTAAGCGGGAAGCCCCCTCCGAGACGAGCTGTCCCCCGAGACGCGTGGAAGACGACCACGTTGATAGGCCGGAGGTGTAAGCACGGCAACGTGTTCAGCTGACCGGTACTAACCAGTCGAACGGCTTGACCGCATCCTCACGAAGAACTTCGCGATTCTCACACCCACTTGCTTTCTGATCTTTACCGGTCCGGAGTGAATAGAGTTTCTGCTCGGTGCGTTTACCTGGTTGGCAATACCCGAAACCATCCCGAACTCGGCAGTCAAGCAGCCAGGGCCGATGATAGTCGCAAGGCGAAAGTAGGTTAGCGCCGGGCTAATTATTGAAAGCCGGTCGTCACCATCAGGTGGCGCCCGGCTTTTTTTTGTACATGCTGCCTTCCACGCCCGGCGCAACGTCTTGGGCTGCGCTCCCGGGGCGATGCATGAGCCGCTGAGTCGCGCGACACCGAGGTTAGGCGTCGGTATTGCGCCCATGGCGAGCGTTTCGTGCGTTGTCGCGGATCAGTCGCTCGGCTGCAGAGTGGCACCCTTGGCCAGCAGCCGACCGAGTAGCGACGCACTCACCAGGCACTCGATGAGGCAGCCGTCCTCGGTGTGGAACTCGGACAGGACGGTGGTGTTGCGACGGATTTCGGCGTGGAGGCCGCCGGCGGCGTGAGGGATCAGGACCTCGACGCGGCGTTCGGAGCGGGCCAGCATGTCCTGTAGCCGTGTCTCAAGCTGATCGATCCCAAGGCCGGTCTTGGCGGAGAGCGGGACGGTCAACGGGTCGACGGCTTGGAGCCGCGCAAGGTGCGCGGCATCCGGGGCCTGGTCGACTTTGTTCAGGATGGTGATGCGGGGAATGGTGTCGGCGCCCAGCTGTTGCAGAACGTCTTGGACCGCCTCGAATTGAGCCAAGGCCTCCCCGCTCGAGGCGTCGACCACGAGAAAGAGTAGGTCGGCATTGAGGGCCTCTTCGAGGGTGGCATGGAAACTGGCGACCAGCTGGTGGGGCAGGTTGCGAATGAAGCCAACGGTGTCGGAGAGGAGCACGGTGCGGCCGCCCGGGAGACGCCAGGGCCGAGTGCGTGTGTCGAGGGTCGAGAACAGCCGGTTCTCGATCAGGACGTCGGCGTTGGTGAGCCGGTTCATCAGCGTGGACTTGCCGGCGTTGGTGTAGCCCACGAGGGCAATGGTGAATTGGTCGGCGCGGCTGCGGATCTCGCGCGATTTGCGGCCTTCGATGCGCTTGATCTCGCCTTGGATCTGCGCGATGCGGCTGCGGATCTCGCTGCGGTCGAGGTCGATCTGCTTCTCGCCGGCGCCGGCGCGGTGGCCGATGCCGCCACGCTGACGCTCGAGGTGGGTCCAGAGACGCTTGAGGCGCGGCAACTGGTACTGAAGGCGGGCGAGCTCGACTTGGAGTTTGGCCTGCGGCGTCCGCGCGTGGTCGCCAAAGATGTGCAGGATGAGCTCGGCGCGGTCCATCACCGGGACGCCGAGCGACTTTTGGATGTTGCGACCCTGGGCGGGGCTCAGCGAGCCGTCGCAAATCATCAGATCGGCTTCGGCCTGCTGGACCAGCTCAGTCAGCTCGTCGAGCTTGCCGCGGCCGAAGTATGTGTTGGGGTCCGGCGAGCGCCGGTGCTGCGCGACGCATCCCGCAATCTCAAATCCTCCGGTGTCGGCCAGGAGTCCGAGCTCGGCGAGGACCTCCGGGGCCGTGCGTTGGTCGCCGTGGGGCGCGAGGCCACACAGAATCGCTTCAGGACGACGGGTCGCGTTGTCGTGCGTTGCCGCGGCGGGACTCATGAGGCCAAGGCCGCGCTGTCGCTGGGGGCCAGCAGAGGGCCGGCCTCGAGCTGGGCTTCGCCGTTCGGGCCGCGCCGCAAGAGGGTCCGGCGGCACCACGAGGCATCATCGCGCGTGGGATGGTCGGACCGATAGCTAGTGCCGCGACTCTCCTGACGTTCGGCAGCAGCGATCGCCACGAGCGCCGACACTTCAAGCATGTTGGCGAGCTCCAGGCCCGAGACGCTGTTGGGCGCGGCGCGCAGGAGGTAGCGATGCCACATGCTGATACGGCTCTGGGCCTCGCGGAGGCCTGCGGCGTCGCGCACGAGTCCGACGTTGCGCCACATGAGACTCTTCAACGAGTACAGCATGTCGTTGAGCTGAATGCGTGGGGCCTCGGCGGGGGGGCAAGGCGGGGGCGAGGCAATCTCGGGGAGGGTGGCCCGCACGCCGCGCGCTTGCGCGGCGGCGGCGGCGCCAGCGAGGCGGCCGACGACGGCTCCCTCGAGGAGCGAGTTGGACGCGAGTCGATTGGCGCCGTGCAGGCCCGTGGCACCCGCTTCGCCAGCGGCCAGGAGACCGGGCAAGTCAGTCTCGCCATGCAGATTCGTGACCGCGCCGCCGATGAAGTAGTGGGCACCTGGCCGCACCGGAATCGGGTCGCGGCCGATGTCGAGATCGAACGCGCGGCAGATGCGCGAGATCGTCGGGAAGCTCTGGTGCGGGTCCCGATCTGTGTCGCTCAGGTCGAGATAGACGTGGGTGTCGCCGGTGTCGACCATGCGCGCCAGGATGGCGCGGCTGACGACGTCGCGCGGCGCGAGCTCGGCGTCGGGGTGCGCAGCGGCCATGAAGCGCTCGCCGTGTCGATCGAGCAGTCGAGCCCCGGCGCCCCGGACGACCTCCGAGATCAGGAAGCGCGACGCCCCGGCGATGTAGAGCGTCGTCGGGTGGAACTGCACAAACTCAACGTCCGTGAGCGTGGCCCCGGCGCGAAAGCACAGCGCGAGACCATCGCCGCAAGCGCCCGTGGGATTGGTCGTCTCTCGGTAGATCTGGCCGGCACCGCCGGTGGCCACGACGACGGCGCCAGCCTCGATCGCGACTTCGATCCCGTCGATGAGGGCCACTGCGCCGACGCAGCGCCCGTCCGCCACCAAGAGGTCGCGCACGAACGCGTTGGTCCGCAGCGTGATGTCGGGCATGGTCCCCACGACTTGCCCGATGGCGCCAGTGATCGCGGCTCCGGTCGCATCGCCTTGGTGAACGATCCGGTTGCGCGAGTGGCCGCCCTCGCGCGATAGCGACAGGCCGCCGTCCTCGGACTGGTCGAAGACGACGCCCATCGTCTCGAGCTGCGTCACCACATCGCGGCCCCGCTGCACGATCTGAGTGACCACCGCTGGATCGGCGAGGCCCGCGCCAACGCGCAGCGTGTCGGCGGCGTGGAGCTCGGCCGAGTCGCTCGGGTCGATGACGGCGGCCACGCCGCCCTGGGCCCACGCGGTGTTGGCCTCGGACATCGGGCTCTTTGCCAGCAACAGCACGGAGGCCCCGGCCTCTGCGGCACGCATCGCCGCGAAGCAACCCGCAACCCCGGCGCCGATCACCAGGACCTCGCAGCGAAGGAACGGGGTTCGACGCGCGTCGAAGCCGCCGAGCGTCGCGGGGAACGTGGGGTGCACAGACCCTGGCATGGGTTGCCGCGTCGAGCCGGAGGAGAGGCGGCGGCCCCTAGACCGCGACCTGCGCGTCTGGGGGCTTGACCGCCGCCACCTTGGAGTCGCCCGAACCCTGATCCGTGCCTTCTCGGTCACGCAGCCACAGCACGATCGGTGAGGCAATGAAGATCGTCGAGTAGGTGCCCGAGAGGATGCCGATGATCAGCGCGAACGAGAACCCCTCGAGAGGGCTAGCGGTGCCGTAGTTCACCAGGAACTGGGCGAGCACGACGAACAGTGTGGTGCTCGAGGTCAGGATCGTCCGCGACAGGGTTTGGTTGATCGAGCGGTTGATGATCTGCGCGAACGTCTCACCGGAGCCGCCCAAGCGGGCGTTCTCCGACGCGTTCTCACGCACCCGGTCGAAGATGACGATCGTGTCGTTGATCGAGTAACCAATGATCGTCAGGAAGGCCGCGATCATCGCCAAGTCGATCTCGGCGTTGACGATCCCCAGGTGGTTGAACAGAACCACAAAGGTCACCGTCACCAGGACGTCGTGGACGAGTGCGGCCACCGCCGCGAAGCCGTACTTGTACTCGTGAAACCGCACGCGGATGTACATCACGATCAAGAACAACGCGACGATCATCGCCCCGATCGCCGCGGTCGTCAGCTGACCGACCATCCGGGGCCCGATCGACTCGGCGCTCGGAATGGGATTCGAGAGCTGGATGGGTTCGCCCGCGGCGTCCGTCATCCCGGCCAGGGCGGTTTGCGCGTTCTCGATGATCTCGGTTTGGGCGGTCTCTTCCGGTACCGGGAACTCGATGAAGAAGTCCCGGTCGGTCGTCGCGTCCGGGTCGGCGCCGAGTGCGCCGACCTTCGCCTGGGGCCCGAGCTGACCCTTGATGCGCGTGTCGGCCGCGGCCAGGTCGACCGCGGCGTTGAGGTGGACCGCCACGTAGGCGCTGTCCGTCGTGCTCTTGGGCAGTGGGTTGGCCGCGATGTCGGTGAACGCTTCGGCAACTAGCAATGGCCCGAGGCTCTCGCGCACTTGCCGCTTGTACGGCGGCTCGTAGTCGATGCCTTGCGCTTCCGCGTCGCGCTGCTCTTGCGCAACACGCTCGCGCATCTCGTCGGACAGCTTCAGCTTGATCGAGAACTTCTGGCTGCGGTCGTCCTCGTTTGCATCCCGCGTGGTGATGGAGGGATCGGGGAACTCGGCGCGAAACGCGTCGATGCTAGCCAGTCGGTTGCGGAGTTCGGCCGCCGTGCTCGATTCCTTGAGGACCACCTCGAGGTTGGCGCCGCCGGTGAAGTCGAGCCCGAGCTTCTTGTCGTTGGGCACGGTGAACACATAGATGAGCCCGCCCACGACCACGATCGCGCTGACCGCAAGGGCCTGGCGCGCGATCTTCAGGAAGTCGAATTTCACCCCGCTCAACCAAGTCGCGGCCTGGAGATCCTTGATCACGTTCTTGGTGACCAGGAAGTGGAAGACCAAGCGTGTCACGAAGTAGGCCGTGAACAGCGTCGACAGGATGCCGACCATCAACATGACCGCGAAGCCGCGGACGGGGCCGACGCCGACGTTGAAGAGCACGAGGCCCGCCAAGAACGTCGTGACGTTGGCGTCCAAGATCGTGACGATTGCGCGGTCGAAGCCGGCGCGCACCGCGCGCATCAGGTCCTTGCCGCGACCGAGTTCTTCGCGAATGCGCTCGTAGATGAGGATGTTGGCGTCGACCGCCATGCCCATCGTCAGGACGAGGCCGGCGAGGCCCGGCAGAGTGATCGTCGCGCGGATGAACTTCACGCCGCCGAGGATCAGGAACACGTTGAGCGCGATGGCGGCGAACGCGACCAGACCAGCCAAGCGGTAGTAGGCGATGATGAACACCAGGACCAACGCACCGCCCACCAAGATCGACATCTGACCGAGTTCGATCTGGCGGGCGCCGAGGCCGGCGCCGATCGACACGTCGGAGATGAGAGTCGGCTTGATGCGCAGGGATCCGGTTTTGATCACCTTCGCCAGATCGGCCGCTTCTCGTTCGGTGAAGCCGCCGCGGATGATGCCAGTGCCGTAGATGCGGCCCTGGAACACCGGCGCCGAGCGCACGATGCCGTTCAGGATGATCGCGCTATGTTGGCCGGTGTATTTGCTCGACCAGTCGGCGTAGCGGGTCGCGTGCTCCCCCGCGAGCTTGTAGAAGACGCACGGCGCACCCGAATCGGGCTCGTTCCCCTGGCGCACGCCCGAGGCGTCCATTTGCTCGCCTTCGAAGTGCTCCTCGTGATAGTTGATTGGGAACAGCTCGACGAGGAACGGCTTGTCGCTATCCGACCAGTCGGTGGGGGGGCCGGCCTGCAGCTCGCCCTGCTGATACACCCCGACGACGTTCGTCTCGCCACGGCTTGACATCGCGAAGTCCCACCGCGAACGGTCTCGCGCGGCGGGGTAGATCTTGCCGGGCACCCACACCAGATTCTCGGTATCCAGCCGCCCACCATCCTCGGTCGGCAGCTGGTTGTAGAGGATGATCTGGCCGGGGTCCGTGGCGACGAGCTGGCGGTTGTTGTCCTCGTTGAGCCAATCCTCGACCCGCTTTTTTTCATCGGCGAGGTTGTCGAAGGTGATCCCCTCCTCGTCGTACTGCGCGTCCGCGAGCACACGCATCTCGAGCTTGCCGAGGTTCTGGATCTGGCTCTTGATGATCTCGGACTCGGTCTTGTCCTTCTCTGGCAGCTCGACGAGGAACTGGCGCTCGCCGCGGCGCGTGATGCGCGCGTCGAGGACGCCCGTGGGGTCGATCCGCTCGCCGATGATGTTGAGCGTCTCGCTGATCACGGTCTCGGGATCTTCCTCCTCGCTCAACTCGGCAAGTGGAAGCTCGTAGACCAGCTGCGTCCCGCTCTTGAGGTCGAGCCCCAGTCGGGTCTTCTCCGCGACGATGAAGTAGAGCGAAGCAAGTGCGACGAGGACGACGAGGATGACCTGGCGGCCGGCGTTCTCGATCATGGTGTCATTCCTTCTAGTCCTTCTCCGGCAGCTCGACGAGGAACTGGCGCTCGCCCCGGCGGGTGATGCGCGCGTCAAGGACGCCCGTGGGGTCGATCCGCTCGCCGATGATGTTGAGCGTCTCGCTGATCACGGTCTCGGGATCTTCCTCCTCGCTCAACTCGGCGAGTGGAAGCTCGTAGACCAGCTGCGTCCCGCTCTTGAGGTCGAGCCCCAGTCGGGTCTTCTCCGTGACGATGAAGCAGAGCGAAGCGAGGACGACGAGGACGACGAGGATGACCTGGCGCCCGGTGTTCTTGATCACGGGTGTCATTCCTCGGTCGCCGGCTGTGCGGACTGTTCCGGCGCCGTCAAGCCGGAGCCGCTTCCCGAGCGCGGGCCGCGCCGCTTGTTGAAGTTCGCGGGAAGGCGCACGCCCTTGCCGATGCGGTCGCGCAGGTAGAAGAGCTTGGCGCGCCGGACCTTGCCGCGGTGCTTGACGACGATCTTCTGCACCCGGGGCGAGTGCAGCGGGAAGACGCGTTCGACACCTTCGCCCGCCACTAGGCGCCGAACGATCGCGGTGCGGCGGACGCCGCTGCCGCTGATCGAGATGGCGGTGCCGGTGAACACCTGGACGCGCTCCTTCTCGCCCTCGCGGATCAGGTAGTGCACGTCCACTGTGTCACCCACCCCGAAGTCGGGAATGCTCGGCTTCATGTGCTCGAGCTCGATCTGCCGCATGATGTCCATCGGATCGTCCTCTGCCCTGTCTGTTGCTCGGGGATACTCTCGTCTAGCGGAGCCGCCGGAGCGGTCGCCGCTCATTCGCACTGCTTCGGTCGCCGTCGTTCGCTGGTGATCTGCTCCGCCTGGCGCCGGCGCCACTCGGCCACCGCGCCATGATCTCCAGAGATGAGGACTTCGGGTACTTCCATCCCCCGAAACACTCGTGGGCGGGTGAATTGGGGATAGTCGTAGAGCTCGGTCTCGAAGGACTCGGTCTGTGGCGATTCGGCGCAGCCGAGCACGCCCGGGATGAGCCGCGTCGCTGCTTCCAGCACCGCCAGGGCGCCGAGCTCACCGCCGGCGAGCACGAAGTCGCCCAGCGAGATCTCGTCCCATTCGATACCGGTCCGGATGCGTTCATCAAAGCCTTCGTAGCGTCCACAGAGCATCAGCACCTGGTCCTTGGCCGCCAGTTGGTGAGCCTTGGGCTGGGTGAAAGTGTGGCCACGGGGGCACAGTAGAATCTTGTGGAACGCGCCGAACCTACGCTCGGTGTCCTCGACAGCTTCAAAGATCGGCTCTGGCTTGAGCACCATGCCCGGGCCACCCCCGAAGGGCCGGTCGTCCGCGGACCGGTGCCGGTCTCGGGTGAAGTCGCGAAAATTCACGAACTCGACCCGGAGCAGACCCTTTTGCTGAGCGATCCCGAGGATGCTCTCGTCCAGATAGGCCTTGCACACCTCTGGAAAGAGCGTCAGGATCGCGCACAGCATGGTGCCACGCCAAAGAAAGGGCAAGCAGAGTAGGGATCGCTGTTTGCGGCGTCAAGCAGGCGGGTCGGCATGTTCACGGGTCTAATTCAGGCGACGGGAGCGGTCGTTCGTGCCACCCCCCTCGGCGCGGAGGCTGACTTGGCGGTAGAACTAGGGCAACTCGCGGCGCGGTGCGCGATCGGCGACTCCGTGGCACTGTCCGGGGTGTGCTGCACGGTGACCCACCTGCGCGGCTCGGTCGCGGAGTTCCGCCTTTCCGCCGAGACCCTGCGGCGGACCTGGCTCGGGGACGCCCGGCCGCCGCGACGGCTCAACTTGGAGTTGGCCCTACGCGCCGGCGACCCGCTGGGTGGGCACCTGGTACAGGGCCACGTCGACGCCGTCGGCGAGCTGGTCAACGTACCGGACGCGCGGCGCGGCGGCGACCTCGTGGTGCGCCTGCCGGTCGGGCTCGAGCGCTACTGCGTGGATAAGGGCTCGATCGCCCTGGACGGGGTCTCGCTGACCATCGCCAACCTCGCGGGCGACCGGGCGACGATCGCCGTGATCCCGCATACCGCCCAACAGACGACGCTGGGCGAGGGACGGCCCGGGCAGCCCCTCCACGTGGAGGTGGATGTGCTCGCCAAGTACGTCGAGCGCATGCTAGAGCCGCGGCTGTCCAACTAGTCGGCGCCGCCCAGCGGCCGGCGCCGCGTCGTTAGTTCAATAGCTGGGTGAACTTCGAGACGTCCACGCCCATCCCGCGCAGGCGGTCGGTGACCACGCGAAGCTGGTCCTTGAGGCCGGTGATCGTGCTGGTCGCGGTATCCAGGCTGCCCCGCAGCTGGTTCACGGCGGTCGTGCTGGTCACCCGCTCTAGCTGGGATTTCAACGATTCGACAGCTTGGGTCTTGGTCTCTAGGGTCGTGGCGATCTGCTGCGCGACGCCCGTCAAATCGGTTTGCGACAGGGAAGTGAGCTGCTCGCTCAGCTGGTCCAAGCTCATCGTGCCGTCGGCGATGCCTTGTTCGATCCGGCCGGTGAGACTCGCCGCCTGAGTGCCCACCTGATCGGCGAGCTGGAGCCCCTGCTGCTCGAGCTGGTCCCCGGTCTGCGCGACCTCCTCCGATGTCTCCTCGAACACCGTCTCCGCGGCCGTTTCGAGTTCGCCGCTCGTCGCGGTCGCGTCTTGGTTGGAGGCGCAGGCCGCCAGGCTCAGGGCCGCCAGGCCCAACGTGAGGGACATCTTCATGTGCATTCTCCTTACTTGTCGTGAGGCGTATCTCCGCGAACGGTAAGCGTGCCTGGCGCGAGAATCGACCTTTGTGCCGCATCTGAATCTCCGGCGGCATGGGGGAAATGGCGTAGAACGGCACCAGCGGCGGCGGTCGTTTCGGGATCGCGGGCGGCCTTGCGACCCGTCAGCCGAAGACCCAGCAAAGCCCATACATCAGGAGCGCAGCCTGGGCGAGCGCGAGCCCGCACGCGCATTCGGCTGATCGCCGGATGCTCACCGCGGCGAAGCGCGCCGATCGACGCCAACAGTGCCAGCGGCACACTCCACAGCACCATGCTCGGACCGAGCATCGTCAGTGGGTGCCCTCAACAGAACACCACAGTGAGACCCGCCCCCAAGGGCGGCACTGCCGTCAGCGCCAGGGCGGCGTGTGGGCGGAGCAGCAGAAACCCTGCGACAGCGCCAACCCCCATCGGGCCGCCGAGCAGCAGGCTCAGCGACAGGACCCGTCGCCCGTACATGGCGGGCAGCATCGCCGCCAAGAGGGACAGGCCAGTGACGGCTCGCGAATCCGCACGCATGCCCCCATGATGGGCGGCGCCGCGTCCTAGAACGGCGCCGCGATGACCTGGAAGAAGGTCCCGACCGGCGCTGCCTCGCGCGCGTCCTCGATCGCGCCCGTCACCTGGCCGAAGAGGCGGGTGAGCTCCCGGCCCAGGTCGGCGTCGTTGATCAGCGTCGCGAGCAACCCCTCGCCGGAGTTGATCTTCGTGGTGATGTCGTTGAGCCCCGCCACGAACTCGCGGGCCTGCGCCCCGAGCTCGGGATCGCCGATCAGTGCCGGTAGCAGACCAGCGTTGGGATCATCGAGCTTGGTGGCGACGGAACTGAGGCTGGCCAGCAAGTTGTCGAGCTCGTCGGCGAGATCTTCGCTCGTCAGCAATCGGCCCAGCAGCCCCTCGCCGCGTCGGGCGCGGCCGGTGAGGTCCTTGACGTCGGCGACCGCGCCGGCGAGGTCGGCGCCCAGCTGCTCGTCGTTGACTAGCCGTGCCAGTGGTCCCGCGCCCTCATCGATCTTGGCGGACACGCTGCGCAGGCCTTGCAGAATGCCGGCCAAGTCGTCGGCCATCTCAGTGCTGTAGATCACGCGCCCGAGGGTGCCTTCCCCACGCTCGACCTCTGCCACGACGCGACGGACCCCGGCCAAGGTGCCGGCGAGATCGTCAAACACCTGCCGGCTCGCCAAGAGCGCGCCAACGCTGCCCTGCGGATCCACCAGCCGGTCGAAGAACGTGCGGACCGAGTCGAGGGTGCCGGTCAGGTCGGCCTCGCCGAGCTGATCGAGTGGGCTTGGCCGCACGTTGCCCACGAGGGGCTCTGTTGGCGACGGCCCACTGGTGCCCGGGTCGATCTCGATCTGCCGGCCGCCGAGCAGGCTGGCGTCACGAATCTCGATGCGCATGTCCTGTGCTAGCGCCACGTCTTCATCCAGCTCGAGCTCGACGCGGATGGGCGACCCACCGGCGGCGGGTTCGAACGACACGCCGCGCACCTGGCCCATCCGCTTCCCAAGAACGAGGACCGCATCGCCGGTGCGGAGGCCCTGGGCGTTCTGGAAGTAGACGACGAGGGCCTTCTTCTCTTCGAAGGACACGCTGGTCAGGCTGAGCGACGCCCAGCCGACGAGCGCCAGGGTGCCGAAGAACACCAGACCCAGCAATGTGTCTCTTTGCAACGCCATCAGTCCGCGCCTCCACTCAAGAAACTCCGCACCAGCTGGGTGCTCGACGCTCGCATCTCATCGAGGGTGCCCTCTTCGGCGATCTTGCCGTTATCGATGACGCCGATCCGGTCGGCGACGTCGAAGGCACACGCTCGGCTGTGGGTCACGACCAGGCCGGTGACCCCAAGGCGGTCGCGGACCTCGACGATCAGCTGGTGAATTTGGTCGGCCATGATCGGGTCGAGCCCGGCGTTTGGCTCGTCATACAGCACGTACTCGGGCTCCGTCACGAGCGCGCGCGCCAGCCCGGCGCGCAGCTTCATGCCGCCAGAGATGCGCGCCGGCAGCTGCTGCGCGGCGTCGGCGAGGCCGACGAGCTCGAGCACCTCCATGACGCGAGCCTGGACCTCGCTGCCGCGCCGTCGCGCGTGCTCGCGCAGCGGCAAGGCGACGTTGTCGAACACCGAGAGCCAGTTGATCAGCGCGCCGTTTTGGAACAGGTAGCCCATGCGGCGGCGCAGCGCCATCAACCCCTTGCGGTCTAGATCGGGCACCTCCTGGCCATCGACCAGCACCGAGCCTCGATCGGGCTTCAGGATGCCGATCACGTGTTTCAGGGTCACGCTCTTCCCGACACCGGAAGGCCCCATCAAAACGAAGGTCTGACCGTTGGGCACGCGCAGCGTCATCCCGCGCAGGATCTGGCGCCCGCCCAGGGTCTTGTGCACGTCGACGAGCTCGATCATGCCACTACGTCAGGAAGTAGAAGAACCAGGTCAGGATGTAGCCGAGGACGATGATCAGAATGACCGAGTTCTTCACGGCGCGTTGCACCGCCAGGCCCACCCCGAGCGCGCCGCCCTCGGCCCGCATGCCCGCGGCGCAGCTCACGGTGGCAATGCAGCACCCGAAGATCACCGCCTTGGCGAGCCCCGTGTAGACGTCTTTGGGGAACCACAGCTCAGTGGAGGTCAGGGCCTCGCGTACCGATTGCCAATAGAAGGTCAGGGAGATGTCGATGTGAATCAGCCCGACGATGCTGCCGCCGAAGATTCCGACCAAGTCGGAGATCGCCGTCACGATCGGGCACATGATCGTCATGGCGATGATGCGCGGCAGGACCAGGTAGTTGACCGGGTCCACCGAGATCACCTCGAGCGCCGTGACTTCGTCCGAGACCTTCATGGTCCCGATCTCGGCGGCCATGGCCGAGCCCACGGTCGCCGCCAGAATGACCCCGGTGATGAAGGGCCCCATCTCGCGGCACATCGATAGCGCCGTCACGGTGCCGATGATCTGGCTTTGCCCAAAGCGGCGCAGCTCAATGCCGGTCTGCAACGCCAGGATCATGCCGGCGAACAGCGCCACCACGATCGTCACCGGCAGGGCCCGGACGCCCACGGCGTAGGCCTGATCGAGCACAAAGCGCAGCCGTCGGGGGATAAACGCCACCGATAGCCAGGCGCGCGCGCCCAGGTCGACGGCGTAGCCCGCGCCCTGCACCGCGTCGTAGGTCAGCTTGCCGGCTCGATCCAGGATGGTCATCGGTCGGGTGGCGGCGTGTCACCGGCGCCGAGGGAGATCGGCAGGAACTGGAAGAGCCGAAGGGTAGCGCCGCTGGCGTCCGACTCGTAGTTGAAGAGGAACGGCACGCTGGTCTGGCGCCGGCCGTCGCGCTTCTCGGTCGTGTAGAGATGCGCGGCCAGGTCGAACGCGTCGCCGCGAGGCGACCACTCGCGATGGGCCAGGGTCCACAGCCAGTCGTAGGCCTCGTCGACGCCGGCGGAGTTGCCGCGGCGCCAAAACCACGGTGACAGCGTCGACCATTCTCCCGACTCGTCGCGCGTGTCCTCGTGGTGCATCAGCGGCCAGACCTTGACGTAGTCGTCGCAGCCGCCGTCGTCGTGCTCACGTGTCGAGCTCCAGTAGAAGGGCAGCACCCAAGTCTGGGCCAAATGGCTCTCGGGGTCGTCGTACTCGCGCAGCCAGATCAGTGGCCAGAGGAAGTTCCAGGCCCGTTGGGTGGGGGTCTCGGTTCGCCCGATGAGCGGCCACACCCACCACTGGTTCAGCTGCACGAACTCGCTCTCGTCGCGGTGGTAGCGAAAGATCGGCCACAAGACATCGAGTTTGAGCAGGCGGTCTTGGATCGCGATCTTGGAGAACAGCGGCCACAGCGCGGTCCAGGCGTCGATCTTGTCGCTGGTCTGTCGGCCGAAGAGCGGAAACAAGAAGAACCGTTGGATGGGGTCGGCGGTATCGAGGTTCTCGTAGCCCCAGTGCACAAAGGGCCAGAGCGCGGAGTAGCGCTCGTAGCGACCCTCGTCCACGTTGGCCGCGTAGAACGGCAGTGCGCGGTGCCAGCGCTTGTCGCCGGCCTCGTTGCTGCCGAAACCGATGAGCGGCCACAGGAACTGATGGCTGCGCGACCCGTTCTTCTCCAGCGCGACATGCAGCGGGAAGAGATGCGTCTGGAAGCGGTCGTAGGTCAGGAAGTCGGGGATGTCGGCGTAGAACGGTAGGAAGGCGAAGTAGTTCTCCTCGCCATCTTCCCGGGTGCCGCCCCAGAGGAGCAGCGCGGCGTTCCAGTCGGTCTCGCGGAGCCCCTCGTCGTCCTCGCGCGCCTTGAAGAACCACAGCGGGAACAGCCGCGACAGGGTTTCCCCGTGCGCGTGCCGTACGCGGCCAAGCGGCGCCAAGAACTGGTGCTCGTCGGCGTCCGGGGCGGCAGTGCCATCGGTCACGTAGCGGTAGAACGGCCGCACCCGGAAGTCGACGCCACCATCATCGGTGCGCCGCCAGAAGAAGAACGGCCACAGCACGTCCAGTTGGCGGAGGCTGCCGTCTTCATCGAGGCGGTGCCGATAGAGGGGCGACAGGTTCAGCTCTGACGGCAGGGCGGCACAGCCACCGAGGGCGGCCACCGCCGTCACCGCTGTCACCGTCGCGAGCGTCGTCGCCCGCGCGAAACCGCCCAGCCTCGCCATCCAGGGTTTCATCCGCGCCGGCGCCGCTTGGGCACCGGGCAAGGAGCGGGCACCATAGCCAGCGGCGGCGCGGAAAGCCCTGCGATTCTGCACGGCGATCTCGTAGCCTGCCGCCATGCGCGGCATGTCGGGCATTCAGCCGACCGGCAACGTGCACATCGGGAACTTCCTGGGCGCGCTCGAGAACGGGGTCGATCTGCAGAGCCGCTACGATTCGTTCCTGAGCGTGGTCGGTCTGACGCGCTGACGCAGCGCCCGGATCCGGCGGCGCTGCGGCAGTCGGTGCGGGAGATCGCCACCGCGGTCCTCGCTTCCGGCGTCGATCCGGAGCGTCCCGTCCTGTTCGTGCAGTCGCAGGTGCCCGGCCACACCGATTTGGAGATGTTGAAGTCGCGCAACAACGAGATGGGCCTGTTCGATGCAACGCCGGTCGTGCTCGAGAAGCTGCGCGGCGCCAAGACCGACCCCCAGCGACTGCGCCGCGCCGATCCCGGCAATCCGGACGTCCGCATCGTCTTCAGCTTCCACGGCTTCTTTTTGGACGACGCCACCCGCGCTGAGATCGACCGCGACTGGCGCGCCGCGCCGATCGGCTGCGTCGACTGCAAGAAGCGGCTTGCCGCGTCCATGGCCGAGGAGCTGGGCCCGATTCAGGAGCGCGCCCAGCACCTGCGCGACGCGCCGGGCGAGGTCGACGAGATCCTGGCGGCGGGCGCGGCCAAGGCCCGGCGCGAAGCAGAAGCGAGTATGACCGTCGTGCGCGACGCGACAGGGACCTAGTCCTCGCCGACTCATGCAGCGAACTTTGGAGACACACCACTAGTCCCTCGGCGCCGGAACGCCGAAAATCGTCCGCGCAATGCACAGACACGCGGGGACGCGGGCCCGATCGAGGTCCGATGGGCGGTGGTGTTGGGGGCGGCGCGTCGGCGCGCTCTGCATCCTGATGGTGGCAGCGTGCGCGTCGACGGCAGTCTCGCCGTCGCAGCAAGCTGAGGAGGAGCAGCGCCTGCTCCAGCCCTATCTCACCGAACGGGCCATCATGGCGGACGAGCTGAGCATCGACCTCTCGCCCAACTTCTACGCCGAGGTCGCGCGGCCGGCGCTGACCCGGGAGCTACATCGCATGCAGCAGACGGTCGAGGCTGGCGATCAGGTCTATCGCTGGACCAGCACCGGCGGGCTGCAGACGCCCTTGCGGTTTCGGATTGGTGCCACCGACTTCGCTGTGCTGGCGGGCGCGACCTTGCGGGTGCGCGGCAGTGGTCAAGCGTTCGCCCTGTCGACGACTGCATCCGGGCGGGTGACCGAGAGCGCCACCGGGACGCCCTTGGTCCAGTGCCGCGAGATCCGCATCGAGGAGGGCGCGTATGCGCGCCGCTGAGCCGCTCTCGCTGTTGGGCGGCGCGGCGCTGTGCTGGTTGGCCGTGGCCTGTCAAAGCCCGCGGCCCGGGCCGCCGCGGGCAACGGACCGTTACGAGGGCTGCGAGGATCCCGCGGGGCGCGCGGCATTGGCTGCAGCCCGTGCGGCCATCGCCCGCGGCGCGGTCGGCGAGGCGCTGCCCGATCTGCGGCGCGCCATCGAAGCGTGCCCGGACAACGTGCGCAGCCACCTTCTCTATCTCGACACGGCACTGGAGGTGGGGGGCGCCGCCCAGATCGAGATGGAGCAGTTCTACGCCGGGCGGGACGACGGCGTGTCGCCGGTGTGGCCCTATGCGCAAGCTCGCCTGGCCGCCGACCACGAGACGCGGCAGCTGCGGCTGCAGGAGGCGGTGCGCCGAGACCGCACGTTCTACTGGGGGTATCTCTCACTCGGTCGCATGTGGCACTCGATCGGCAATACCGAGAACGCGGCAGCGCGGTTGCGCGACGCGCTGTCGGCGCGGCCCGATTGCCCTGAGGCGCGCCTCGCGCTGGGGCAGGTCTTGAGCGAGTTGGGGCGCTACGAGGAGGCCGAGGTCGAGTACGGGAACTACGTGCGGGCGCGGCCCACCGATCGCGAGGTGCTCCGCGAGTACGTGCGCCTGTTGATCTATCAGCTGGCGCGTCTCGACCAGGCCAGTCCGCTGGTGCAGCGGATGGTTGATCAGGACCCGGAGGACATCGAGGCGTTGATGAACTTGGCGGCCATTCACTGGAAGGCCGGCAAGCCCCACGATGCGCGTGACGTCTACCGGCAAGTCTTGCAGATCGATCCCAACTCGGCTGCGGCCGTACTCAACTTGGCCAATCTCTACTACGAGCCGCTGGCGCGTGATGACAAGCAGGCGGCCTGGACCCGGGCGCGCCGGGCGTATCGGTACTACCTGCGCCTTGGCCGTACGGACACCGTGTTCGACGTGTGGGACCAGCAGTTCGCCGTGCCCGACCGCCTGGCCAGGATCGAGAGCGAGCTCGGACCGGATGAAGCCGCGCCGCCGCGCCTGGGTGAGTTCTAGAGGTCTGATCCCCGCTCTCGATCGGGCGCGAGCGAGCGACCCCCTCTTTGCGCGAGCTCGTCGATCGAGCGCGAGAGGCGTTCCCAGTCACGCTGCGCTAGGCGATCGCACTCGCTGCCGCGTTGGACGACGCGGTAGCGGGGCGAGTCGATCTTCACCACTTCGAACGCTTCGGTGCCGTCGCGGCGACCGAGCAGGTTGCGGAGATCCAGGTTGCGGTCGCGAAACCCAGCGCGGTGCAGGCTCTCGACGTAGCGCACAACGGCGTCGAGCACGGCCTCTCGGTCCGGCGCTGAGAGCGTGGGCAGGAGCCGGTCGAGCGGCTCCCCCGGCCAGGCCTGGGTGACCAAGACGGCGCGCCGTAGCACGCCGAGGTGCCGCACCTCGCCCGCGGCCAGCGGCTCGGGGGCGGGGATCCCGTGCTCGCGCAGCCAGGCCAGCGCGTCCCACTCCCGCTCGGCCCGAGAGGGTGCCATCCAGGTGGTCCGCAGCCAGCCGCGGACCCGATCACGGTAGGTTGGATAGTCGTAGGTCTTGACGTAGACTTCTGTTGCGCCGAAAGTGGCGCGCCGGACCCAGGAGGAACGGCAGTCAGTCACGACCGGCCCCAGGTGCGGATCCGAGGCCTCCATGGGCGAGGAACGCCCGGCGGCGCGGAGGATACCGCCGAATCCGGCGCGGATCCGGACCCACTGATTGACGCTGCTCACGATGGGCGCAAGGGCATAGATGACAGGGCTTTACTCGCGCGATCCAGAGTGGCTAAGATGCCGGACCGCTCGCTCGCGCGCGGCGCATGCTTGTTATGGCGAATCAGAGGAGTGGGATGCGGACGATCACCAAGAAGGAACTGGTCAATAGGATCGCCGAGCAAACCGGCGTCACGAAGATCGTCGCCAAGGAGATCATCCAATCCTTCTTGGACTCGATCATCGATGAGCTCGCAGAGGGCAACCGTTTGGAGTTCCGTGAGTTCGGTGTCTTTGAGACCAAGCTCCGAGCAGCTCGACGGGCGCAGAACCCGCGAACTCTGGAGAAGGTCAGCGTGCCGCAAAAGCGGATCGTGAAGTTCAAGGTCGGTCGGCTCATGCGCAAACGCGTATCGAGTGACGACGTCGAGCTGCCCGAAGAGCACGAGGACGATGCGGAGCAGGCGGACGAGGCACGGGCGCCGGCACCGCCGGCGAACCTGCGCTCCGCCAGCCAGGCCGAGTCCTAGGCGCGCGTTCCACTCCGGCCGATCCGGTCGCGCCTCATCGGCGCAGCACGTCGAGCGCGCCGTGCAAATCGGCAAGGAGGTCGTCGAGCTCCTCGATGCCGACGGACAGGCGGATCAACCCATCGCGGAAGCCGGCCTTGTGGCGCTCTTCCGCTGGGATCGACCCGTGGGTCATCGTCGCCGGATGGTCGACCAAGCTCTCGACACCGCCCAGGCTCTCGGCCAACGCGAACACGCGGAACGAAGACGCCACTCGCTTGGCGTCGTCCACCGACGCGTCGACCTCGAAGGACACCATGCCGCCGCCGCGTCGCATCTGTCGCGCCGCGACCGCGTGCTGCGGATGCGACTCGAGTCCTGGGTAGTGCACGGTGGTGACCATGGGGTGCTCGACCAGCGCTTGGGCGAGACGCTCGGCGTGATCGCAGTGGCGGTCCATCCGGACGTGGAGGGTCTTCGTGCCGCGCAGCACTAGGAAGCAGTCCATCGGTCCCGGCGTACCGCCGACGGTGTTTTGAAAGTGCGCCAACTGCTCGCGGAGCGGCTCGTCGTTGCCGATGAGCACGCCGCCGACGACGTCGGAGTGGCCACCGAGATACTTGGTCGTCGAGTGCGTCACGAGGTCGACGCCCAGCGCCAGCGGCGACTGCAGGTAGGGCGTGGCGAACGTGTTGTCGCACATGCTCAGCACCTTGCGCTCGCGGCACAGCTCGGCGATGGCGGCGATGTCACACACCTTGAGCAAGGGGTTCGACGGGCTCTCCATCATCAGCAGGCGCGTCGTTGGCCGGAACGCCGCACGCACGGCGTCGAGATCGGTGAGCTCGATGAAGTCGAACTCCAGGCCCAGCTTCTGGTAGAGCGTGGTGCAGAGTCGGTACGTCCCGCCGTAGAGGTCGTTGCCGGCGATCACGTGGTCGCCGGCTTGCAACAGGTTGAGCGCGGTGCTGATCGACGCCATCCCGCTGGCAAAGCAGAGACCCCAGCGGCCTTGCTCGAGCGCCGCGAGGTTGGTCTCGAGCGCAGTGCGGGTGGGATTGCACGTGCGCGAGTAGTCGTAGCCTTTGAGCTTGGCCGGCTCTTCCTGAACGTAGGTGCTGGTCAGGTAGACCGGCGGCATGATCGCACCGGTCGTCGGGTCCGGTTGGTTGCCGGCGTGGATGGCTCGCGTGCCGAATCCCTGGGGGCGATCGGTGCTCATCGCGCCTTTCTTAGCGCTTCTGGGCGCGAATCGCTAAGAAAGCGGGTCATGACCGACCCCGGCAATGCCCCGGAGCCGGACCCCGGCGCCGAGACCCGATTCGACCTCGGCGCGCTGGAGTTCGACGCGGTTCGCGAGCTCCTGGCGGCACGGCTGTCGACCCCACTCGGTCGCCGGGCGGTCGACGCACTGGCGCCGCTCGAAGACGTGGAGCGCACGCGCCAGATTCTGCGCTCTGCGGAGCAGCTGGCCGCCTGCCTGCGGGACGATCAGGAGCCGCCGCTGTCCGGCGTGGGGGAGGTGCGCGGTTGGCTCGAGCCGTTCTTTGCCGGTGAGCATGCCCTGGGTGCACGGGAGCTCGCCGAGCTGGGCCGCTTGCTTCGCGCCGCGCGCTCGTGTCGGACGTGGCTGGAGCGCCGGCCGCAGCACGCGGACCTCGTCGCACTCGGCGCCACCATGCCCCAGCTCGACGATCTCGTCAGCGAGCTAGAGCTCGTCGTCGATGTGCGCGGCGAGGTGTTGTCGACCGCATCCGCCAAGCTCGGCGAGATCCGGCGTGAGATCGACGTCGCGGAGTCCGGCGTTCGGGCTGAGGTGCAGCGCTTCCTCGCCCAGCCCGACGTCGGTCGATACCTGCAAAGCCCCGAGCCGTCGTGGCGACACGGGCGGCCGGTGTTTCAAGTGCGCCAGGAGTTCCGTGACCGGGTGCGGGGCGTGTTGCACGACCGCAGCCAGTCGGGAGCCACGCTGTTCATCGAGCCGTCCACGGTGCTCGAGGCGGCGAATCGCTTGTCCGACGCGCGCGCGGCGGAGAATCGCGAGATTCAGGTCGTCTTGGCCCACGTGGCCAAGGGGCTGCGACGCTGTCGGGCGGAGATCGAGCACGCGGTGGCCGCGCTCGCCGACTTCGATCTGCTCGGCGCCCGGGCGCGGTTGATCGCCGGCGATGGGTTCGCCGCACCAGAGATCGCCAGCGACGGGCGGCTGCGACTGTGCGACGCGCGCCACCCGATCCTGGTGCAAAGCCTGGGGGCGGCGCAGATCGTGCCGCTCGATGTGGCGCTCGGCGATCCGCACCACGTCGTCGTAGTGACCGGCCCCAACACCGGTGGCAAGACGGTGGTGCTGAAGACGATTGGCCTGCTGTCGCTGATGGCGCTGTGCGGCGTCCCGGTGCCGGCCGGGCCGGGCACGCGGATCCCAGCGTTCGATGGCGTGTTCGCCGACATCGGCGACGAGCAGGCGATCAGCCAAAACCTGTCGACGTTCTCGTCCCACGTGCGACGCATCGCGCGCTGTGTGACCAAGGCGACCGAGCGGTCCCTGGTGTTGCTCGACGAGCTCGGTGCCGGGACCGATCCCGAGGAAGGCGGGGCGCTTGGCTACGCCGTGCTGCAGCACCTCGAGCGGCGCCGAGTGCGGGCTGTGGTCACGACGCACCTCGGCCGACTGAAGGAGTTTGCCTACCAGCACACGGGCGCGGAGAACGGCTCGATGAGCTTCGACGGCAAGACGCTGCGCCCGCAGTATCGGCTGGTGGTAGGGGTCCCCGGCTGCAGTCACGCGTTGGACATCGCCGGGCAAGTGGGCATGCCCGCGGAGCTCGTCGATGAAGCGCGCCAGCTCATGGGGCGCCCCGATGCCGCGGTGGAGGAGGTGGTGCAGCGGGTGCAGGAGACGCGGCAGGAGGCGGAGGCGGATCGCAAGCGGACCGCGAAGCTGACGCGGGCGGCGGAGCGGACCGAGCAGGAGGCGCGTGAGCGGCTGGCCGAGCTCGAGCGACGCCACCTTTGGCTCCAGGAGGAAGCGGACGCGCTCGTCGATGAGCAGTTGCGCCGCGCCCGTGCCGCGATCGAGAAGTCTTGCGGCGTGCTGCGCAACGCACCCAAGCCCTATCAGGACGTGGCCGTCGAGCTGATCGAGGAGATCGCTCGCGTGCTGGCCGACACCTCTGTGCACCGCCGCCGGATGCGCTTTGTCGGCTCGCTGCGCAAGGACGACATCGTCTACGTGCCGCGGCTGGCACGCCGCTGTGTCGTCCGCAAAGTCGATCGCGCGCGTGAGGTGTGCACGATCGACGTGGGCAAGCTGCGCATGGAGGTGCCGTTCGAGGACCTCTCCTGGGTGCAGCCGCTGAACGTCTGACCACCGCGTCGGTCCGGAGCCTGCCCGCGCCCGGCTGGGCGGTTTCTTGCGGATTCCGGCGCCGCTCCGCGCGCGCCGCGGCGGCGAGTTCTACACAAAAGGGCAAGGCGCCACTTCGCCCGCGGTCGCGGTGGGTCCGCAAGTTCTTGCGGGTGTCGACCGGTGCCAGTGCAGGTCCGAGTGGAGGTGTTGAGAACGCCCATCGGGGTGTGAATGACTGTGGAGTGTTCTCCCCAACCGAAGGCGCTTTCGGGCTCCTGTCGACCGGTCGGGAATCAGCGCCTCAGCTGAGCTTTGCATTGACCTGGAGCCCACAGATCCTCAACGTTGGCCGCTGATGAACCCCAGCACTCTGCCAGCGGCTCAGGGGGCGCCCCTCGTTCTGGTTGTCGACAACGACCTCGGTGTGAGCACGCTGCTGCAGGAGGTGCTCGCCCGATGCGGGCTGCGCACGGCCGGCGTGGCGGATGGCGTCGCCGCGCTACGTTTCCTGGAGGGTGGCTCGGTGTCGCTCGTGGTGTGCGATCTCGACATGCCGGAGATGGGCGGCCTCGAGCTCCTCGATGAGCTGGAGCGGCGCAAGGTGCGCGCGCCCGTCCTCATCGTGTCGGGCTACCTCGACGGTGACCTCGAGCGGCGCCTCGCCGACCGCCCGTCTGTGGTCGGCGTGTTCCGCAAGCCATTCGACGTGTTCGTCTTCGCCGAGCGCGCTCGTGAGGTGCTGGTGCCGGTCGTCACGCCGACCAGCACCAGCGCCAGCGCCTGAGCCGCGCGCCCGGCGATGGATTCCGCGCGGCGACAGCTCCCGCGGCGGATCTCGACCGATGCGATGCCCACCAACGACTGGCGACCGGGCCCGAGGACTCTCGCCGCCCGCGATGCTGGCGCTCGCGCCCTGGGTGTCGCGCTTGGGCTGCGGCGGCTCAGCGAGCGGCAGAGCGGCACCCGGTGGGGGAGGGAGGCGCGGCGGCCGGCCCTTCGTGGGGGGCGGCCCACGGCACTGCGCCCGCGGATCTGGCAGGGTTGGACCAAGCCGTTTTGCCTTGACGCATCCCTGGCGGAAGGTATGGTCCTCCCCCTCCTTCCGACCCCGGGGAGCTCCGCTAGCGTAGCTCAACCGGCAGAGCACCTGATTTGTAATCTGGAGGTTGTGGGTTCAAGTCCCACCGCTAGCTCCGCGAGGAGGCGGGCGGGGCAGCGGCGGGCCCAGGGCCGGAAGGGCGGTCGACGGTGGTCGAGCGGGCGACGCCCAACGGGCAGATACCCAAGCGGCCAACGGGGCCAGACTGTAAATCTGGTGGCTTACGCCTTCGCAGGTTCGAATCCTGCTCTGCCCACCAACCATGTCCCCGCAGGACCACTGAGATCGCTCCGGCTGGGCGGGTGTAGCTCAATGGTAGAGCTCCAGCCTTCCAAGCTGGTGGCGAGGGTTCGATTCCCTCCACCCGCTCCAACAACCGTCCGTTCTTTTTGCACAACGATGCTGCTATAGCTCAGTGGTAGAGCACCTCCTTGGTAAGGAGGAGGTCATGGGTTCAAGTCCCATTAGCAGCTCCATTCCCCCACCGGGCGCGCTGCCTGGAGTCAGATAGAAATGGCGAAAGCAGAGTTCGAACGTACCAAGCCCCACGTCAACGTCGGCACCATCGGCCATGTGGCCCACGGCAAGACTACGACGACCGCGGCGCTGACCCGCACGCTCGAGGCGGTGGGCCTGGCCAAGTACAAGGAATATGCCTCGATCGCGAAGGGCGGCACCGTGCGTGACCCGACGCGCGTGGTCACCATTTCTTCGGCGCACGTAGAGTACGAGTCGGACAAGCGCCACTACGCGCACGTCGACTGTCCGGGCCACGCCGACTACATCAAGAACATGATCACCGGAGCGGCGCAAATGGACGGCGCGATCCTGGTGGTGGCCGCCGACGACGGTCCGATGCCGCAGACGAAGGAGCACATCCTTCTGGCGCGGCAGGTGAACGTGCCGGCGATCGTCGTGTTCTTGAACAAGATCGACGAGGTTGACGACGAGGAGCTGCTCGACCTGGTCGAGATGGAAGTGCGCGACTTGCTGAACAAGTACGAGTTCCCCGGCGATGACATCCCGGTGGTTCGCGGCTCAGCGTTCAAGGCGTTGCACACCGAGACACCGGGTCGCGAGAACGAAGAGAGCAAGTGCATCTTTGCGCTGCTGGACGCGATCGACGAGCACATCCCGGAGCCGACGCGCGAGACCGACAAGCCGTTCCTGATGCCGATCGAGGACGTGTTCTCGATCGAGGGTCGCGGCACGGTGGGCACGGGCCGCATCGAGCGTGGTCAGATCAAGGTCGGCGATTCGATCGAGATCGTGGGAATCCGCGAGACGCGCACGACGACGTGCACGGGCGTGGAGATGTTCAACAAGACGCTCAACGAGGGCCAGGCTGGCGACAACGCCGGTTTGCTGCTGCGCGGGGTCAAGAAGACCGACCTGCAGCGAGGCATGGTTCTCGCCGCGCCCAAGAGCATCAACCCGCACACCAAGTTCAAGGCGACCGTCTACGCGCTCAACAAGGAGGAGGGAGGCCGTCACAAGCCGTTCTTCTCCGGCTACCGGCCGCAGTTCTACTTCCGGACGACGGACGTCACCGGCACGGCACAGATCACCAACGCGGATATGTGCATGCCTGGCGACACGGTCGAGCTAGAGGTCGAGCTGATCACGCCGATCGCCATGGACCCGAACCAGCGCTTCGCGATTCGCGAAGGTGGTCGGACCGTGGGGGCCGGCGCCGTCACCGAGATCATCGAGTAACCGCAACCGCAGTCGCACTCGCAGCGACGCGTAGGGCAGTAGCTCAATTGGCTAGAGCACCTGATTCCAAATCAGGGGGTTGAGGGTTCAAGTCCTTCCTGCCCTGCCACCCCTGCCTCGGGCGGGGGCGCCGCTGTACAACAGAACAGGACGATCTTCGTGGGATACAAGAAGGATCAGGGTCGCTACGCGCGGATGGCTGCGTTTTGGGGCCTGTTCTTCCTGCTGGCATACGGCTGTGTCCGGCGTGACGGACTGGTGCAGGTGCTGCGTTCGTGGATCGGTAGCCTTGGCGGCCCCGAGCTCAACCGGGCGTGGATCGACCCCTTCCCGTTGCTGGGGCGCTTGGACCTCGCCACGATGTCCGCGCTGGGTGTCCTCGGCCTCGGCGGCTTTCTGATCTATCGATGGCTGAGCCGCCCGAAGGTGGCGGACATGCTCATCGATACCGAGACCGAGCTTCGCAAAGTGACCTGGCCGACTTTCTCTGACACGTGGCAAGGCACTTTGGCGGTCGTTGTCACCGTGACTTTCCTCCTGCTCTACCTCACCGGGGCGGACCTGGCGATCACGTTCGTGATGCAGAAGGTCATGGGGGCCGGTTGATGACGCATGAGTGGTACTTTCTCCGCGTTCAAGTAGGGCGAGAGGATCGGATCCGCGAGAGCATGGTGAAGCGGATCAAGCAAGCCGGGCTCGAGGACAACGTGCCCGAGCTGATCGTGCCGACCGAGACCGTCGCGGATCACCGCGGCGGCAAGCGCCGCATCCAGAAGAAGAAGCTCTATCCGGGCTATCTGATGGTGAAGATGGAGCTGTCGGACGACCTCTGGTTCGTGCTCCGCGAGACGCCTGGCTTCGGCGACTTTGTCGGTTCGCACAGCCAGCCGACGCCGATGAGCGAGGAAGAGGTCGACAACGTGCTCCGGCGCATGGACGCGAGCCAGGAGCAGCCCAAGATGGCGGTCCAGTTCAACAAGGGCGACCGCGTCAAGATCAAGCAGGGCCCGTTCGAGAACATCGACGGCGTGGTCGAAGAGGTGCACCCCGAGAAGGGCACCCTGGAGGTGTCCGTGACCATCTTCGGTCGGGCCACGCCAGTTTCTCTCGGATACTGGGAAGTAGAGTTGATTTGAGCGCGCGCGAGCGCTCAAATTCTCGCCCCTTTTGCGGGGCCGGATCGCCCGGTTCCAGCACGACCGCCTGACCTCTGGTGCCGCCGCGCGCGGCCGCCGGTGGGAGGGAGCGCCGCTTTTGGCGTCCCGTCCGAACCACAAGGAGCGACCAAGTGGCCAAAGAAGTCACCGCCCTCATCAAGCTGCAGTGCCCTGGCGGGCAAGCAACCCCGGCACCGCCGGTGGGCCCGGCGTTGGGCCAGCACGGCGTCAACATCGGGCAGTTCGTCAAGGAGTTCAACGACCGCACCAAGGACAAGAATGGTCTGGTGATTCCGGTCGTCATCTCCGTTTACAAGGACCGGACGTTCAGCTTTGAGCTGAAGTCCCCGCCCGCGGCAGTGCTGCTGAAGAAGGCGGCTGGCCTGGCCAGTGCGGCCAACACTCCGGGTAGTCAAGTGGCGGGCTCGGTCACGCCGGATCAGGTGCGAGAGATCGCCGAGATGAAGATGCCTGATCTCAACGCGGCGAGCCTCGAAGCGGCGATGCGCATCATCGAAGGCACCGCTCGGTCCTGCGGGATCGAGGTCAAATAGCAAGCGGAGGACCGGCATGGCACGCAATCAAAGTCGTCGCATGACGCAAGTCCGCGCGCAGGTCGATCGCACCAAGCGCTACGGTGTGGCCGAGGGCATCTCCCTGTTGAAGTCGCTGCGCGGCGCCAAGTTCGAAGAGACCATGGAGGTCGCGGTTCGGCTGGGGATCGACCCAAAGAAGACCGACCAGCTGGTGCGCGGCTCGGTGAGTCTGCCGAAGGGCACCGGCAAGTCGGTGCGTATCGCGGTCTTTGCCGAAGGCGACAAGGCGGACGAGGCCAAAGCCGCGGGCGCCGATGTCGTGGGAGCCAAGGATCTCGCGGAGAAGATCGAGAAGGGCTTCATGGATTTCGACATGACCATCGCGGCCCCCGACATGATGAAGTACGTCGGCAAGCTCGGCCGCGTGCTTGGCCCGCAGGGCAAGATGCCGTCGCCCAAGGCGGGCACGGTGACGCCGAACGTGGGCGACGCCGTCCGCGAGTTCAAGGCGGGCAAGATCGAGTTCCGCACCGATAGCGGCGGCAACGTGCACGCGGCGATCGGCAAGAAGAGCTTCAGCGCTGAGGACCTGGTCCTGAACCTCACGGCGTTCGTCGACCACCTACGGTCGATGCGCCCGTCCCAGGCCAAGGGCACGTTCATCCGCAAGGTGTCCGTCACCACCACGATGGGTCCGGGTGTCCGGATCGACCTCACCTGACAGGAGGGCTGCAGTCATGCCAAACCTGGTGAACCGGATCCTGGTCGACCAGCTCAAGACGGAGTTCGAGAGCATGGGGTCTTGCCTCGTGGTCTCGTTTGACAAGCTCACGGTCGAGCAGGCCAACGACATCCGGAGCAAGTGGCGCGAGGCTGGCCTCGCCTACCACGTCGTGAAGAACCGACTCGCGCTCAAGGCGTTCGAGTCGATGAAGCTCGACCTCTCGGAGGCGTTCCGCGGCAAGTGCGGGGTGATCATCGCCCCTGAAGAAGCTGCGATTTCGGCGGCGCGTATCGCTGGCGAGACGTTCAAGAAGATCAAGGATCCGCCGATCGTCGTCACGGGCGGCGTTATCGAGGGCGAAGTCATCACGGGCGCGGCGGCGGCCGGGATTGGTGACATGCCCGATAAGACCACCGTCCGCGGGCAGATCGCTGGGTGCATCCTCGGCGTGGCGCGGGCCGTGGCGACCTGCATCGAGTCGGCGGGCCCGGGAGGCGTGGCGCGCGTGCTCCAGGCGCGAATCGACGACGCAGGCGACGGCGAGTGACGCGTGGCCTCGCCGGCACAAGAGACACAAATCGAGAAACCATAGAGACTTAGGAATCGAACCATGTCCGAAGCAGCCGAAGCGATCACCCTGGAGCCCGAGCTCGAGGAGATCTTCAAGCAGATCGACGCCCTGCCGCTGGGCAAGGCCAGTCAGCTGGTCAAGGCGATGGAGGAGCGCTGGGGCGTGTCGGCCGCAGCGCCGGCGGCGGTCATGGCCGCGGCCCCGGCCGGTGGTGGCGAAGAGGCCGAAGAGAAGACCGAGTTCGACGTGATCCTGAAGGCCCCGGGCGGGAACAAGATCCCCGTCATCAAGGTGGTGCGCGAGATCACCGGGCTTGGCCTCAAAGAGGCCAAGGCTGTCGTCGACGACGCGCCGAAGCCGATCAAGGAAGGTGCCTCCAAGGACGAGGCCGAAGAGATCAAGAAGAAGCTCGAAGAGGCTGGCGCCGAGGTCGAGCTCAAGTAGATCCCACAGGTCGCACGTCGAGTTTGCCCTTCGCCACGCGCTCGGCCCTCGGGCCGAGAAAGTTTCTGGTTCCGCAGCATTCAGATTTGCAACGCGGGCTTCGGAACCTGTACGCTTTGAGTTTGGATGGTTCGGTTTTTGCTAAGCGACGGCGTGTTCGTGGGGGCTTACCGAGCAGGGCTCGGGGCTTCGGCGGGGGTGCCTCAGCCAAGACTGGGGCGTGCTGCCCCAGGCGTCGTCGCGCAGATTCCTCCTCGGCCTTGGGCGCGGTGAATCCCGCCCTCTGCCGGCAGCCGGGTTAGGTGCACAGCATGGAAACCGTCAGATACGGCGGCTACCGCAACATCGCGCAGATTCCCAACCTCGTGGAGATGCAGACCAGCTCCTACGAGGAGTTCCTCCAGCCCAACATCCCTCCGGCCAAGCGCAAGGACCTGGGGTTGGAAGCGCTGCTGCGCGAGATCTTCCCGATCTACTCGTACGACAAGACTCTCTGTCTCGAGTACATCAGCTACGAGCTGGGGCGTCCCCGCTACACGCCAGAGGAATGCCGCAAGCTGCGGATCACCTACGGCTACCCGTTCAAGATCCGCGTTCGGCTGGTGAAGCCGGAGCCCGTCGAGGAGGAGATCTACCTCGGCGAGATCCCGATCATGATCGGCGGCGGTGAGTTCATCATCAACGGCTCCGAGCGCGTGACCGTGAGCCAGCTGCACCGCTCCCCTGGGGTCGACTTCTCGGTCGAGACCCATACGGGCGAAAAGAAGCTGCACTCGTGCTGGATCATCCCGGAGCGCGGCAGCTGGATCGAGCTGAACGTGACCAAGAAGGACGCGGTCGCGGTACGCATCGACCAGTCCGGCAAGTTCTCGGCCGCGACTTTGATGCGGGCGATGGACGCCAAGTACTCGACCGACGCCGCGGTGATCCACGAGTTCTACGACGTCACCAAGGTGGCGCGGAAGAAGTCGGATCCCGAGCTGAAGTTCGCGAAGGCGTTGGTCGGCACCTACGCCTGCGGCGACATCCTCGACGCCGAGAGCGGCGATCCGTATGTGCGGAGCGGCGAGGAGATCACCGAGGAGGCCGCGACGGCCGTGGCCGGCAGCGACATCAAGGAGGTCGAGGTCCTGCGCGATCCCGAGGACTTCCTGTTGCTCAACACGCTGCGCGATGACACCACCGCGAGCCACGAAGAGGCGTTGCTGAAGATCTACGGTCGTTTGCGCCCCGGCAACCCACCGGCGATCGACAAGGCGCGCGACCTGTTCCAAGAGAAGTTCTTCGACCCCACCCGCTACCGACTCGGCCGCGTGGGGCGTTTCCGCCTCAACCGGAAGTTCAACCAGAAGATCGCCGAGGACGAGCAGACGCTGCTGCCGATCGACTTCGTCAACGCGATCCGCTACCTGCTGTCGCTGCGGCGCGGCGACGGCGAGATCGACGACATCGATCACCTGGGGAACCGGCGTGTGCGTACGATCATGGAGCTGGCGGGCGATGAGTTCCGCAAGGGCTTCCTGAAGCTGCGGCGCACGGCGCAGGAGCGGATGAACCTCGAGAACGTCGAGACCGTCACGCCCCGCAACCTGATCAACAGCAAGACCTTCTCGTCGGCCATCGAGTACTTCTTCGGTCGCGGCGAGCTGTCGCAGGTGGTCGACCAGACCAACCCGTTGTCGCAGCTGACCCACGAGCGGCGCTTGTCGGCGCTCGGTCCTGGCGGCCTCAACCGCAAGCGCGCCGGCTTTGAAGTGCGCGACGTGCACACGTCGCACTACGGTCGGCTGTGCCCGATCGAGACGCCGGAGGGCACCAACATCGGCCTGATTTCGAGTCTGGCGATCTACGCCTCGCTCGATGAGTACGGCTTCCTGACCACACCCTACCGCAACGTCCACAACGGCAAAGTCGACCCGGACGAGGCGCCGGTGTGGCTGCGCGCGGATGAGGAGTTTGGCGCGATCCTGGCGCCTGCGGACACCAAGATCGACAAGAACGGCAAGCTCGTGGGCGAAGGCGACAAGATCATCGCCCGCGTCAAGGGCGACCCGGCGCTCGTCGACATCAAGGACGTCAGCTACCTCGACGTCAGCCCCAGCCAGATCGTCGGCGTCTCGGCGTCGCTCATCCCGTTCCTGGAGCACGATGACGCGAACCGCGCGCTGATGGGCTCGAACATGCAGCGGCAGGCGGTGCCGCTGCTCACCAGCGAGTGGCCGCTGGTCGGCACGGGCATGGAGGACGTGGTCGCGCAGAACTCGAGCATGGTGGTACGGACGAAGCGAGCTGGCTCGGTCACGCAGGTCGATGCGTCGAAGATCACGATCGGTGACGACACCTACCGCCTGCGCAAGTTCGAGGGCCTCAACGAGCGCACTTGCCTGAACCAGAAGCCGATCATCAAGCTCGGCGAGAAGGTCGAGGCCGGGCAGGTGATCGCTGACGGCGCCGCGACCGAGCAAGGCGTGCTGGCGCTCGGCAAGAACCTCGTCGTCGCCTTCATGCCGTGGGACGGCTACAACTATGAGGACGCGATCCTCATCAGTGAGGGTCTCGTCCGTCGCGACGTCTACACTTCGATCCACATCGACGAGTTTGAGATCGAGATTCGCGAGACCAAGCTGGGGCGCGAGGAGTTCACCCGCGACATTCCCAACGTCTCGGAGCGCGCACTGCGCCACCTCGACGAGAGTGGAATCGTGATGGTCGGCACGCGCGCCAAGGCCGGCGACATCTTGGTCGGCAAGGTTGCGCCGAAGAGCAAGAGCGAGCTGACTCCCGAGGAGAAGCTGCTGCACGCGATCTTCGGTCGTGCCGGTGAGGATGTGAAGAACGCGTCGCTCGAGGTCCCGACGGGCGTCGAGGGCATTGTGATCGCGGCCGAGAAGTTCAGCCGGAAAGTCAACCTGACCGAGAGCGAGCGCGCCCGCAACCTGCAGGAGATCAAGAACGCGGAGATCGAGTTCTTGCGGCAGTACCGGGCGTCGACCAAAGCGATGCTCAACGCTGCCAAGGAGGCGGTGGGCAAGCCGTTGACCGATGGCGATGGCCGCACCCTTGAAGTGACCGACGAGATGCTGATTCTCGACCTGCGGCGCATCCGCGACGCGGTGCGGCAAGCGGCCGAGGAGTCGGACAAGCACAAGAGCCAGCTGCTGGACCTGGTCCAGGAGTACAGCGAGAAGATCGAGGAAGCCGAGACCGAGAAGAACAAGCTCGTCAATCGGCTGTCGCGCGGTGACGAGCTGCCGACCGGCGTCCTCGAGATGGTCAAGGTCTATGTCGCCACCAAGCGGCGCATCGCCGTGGGCGACAAGATGGCGGGCCGCCATGGCAACAAGGGGGTGATCAGCAAGATCTTGCCGATCGAGGAGATGCCGTTCCTGGAGGATGGCACCCCGGTCGACATCGTGCTGAACCCGCTCGGCGTGCCGAGCCGTATGAACGTGGGCCAGATCCTGGAGACCCACCTGGGTTGGGCGGCGATGAAGCTGGGCTTCCGCGCCGTCACGCCGGTCTTCGACGGCGCCAGCGAGGCGGACATCGAGGATGCGCTGCGCCGCGCGGGTGAGTCCCCGGACGGCAAGAGCATCCTCTACGACGGCCGCACGGGCGAGCCGTTCACGCAGCGCGTCACCGTGGGCGCGCTCTACATGCTCAAGCTGCACCACCTGGTCGATGACAAGGTGCACGCGCGGGCGACGGGGCCCTACTCACTCATCACCCAGCAGCCGTTGGGCGGCAAGGCTCGCTTCGGCGGCCAGCGCTTCGGCGAGATGGAGGTGTGGGCGCTGGAAGCCTATGGCGCAGCGAACATTTTGCAGGAGCTGCTGACCGTCAAGTCGGACGACGTCGACGGTCGGACCAAGATCTACGAGGCCATGGTCAAGAACGAGAACATCCTCGAGCCCGGCACGCCGGTCTCGTTCGGGGTGCTCTGCAACGAGATCAAGGGTCTCGGTCTCAACATCGAGCTCCACAAGCGGAGCTCGACAGAGGCGCCGGTCGGCGCGTAAGGGGCTAGCTCCCATGCGGGAGCTGGGCTCGGCGATTCGGAACGTGAACTTCGAGGTGGCTGACTGATGGTCGAGACGATCTACGACAAGATCAACGACTACGCATCCGTGACGATTCGGCTGGCGTCGCCGGAGGACATTCGCTCATGGTCCTTCGGTGAAGTTAAGAAGCCGGAGACCATCAACTACCGGACGTATCGGGCCGAGCGCGACGGCTTGTTCTGCGAGCGCATCTTCGGCCCCGAGAAGGACTGGGAGTGTGCCTGCGGCAAGTACAAGGGCATCAAGCACAAGGGCATCATCTGCGACAAGTGCGGGGTGATGATCACGCATAGCCGCGTGCGCCGAAAGCGCATGGGGCACATCAACCTTGCTGCCCCGGTCGCGCACATCTGGTTCTTCAAGGCGATGCCGTCGCGGATGGCGACGCTGCTCCAGGCCGTCGAGCCGACGATGAAGACGTCGAGCCTGGAGCGGGTGATCTACTTCCAGGACTACGTCGTCACCGACCCTGCCGACACCCCGCTGACGCTCATGCAGCTCCTCACCGAGGACGAGTATCGGCAGGCGCGGCAGAAATACGGCAACAGCTTCTCGGCGCAGATGGGCGCCGAGGCGGCGCGGCAGCTGCTGCGTAAGCTCGATCTGGACGAGCTCTCAGAGAAGCTGCGCGAGGACCTCAAGCGCACCGAGAGCAAGCAGAAGATCAAGGACATCATCAAGCGGCTGAAGACCGTCGAGATGCTGCGCGACTCCGGCAACAAGCCGGAGTGGATGATCCTCGACGTCATTCCGGTGATCCCGCCGGACCTGCGGCCGCTGGTGTTGCTCGACTCCGGCAACTTCGCGACGTCGGATCTCAACGACCTCTATCGCCGGCTGATCAACCGCAACAACCGGTTGAAGAAGCTGCTCGACCTCAATGCCCCTGAGGTGATCATCCGCAACGAGAAGCGGATGCTGCAGCAGTCGGTCGACGCCCTGTTCGACAACGGGCGCTGCCGGCGCCCGGTGCTGGGCAGCAGCAACCGGCCCCTCAAGTCGTTGACCGACATGATCAAGGGCAAGCAGGGCCGGTTCCGCGAGAACCTGCTCGGCAAGCGCGTCGACTACAGCGCACGCTCGGTCATCGTCGTCGGGCCGGACCTGCGGCTGAACCAGTGCGGGCTGCCCAAGATCATCGCGCTCGAGCTGTTCCAGCCGTTCATCATCCGCCGTCTCAAGGAGCTCGCGCTCGCCGACACGATCAAGTCGGCCAAGAAGATGCTCGAGCGCAAGGACGAGGAGGTCTGGGACATCCTCGAGGAGGTGATCAAGGGCCATCCGGTGCTGCTCAACCGCGCGCCGACCTTGCACCGCATGGGCATCCAGGCGTTCGAGCCGGTGCTCGTCGAGGGCAACGCGATCCGCATCCACCCGTTGGTCTGCTCCGGCTTCAACGCCGACTTCGACGGCGACCAGATGGCGGTGCATTTGCCCCTGAGCTTCGAGGCGCAGATCGAAGCCAGCACGCTGATGTTGTCGATCAACAACATCTTCTCGCCGGCGCACGGCGGGCCGATCATTGCGCCGAACCAGGACATCGTTCTGGGCTGCTACTTCCTCACCTTGGCCCGGCCGGGCGAGCGCGGTGAAGGCAAGGTCTTTGCCAGCACCGACGAGGTGTGGATGGGCTACTCGACCGACCAGATCCACGTGCATGCCGCGATCAAGGTGCGGATGCCGGGTGGGGTCGAAGTGCGCAGCCGGAGCGACACGATCAAGACCGAAGAGGGCGCGCTCGTCGAGACGACGCCCGGGCGCGTGATCTTCAACGACATCCTCGCCGCGGGGATGCCGTTCTATAACTTCGAGCTCGACAAGAAGGCGCTCTCCAACATCATCGCCGATTGTCACATCATCAAGGGCCGCGAGGAGACGCTCGCGCTGCTTGACGACCTCAAGAAGATCGGTTTCTGGGCGGCGACGAAGGCCGGCTTGTCGTTCGGCAAGAACGACATGCTCGTGCCGCCGACCAAGACGGAGATCATCAACGAGACGCAGAAGGAGGTGGAGGGCATCCTCACCGCCAACGCGCGCGGGATCATCACCGAGGGCGAGCGCTACCTAAAGGTGGTCGACGCCTGGACGCATGCGCGCGAGCGGATCGGCGAGGACATGCTGCACGAGTTGCGCAACGACACGCGCGACGGCAAGCCATACGTCAACCCGATCTACTGCATGGTCATGAGCAAGGCGCGTGGCTCGGTGGAGCAGATCCGGCAGCTGGCCGGCATGCGCGGTCTGATGGCCAAGCCGTCGGGCAAGATCATCGAGGCGCCGATCCGCGCGAACTTCCGCGAGGGGCTGCGCGTCCTTGAGTACTTCTCGTCCACGCACGGCGCCCGAAAGGGCCTGGCTGATACCGCGCTCAAGACGGCGGACTCGGGTTACCTGACCCGCAAGTTGGCGGACGTGGCGCAGAACGTCGTCATCACCATCGATGACTGCGGCACGCCCAACGGGCTGCAGAAGGGCACGGTCTACCAGGGCGACAAGGTGGCGGTGAGCTTCGTCGACGCGATTCGGGGGCGTTGCGCCCGCACGCGCATCGTCGACCACATCACCGATCAAGTGGTCGCGGACGAGAACCAGATGATCGACCACGATCTGGCCAAGCAGATCGAGGAGCTTGGGCACGACACGATCCGGGTGCGCTCGCCGCTGATGTGCGAGGCGCCGCTGGGCGTGTGCGTCCGCTGCTACGGCATGGACCTGTCGCGCAACCAGCTCGCTGAGCCGGGCCTAGCGGTCGGCATCATCAGCGCGCAGTCGATCGGCGAGCCGGGCACGCAGCTCACGATGCGGACGTTCCACATCGGTGGCACGGCGTCGCGGCGCGTCGAAGAGTCGGAGATCCGGACCAAGCGCGCTGGCTTCGTGCGGTTTGCGAACCTGCACGTCGTGGAGCGCGAAGACGGCGCCCAGGTCGTGCTCAAGCGCCGCGGTGAGATGATCATCGAGGACGCCAAGCAGCGCGAGATCGAGCGCTACCCGATCCCACTCGGCGCGGTGATCCGCGTCGGGGGTGGAGAAGAGATCAAGGAGCGCACGGTGCTGTGCTCCTGGGACCCTCACCATCATCCCATCCTCGCCGACGTCAGCGGCACGGTGCGCTACGAGGACATTCTCGAGGGCAAGACGTTCCGCTACGAGCGTGACGCCGAGACCAAGGTGGCGCGCAAGGTCATCATCGAGCACAAGGGTGACCTGCACCCGCAGATCATCATCGAGGACGCGCAGGGCAACCGCGCCGCGATCCACCCGCTGCCGGAGAAGGCCTACATCGAGGCCGAGGACGGCGGCAAAGTGGTGGCGGGCAGTCTGCTGGCTAAGACGCCGCGCGAGATCGTGGGCACGCAGGACATCACTGGTGGTCTGCCGCGCGTCACGGAGTTGTTCGAGGCCCGGCGCCCGAAGGACCCGGCGGTGTTGGCGGAGATCGACGGCGTCATCGAGCTCGGCGAGAAGCGGCGTGGCAAGCGCACCATCGTCATCAAGAGCCAGGAGTCCGGCATCGAGCGTGAGCACCTGGTGCCGCAGGGCAAGAACCTGCGCGTGCACCGCGGCGATCTGGTCGATGCGGGTGAGGCTCTCGTCGACGGGCCGCTGGTGCCGCACGACATCCTGGCGATCAAGGGCGAGTCCGCGGTGCAGTCCTACCTGCTGCGCGAGATTCAGTCGGTCTACCGCGCGCAGGGCGTGAGCATCGACGACAAGCACGTCGAGATCATCGCCGCGCAGATGATGCGCAAGGTGCAGGTGAACGACCCAGGTGACTCGGAGTTCCTGCCGGGAGCGGTGGTCGACAAGTTCAAGTTCCGGCGCGAGAACGAGCGCCTGCTGAAGGAGCGCAAGAAGCCGGCGACGAGCTCGCCGCTGCTCCTCGGCATCACCAAGGCCTCGCTGCAGTCCGAGTCGTTCATCTCGGCGGCGTCGTTCCAGGAGACCACCAAGGTCCTCACCGAAGCGGCGCTGGCGGGCAAGCGCGACAACCTGGTCGGCCTCAAGGAGAACGTGATCCTCGGCCACCTGGTGCCCACCGGCACGGGCTTCCGCCAATACCAGAAGACCCGCGTGCAGAAGAACGCCGACGTCCATGCCGCGGCCGAGGAGATCGGTCGCATGAGCAAACAGGGCGTCGTCGATGCTGGCGGCCCGGCGTTGAAGCTGGAGGACGAGAACGGCGAAGGGCCCGTGCCGCCGCCGCCGCCGCCACCGGACTCGCCGCAAGAGAGCCCGACGACCAGCGACGTCGGTTGAAGTTGAGGCCGCGAGCGGCCCGGCGGGTTTCTCGCCGGGCGCGTGCGGTCGCTCACTATCGCTCGCCAAGGGTGAGCTGCAGGCCGTCGCTGAGTGCGAGTCCGGCAGCGAGGGGCTCCACGAGCGCGGCTTGGGCGAACGCCGTCGCGCCGGAGGGGCCGAGTGCGATGGGCAGCGGCAGCGGTAGGGTCGCGAAGCCTCCGCGATTGGCGATGAAGGGCACCACCGCCGCCACCCGCGGATCGACGCGCAGCACGCATTCCGCGGCGATGGGCAAGCTGGCGCTGCCGCTGGACAGCAGGAACGCGCCTGGAGCGGCGGCCGGCGCACCGCCCAGGTCAAGGGCGAAGCCGAGGCGTCCGATGCGCGGGGGCCCGAAGCTGGACAGCGTTACGCGTTCGACGGTCGTGGCGCAACCGGCGCCGAACCGCACCGCGCTCGCGACTCCGACGCGGCCGAACTCCCAGGTTTCCCGGCCGTTCACGACGGCTACGAGGCGCCTTCGTGAGCGATCGCTCGAGAGGCTCACACGGCCTGCGGGATTCGCCGTGGTCGCGAGACGTTGCCAGTGGAGGCCGTCGAAGGCCCAGCTCCCGGCGTCGGCGAGGACCACGGCTCGCAGCTGCTCGTCATAGGCCAGGCCATGGCCGGCCCGGCCGGGCGGCATGGTCGGGGTCGCGATCTGTTGCCAGGCCGTCCCGTCCCAGATCCACGTGTCGGCGAACAGGGTCCCGGAGGTGACGTCAGGGGCTCCGCCAAACAGCACGATCCGTTGCCGGGCCGCGTCGTAGGCCATGGCGGCGCCGTGCCGCGCGGGTGGCGCCGCCGGCGGCTGGCGCTGGTTCCAGCTCGAGCCATCCCAAACCCAAGTCTCGGCCGATGCCGACCCCGCGACCAATCCGCCGAACAACACCAGCTCGTCGCGGGCGCGGTCGTAGGCCATGGCGTGGCCGCGGCGGTCCGGCCCATGCAACGCGCGGCGGGTCCAGGTGGCGCCGTTCCACGCCCAGGTGCCGGTGTTGCCGCCGCCGGCGCCGCCAAACAGAATGACCTCTGAGGCGCGCTCGTCGTACGCGACGGCGTGACCATTTCGGACTCCCGGCGCAGATGTGCCGCGTGCCAGTCGCCATCCGCCACCGTTCCAGAGCCAGGTCTGGTCGTCGGCGTAGAGCACGGTGCGCTGTCCCACGACGTCGTAGGTCGTCGCTGCCGAACCCAACCCGGGCAGCCGGTTCGGCGTCCGGAGGGGCGACCACGACGCGCCGTCGAAGACCTGCAATGTGCCATTGAGGAGGCCGGCGAGGCCGATCGTCGGAATGTACTCCAGTGACAGACCGAATGGCGTGGGGCCCTCGCCGGGCCAGCGTTGCCAGGTCGATCCATCGTACTCGAGCGTGGCTCCGTCGGGGAAGCAGCGGTACGAATAGCGGCTGATCACCGATCCGCCGAACATCACCACGCGTTGCCGCTCGGGATCGTAGGCCATGCCATGGCCGTCGCGCGGGGTTGACGTGGCCGCGGTCTGACTCCACGCCACACCATCGAATTCCCAAGTGCGATCGTCCAGCGCGCAGATTTCGGGGTGCCCGTTGTTGCCGCCGAACAGCACGGTCCGTTGCCGGGCCGAGTCATAGGCCATCTGGTGCAAGGCGATCGGCGGACCCGTCGCGATGCGGTTCCACCGGCGTCCGTCCCACTCGAACGTGCCGTCCAGTCCCGTCACCGTGGGTGCGAGGTCTACGGTGCCGCCGTGCAGCAGGACCCGGCCGCGCTGCTCGTCGGTCACCATGGCGTGGTAGCCGCGGCGGCCGAGACCGCGGTTGCTGATTCTGGTCCAACGGACGCCGTCCCACGACCAGAGCTCGTCGAGGGTGTAGATGCCGAAGCCGTCGCTGAAACCGCCACTCAGCAGGACGGTGCGCGTGACCGGGTCGTAGGCCATCGCCGACCCGCTGCGCGGCGGCGGGCTCATCGAGGCCGTCGCACGTTTTGCCCACGCAAAGCCGTCCCACTCCCACGTGCCTGCAGTGGGCCCCCTGGGAACCCAGATCACGAGTCGGTCGCGCCCCGCGTCAAACACCATGCCCTCGGCGGGGGCCAGACTTTGATCCAATCGTTGCCAGTCTTGGGTGTGCCCTGCAGTACCAAGAATGGCGGCAGTGACTACGGCGGCGAGCGTCTCGCTGGTCAGCGTCGTGCGCATAAGCCTCAGATCGACCTCCCGCCGCTGTCTGAGTGGCAGCCGGTAATTTTCGCGGTTCCGCGTCGAACCGGCAAGGGTCCCGCCGGCCCTAGTGTTGTGTGTCGGAAGTTGGTTGCGTAAGTCGGCGAGCCATGTGTGCCGCTCGCAAGGCGCTGTCGACGCAGGGCTTGTTGGTGGACAAGTCGAGGAGACGCAACGCCGCGAGCGGCGCAGAGGGCCGTCGACA
>JBCCGH010000085.1:0-38089 GCA_039029375.1 Planctomycetota bacterium
CCTTATCCACGGCCCTCAGCGCCGCTCGCAGCGTTGGGTCGTCCTCGCCGTATCCACCAATATGCCTGCGGCGACCCGCCTTGCGACCGGCGCCGATGTCTCGCGGATAAGGCCCCATCTGCCTGAATCACACCACTAGGAGACACCCCACCACGACGCGGCGTCGTCTCAAGCCGCGCGTCCGCGCGCTCCGATATCTCCCTCGCAGAGGTCCGTTGGGAGGAGTCGATGTTGAAGAGTCTGTGGTCACGAGCCGGCTTCACGCTGGTGGAGCTGCTCATTGTTGTCGTGATTCTGAGCATCCTCGCGGCAGTCGCGATTCCTCAGTTTGCCAACAGCGCTGAGGAGGCGCGGGCCGCCAACCTGCAGGCCAATCTGTCGGTGCTGCGGAACGCGCTCGAGTACTACAAGCTGCAGCATCGCGGGGCCTATCCGGGCTACCCGGTGGGTGGTGGTGCCCCGACGGAAACGCTCGTCGGGAATCAGCTGCTCCTCGCCAGCCAGGCTGACGGATCGACGGCGGCGATCGGCACGAGTGGCTACGACTACGGGCCCTACATCTCCGAGGCCGTTCCGGAGAACCCGGTGAACGGCCTCAGCACGGTCCAAGTCGTCGCCGACGGGGCGACGTTTCCAGCTGCGGATGACTCCACGGGGTGGATCTACCAGCCGGAAATTGGTCGCGTGCGGGCGAACTCGACGCTCAGCGCACCATCCGGTAAGGCCTACTACAACTTCTAGCCAGACGGGGCGAGAGCGCAGTGCGGCACGAGGGAGGAGCGACCGCGATGGACGAAGGCGCGCGCCGCATGTCGTCAACGCGTGGACCAAGGCGACGGACCGCCGGCCTGGGCGTGGTGGCGATTGCCGTCGCGGTGACCGTGCTGGCTTCGGCCTCGCTGTGGGCCATGACGAGCCCCGGCGTTGCGCCGGTGCAGAACAACCCGGCCGCGCAGAGGGAGCAGATGATCCGGCTACTCCGCTCCGTGGACAAGCGCCTCGCCGAGCTCCACCGGACCGTGACCGACCTCGGCAAGCGGCTCCCGGCGGACAAGGATCGGTGAGGGCCGGTGTTGGGCCGAGTCGCAGCACCGATCGCCCTGGACGTCGGTGAGCACACCGTCAAGGTGGTGCAGCTCGAGCGTCGCGGCCGCCGCCTGGCGCTGCGCGAGGCTCGCTGCGTTGAGGTCGGCCCCGGCACGGACGGCGCGGCGCGGCGCCAACGGCAGCTCGACGCCTGCCGGCGCGCCCTGCGCAACGGTTCGTTTCGCGGCCGCGCGGCGATCTCGGCGCTGCGGCTCCCGGAGATCGCGGTGCGCCACATCCGCGTCCCGCATGACCGAATCGAGGACCCGGCGGAGTTCTTGGCGCAAGAGGTCGCGCAGCAGCCGGCGGACAGCGGCGGCGAGCTGAGCTTCTGCCCGTTGCCCGTCGCCGATCTCCTCGAGCACGGCGAGCAGAAACGTGAGTTCATGTGCTGCATCACCGAGGAGTCGGTGGTGAAGGCCCACATCAACTTGATCGAGGACCTCGGGCTGACGCCGGTCGCCATCGATCTCGACACGTGTGCGCAGGTGCGCCCCTTTCTGGCGCACGCCGGGGCCGACGCGTCCTTCTTGTTCGTCGACATTGGCTGTCATTGCACGCGCATCACCGTGGTGCGGTCCGGCCAGCCGATGTTGATGCGCACTGTGCCCATCGGTGGATCGGAGCTGGCGGCCGCACTGCACAACAAGCTGCAGCTGGACGTCGACGCGATTCTGGATCTCGCCGAGGACGACGCCGATCGCGATCAGGTCGAGGCCCTGGTCACCACGGCGCTGGCGGAGCAACTGGACTTCATCCTGTCGCGCGTGGGCGACTGCGTGCGCTACTGCGCGTCGCTGCACCAGGGGCGTGCCGTCGCCTGGCTGCGTTTGAGTGGTGGTGCCGCGGGTCTGCCGGGAGTGGTGCCCTACCTCGGCCAGCGGCTGGGCCTGCGCGCTGAGCTGGCCGACCCGTTCGCGGCGTTGGGCCTGCCGGGCGTGGAGGACTGGCGTCGGCTGGGCCCACGCGGATACGCGACCGCTCTGGGACTCGCGCTGCGGGGGATGGCGGCATGACGGTCTCGGTCGACTTCTTGCCGGCCGCGTACCGCGAGGGGCAACAACGGGTGCGGCGCCGGCGCGAGCGCACCTGGCTGGCGGTCTTGGTACTCGTGGGAGTCGGCGCCACCGAGGCTCTGTTTCGCCATCGCGAGTTCGGCATTCGCCAGATGGTCGAGAATGCCGAGCGCCACGCGAGCGCCGCGGAAGGGCGGGCCCGCGCGGTCGTCGCCGATGAGCAGCGGCTCGTCGATCTGGCCGCGACCCTGCGCCTGTGGACCGCGCCGCTGGCCGCGGCCCGCGTGCCCGAGGTGGTCGGCGCGCTGCTCGGGGAGCGGACCGAGGGCGTGCGCTTCGCGGAGCTCGAGTGCCGCGTTGATCCGTGGCTCGGGGAACCCAAGCCGTGGCTCCGCGTGCACGCGACCTGCACGAATCTCGACGAGCTATCCCGCTACCTGGCTGTCGTGCAGGCACAGGGGCAGGTGCCCCGGTTGCGCTGTCGCCAGGCGCAGGCCGCTGAGGAACAAGACGGCGTCAGCTATCTCCTGGAGACCGAGGAGGGCGCCCGATGATCGGCGGTTTCCGCTTCGGGGCGCTGCTCGTCGGCGGCGTGCTGCTCTACTTCGGCGTCGTCGCGCGTTCGCACTGGCGGGAGATCGAGCGACTCCAGGAGAGCGTCAGCGCGTGCTATGCGCGCAGCACCGGGGCGGAGCAGAAGGCCGCCCAGCTGGCCCATGTGCACGGTGATGTCGAACGTCTCGAGGGTTGGCTGGCCGAGCTGGAAGAGCTGCTGACGCCTCGGGATGACACCGCGCCGCTCCTGCTGCGCACGTCGGCGCGGCTCCGTGAGCTGGGCCTCGAGGCCGAGCACGCCGAGACGCTGGCGCCGACGCCGCGACCGCCGTTTGTGAGCGAAAGCGTGCGTCTCTCGGTGTCGGGCTCGTTGGTGGACCTGTTGGCGTTGCTGCGCAGCATCGAGGATGAGCAGCCGCCGAGCCGCGTCACGTCACTACGCGTGAAGCCAGCGGCGCAACCGGGGCTGGTCTCGGCTGAGTTGGCGGTCGCGCGTTTCTGGAGGCGGGGCTCGTGACTGGCGCTGAGGCTGCCGGCACGCCGCCTTCGGGGTTCGCCTCGTTTCGGCAGAACCCGACCAAGACCGTGATGCTGGTGGCCTTGTTGCCGGTCATGGTCGTCGTGTGGATTCCGGTGCTGCGGCCGGCAGCGCCGCGCCCGGTCGACGCGTCGGCGTCATTGTCGCCGGCAGGTCAAGCGGTCCCAGCGACCGTGGTGGCCGACGTCGAGGAGGCGTCGGGCGTCGAGGGGCCAGCCGTCGACACGGACGCGCTTCGCGAGCTCGTGGACCGCGCCCTTGGCCGGGCTGGACCGCGGCAGGTGGCCGGCGTCCTTGGCGACCCTTTTGGCGGCACGTCGCCGGTGCCGGCGGTTCCGCTGGCGGAGACCATGTTGGACGAATCGTCCCTCGCCCCGGCGCCCGCCGAGTTGGTGCCGAGCAGCGTGATGCTCAGCAGCGCGCAGGATCCCATCGCCGTGATCCGTGGGCGGGCCTGCCGACGGGGCGACGAGATCGACGGCTTCGTAGTCGTGTCGATCGAAGAGCGTCGAGTGCTGCTGCAGAGTCGTGAGTCTGGGCGCGTGTTCACCATCGACATGCCGGTGCCAGGCAAGGAACGTCAGCAATGAGCAAGTTGTGCGAGATTCGCGCCCAGGTCGCTCGGGGCATTCGTGCCGGTGCCTTGTGCCTTGTGGTTGCCTCGGCCGCCGCACCAGCCCAGCAAGACCTCGTGACCCTGAGTGCGCGGAACGAGGAGCTCGCGAGCTTGCTCGAAGCGTTGTCCGTGCAGCACCGGCTCAACTTGGTGGCGGGCGATCACGTGCAAGGGCGCGTCACGATCAACCTGTACGACGTGCCCCTAGAGCGGGCCCTGGCGCAGATCCTGGGGACCCAAGGATTGACCTTTGTCGTCGAGGACGGCTGCTACCGGGTCCTCACGGCCGAGGCGCAACGGGCGCGGGAGGCGGCCGCGGATGTCATCGAGACGCGGGTATTCGGGCTCAGCCACATCACCGCGGATGAGGCGAGCCAGCTGCTGCAGCCGTTGGTGTCGCCCGACGGCCAGCTCACGCGCCTGGAACCCACGACCGGCGGCCTGGCCGCAGCTGGCGCGGGTCAAGCGGCCGGGGCGAGTGGCCCCGAAGGCAGTGGGCAGCGTGAGACGATCGTCGTGCGGGATCGGCAGTCGCGGCTGGCGGAGATCGCGGCTGCCCTGGCGGTTCTCGATCAGCCGCCGCAGCAAGTCCTGCTCGAGGCGACGATCCTGAGCATCGACCTTGGCGAAGACAATCGTCTCGGCGTCGACTTCAACGTCCTGGGCGGTACCGGCTTCGTCGAGCTGGGGGCGGCCTCCGATCTCACTCGCGTAGGGGGCTACCAGATCCCCACCGACAGCCTCGACTCCTTCTCGTTCAGCGGTCAGACCTTCGGCTTCACCAACGACCCGCCGACGCAGGGGTTGTCGTTGGGCTTCGTCAGCGACAACGTCGCCGGGTTCGTCGAGGCGTTGGAGGACACGACCAACGCGACGATCGTCAGCAACCCGAAGGTCGTGGCGCTGAACGGCCAGATGGCGCGCATCATCGTCGGTGGCCGTCTCGGCTACACGACGTTGCTCACGACGGAGACCAGCACCATCGAGCAGGTGCAGTTCTTGAATACCGGCACGCAGCTGATGTTCCGCGCGTTCGTCGGCGAGGACGGCTGGATTCGGCTCGAGGTCCATCCGCGCAACAGCGCCGGTGTGGTCGATCCTGTGTCGGGCGTGCCATCGGAGTCGACGACCGAGATCTCCAGCAGCATTCTGATCCGCGACGGCCAGACGCTGGTGCTCGGTGGGTTGATCTCCGAGTCGATCTCGACCGTGCGCAGCCAGATTCCGTTTCTGGGCAGCCTGCCAGTGCTCGGCGCGTTGTTTGGCCGCACGCAAGAGACGGTGAGTCGGCGGGAGCTGGTCATCTTGATGACGCCGCACGTCCTCGACCCGGCCGTGGCCCGGCGGCAGGCCGAGGAAGCGCAAGAGCGCTTCGACGCGGTGCGGCGCAGCCACTGGCAGGCGTTGTCGCCCTACCTGCGCCCGGTGATGGCGCAGCGCTGCTTCGAGGATGCCGAAGTGCTGAGTCTTCGCGGCGACGCGAAGGGCGCGCTCGGCGCGGTCGAGCGGGCGCTCACGTTGCATCCCACGCTGGTGCCCGCGGCGCGCCTGCGGCAGCGGCTCGTCGAGGATCTAGCGCTGGAGTCGCTGCGCGACGACGAGGAGCGCGCCATGGTGGTACTGCAGAAGCTGGCGTCGCCAGCGGGCGAGCACCCCGAAAATGGGCCCGCTGAGGCGGACCCGCCCGCGGAGGAGCACCGGTGAGGCCGTTGACTCGTGTGGCCTTGTTAGCGGCGGCGTTCGGCGCAGCGCTCGTGAGCTGCACCGTCGTCGGTGGTGATCCCAGTGGCGACAAGCTGCACGCCGCGGAGTGGCGCCTCGCCAAGGCGGAGATGTATCGCGACCTGGCGCTGCAGTGCGTGCGCGCCGGTGATTCGGAGCGCGCGCGTCGACTGCTGGGTCAGGCCGTCGACTACGATCGTGTGGATGCCGGCGCGCTGCGGTTGTTGTTGCGGCTGGCCCACGGCGACGGTGATCTGGCCGAGGCGTCCCAGGCCGCGCGCCTTCTGCTGGAGGTCGAGCCGGAGGCCACCGACGCGTGGTGCGTGCTCGGGGCGATTGCCGCCGCGGAAGGCCGTTGGGATGACGCCGAGCGGGTCTTCCGCCGGGCGACCGCCACGCCGGCCGCCGGCCCGGAGCCGTGGCTCGATCTGCTGCGCCTCTATCGTCAGCAGGAGCGCGAGCCAGCCGCCGCCGCGGTGGCGGCTCAGCTGGCCTCGCGTTTTGGCGACCGGGTCGAGGTCTGGCTGGATCGCGGTGCGGCACTGGCGGCCGGGGGCGACTGGGGCGAGGCGGCGGCGGCGTACCGCCGGGCCTACGAGCTGGAGCCACGGCACCAGGACGCCTCGGCGCGCTACGTGCTCAGTGCCGTGGTGGGCGAACGCGCTGCGGAGGCCGTGGCCTTTGGGAGGGCGCTGCCGCCGCGCTCGCGATTGGACAACCCGGAGCTGACGCTGGCGCTCGTGGCGGCCCACGCCAAGGCCGGCGATTCGGACAACGCGCTCGCGGAGCTGCAGCTCTTGGACGTGGCGACGCTCGCGCGGCCGCGGATTCGCCTACTGCGCGCGGAGCTGCTGCTGGCGCTCGATCGGCGCGAGGAGGCGCGGCAAGAGCTCGAGGCTGCGACGGCGGCCGATCCGGCCCTCGCCGGTGCCCACGCCGCGTTGGCGCGCGTGCACCTCGCCGCTGGGCGGGCCGTGGCGGGGATTCGAGCCCTGCGGGCCGCGATCGCGGCCGACCCGCGTGACCCTGTGCCGCACGCCTTGCTGGCGGCGGCGCTCGCCGAGCGGGGTGAGATCGACGCGGCGCGACGTCACCTCGGTCACGCGCAGACGCGGCCCGGCGCCGACCGGCTGGTGCAAGCCGTCGTCGAACGCTATCCCGCCCTCAGCGCGCGCGAGGGGCCGGAGGACGAGCGATGACCGTCGGCTTGGCAGGGCTGACCGTGGCGGTGCTGGCGGCGCTGGCGGCCGGCGTTGTCGTGGGACTGACCCTCGTCCGGCGGCGCCAGCCGAGCCAGGGTGTCGAGCGCGTCGAAGAGCTGTGGGACGTGCTCGGCAAGCCGCTCAGCCAGGCGCTCGAAGGCGTCGACGAGGCGTGGAGCGCGGCGTTGGCCGAGACCGAGCGTCAGCGCGAGGCGGCGCGACGAGCACAGCGACTGCAGCTCGCCACCCACACGATCGATCGCGAGCGCGAGCTCCTCCTCGAGGCCCTCGATGCGCTGTCCGATGGGATCCTGGTGCTCGAAGGCGGCGAGCGCGTGGCCTTTGCCAACCGCATGGCGCGGCAGGTCCTGGGCTTCGGCGACCGCGACGGGCCCAGCCTGGAGCAGGCGAACGCGAGCTTCGAGATCGTCGATGCCATCCGCTCGGTGCTCGGCGCAGATCTGGCGCGGCGCGTCAAACGCTGCAAGATCCGCTGGTCGGACCACGACGACAGCGAGCGGACGTTCGTCGTACGCGGGCTCGAGAGCTCGAGCAGCGCGGTCGCCGAGGAGCTGGCGGCCCCGGCGACCTCGCGGCAGCTGGTCGCCCTCGAGGATCGGACCGCCGAGGAGCGCAACGCCCGCGCCAAGTCGGAGTTCATCTATGGCGTGTCGCACGAGCTGAAGACGCCGCTCACCTCGATCCAGGCGTCGCTCGAGATGCTGGTCGAGGACGACGACCTGACCCCGGAGGAACGCCAGAAGCTGGCGACGCTGTCCCACGCCGAGGCCGTGCGGCTCACCCGCATGGTCCACGAGCTGCTGGATCTGGCGCGCGTCGAGGCCGGCATCACGGAGTTTACGTTCACGACGCTCGAGGTGGGCGAGATGCTCCGCGGGCTGCGGGACATGCATCTACCTCTCGCCGACCGCGCGTCGATCGCGCTCGAGTGGGAGCTGTCCGACTATCTGCCGGTCGTCGTTGGCGACGCGCGACTGCTGCGTCAGGCGTTCGTCAACATCATCGGCAACTCGGTGAAGTACACGAAGAGCGGCGGCCGCGTGCGGCTGTCGGCGCGCCCCGAGGGCGCCGAGCTGGTCGTGCGAGTCGAGGACACCGGGATTGGCATCGCCGAGGAGGACCTGCCGCGGGTCTTCGACAAGTTCTTTCGCGCCGGCAGCGCCGAGCGCTCGCGGGTGCAGGGCACTGGGCTTGGGTTGCCGATGGCCCGCTACATCATCGAGAAGCACCAAGGGCGCATCGAGGTGCGCTCGGAGGTGGGCGTTGGCACCGAGTTTGCTGTGTTTTTGCCGACCGGCTCGGTGGATCCAGCGACCGGTGCGGAGTCGACGTTGGTGGCGGTGGACGGAGGAGAGTGATGGGGGAGTCCGAACGCAAGACCGTGCTCGTCGTCGACGACGATCCAGGCATTCGCTTTCCGCTCGTGCTGAAGCTGCGCGGGGCCGGCTTCGACGTGTGCGAGGCGACGGACGGTGAAGAAGCCCTGCAGAGTGTGAAGGAGCGGCCCGTGGACTTGGCCATCGTGGACGTCGGCATGCCGCGGATGGACGGCTACACGCTCTGCGAGAGATTCCGCGCCGAGCCGACGACCGCCGCTCTGCCCGTCATCATCTTGACGGCCCAGGATCTCGGCGTGCCAGCTGACGTGGCGGCGCGGATTGGCGAGCATCGCTTTCTCACCAAGCCGTTCAGCCCGCGGCAACTGGTGAAGGAAGTCGAGGAGTTGCTGCGCGGCGGGGGAGGCGATTGACGTGTCGGTCTGCACGGCCACGGATGGCACTCTGGTGACGCTCTTGCCGGAGGGCTCGCTCGACCAAGAGCTGGGGGAAGCCTTGGCCGCAGCGATCGAGCAAGCGCTGCAGGAAGAGCGCAGCAGGTTCGTCGTCAGCCTGCAGAAGGTCCCCGATGCCAACTCCGTCGGACTCGAGCAGCTGGTGCGCCTGGCGCGCCGCGTCGCCGACACCGGTGGCCGGCTGGCACTCGTGGGGGCGAGCACGATCTTGGCCGACATCTTCACGGCGACTCGTCTGGATCGCCGCCTGGCGCTGTTCGATTCCACCGAGCAGGCACTGCAGACCATGCGGATGGGCGGGTGATGCGCGAAGGAGACACAGCATGCCAGCCGTGATGGGCATGACGGGCAAGCTCGGCGACATCCTGCTCTCCATGGGCTGGATCAGCCGAGAGGACCTGCGCAAGGCCGGGATCTCGGAGAACCGTCTGCCGGGCGAGCGGTTGGGCGCCACGTTGCGTCGCCTCAACCTAGTGCCGGACGAGTGCATCCAGCAGGCCCTGGCGATTCAGTACGGACTGCCCTACCTGCCGCTGACGTGGCGGCTGGTGGATCGTCAGATCGAGGAGGTGCTGCCGAAGGCCTTCCTGCAGAAGCACCGGGTCGTGCCGATGTTTCGCATCGAGGACGAGCTCACGATCGCCCTCGACGACCCGACCAATCTCCTGCTGGTCGACGAGATCACGCGGATTACCGGCTGCAACGTGCTGCTGGTGGTCGCGAGTCGGCGGGCGATCGATCTGCTCCTCGATGATCTGTTGGAGGACAACCTCGGCTCGTTCGAGATCGACGACTTCGTCGAGAGCGTCGATGCCGGCGAAGTGCAGATCATCGAGGAGAAGGTCGACGACCTTCTCGACCTCGAGGAAGTCGCGGGCATGTCGCCCGTGGTCCGGCTGGTCAACTACATCCTGTTTCGCTCCATCAAGGAGCGGGCCAGCGACATCCACCTCGAGCCCGACGAACGCATGTTTCGGATCCGCTGTCGCATCGACGGCGAGCTCACCGAGATGATGACGCCGCCGCACCGCATGCATCCGGCGATCGTGTCGCGAGTGAAGGTGATGGCGGACCTGGACATCAGCGAGCGCCGTCGTCCCCAGGACGGGCGGTTTCGTGTGATGCTCGACCGGCATCCGGTCGACGTGCGCGTGTCGACGCTGCCGACGGTGCACGGCGAGAAGATCGTCTTACGCATCCTCGACCGCTCGTCGATGCGCATCGACTTGCGCAACCTCGGCATCGGCCAGCAGCGCCTGCAGGCACTCACCGAGCTGGCGCACCGGCCGGACGGGCTGGTCCTCGTCACCGGCCCGACGGGGAGCGGCAAGACGACGACGCTCTACGCGCTGCTCGAAGAGATCAACACGCCGACCAAGAACCTCTGCACGGTTGAGAACCCGGTCGAATACAACCTGCGCGGCGTCAACCAGGTGCCGGCCAACGAGAAGGGTGGCCTGCGCTTCGCCGACGCCCTGCGCTCACTCCTGCGCCAGGATCCGGACGTCTTGATGATCGGTGAGATCCGCGACAAGGACACGGCGAACATTGCCGTGCAGGCGTCGCTGACCGGCCACCTCGTGTTGGCGACGCTCCACACCAACGACGCGGTCAGCGCGGTGACGCGGCTGCTCAACATGGAGATCGAGCCCTACCTGATCGGCGCCGCCCTGCGCGGAGTCCTGTCGCAGCGGCTCGTGCGCCGGTTGTGCGCCACTTGCCGCAAGCCAATCGATCCTGCGGCGCCGGTGTTGCGCCACTTCGGCGAGCTGCCGGAGGGGCGTTACCACACCCACGGCGGCTGCGAGGCCTGCGGCGGCACGGGCTTTGTCGGCCGCACGGGGCTCTACGAGCTCCTGGTACTGACCGATGAGTTGTGCGATGCCATCAGCGGCGCCCCGTCGTTGGCGGACCTGCGCCGTCTCGCCACCGAGCAGGGCTTGATGTCGTTGCGCAACGACGGCGTGCACAAGGCCGCGGAAGGCATCACTTCACTGGACGAAGTCCTGAGGGTGGCCTGGTGATGACCAAGGTCCAGGCGATGAGCATCAAGGTCGCGGCGCCGGCGCCGTCGGCCTCGGTCCGCACCGAGGGCGAGCCGCCGCTGGCGACGCCATCGATCACCGCCGAGGGCAACATGCGGCTCACCCGTGGTGAGCGGTTTGCCCTGCTCGACCAGCTGGCGACGCTCCTCGACAGCGGCATCCAGATTCCGGCGGCGCTCCAGTCGATGCGGGCGCAGACCGCGCAGGAGCGACCCGCCGCGGTCCTCGCCAAGCTCGAGCACGCGGTGGTTGGTGGCCGGCCGCTCTCCGAGGCTATGGCGCTGCTGCCCCGCGCGTTCCCCAAGCTGCTGACCCAGATGGTGCGCGCGGGCGAGGTGTCGTCCTCGTTGGCCCCGATGCTGCGGCGCACGGTCGAGATGCTGGACGCCGACGCGCAGCTGCGCAGCCGGCTGCGCTCGGCAACGCTCTATCCGCTGATCATGCTGCTGCTCACCGGCGCGGTCGTCGTCTTCATGCTGGGCGTCATCGTGCCGCGGTTCGAGCGGCTGTTTGCCGCGAAGCAGGCCATCCTGCCGGCGCCGACGCGCGCCCTGATGGCGGTTGGCAACGCCGTCACGTCGTATTGGCCGTGGGCGCTGCTGGCCCTGGTCGTGAGTGTCGTCGCCGCTGTGGCCTTCGCGCGCACCGCGGATGGCCGTCGGACCCTGGACGCCGCCCTGCTTCGGCTGCCGCTTTTTGGGCCGCTCTACCGCCAGTCGGTGCTAGCGCGGAGCGCCCGCACCCTGGGGCTTCTCGTGCAGGCTGGCGTGCCCGTGCATGCGGCCCTCGACCATGCCCGGGAGGTCGCCGGCAGCGCGACCTACGCGGAGTTCTGGCGGCGCGCGCAGCAGGAAGTGCTGAACGGGAGCAGCCTCACCGACGCCGTGCGTGGTCGGGGCCTAGTGCCACCGACGTTCGAGCAGATCCTGGCGGCCGGTGAGGCGACTGCAAACCTCGACGGGGTCTTGCTGAAGGCCGCCGAGCAGTACTACCGCGAGCTGTCCCGACGGGCCCGTGATGTGTTGACCGTGGTTGAGCCGGCGATGGTCGTGCTGATGGGCGGGGTCGTTGGCTTCATCGCGTTGGCCATCATGCTGCCGATTTTTCGGCTGGCGAGGACGTGAGGCACCGATCGTGAGCGAGATCCGAGAGAACGACGCAGCCATCGACCCACCGCGCGGCGAGGGCCTCGACGAGCCGGTGCTGGACCGCGTTGGCCAGCACTTGCTGGAGTCGCTCGACGCGCTCGCCACGGTGTACGACTCGGCCCGCCACTTTGCGGAAGCCGTCGGTGACTCGCTGGTCGAGGACACGCTGGACCGCTGCCTGGCGGCCATCGAGGCCTCGTGCGGCGCCTACTACGTGGTCGAGGACGGCGACTTGGTGCTGCAGGCCGAGCGTGCCGACGCGGGCACCCTGGTGCGGGTGGCGGCACTCGAGATTACCGCCGGCGCCGCCCGCGCGGAGTTCATGAACGATCCGATGTCGGCCGAGCACCTCACGGACGGCGGCCGCGGCTGCGGGGTGCTGTGCGCGCCGGTGGCCGTGCGTGACCGCGTGCTCGGCGTGGTGGCGATCGTCGGCGGGCAGGGCCGCGCGTTTAGCACCAACGACGTCAAGTTGGTGTCCGCGGTGACGTCACAGGCGGCGATCGCGCTGAGCAGTGCGATCCACTACCGCAACGTCGAGGTCGAGCGAGCCAAGCTGCGCTCCGTCATCGAGGACAACAGCGACGGCATCATTCTGCTGGCGCCGGACGGCCGCACGGTCCTCTGCAACTCGGTCGCGCGGCGGCTGTTCGACATCCCCGAAGGCGAATCCGAGGGCACGGACTTCGTGGCCAAGGTCAACGGCTGGACCTTCAGCGACGGCGTCGAGGTGGTCGGCGACACCGGCCGCGTCGAGGAGCTCAGCCGCGGCAAGGGTGCTGATGAGTTGGTCCTGTCGATGCGCTCTCGCGAGGTGCGGGGCGTCGACGACCGAGTGGTCGGGGTCATCCTGACGCTGCACGACCTCACCGAGAAGCGGCGCGAGGAGCGCCTGAAGCGAGACTTCCTCTCGATCATCTCCCACAAGCTGCGCACGCCGGTGACGTCGATCCTCGGTACCTTGATGCTCCTCGAGGACGAGGCCGCAACGGCGAGCGAGCGGCGCGAGTTCATGGCCGAGGCGCAGAACCGCGCCGCCGAGCTCGGCGTCTTGGTTGACCGCCTGCTGTACTTCGCCGAGCTGATGGAAGGCTCTTGGTCGACGCGGGGCCGGGCCGACTTGCGGCAGCTGCGGCCAGAGGTCCACGCCCACTTCGTGCGGCACTACGGCGATCGTCCGCTGACCTTCGAGTGGGACTTGCAGCCGGGTGCCAACGTCGTCCGCATTCCGGGCCCGCGTCTGCGGGTACTGCTCGACAATCTGATCGACAACGCGATCAAGTTCTCGTCGCCCGATGAGCGCTTCGTTCGCGTGGCGTCGCGGCGTGACGTCGATGGCTCGCTCGTGCTGGAGGTGGAAGACCGCGGCCCGGGGATCCCGACCGTGGACCGGGAACGCGTGTTTCAGTCCTTCTACCAGCGCGAGGAGGACTTCACGGGCACGGTGGCCGGTGCCGGGATGGGGCTCGCGATCGCGTGCGAGATCGTCCGCCGCGCCGGTGGTGCCATCGAAGTGCGCGACGCGGCGCCGCGAGGCACCATCATCTCGATCGCCTTCCCCGAGCGCCGGGCGCAGGAGCGTCCGGAGTGAGCGGGCGCGAGGCCGGTGGCTTCGCGTATCTCGAGGTGCTTCTCGGGATCGTGATCTTGGGGTTGGCGGTGGCGACCATGGGGGCGGGGCTGCAGTCGACGCGCACCGCGCTGACCGAGCGCGGCGTGGAGGAGGTGGCCGAGTATCTGGTGCAGGACGGCTTGGCCTGGGTGCAGCGACTGGGGCGGCGTGACGACAACTTCCCCAGCAGCTGGGGGCGTGAGATCTTCGAGTCGGTGCTGCGCCTCTACGACGACGTCGACGACGTGGACGGACTGGTTCAGTCGCCCGTGTCGGACCAGGCTGGGGAAGAGTTCGATGCAACCTGGTCGCGGTCCTTCGTGGTCGAGTCGGTGGATCCAGCGGCGCCGGATGTCGTCGTGGCCGACAACTCGACGGATCTCATGCGCGTGCGCGTGGCCGCGCTCCGCGGCAACGTCGAGGCGGCCGCCGAGGTCATGCTGCTGTGGCGCACGCCGTAGTGGGGCGCGAAGATCGCCGTGGCCGCCGGCACCATCGCGGCGGCTTCACGTTGGTGGAGCTGTTGCTGGCGATGAGCGTGGCGGCGTTCGTGTTGGCGGGGGCCATGGCGGCGTCGGGGCTGCTCACCGAAGCCGGTGCGCGCGTAGCGCAAGGCGCGGACCGTGCCGTCGACGTCGGCCGCGCCCTGCGCCTCTTCGTGCGGGAGGTGCGGCACGCCGTGACCCTGGTCGACAGCGGAGACCGCCTGGTGCTCACCATGCTGGATGGCTCGGGCGTGGTCTGGGAGCGCACGCCGTCGCGTCACGAGCTGCACCGGGTCGCCGCTGAGAGTCCGGCCGCGGCCGAGGCCGCGGCCAACGCCCTTGGTCTGGACGTGGTCTCGCCGGGGGTGCGCCACAACCACGGCCACCTGCTCGACGCCGACTACCGGGCGAGCGCGGTGTTGCAGGGCGTCGACGACATCGACTTCCACGTCGTCGTGAAGAGCTCCGAGGCGATCGCGGTGCGGGTGCGTGTCGATGTCACGAGTGACGGTGAGGTCCACTCCCGCTACGCGTTGGGGCTCCTACTCGCCAAGGTTGCGGCCGATGCGAGCTGACCGTTTGGGGGCACGCGCGCCGGCCACGACCGACCGCGCCGGCATCGTTCTGCTGACCGTTTTGTTCCTGAGCACGACGTTTGTGGCCCTGTCCCTGTCCCTGCTCGCGACCGCCGAGAGCGCGGTCCGGGCGTTGTCGAGCGGCCGGGATTTGGATCGGGCCGAGCGCGCGGCGCAATCTGGCGTCGAGTGGGCAGCGGCGCAGATCGGCGTCACCGGGATCGTGGACACGACGATGTTGGTCCCGCTCGAGACCGACGTCGAGGCCCTGGTGCAGATCACCGCGGGAGCCCAGCCCAACGTCTTGGCCGAGGGGCGCGCGCGAGGGGCCACGGTGACGCTGGGGGCCACGGTCGGCTACGTCCGCGAGCCGCTCGATTACGCCTTCGCGAGCTTTGCCGATGCGAACAAGTTCAAGGAGACCGTCTTCGTCAGCGGCAAGGTCTACCTCGGCGATCCCACCGAGCCGATCGATATCAGCGCGTCGGACTCGCCGGCGTTGGACATCACGGGGGATCTCCACCTCGTGATGCCGCCATCGCTGCCGTCGGGGACCGTGGATCATCACGGGATGGGCAGCAACACCGACTACGACGCCACTGTGTATGCCGCGCCGGTGTGGGATACGACGCAGTTTGAGACGATGACCAGCGGCATGGTCACGGTGCACCACTACTCCGGTGCCACCACGATCAAGGACCAGACGCTCGACGGCATCGTGGTGGTGGCTCTGGGCGCCAGCGACAAGCTGAAGCTCGAGAACGCGACCATCAACGGCACGCTCGTGGTTCCCACCGACTACGACGTGGCCCGCAACGGCGCGCAAGAGATCGAGCTGAAGAAGACCTCGACCATCAACGGTGGCACTGCGCTCACCGGCAACTTGGCGATCCTGGCGCCGCACAGCGAGCTCCACTGCCCGGGCAAAGACGACAAAGTGTGCAACGGCGTCGTCTACGTCGAGTCCGTGAGAAACCCGCACGCCGTCACCATCGAGGGCCAGCTGCTGGTGCGCTTCGACACCATCGAGACCAAGAAGGAAGAGCTGACGATCACCCGTAGCTGGTCGTGGCGCCCCGACGTGCCGCTCGGCCTCGAATGGCCCGCCGGACCGCATCTGCGGATCGATTGGGCCGGCCGCCAGTGACTGAGCGCCTAGATTCTAGACGTCCGGCCGGAAAGCGCTTTGCGTGGCGAGTCTCGGGCAGTGGCCGATCGTTGCGACGGACGTTTCGTTCGCAGCAGCCGGCGGTCGACGGCGCTATCCTCGCGCTGATCGATGACGATCCCGCTTCAGACCGTGGCCCTGGGCTGCGTCGCGCTGCTCAGTCTGCTGACCTGCTGCTCGGGCGAGGCCCAAGCCCGGCCCAAGGTGCTGTGCTTCACGGCGATCCCGGACGACGACCCCACCCTCCTCACCGCGAAGTACACTCCGGTCGCCGACTACCTGGCCGAGGCGTTGGGCGTCCCGGTCGAGTATGTGCCCGTCACCGAGTACCAGGACTCGGTCCTGCTGTTCGAGAACGGCGACGTCCAGCTGGCGTGGTTCGGCGGACTGACGGGCGTCCAGGCGCGCCACCGCGTGCCCGGCGCGTGCGCCGTCGTGCAGGGCGAAGAAGATGCGCAATTCTACTCCTACTTCATCGCGCACCGCGACACCGGGCTGACGCGGAGCGCGGAGTTCCCCGCCGTTCTCGCCGGGCGTCGCTTCACGTTTGGCTCGCAGGAGTCCACGTCCGGGCGGCTGATGCCAGAGTTCTTCATCCGCCAACACACCAACCAGGCACCGAGCGAGTTCTTTGGCCATCCCAACGCCTACGCCGGCAGCCACGACCGCACGGTCGAGCTGGTGGCGTCGGGCGTGTTTGAGGCCGGCGCCGTCAGCTACACCAAGTACGACCGCCTGGTGCGGGAAGGCCGCGTCGACCCCGACGTCTGCCGCGTGATCTGGCAGACGCCGGCGTACGCCGACTACAACTTCACGGCGCACCCGACGCTCGAGGATGACTTTGGCGCCGGCTTCACCGAGCGGTTGCGCGCGGCGCTGCTGCAGCTGCGCGCACCGCACCTGCTGGCCGCCTTCGAGCGCCAGCGCCTCATCGCCGCCAACAACGACGACTTTGCTGGCATCGCCCGCCTCGCGCGGGAGCTCGGCTTCGTGCGCGGGTGAGCGGCGCCGCGCTCGAGGTGCGCGGCGCGACGGTGCGCTACGGCGCGCAGGTCGCGTTGGCGCAGGTGGACCTGCGCATCCGCGGCGGCGAGACCGTGGCTTTGGTGGGGCCCAGTGGTGCCGGCAAGACCACACTGCTCCGTTTGCTCGGCGCCGCGCTGCGCCCCGAGGTGGGCGCCGTGCACGTCGACGGTGAGGCTGTGGACCAGCTGGCGGGGCGGCGGCTGCGCGCGGTGCGAGCCAAGCTGGGCTTCGTGCACCAGGATCTCGGCCTGGTGCCGCAGCTCCGGGTCGTGCAGAACGTCCTGGTCGGTGACCTCGGGCGCCAGTCCTTCCTCGGCGCGCTGCGGCTACTCGCGCGGCCACCGCGGGCCGACGTGGTCGCCGCCCACCGGCTGCTCGAGCGCGTTGGCGTGGCCGGCAAGCTCTACGAGCGCACCGATCGGTTGTCGGGCGGCGAGCAGCAGCGCGTGGCGCTGGCGCGGGCGCTCTATCAGCGGCCGTCGGCCTTGCTGGCGGACGAGCCGGTGGCCGCCGTTGACCCGGCGCGCGCCCGGGACACGATCGAGCTGCTGCACACCTTGGCCCGCGACGAGGGCCTGACGCTGTGCGCGAGCCTGCACAGCGTCGACCTGGCCCGCGAGTTCTTTGCCCGCCTGATCGGGCTGCGCGGCGGTCGCGTCGTGTTCGACCGGCCGAGCGCGGCGGTCGGCGAGGCCGACTTGGCCCGGCTCTACGAGCTCGAGCCGAGGCACGTCGCCGGTGGTTGAGCCGGAGCCCCATCCCTTTCAGCCGCCCCTTCGGCGGCGGCGGATCCGGCGGCGACCCGTCGGCTGGTTGGTGTTGTCGTTGGTCGGCGCCGCGGTGTGGGCGGCGTGGTTCCTCGAGCTGTCCGTCGCCGAGCTGCTGCCGTCGGAGGGTGGTGCCGCGGTGTTCGCGGGCTTCGTCGCCCGGGCGTTGGCGCCGGCGCTCGCGTACGAGGCCGACTTCGTGCCGCCGGGCGCGCCACCCTTGCTGGCGGCGGCGCTGCTCGCCGCCGGCCGGACCGCGTTGGTGGCCGCCGCGGCGATGGGGCTGGCGTTGGGCTTGGGGGTGGTCCTCGGCAGCGTGGCGTCGTCGTCCTGGTGGGCCAAGGACCCGGCGGGCGAGCGTTCCCTCGCCGCCAAGCTGGGCCGCCGATGCGTCGCCCCCGCGCTCTTCACCGCGGCGCGCGTGCTGATCGCGTTGCTGCGCTCGGTCCACGAGATCCTGTGGGCGGTACTGCTGCTCGCCGCGGTCGGCTTCAATGAGCTCGCCGCCGTGGTCGCGATCGCGTTGCCCTACGGCGGCACGCTGGCCAAGGTCTTCTCCGAGCTGCTCGACGAGGCGCCGCGCGACGCCGCGGCTGCCCTGCGCGGGCTCGGCGCTTCGCGGCTCGCCGTGGTGGCGTTCGGGGTGCTGCCGCGGGCGCTGCCCGACATGCTGGGCTACGCGCTCTACCGGTTCGAATGCGCGCTGCGATCGTCGGCGGCGCTGGGCTTCTTCGGGTTCGAGACGCTGGGGCTCTACCTGCGCCAGTCCTTCCGCAGCGGCCACTACGGCGAAGTGTGGACCTATCTCTACGTGCTGATCGCCACGGTGGCGGTCGTCGACGCCTGGAGTGGTGCGGTGCGGCGGCGGCTCGCCGAGCCACGCGCGGTCGGCCGGGCGCCGCCACACGCGAGCGTCGATCAGCTGCGTCGCGGGCGGCCGCGCGACCACTGGGTGCGCGGGAGCTTGTGGGCGTTCGCCGCGATCCTGTTGGCACCGTGGGTGTGCGGCGTGTTCGATTTCGCCGACGCGTTCACCGATCGGCGCGCGGCCAATCTGCAGCGCTTTCTGCAGCAGCTTTGGCCGTTCCCGTTGCAGGGCGTGCCCTGGGACAGTGCCGTGGCCTGGACCTGGGTGACCACGCTGTGGCACGAGCGCGGCGCGCACGCCGCCGGCGCGACGCTGGCACTGTCCCTTTTGGCGGTGCAGCTGGCCGCGGTGCTCGCCGTGCTCGCGTGCCTGCCGGCGGCGCGCACGCTGTGGGCGACCGAGCCCTACGTGGCCGGCGGTCGGCCCCCCGGCGATGCGCGGCGGTGGCTCTGGTGGGCCGGCTGGGCGCTGGCGCGCGCGACGCTACTGGTCGCTCGGGCGGTGCCGGAGTACGTGCTGGCGTTCTTCCTGCTCGCCGTGCTCGGGCCCTCGGCGTGGGCGGTGGTGTTGGCGTTGGCGCTCCACAACGCCGGCGTGCTCGGTCGCCTCTACGCGGAAGTGCTGGAGAACGCCGAGGCAACCGGTGCCCGGGCGTTGCGTCAGCTCGGCGCCGGGCGGCGCCAGCTGGCGGCCGTGGCGCTGGGGCCCGCAGTGCTCCCGCGTCTGATGCTGTTCTTCTTCTATCGCTGGGAGACGTGCGTGCGTGAGGCGACGGTCCTCGGGATGCTCGGGGTCGTGTCGTTGGGCTACTGGGTGCAGGATGCCCGCGCCCGCGGTGAGCACGATGTGACGCTGTTCTTCGTCGCCGTCGGGGCGGCGATCATCCTGGTCGGCGACCTCTTGTCGGGATGGGCGCGGCAGGCGGTGCGCGCCTCGTGACCGGCGGGGCCCGCTGGGACTTCTTCCGCCCCTTGTTTGCTTGGTAACGCAAAGTATGCTGCGGGCGTGACCGTTCTCGAGGCCAACGCGCTCTACCGCTTTCACGACGTCGCCGGCACGCGCGTGCCGATCCTACGCGACGTCTCGTTCGCCCTGCAGAGCGGCGAGTTCTGCACGATCATGGGGCCGTCGGGCTCGGGGAAGTCGACCCTGCTGCACATCCTCGGCGGCCTCGAGCTGCCATCGGCGGGCGAGGTGACGCTCGCGGGGCACTCGGTCACGGGTGCGAGCGAGGAGCGGCGCACCCGGCTGCGCCGCGAGCACCTCGGGTTCATCTTCCAATTCTTCCACCTGCTGCCCGACCTCACCGTGCAGCAGAACGTGGCGCTGCCGCTGATGATCGCCGGTGAGCCGCCCCACAAGCACCGCGCCCGCATCGATGAGATGCTCGAGCTGCTGGATCTGACCCGGCTGCGGGACCGGTTGCCGCGGGGCTTGTCGGGCGGTGAGATGCAGCGCGCCAGCATCGCCCGGGCGCTGGTTACCGGTCCGCCGCTGCTGCTCGCCGACGAGCCGACCGGCAATCTGTCGTCGAAGGTGGGTGAGGCGGTGGTGCAGCTGCTGAAGAAGACCGCGAACGAGACCGGGACGACGGTCCTGCTCGTCACGCACAACCCGCGCGACGCCGCCTTTGGCGACCGCGTGCTGTTTCTCAGCGATGGTGAGATGGATCCGAACCAGGCTTTGACCGGAGGGAGCTTCCGTGCGGCTGACGTGTTTCGTCGTCTGGAAGAGCTGGGTATCTGACCCGCTGCGGTTGGTCCTGGCCGTGCTCGGCGTGGCGCTCGGCGTCGCGATTCCGACCGCGATTCACGTCATGGACCACAACACGATCGAGAGCCGGCTGCGCTTGCTGCGGCCGGACTTCGGTCGTGTCGATCTCGAGCTGGCGCCGCTGGCGGGCGACCGGCGCACGGACGAGGTCCGGGCGGAGCTCGCCGCGCACCCCGACATCGCCGCGGTCGGCCTGCTCCAGCAGGCGGCGGTGACGCTCTCGGTGGCGGGTGGCAAGACGCACGGCACCGTCAACGCCTATGGGCTGAGCCCGTTGCCGAGCGAGGTGTTCGCCCACTACGCGGTCGCTCGGGGCGAGGACCTCAGCGATCTCAGCGCCGACGATGCGGTGCTGATCGGCCCGTCGCTGGCCGAGCTGCTGGACCTCGAGCCGGGCGATCGCCTGACTCTGGCCCGACCGGCGACCGCGCCGCTGACCCGCTGCGTTCGCGGCCAACGCACCGTCGTCGCCGGCGGCGACGCCATCGCCGAGCCGCGGGCGCCGCGCGAGGTCGTGGTGCAGGGCGTGCTCGCGGGCACAGCGCTCGGGCGTCGCGATCACGGCTTCGCCGTCGTGACCAGCTTTGCGCTCGCGCGCGAGCTGGCCGGCGCACGGCGGCCGCTGTTTCAGGTCAACCGGGGCGGCGGCGTGGACGTGGATCGGCTGCGCAAGGAGCTCGCCACGGACTTCCAGGTCCTGGACGACCGTTCGGCTCTCCTGGGCCAGGCCTCGGATGAGCGGGCGTTTCGCAACGGCATCAAGGTGCTCGGCTGTCTGGCGCTGGTGCTCGGCATGTTCGGCATCTTCCAGACGCTGTCGCTGTCGCTGGTCGAGCGGTTGCGCCAGATCGGTCTGCTCCGCTGCCTCGGGACCTCGCGCCGCACGGTGGCTGCGGTGTTCCTGCTCGACGGTGTTTGGACCGCGCTGCTCGGTGCGGCGCTGGGCGTCGGGCTGGGCATTCTGCTGGCTTCGCTGCTGCAGGGCCTGGAGATCAGCACGCTGGGGCGCGGCAAGCCGTTCGTCGTGTTCGAGGTGCCTGTCGTGCCCGTCGTGCTGACGGCGCTGCTCGGGGTCCTGTTCACGCTCATTGGCACTGCGTTTCCGCTGGTCAAGGCGCGCAATCTACCCGCGCTGCAGATCCTCGCGGCGCACGACCTGCGGCAGGGCGAAGGCGCTGGCGAGGTCGACGTGCTGCGTGGCATGAACGTGTTTCTGTTCGTGCTGTTGGTCGTGGCGCTGCCCGTCGCGTATCTGGCGATGACGCCGTTGCTGGGGGAGGAGAGTGGCGAGACGCTGCTGGTGCTGGCCGAGCTGCTCGCCATGGTGATGCTGTTCGGCGGTGTGCTGCTGGCGGCGCCGCGCTTGGTGCAGACCCTCGGGCGGTTGGTGCTGACGCCGTTGCGTCGCGGTCGCCTGCGGCTCCCCGCGTTCTTGGTCGGTCTGGCGATGCAGCGCAACCCGGGCCGCTTCGCCGCGTCGGTCTGCGGCGTGTCGATCGTGTTGGTGGCAATGATCGCGCTGGGCAGCATCACTGCGGCCCTGCGGGCCGACTGGTTGACGTTCGACGCCCAGGCGATGCAGGGACGGATGTTTGTGCGGATTCCGCCGACCCCGGCGGCGCAGGTCGAGGCGCTGCTCGGCGAGGTGTCTGGGATCGCCGCGGCCGACGTGTTCGAGGGCGAGGCCCCAGGCCGCCTGTTGCTGCGCGGGCTGCCGGCGGCGGCGCTGCAGCGGCCCGGTGGTCTGCTGGAGGACGCGCCCGACCTGGTCACGACCTATCGCGATGGACGCGGTCTGGTGGTCAGCGAGCGCTTGGCCCTGCTCCGTGACCTCCACGAGGGCGACGCGCTGTCGCTGCTCACCGACGGCGGTCCGGTTCGCTACCAGGTGCTGCGCGTCTCCGACGCCGTCGGGTACTTTCCGGACGAACGCGCCTGGGCCGTTGCCGCGCCGCGTTGGCTGCGCGACGACTTCTGTGCCGGGCTCGACGGGGCCGAGCAGATCGCGCTCCAGCTGGCGCCCGACGCCGATCCGGCGATCGTGCTGGCAGAGCTACGGGAGCGGCTCGACGTGCCGTGGATGAAGCGGGGCGAGGACATCACCGCCTACAACCTGCGCGACGTCGTCGGCGACTTTCGCCTGTTCGACGTGCTGCTGCTGCTGATTCTGGCGCTCGCTGCCCTCGGTCTGGTCAACACGATGACGATTGCCGCCCTCGGCCGGGTGCGGGAGCTCGGGGTCCTGCGCGCGCTGGGCATGGGGCGCGCGGCGCTGCGCTGGATGTTCTTGGTGGAGGGCGGCGTCGTGGCCCTCCTGGCGGGGCTGCTCGCGCTGGTGCTGGCGCTGCCGCTGGGGGCGACCATCGTCGCCGGCCTCAACGCCACCGCAGGGCTCGAGGCGCCGTTCGTGTTCCCCTGGGGCCGCCTGCTGGCGGCGCCGATCCTGGCGCTGGCGGTGGCACTGGTCGCGGCGCTGATCCCGGGCTTGCGCGTGGCCGCGCGGGAGAACCCCGCCCGCGCCGTGCGCAGTCCGTAGCCCAAGTCCTCGCGGCATGGCTTGCGCACTCCGGCCCTGTCGGTACAAAGCTCCGCCCCCGAGCGGGATCCTTTTCCGAGCGGCGGAGAAACCAACATGGCGAGCTGGCAGCGCACTCATACTTGTGGCGAGCTCCGCGTCGGTGACGCGGGCAAGACGGTCGTACTCAACGGCTGGGTCGAGAACCGTCGCGATCACGGCGGCGTGCTCTTCCTCGATCTACGCGATCGGTACGGCACGACCCAGGTGGTCGTGGACGACCAGCGCCAGGGCGTGGCGGCCGGCCTGCTCGAGCGCGCCACGCGGCTCGGGGCCGAGGACTGCGTCGCGATTGCCGGCGAGGTCGTGACCCGTGACCCGGACAAGGTCAACCCCGGCCGCGCGACCGGCGAGGTCGAGCTCGTGGCGCACGAGGTGACGATCTTCTCCGAGGCCGACACCCCGCCGTTCGAGATCGTCGACGAGGCCGAGGCCAACGAGGAGCTGCGCATGCGCAAACGCTTCCTCGACCTGCGCCGGCGGCCGATGCAGTCGGCCCTCATCCAGCGCTCGAAGCTGGTCCAGGCCGTGCGCTCCTTCCTCGCCTCGCAGGGTTTTGTCGAGGTGGAGACGCCCGTGCTCACCAAGAGCACGCCCGAAGGGGCTCGCGACTACCTGGTGCCGAGTCGGGTGAACCCGGGCTCGTTCTACGCGTTGCCGCAGAGCCCGCAGATCTTCAAGCAGCTGATGATGATCTCGGGGCTGGACCGCTACTACCAGATCGCCCGGTGCTTCCGCGACGAGGACCTGCGCGCCGACCGGCAGCCGGAGTTCAGCCAGATCGACCTCGAGATGTCGTTCGTCGAGGAGGACGACGTGCTGGACCTGGTCGAGGGCATGGTCGTGGCGGGGTTCCGCGACGGGCTGGGGGTCGAGGTCCCGCGGCCGTTCCCGCGGCTCGACTACGCGGACGCCCAGCGCCGCTACGGCTCGGACAAGCCCGACCTGCGGTTCGAGCTGGAGCTCATCGACGTCTCCGAGCTCGCCGGCAAGTCCGACTTCAAGGTGTTCGCCCAGGCGATTGCCGACGGTGGTCAGGTGAAGGGGCTGTGCGTGCCTGGCCAGGCGGAGAACTTCTCCCGCAAGGACATCGATGGCCTCACAGCGCACGTCGGTGAGTACGGCGCGCGGGGGCTGGCGTGGGCCAAGATCACCGCCGACGGCGTCACCGGCTCCATCGCCAAGTTCTTTGGCGGTGCGGCGGGCGACGCGCTCATCGAGGCGACCGGCGCTGCCGCGGGAGACCTGCTGCTGTTCGTCGCCGACCGGACCGAGGTGGTCCATCGCGCCCTCGGTGCGCTCCGGGTGCGGCTCGGCGCCGCCCTCGGCCTGCGCGATCCCAAGGAGTTCCGGTTCTGCTGGGTGACCAGCTTCCCGATGTTCGAGTTCCACGAGGAACGCGGCACCTGGGACAGCGCCCACCACCCGTTCACCGCGCCAGATGACTGGGAGCTCGAGGACTACAGCAAGGACACGGCGAAGATTCGCTCGCGCGCCTACGACCTCGTGCTCAACGGCTGGGAGCTCGGCTCGGGCAGCATCCGAATCCACCGGCCCGACGTGCAGCAGCGCGTGTTTGAGTTCCTCGGGATCAGCGAGGAGGAGCAGCAGTCGAAGTTCGGCTTCCTCCTGGATGCGATGCGCTACGGCGCGCCGCCGCACGGCGGCATCGCCCTGGGGCTGGATCGGCTGATCGCGATGGCGCTCGGCCACGACAGCATCCGCGACGTCATCGCTTTCCCCAAGACCACGAGCGCGCAAGATCTGATGTGCGAGGCGCCGTCGACGGTGGCGCCGGAGCAGCTGGCCGAGCTGCACATCATGTCGCAGGCACCGAAGAAGCCGTGATGGCTCGTACGCGTTCGTGGCCGGGCGTCCTGCTCGCGGCCCTCGGCGGCTGCAGCAGTGCGGGGCTCCCCGAAGGCAGTGGGCGGGGCCTGGTCTCCTGGGACCGGACCGCGCCCGAGGGGCTCGAGTCGTTCGACCGGCCGCAGCTCGCGGTGGGCGATCGCTTTGTGTTCCGGCGCGGTGGGATCTCGCGGTTGTCGCTGACCGTGACGGCGGCCGACGAGGACGGTTACGTCCTGACCGACGACGCCAGCCGCGCGCTCACCCGCTACACCTTGGACCTCGGTGAGATCGGCGAGGAGTTTCCCGGCGACCCGCAGAACATCCGCCGGCAGGAGCCCGCCGACGCCCTGTGCCACTGGCCTCTGTGGGTGGGCAAGCGGTGGAGTTGCCACTTCTTGCGCAAGGCACCCGGGGCGGAGCCGTTGCCGCTCCTGGCCACGTATGCGTGCGAGGCCGAGGAAGACATCGAAGTCCCGGGTGGGACGTTCCGCTGCTTGCGGATCTGGCGGCACGTGCGCGTCGCCGCGACGGGTCGCTTTCTCGAGCGGGCCTCGGTGATGTGGTATGCACCCGAGGTGGGGTTCTTCGTCCGGCGTTTGGAGAACGGGACGTTGCTCGAGCTCGAAGAAGTGCACCGGCAGCGCCGGTGACCGTCGGGCCCTAACCGCGGAGGTTGGGGCCCCTGGCGACGGTCACCGGGCTGCCGGTCATCGGACTCGGAGTCATTTGACCTGGGTCACTTGACCTCGAGGAACTTGCCGTCGTCGAGCAGCAGGCTCTTCATCGCGCCGTCGGTGGCCTTCGGGTTGAAGTGCACGAAGCCGGTGCCCTTCCCGTCCCACGCGTCCTTGAACCAGAACGAGTACGCGTCACCGATCAGGAAGTCGCCGACGCCGCCGAGGAAGCCCGCGATCGGGATGACCGGGACGATCATCAGAACGGCGTTCAGCCACGGGCTCTCGACGTAGAGCTGGTGGTCCCAATCGTCGACCGTGCGCCGAAGCTGGTGGGGGCCCGAAGCGCAGCCCGACCACAGACAGCAAGAGATCAGGAGCGCGGCAATGAGCTTTCGCAACGTAGGTTCCCTTCTGTTAGCGAATGTGTTTTGCGGTGCGCGATTGCGCGCACCGGGCGACAGGCTAGGCGGAAGGGCGGGTGTTTTCGAGCTTGATGCCGGCGGATCACGTGGAGTTTGCCGGGTTTAGCGCCACTCGCCGGGCCGGCCGGGAGCGCCTTTGGCGGCGCGGATGAAGGTCCGCGTGTGCGGCGTTCCGTATCAGTCGGGGCGCGCGCGGCTCGGGAGGCCGCGCGCCAGCTCCCTTACTTGAGCGTCACCGTCTGCTCGAGCACCGTGTTCAGCTTCTCGCCGTTCAGCAGGTGGTCGATCTTGACCCCGAGCTGCGTCGCGCCCGGTGCGCCCTGGAACGAGAAGTCGCGCGTCTCGGCGACGGGCAGGCCGTCCTTGCCGGTGAGCTCGACCGTGTATTCCGTGAGCTTCTTGCCCGCGGTGTCCTGCAGCTGCACCTGCACCGAGAACACCCGCAGCTTCTTCAGCCCCGGGATTCGATGCCCGGCGAGGTTCTCGATCGCCAGCACCACCTGGCCGCCGTCCTTGCGCCCGGAGAGCTCGAACGCCTCGGCGCAGAACTCGGAGTCGCGCGGCCCCAGGACGACGTGCTGCCGGGTCATGCGCTCAGGCCCCGACGGCTGACCGGTCTGCGGGTCGACGGCGAGCGGCCGCTTCTTCTCGGGCATGTGGCACTCGACGCACGTCATGGCGCCGGGCTGCTTCGAGTAGACCTTCTCCCAGTCCTTGGCCACGCCGATCACGTCGGCGATCGAGATCTTATGGCACGACGCGCACAGCTTGCTCGAGCCCTCGGTGCTGAAGGCCTCGTGCTTGGCCGTGGGGTGCGCGTCGGTCTTGGCGCCGTATGGGCCGTGGATTACGCCGTCTTGCTCGTGGCACGACACGCAGGTCACGCCCTCGCCGTGGTGGTCGTCCCGCGTGCGCGGCCTCTTGCCGAGCCGGTCTAGCACCGACTGCGGGATGTGGCACGGGTAGCACTGCTTCTTTTTGCTCTTCTCGGCGATGTCGGCCTGGTAGATCTCGTCGTCCCAGGCCATGTGGTGCATCCGCCCTTCCCACTCGGCGTGGATCTCGGTATGGCACGAGCCGCAGGATGCGGCGGTCACATCGAACTTCTTGGCCGCGGCCGGGACCGGATCCTGCGGCCGATCGAGGGAGGCGACGAGTGTCGTCGCGCTGGCGATGGCCAGCATGGGAGCGATGACGCGCCGAGAGAGAGGTCTCATGCCTCTCAGTTTAGCAAGGCGCGTACCGGCGCGTGGGCTCCCGGGGCCCCCGCAGGTCTCTACCCGTTCTCGGCGCCCGTGGCCGCGGCGGTTTGGCCTGGCGGCGCGGCGTCCGGATCGGCCGGTGGGGCCGCGACGGCCTCGATGCCGAGGAGTTGCTCCTCCCCGACCGCCCGCAGCCCGACTTCCGCCAGCGCCGGGCGCAGCCGCGCGTAGCTGAGGTCGCCGCCACAGTAGGCGTTCAGCCGGGCCGCCGCGGTCGAGTTCACCAGCTCGCGTTCGTCCGGGAAATGGACTTGTAGCGCCGCGAACAGCTTCGCCTTGCGCCGCAGGTAGTACTTCTGGTGATAGTCCTCGGCCCAGTAGAACCGGTCCAGGGACCGCACCGCGGTGCGCACCTCATCGCCGCGTTCGGCCTGGATTTGGTTGCGGGATGCCTCGGCCACGCGGCGCTGATCCTCGTCGTGATAGAAGAGGATCGCCTGATACTGCGTCGACCAGGCCGCCCGGCACGGGTTGTGGCTCGACCAGAACACCTCGAGCAGCTTGGCGAACGAGACGCGGTCGGGGTCGTAGTCGACCTGGAACACCTCGGTGTGGTCGGCGATCTGCCGATACGTCGGGTCTTTGGCGTCGCCGCCGGCGTAGCCAACCCGGGTCCGGATCACCCCCTCGAGACTCCCAAACTGGGAGTCGGGACCCCAGAATCAACCCACCCCAAAGGTCGCCGTGCGCACCTCGCTGGCGAGGGGGCTGGGCTGGGCGGCGGTATCGGCGGTGATCGCAGGCATGGTCGGCGGCTGGGTCGAGATCGTGAAGGTGCCTCCGCAGCTGGTGCCGAGGAAGGCGAGGAGAGCGAGCGTCGATGGCCTAGGCATGATGGGCGTCTGCGGGAGCGGCGAAGATCGCGCAGGGATACGCGGGTTTCGGCCCTGAAGTTCCTTTCGGCAAGCTTAGGGCCTGGGATGCGCGGCGGGTGGGCCGCCGGGCCCCGCTGGCGCGTTGGGGCGGGGGTGGTGGTGTCGGTCGCAGAGTGAGGCACTCTGGTTCCTGGACCGGGGGCCGCGAGGCGTCCAACCGCGGGCGCTCGTGACCAACGCCGGCACGTCGTAGCCTAGTGGTGTGATTCAAGCAGATGGGGCCTTATCCGCGAGACATCGGCGCCGGTCGCAAGGCGGGTCGCCGCAGGCATATTGGTGGATACGGCGAGGACGACCCACGCTGCGAGCGGCGCTGAGGGCCGTGGATAAGGCCCCAGATTCCTGAATCACACCACTAGACTGGGCGACGCCACGCGCGCGGCCGCAGTATGACCCTTCCGCCCTTGCACGACATTGTCGCCACCGAGCGGCACCCGCTCCCTGACGATGCGTATCGCGCCGAGTGCCGAGACATCCTCCGGGACAGCGGCGCCTTGGTCCCGCGCGGTTTCCTGCGGCCCCAAGCGGTTGCCTCGATTTGCCGCGAAGGTGAGGACCACGAACACCTCGCCTTCTATTCCACCGAGACGCACAACGTCTATCTGACGCCGCCGGACGCCGACTACCCCGACCACCACCCGCGCAATCAAACCGAACGGCGCTGCGCACCGCCGCTGATCAAGTCGGACCGTGCATCCGCCGTTGCGTTGGGCTCGATCGAGTCGCTCCCAACGCCCCTCACTCGATCCGGTACGTCGCCTCGGTTGGTCGGACCACGCGCTTGAAGTGCAGCGGCCGTCGTAGCCCGCCCGGTCCCGGCGCCGGCCGCGCCATGGCCTTCCACTCGCGGTAGACCTCCATCGAGCGGTTGGTGTCGGCGAACACGTCGCCGTACCGATCGTCGGGCTCGGCCTTACCCACGGTGACCTTCTGGTGCCAGCAGTGCATCCCGGACACCGGGTCGGGCTGCACGGGGAACGTGAAGTTCTGGTGCACGCCGCCCTCGCTCCACCAGACCTTGTCACTGTCCTTGTCGTCGCTGTCGAACGGCGCCACGCCGCGGGTGCGCCGGAACAGATACTGGCCGGGCTCGGGGTGCTGGATCTCGACGTCGTGCAGCTGCCAGCGGTTGACGCCGTGGGCGTCGCCCTTGACCCGCCAGCGGCCCAGGTGATGGCTGCACGCCACCACGCCGGGGCGCACGCCTTCGGTGACCCAGACCCGGTTGACGTAGTAGCCAACGCGCGTGGTCACGCGGACCAAGTCGCCGGTCTCGACACCGAGGCGCTGCGCGTCGCTGGTGTGGATCCACACCGGGTTGGTGTTGCTGAGCTCGGTGAGCCACTTCGAGTTGGCCGAGCGCGTGTGGATCAACGTGGGCAGGCGGAAAGTCGAAACCAGCACGAACTCGTTTTGGTCGCGATCGAGGTTGGCCTCGCCCACGTGGCTCTCGATGACCGCGGGCAGCGTCAGCTCGGGCCAGCCCCAGTCCGCCATGGTCTGCGAATGCAGTTCCAGGCGCTTGCTCGGCGTATGGAAGCCGACGCGTACTTTGCCGTCCACCAGTGGACCGACCACCGTGCCGTCCTTCGTGGCGACGGCCGCGGCCTCGTCGAGCTTCGCGCCCTCGAGCTGGGCGGTGGGGACCTCGGCCTCGTGCGTGCGGTAGACCTGGTCCTTCACCAAGAACGCGCCGTGCCGGCGCATGTACTCCAGCGGCTCGAGTCCCTCCGCGGCGGCGGCCTCGGGCAGCCCGGGGACGGAGTTCTCAAAGATCCAGCGATAGTACTCGTCGATCGTGATGCGCTCGCCTGGCCGGTACGGCGATTCGAAGTGCTTGCGGATCCCTAGCGCGCCGTCGGGATCGATGCGCCACGACAGCGCGATCCAAAACTCGTCCTCTTCCCACACCTCGCCGGGGTTGGCCTCATAGGTCCATTCCACCTTGACGCCTTGACGTTGCAGGAACGTCCGCAGCACCGGCTGGCGAAAGCCGATCCAGGTTGCGGCGTGGGTCTCCTGACTCATCAGGTCGTGGCGCTCGGTGGCCACGCCCATGGGCAGCACGTAGTCGGCCCAGCGGGCGGTCTCGTTCCACACCGGCGTCAGCGCTGCGTGGAGCCCGACCAGGCTCTCGTCGCGCAGCACGTCGATCCAGACGCAGCCGTCCGGGTTGGTCCACACCGGGTTGTAGACGCGGGTGAAGTACGCATCGATCTTGCCGACGCCATCCTTGATGAGGTGCGGCAGGAGGAACGAGAGCTCGTGGTGGGCGAGCGGCCACTCCCGCGGATAGAGCAGCTCGCTCCACACGTCCTGTGGTCCCGGCGAGGAGAACGGCTTGGCGACGAACTTGTTGACGCCCGACGGGTTGGTGCCGCCCTCGCTGCCGACCGAGCCGGTCAGCGCGTTGAGAAAGGCCAGGCACCGCGCGACTTGCCAGCCGCCCAGGTTACCGCTCGCGCTGTTGCGCCAGACGTGCGCGGCAAAGGCGGACCCGGCCCCGCCGATCGCGCGGCCGACGTCCTCGATCTGCTCCACGGTGAGCCCGGTCACGGCCGCGGTGTGTTCCGGCGTGAACGATGCGTATTCCTCGGTGAGCGCGCGCTCAAACGCCGCGAAGTCGCCGCCGCCGCCGTCACTTTCTCGCTGGCCCTTGGCCGCGAGGTAGCCGCGCCAGTCGACCCACTGCTCCATGAACCCGGCGTCGTAGAGCTTGTCGCGCAGGATCACGTGCGCGATGCCGAGCAGCATCGTGGGCTCAGTGCCCGGGCGCGGCGCGAGCCATTCGTCGGCCATGCTCGCCGTGTTGGAGAGGCGGATGTCGCAGGCGATCACCTTGGCGCCGCGCATCTTGGCCTCGAGGATGCGCTGGGCGTGGGGGTTGAAGTAGTGACCGGTCTCGAGGTGCGCGCTGATGAGCAGGATGACCTTGGCGTTGGCGTAGTCCGGCGACGGCCGGTCGTAGCCACTCCACAGCGTGTAGCCCAGGCGGGCTGCCGCCGAGCACACGTTGGTGTGCGAGTTGTGCCCGTCGACGCCCCAAGCCTGCAGCACGCGATCCATGTAGCCATCGGCGCCCGGGCGACCGACGTGGTACATGACCTCGGTGCGGCGGTCCTCCTGGAGCGCCTTGCGGACCCGGGCAGCGAAGGTGTCCAGCACCTCGTCCCAGGTCGTGCGCTCGAACTGACCACTGCCACGCGGGCCGACCCGCTTCATCGGATAGAGCACGCGGTCGGGGTCGTAGACCTGATTGAGGGTGGCCGGGCCCTTGGCGCAGTTGCGGCCGCGCGAGCCGGGGTGGTGCGGGTTGCCCTCGAGCTTGCGGATCTCCTTGGTCTCCTGGTCAACGAACGCCATCAGCCCGCACGCCGCCTCGCAGTTGAAGCAGGTCGTCGGGATCAGCGAGTAGCGGCGCTCGACGCGCTTGGGCCAGGCGCGGCCGTCGAGCTCGCGCCAATCATCCCACTGCTCGGGGGGCGGAAACGACGCGAGCGGCGTCACCGACAGGGAGTTCGAATCCATCACGATCAGGAGAGCGGCGGCAGCTGGCCGGCGCGGAGCAGGGCCTGCTCGTACCAAAAGACCCCGACTGCGGCGCCGCCGAACAGGAGCGCGGCCGCCACCGCGGAGGGATAGCCGAGCAGGATGAGCCCCAGGAGGAGGAGCGGCGAAGCGGTCGAGAACTGCAACCCTTCGACCACGGCGCGGCGCCGACTGCCGGGCCAGGCCGGGATCGTCCGCAGCAGCGACGCCGCCTGGCGCGCGTTGGCGGTGTGGTGCCGGCCGTAGAGCTCACTCACCACCAACCCGAGGTGCACGAGCGTGGCCGCCGTGGCGACGAGCGCGAGCGGCAGGCTCGGCGCGGCGATCGTCAGCGCCGCGGCCCCCAGCAGGACGGCCTGCACCTGCAGGTGCGTGAAGACAAACGGTGTGCGCTGCCACAAGTCGCGCCCCTCGCACTGCGCGAACAGGAACGCGGTGTAGCCGGCGGTCATCATGCCGAGAAGCGCGTTGGGCCAGCGCAATGCATCGGCCGCGCCGTGCTGTCCGAAGAATCGCAGCGCCAGCGCCGCCGCGGTGACCGCGCTGAACCCCATCAGCACCCAGCCGCCTTTCACCAGCCAGCTGCGAGTGTTGGGCCGCGTGATGAGCCGGAAGAACTTCATCGGCCGCTTGAGGTCGCCGATCAGGAAAACGACGGTGATCGCCGTGAACACCAGCGCCAGCACCTCGGGCAGCGCGTCGCGACCAAAGCCGGTCAGCCCGAGCTGAGCCGCGAACGGCGCCAACAGCGCCGCGCCCGCGGCGAGCCCCTTGGTGACGAGGTAGAACGAGATCTTCCAACCCCACAGCACGGGGTGGTGGACGTCGAGCACCGTGGTCGCCTGCGGATGCACGTCGTGGTCGGCGGGCCACTCCGGCGGCGGGGCGCGGCGCTCACTCCAGAGGTAGGTCGACGGTTCGGCCGCGGTGCCCGGCTCCAGCGAGACCGGGTCGGCGCCGAGGTAGAACACGTTCGGGCCGGTGCCCTGCTCCGGGCGCCGCACAGTCGCGCCCTCGGATTGCGCCAGCTGCGCGATTTCCGAGTCCTTGTCGTGCAAGTCGCCCGGGACGATCGCGCGCTCCGGGCACACCGTGACGCAGGCTGGCTCGATCCCCTGCTCGACCCGGTGGGCGCAGTAGTGGCATTTCTCGGCGCCACCGGTGTCGTCGTTGAGGTAGATCGCGTCGTAAGGACAAGCCTGAATGCAGGCCTTGCAGCCAATGCAGGCGTCGCGGTCGAGATCGACAATCCCGTCGTCGCGTTTGTGCAACGCGGTGACGGGGCAGATCGTCACGCACGGCGCGTTGGTGCAGTGATTGCACCGCAGCACGGCGAAGTGTCGCCGCACCGCCGGGAATTGGCCGATCTCGGTGTACTTGACCCAAGTGCGGAACGAGCCGACCGGCACGTCGTTCTCGGCTTTGCAGGCGACGGTGCAGGCGTGGCAGCCAATGCACTTCCGATGATCTAGGACAAAGCCGTATTGCATACCCGCGCCGCGGCAAGACGTCGGTCGCACGGTAGCGGGCGAGCCGTGGTGCGCAAGGACGCGGCGTCGGCTTGCGTCGATCGCGGCGGCGACGGGCTCGGTATAGTGCTGAGGTTGTGATCCGCTCCGCGCCACGTGCCGACCTGCCGCGTGACGCACGGTGGCAGCCGCGGGGCACGGCGCGCGTCTCGCATCGCGGCCGGTGGCGCGCCGCGGCTCTGGTTGCCGTTCACCTGGCCGTGCTCGGCCACATCGCGCATTGGCGCGTCAGCGGCACGACGCTGTCACCGCTCGAGCCGTCCGAGGCCATGTGGACCCTGGAACTCGGATACGTGAATGCCGGCTTCCTGTTGTTCTGCGGGTTGTTGCTGACGACGCTCATCCTCGGCCGGCTGTTCTGCGGCTGGGCCTGTCACGTCGTCGCCTACCAGGATCTGTGCGCCTGGTTGCTGGCGCGGGTCGGCATGCGGCCGCGCCCGGTGCGGTCGCGTCTCCTGGTGTGGGTGCCCTTGGCCATCGCGGTCTACATGTTCGCGTGGCCCACGCTACGGCGCTGGTGGTTGGGGGACCCGGCGCCGGCCTGGTCGCTCCGGCTCACCACCGCCGCGTTCTGGGAGACCTTTCCGGGCCCGGGCATGGCGCTGCTGACGCTGCTGGTCGACGGTGCGCTCCTGGTCTACTGGCTCGGTGCCAAAGGCTTTTGCACCTACGGTTGCCCCTACGGGGCCCTGTTTGGCCTGGCCGACAAGGTCGCCGTCGGTCGCATCCGCGTCAGTGACGCGTGCGCCGGTTGTGGCCAGTGCACGGCGGTGTGCACCAGCAACGTGCGCGTCCACGAAGAGGTGGCGCGCTTTGGCATGGTCGTCGATCCGGGCTGCATGAAGTGCCTGGACTGCGTCAGCAGTTGCCCGAAGGAAGCCCTCTCGTTCGGGTTTGGGCGGCCGTCGCTGTTTGCGGCTGGCCGAGGCCGACGCCCCGCCCGCGGCGACTTCACTTGGCCCGAGGAAATGGCGCTGGCCGTGGGCTTCGCGCTCGGCCTGCTGGCGCTGCGCTCGTTGTATGGCGTGGTACCGCTCCTGCTCGCCGTCGGCCTCGGCGTCCTGACTGCGGTGGGAGTGGTGGTCGGGTGGCGCTTGCTGACCGGCGCCGACCTGCGCGTGCAATCGTGGTCGCTGAAGCATGATGGGCGCTGGACCCCGGCCGGCCGCGTGGCGGCCTTCGCGCTCGCTGCCTGGTTTGCGTTCGTCGCGCACAGTGGTTGGGTGCAAGTCCAGCTCCATCGCGGCATCGCCGACGCGACCGCGGCTATGGCGCCGCAACGCCCGGCCGCCGAGCGCGAGGCGCTCCTGCGGCAAAGTCTGGTGGCGTTCGACCACGTCGCGGCGGTGGGTTTGGCGACCGACCCGCGCGTCGATCAGCATGCCGGGCTCGTGCTGCGCGAACTCGGCGCGTTCGATCGGGCCGAGGAGCGCCTGCGCCGGGCGCTCGCGGCACGGCCCGACTGGCCCGCCGCGGTGGTACCGCTCTCGGATCTACTGGTGATGCGCCGCGCGGTCGACGAGGCAGAGGCGATGCTGCGTGCCCTGTTGCAGCATCATCCGGACGTCGTCGCCGCGCAGCAGCGCCTCGAGCTGCTCGAACGTGGCCGGGAGCGCCTGCAGGAGCCTCGTTAGTGCTAGTGGTACACGTCTGCGGCCGGGACCGTGACGAGCCGTCAGTTGCAGCCGGGCAACGCGTTGCCGATGCGAATCTCGAGCCCGTTGCTCAAGTTCGCTTCGGTGAGCGCGGGCCCGCCCGGTGTGAGCTCCGCGGCCTGCGCGAACACCGAGGCGCCCTCCAGCTTGGGCCGCAACGGCACGGGCACCGGCGCGGCCGCGACGCCGCTCGCGTCGGCCAGGATCGGCACGGCGTGGTACGGCGGGGCCAGCCGCCACACGCAGCTGCCACCGACGCCGGCGGTGCCCGACGTGGCGCCGAGGATGACGGCGCCGGTGGCCCCCGGCTGCATGCCGGCGACGCGGAGACCGAAGGTCGGGTTGGGCATCGTGGCACGCGCGGGACTGCCGGTCGCGGTGAGCGTAGGGAAGGCGCCCCTTGGACAACCGTCGCCGAGGTAGGGGTTGGCCAGCGTGCTGGGGACGCGAGCCGGCACGGTCACGCTGGCGGCGCCCGGCCCGGGCCGGGCCTGGTCGAGGCTGACCGCGCCGGCGGTCGGCGTGGCATCGGTCGTGAAGCCGAAGTTGTAGATCGTGTTCCACTCGAGCGCGTTGCCGGCGCCGGCCACGAACACCAGCTCCCCGCCCGTGTGGACGGCGGCCCAGTCGTTGCTCGCCACGCCGTCGATGTCGCGGAAGCTCACGTCCTCGAGCCGCGCCCGGGCGCACAGCGGGAGCCGCAGCGCCGCCGCGCCACGCGTGTTGTCGCGGTTGTGGATTGCGTACTCGTAGCGCCGCAGGCCGCGCGCGTCCGGCCCCGACACTTTGACGGCGACGTAGAAGCGACCGTCGTCACTACCGTTGGTGGCGGAGTCGAGGCTGGCGTCGGTCCAGTGCTGGAGCACACAGCCGTGGGTCGCCGTGCCGAGCTCGGCGAAGCGCCACTCCAGGCCGCTCCAGATGGCGGCCACCTCGACGGACATCATGTTGTCCTCCCGCACCGCTTCGGGCTCGCGGGCCACGAGCGCCTGCGCGGCGAAGAAGAACCGCCCGCCGGTGACGTCGAGGTCTGCATCGCCGACTTCGATGCGATGCGTGACGGGATCGAGCGCCCCCGTCTGCAACCGCGTGAGGCTGCGCGCGCCGTCGGCGTTCTCGGGTGGTCCCACGTCGGGCTCGCCCCGGTCGAAGTGCGAGCCGACCGCGCCCCAGGCGTTGAGCCACGGGTCCACCTCGCCCGCCGGCCCGAGGAAGAAGCGGTCGCCGTTGGTGTTCGCCGAGTAGGTGTCCGAGCAGTTGGGGCCGAGCGAGGTGCGCCCTGGGGTGGTGCAGACGCCGCAGCCGCTGGCGTTCTGCGACGAGAACGAGTGCTTGACGTAGCTGCGGTCCGAGATCTGCTCAAACCGACCGTCTGCCGCACGGCAGAACAGAAAGGCGTAGGTCGGATGATCCTCCTGCATGGGCGCGAGCCAGGGGATCGTCACAGTGCCGGGATTGCAGATCGTGATGGCGCCGGAGAGTCCGTTCAAACCGGTTGGGAATGCGCCGATGCGACCGCGTGCAGTGACGTCGGTCACGCGGATCAGCTGCGCGTCCATGCCGGGGATCGCGCCGGGCTGGGCGGCCAATGAAGACGTCAGAAGGACCCACAGGATCGAGCAACGCATGGGCTGGGAACTCTCCGGGGCTCGGTGAATCCGCGAGTGTCGCAGAGTGCCGGCCGAACCGCCAGGAGGGGGGGCGCGGCCGGGCTGGCGCGACGCGAACTGCCTCGCGCTATGGTGGGTTCCCGCGGCCGGGGCCCCGTGTCTCGTTTGTTTTGAGGCGCGGCGACGGCGGCGCCCCTCGTTTTCGGATCGATGCATGCCACGTGCCGTCCAGCTCATTCCTGCTCACGTGTCGTCCGCCCGCGCTCCCAAAGTCGGGGCGCCCCGCCTCGGGGCGCCACGCCTCGGGGGGGCTGGCCTCGGGGGGGCGGGCCGGGCTGCCGCGCGGGCGCTCGGCCTGCTCGTGGCGATCGGGCTTCCGCTGGCCGCGCAGGTGGGACCCGGAATCGGCAATCTCACCTACGGCGAGGCCGAGCTGTTCCAGCCGGTCGGCGTGCTGCATAGCGCCAACGGGCACGGCTCGGCGCTCGCGGTGAGCGGCTACCTGATGCTCGTCGATAAGGGGGACAGCTCGGTCGAGCCGATCGCCATCGAGTTCTGGGACTTGTCCAATCCGCGCAACCCACGGCTGGCGCACCGGCTCGCCGACGCGCGGACGGCGAACATCCTCGAGACCCACTCGTTCGCCGTGAGCACGAGCTACGGTGGGATGCACGTCGCCTTGCAGGCGCGCCGCGGCGTGCAGATCTGGGACGTGTCCGATCCGGCCGCGCCGGTGTTCGAGAGCGAGCTGAGCCTGCCCAACATCCAGGGCGTGTACGGCTCGATCTGGTGGGTGTTTTGGCAGGCGCCGTATCTCTACGTCGCCGGCAGCAGCGCTGGACTCTACATCGCGCGCGTCGACGACGTCCGCAACCCGGTCTATCTGCGCACCGTGCCGCCGAGCGCGCTGGGCGGACTGGCGCCCAGTCAGGTCTTTGCCTGCGGCAACCTGCTCATTCTGCGGCAGAGTAAAGAGTTTGGCTTCGTCACGCTGGACGCCGAGGACCCCGAGCAGCCGACCTTCGTGCAGTCGATCCCCGGTGAGCGCGGCTACAGCAGCGTGTTCGCGGCCGGGAAGTTCCTCACCTCGGGTGGCGATGGCGGCCCGGTGCAGATGTTCGTGCACGACGTCACGCACAACGGCCAGATGTCGCTGGTCGGCTCGGTGGGCAGCGGCTTCAGCAACGGCGCCTATGGCTCGTACCAAGACGGCTTCTTCCATACCGGGATGTCGAACGTCTACGCCAAGATCGACATCGCCGGCATGACGGTCGTCGGCACGGCCACGACCGGCATCGCCAACCGCGACGAGGACTTCTGCCAAGTGCTCGGCAACCTGGCGTTCGTCGGCGACGACCATGGCGTGGGATCTGGCCTCTACGTGCACAATCGCCAGCCGGACCGCACCGGACCGGACGTGCACTGGGTGCATCCGGCGGCCGGCGCCACCGACGTCGGGGTCAGCAGTCGCATCGGGGTGTCGATGTCCGACAACGTGGACTTCGCGTCTCTGGGGCCAGCCACGTTCACCGTGCGGCCGGTCGGCGGCGGCGCGATCGTGCCGGGGCACTACAGCGGGCAGATGGGCCTGTGCAACTTCGCGCCGAGCGCGCCGCTGGCGCCGGGCACGACCTATGAGGTCACTGTTCAGGGTGTCCAGGACGTCATGGGCAACAGCGGCGCGTTGTTCCGCAGCACGTTCACGACCCGCGCGGTGCCCAGCGGCGGCGCGACGGTCCAGCGGCTCGCCGCGGCCAGCGGGAAGGCCTACGCGCTCGGTACGCTGCAGAGCGGCGCGCCGATCTACATCGATCGGACCTATCAGTACGGGGCCGTGCCAGCGCGTCTGGCCGGCAGCCCCCACGTCATGACCGCTAACGACGACAAGTTTGGCCTCGGCGCCAGCTATGTGACCTTTGATCTCTCGCAGTCTGCGGCGGTGAACGTCCTCTACGACGAGCGGGCATGACGTGGGGGCTGCCGGCCAGACGCGCTGGCACGGCCCCGTACTGATAGGTCCGATCGATGTAGATCGGCGCGCCGCTCTGCAGCGTACCGAGCGCGTAGGC
>JBCCGH010000086.1:0-38054 GCA_039029375.1 Planctomycetota bacterium
CAGATGGCACCCGTCCGGCCACCGCTCGCTGCGTCGCACCTCCTCGACGTATCCACCAATATGCCTGCGTCGGTGCTTCTTGCGAGCAGCGTCCGGTCACGCACCCTCTGCACAGGAACTTCGGATCCAGGACACTAGTCGGCGGAGTCTTCGCCGGCATCTTTCTCGCCGATCTCCTTTTTTGGGACTCCGATTCGGCGATCGGCCTTCGCCACTGCAAAGGACGGGTGGCGTGCGATAGCCAATCCGAGGGCTCGCAGGCCGCCCTTCCGCGTGGGACTGGTGTCCGCAGTCGCTCGCCTGTGCCTTCCCCGCGCGCTTGTTGCTCGCCCCGGAGAACCCATGCGCACTTGGTCTCGCGCTGCGATGGCGTCGTTCGCCTGCGCCGCGTTGCTCTCTCACGCCACTGCCCAATCGGACTTCATCCACTGGGAGACGGCCCACGTCCATCCGCTCGAGATGACTCCCGACGGCAGCCGGCTGTTGGCGGTCAACACCGCGGACGGTCGGCTCGAGATCTTCGATCTCTCGTCCGGCACGCCGCAGCACACCGCCTCGGTGGCGGTTGGCGTCGACCCGGTGACGGTGCGCGCCCTCACCAACACGCGCGCCTGGGTCTGCAATCGAGTCTCGGACACGATCTCGGTGGTCGATCTGCCGACCGCCACCCTGGTCCAGACCATCCATACCGGCGACGAGCCTTCGGACTTGGGCTTCACCAACGTGGCCGGCGGCGGCACCGCCGGCGAGGCCTGGGTGTCCTGTGCGCAGCCGAACGTCGTGCAGCGCTTCGACCTCAACAACCTCAGCGCTCCGCCCGTCACGGTCCCGATCCTCGGCGAGGACCCGACGTCGATGGTCGTGAGTCCCGCGGGCGACGAGGTCTACGTCGCGATTCGCACCTCGGGCAACAACACCACGATCCTGAACGGTGGCAACGGGCTCGCGCCGAACATCGTCAGCGACGGGGCCGGCCCCTACGGCGGGCAGAACCCGCCGCCGAACAGCGGCGCCGCGTTTGTGCCGCCGCAGAACCCGGCCAACCCGACGCCACCGGCCGTCGGCCTCATCGTGCGCAAAGACACGGGCGGGGCATGGCGCGACGACAACGGCGGGGACTGGACGCCCTATGTGAGCGGCTCGTTGGCGAACAGCTTCGGCCGCATTCAGAACTGGGATCTCTACGACCACGACATCGCGGTCATCGATGTCTCGACGAACGGCGTGAAGTACGTGACCGGCATCATGAACATCATGATGGGCCTCGCGGTCCTGCCCGGTCCCACGGGCCACTGGGTCACGGCGATCGGCACCGAGGCGACCAACGAGATCCGCTTCGAACCGAACATCAAGAGCAGCTTCGTGCGCGTCATGGGCGCGGCCGTGGATCCCACCAACGGGACGCTGATCGGCGCGGTCGACCTCAATCCGACCCTCGTGGCCTCCGGCTACAGCCCGCCGACGCAGGCGCAGTCGGTACGCGACTCCTCGGTCGGCGACCCGCGCGATCACGTGTGGGACTCGGCCGGCATCTGGGGCTGGGTTGCGGGTATGGGCTCCAACAACGTGATCCGCATCACGACCGGCGGCGCTCGGCTGGCGACGATCGAGGTGGGCTCGGGCCCGACCGGCCTCGCGCTCGACGAGCCGCGGCTCCAGCTCTACGTGCTCAACAAGTTCGGCGGCTCGATCTCCGTGATCGATGCGCTGAATGACACGGTCACCGCCGAGGTGCCGTTCTTCGATCCTACGCCGCTCGCGGTCAAGCGCGGGCGCAAGCACCTCTACGACACGCACCGCACGTCGGGCCTCGGGCAGGTGTCGTGCGCCTCGTGCCACGTCGACGGTCGCATCGACAACCTGGCGTGGGACCTCGGCGACCCGGGGGGCCTGATGCGCACGGTGCACGCGCGCAACATGGACTACTTCGAGTCGATCGTCATCCCGACCGTCGCCAAGGAGTTCCATCCGATGAAGGGGCCGATGACGACGCAGACGCTGCAGGACATCATCGGCAAGGAGCCGTTCCACTGGCGCGGTGACCGCAAGGGCATCGAGGAGTTCAACGGCGCGTTCGTCGGCCTGCTCGGCGACGACGCGCAGCTGTCCGGGGCCGAGATGCAGGAGTTCGAGGACTTCCTGGCGTCGATCTGGTTCCCGCCCAACCCGTTCCGGCAGAAGGACAACAACCTGCCGGCGAGCATCGATCTCTCGGCGTTGAACTTGCACTACCACCCACCGCCGGCGATCGGTGGACCGATCGTCCCGCTGACGACGGGCGACCCGCGCCGCGGCCTCGACCTGTTCATGCCAACGGCCGGCGTCAAGCAGGATGGCTTCCACTGCGTGACGTGCCACGTCAACCCGACGGGCGTCGGCGCCGACTTCTTCTGGGATCCCAACGCGATGATGTGGACCCCGATCGCCGCGGGCGCGCACGGTGAGCGGCACTCGATGCCGGTCAACGCCGACCCCAACACGCAGCGGCCGCTCAAGATTCCGCAGCTGCGCAACATGCACAAGAAGTCCGGGTTTGACCTCGCGACGACCCGCAACACCGCGGGCTTCGGCTACGTCCATGACGGCCAGGTCGACACGATCAGCCACTTCGTCAGCGAGGCGGTGTTCGTCCACACGCCGGGCAACGAGGCGCAGGACGTGGCCGACCTCGCGGCGTTCATGCTGGCCTATTCGGGCACTGGCCTGCCGATGGGCAGCGTGACCACCTTCGACGTGCCGCCGGGCCTACCGGGCCTCAACAGCCACGCCGGCGTCGGCTTCCAGTGGACCGTGGCGCAAGGCGTGCCGCTCGGTCCCGTCGACTTCGCGATCCTCAACGCGATGTTCGTCACCCAGTTCGCCTCGCCCTCTGACGTCGCGATCGTGATCAAGCAGAACCAACTCGCCGGCGGGCAGCGCGGCTTCACACATGTCGGTGGGCTGAGCTTCTTGGCGGACGACGGCACGCTCACCGACGTGTTGGCCATCCTCGGCACGGTGGCGACCGGCACCGAGGCGACGTTTACCGCCGTCCCGGGCGGTACCGAGGTGCGGCTCGGGATCGACCGCGACGCCGATGGGTTCTTGGACGCCATCGAGACCGCGCTCGGCACCGATCCCGCGAGCGCGCGCAGCACGCCACCGGGTGGTGCTGCGTGCACGATCCCCGCGCCGGCGGCGCCGTCCGCGGTCGCGGCAGCGATCGTGAACGCCTATGAGATCTCGGTCACTTGGACCGACAACTCGACCAACGAGACCGGGTTCGCCATCGAGCGCGCGTGGGCCAACAGCCCGCAGTGGGAGTTCGTCGGCGAGGTGGGGGCCGGGGTGGTCACCTACCAGGACAAGTCCGTGGGTCCCAACACCGGCTACCTCTTCCGGGTTCGCGCGTTCAACTGCGCCGGCGAGTCGGCGACGGCTGCCGCGCCCGCCGTGACCACGCCGATCCTGTCGTCGACCGTCACGTGCCACGTGCACGCGATCGACCTGCAGGGCGAGGTCGGCACCGGCAGCTCGGTGCGCGCCTACGGCACCGTGCAGGTCGTCGATGACCAGGGTCGCAACGTGAAGGACGCGGGCGTGAACGTCACGATCACCGGGCCATCGACCGGCAACACGTTTGCCGTCACCAATGAACATGGCCAGGCGCTGTTCGAGACGAACTTCACCACGTCCGGGCCGCCGAGCTGGACGTTCACGGTCCAGAGCATCGTCAGCACGCCGGCGCTCACCGTGATCCACGACATGGGCGCCGACGTCGTTACGTCGGCGACCGTGCCGTAGCGGTGCTCCAACATCGAGGATGGCGCCAGACGGCGCAGCATCGATGGCAGGTTGGATGTCCGTGAACTGACTGCCGGGCCCGCCGAACGCATCGACCACGATCACTGGCTGCGCTAGGGCGGAGCCCACGAGACCCATCGGAACGAGAGCGCGCGCCAGGTGTTGGATCGCCTTGGGTACCAAAGAGGGGGAGTCTTGCGTTGATCACTTGGACTCCGGGTTGACCGAAAGTGCCCAAACAAGAAGAGCTGCCGCCGACGAACACGCCGCCGACCACCGCGGCTTGGCCGCCATCGATTGTGAGACCGGGAATACCAAAGAAGAAGCTCCCACACTGGGCAGCGCCTCCAGCAGCAACGCCTGTGGCTTGGACTCGGTGCAGCAGCAAGCCGCTGTTCCTTGCCGTGATGCTGCTCCATGGCGTGCTGATCGGCTGCCGGTAGTGGACGCTGACCTGGGCCGAGTCTTCGATCAACAGCTCGAACCTCGGTATGCCCGGGAACAACGGCACTTCCGGGGACAGCTCCTCCAGGAGAACGAGACCCTGGTTGCCGCGCACCTCGACCTGAGCCGACACGACGAGCCCTGACACGACGGCCGTACTTCCGGCTGGGACGCCCCGGATCGTCACGGCAGGGAGACCGCCGCCAACGTGCGCTCCGGGCTGACCGATGATGCGCAGCGGCTTGTCGAGGACGAAGGCGGAGTAGCTGCCGGGCCGCACGTCGAGAATGGCGCCGGTCGGTGCCGCGGCGATCGCGGGTGGCAGGTCCCTGAACTGACTGCTGGGCCCACCAGCTGCGTCGACGACGAGCACGGGCTGGGCCAACGCGCTGCCGGCGAGACCGCATGACAAGAGCGAGGTGGTGAGTCGGCGCCACGGCCGTCGGGTCCCTGCTCGCATCATCGCGTTCTTCTCGTTCACCGAGCCCGCGCCGGGGCGGGGCGGGGTCATGGTAAGGCCCGCGAGGCGAGGCGTGGGGTCCACGCCGCAATTCTGCACGAGCAGGGGGGAGTGCCGTGCGCGGGCTCGGCAGCGTGTCGACTTCTTCGGATTGTTGGGACACGGGCCGCGGGTGCTGTGAAGGTCGGGCAACGGCGCCCCCTAGGGGTGCGGTGCGCAGGCAATCCGCGAAGCGCTCCTTAGCCGCACCCCTGCCAACGTGGGGCGTCACCCTTCTGCAAAGGAACCCCGAAACTATGCGACTCATGCCCCTCGCGCTCGCGGTAATCCCCGCGATCGCACCGGCGCAGTGCCCGCCGCACATCCCGGCCTTTCCCTCCTCCAGCGACAACTGGGCGCCGCGGCTGGCGCCCGAAGCGGCGCTGATCATCCGTGCACAATTCGCGACGGCCCCGACCACCTGGCCGAACCAGGCCGAGGCCGACCTGCTGATCACGCACATCGACACGCTGGCCAAGAACAACGCCTACAACGCGCCTGGCTACCACATCGCCTTCTTGCGCAACGGGACGTTGCCCTACTTCGACGTCGTGCCGACGATTCCCGCGCCGGTGCGCAGCCCCGCCACCCTGCTCGACATCATCGAGCAGTTCAAGGTGCAGTACCCGATCGTGCCGATCGAGGCCTTCGACCACGTAATCGTGTTTCGGCCGCCGGACCCGGGCAACCCGGGGGCTCCCTCGAACGCCGCCGGCTACATCACCTACCAAACGTCGTTCCAGCCCGGTCCGAGCTATGGCGACCCCATGGAGGAGGCCGCGGCCGGTGTGTTCCATGAGATGGGGCACAAGTATGGGCTCGGGCATGCCAACCTCCTCATGGTGCCGAGCCAGCGCGGCACGCAGTACGGCGACGTTCATGACTACATGGGGGGCGTGGCGCCGCGCCAGTGGCGCTTCGACGAGTTTCTTTGGCCGCTTTCTGGTGGGCCGGTCTTCGCGGCACCAACCCAGATCCACACCAACCCGATCGTCAAGCTGCTGCACTTCTGGACCGGTCTCGCCGCGTTCGAGGAGATCACGGCGGCTGGGTCTCAGCAGTATGAGATCAGCGGGATCTCACAGCCGAATGGGACGTTGGCGTTGGAGATCCCCCGCGAGGAAGGCCCGGCGACGCCGTGGTCGCTGCTGGTGTATTGGCGCGACAACGAGCCCCAGGTGGCCGGCGGGGCGAGCGTCGCCGTCGTGTCGCGGTACAACATCCGCGCGACGACGCGCCTGATCGAGAGGGTCCCCGGGCCGGCGATCAGCGGGCGGCCGGGGACGTTCCCGGCGTGGCGGCCGACCCTGCTGCCGTTCGAGAGTTGGACCGATCCGGTTTCCGGCGTCACGATCACGTGCGATGGGTTTCACCCCATCACCAACAACTTGCTCGTGACGGTCGACCGCCCGTCGCCGCTCGAGTTCGAGAACCTCGGTTACGTACAAGTGGTGGCGCCCGCGCTGGACTCGCTGAAGGTGCAGCGGGCCACCGACTCGTTCTGCGTCGCCGTGAACGCGGCGATCTACGACGGGCCTTGGCATCTGCCGTGGGAGTACATCGCTCAGGCCGAAGGGGAGATTCGCGTCGGCGAGGGCGCGAACCGACGGGTGCTGCGCGTGGGCAGCGTGAACGGTCCGGAGGCCCGCTTTGACTTCAACGACCCCGACGAGGTCTGGCATGTCGACGTTGGCAGTCTCGTCGATCCGTTTCTCCCGTCAGGGCCGATCCAGGCGACCGCGACGCTAGGGGTCACGGTCTATACCGAAGACGACAAGCGGACGCGGAGCCAAAAGGCGTTCCTGATCGATCAGACGCCGTGACTCTCGGCCGGCGGCGCTCGACGGGCGCGGGCTAGCCCGCGCCGTGCGAGTGTCGCGGTGCCGTCGCCCGCGGCGACCGAGTCGGAGTGCCGGCCTCGTCGCCGAGCGGGTCGTCGAGCTCGCCGCTGTCGTCAAACAGCAGCAGCCCTTCCTGCGCCGGCGGCTCGGCCGTGGCTTTGCCGCGCAGCGCCCACAACAGGAACACCACCACCGCAGTGAGCAGCAGGTTCCAGCCCAGCAGCGGCCAGAGCATCTCGCTGCCGCGGTCGGGCGTCGCCTCGCGCTTGGCGCCGGCGTCGCGGGCCACCGCCTGGACCAGCTGCTCGAGGCGTGCGGTCGCCCGGTCGACCGCGGCGGTCACGCCGCGCAAGTCGGCTTCGACTCGGTCGACCCGTTGCTCCAGCGAGGGCGCCGGCGGGTCGGCCGCGGCGGGAGCCGCGCCACCCTGGGCGGGCACCGCCAGCGTCGCCAGCAGCAGCGCCGCGGGCCCGGCCAACCCGGGGCGCCGGCAGGTCGTTGCAAAACGAGAGGGTCGAGTCAAGGCGCGCAGAGTGTCATCGGTCGGGCGCGACTCCGCAACGGGCCGGGGGACGCTGCCGCGCGCGGGAGCGCCGGAGTGAGGCCAATGCGACCTTGTCGTGGGCGAAGCGCACGGTGATGATCCCCGCGATGTCGGAGCAGCGCCCGAAGATCGGCATTCTCACGGTGTCGGACCGCGCCAGTCGTGGTGAGTATGAGGATCGCTCGGGCCCCGCCATCGAGGAGGTGCTGCGCGAGTTCCTGGCGACCGAATGCGACTATGAGCGCGTGGTGGTCGCCGACGAGGTCCCGGCGATCATTGCGGCGATCCGCGGCCTTGCCGCCCAGGGCTGCGCGTTGATCTGTTCGACCGGTGGTACCGGCCCGGCGCCGCGCGACGTGACGCCGGAGGCGATCGAGCAGGCCTGCCACAAGACGCTGCCGGGGTTTGGCGAGCAGATGCGGCGCGCCTCGCTGGATGCGGGCGTGCCCACCGCCATCCTCTCGCGGCAGACGGCGGCGATCATCGAGCGGAGCCTGGTGGTGACGCTGCCTGGCAAACCCGGTTCGATCCGCACCTGTCTCGACGCGATCTTTCCGGCGATCCCCTACTGCATCGATCTCATCGGTGGTCCGTACCTCGAAGGCAATCCTGCGCGCGTGCAGGTGTTTCGGCCGCCGGGGAAGTGACCCGCGCCGATGCCAACCGACCCATCATGAGCACGCTTCCCCCTGAGCTGATTGAACTGGCCGAGCAGGTCCGTCCCCTCGCCGAGCTGTTGCGCGAGCTGTCGATCGCCGATCCGACGGCGGCGACGGCGGAGTTGGCGCGCGTCGCCCCTTGCGACGGCCCTTTGGTGAGCGGCCTGCGCGACGTGGTGTTCGCCGGAGCCAAGGCCGGCTGGCTGCTGCCCAAGGAGCACGGCGGGATCCGCTTTGGTCGCGTTGCCAAGGACCTGGCTGGGTTCAGCGTCGATGCGGTCTGGCTCGGCGACGCGCCGGGTCCGCGGCACGTGCACCCCAACGGTGAGATCGATCTGCTATGGACCGAGACCGGCACGCCCAAGTTCGACGGCCATGACCCGGGCTGGGCCGTGTATGCGCCGGGCAGCGAGCACGTGCCGGCGGTGACCGGCGGCTCGATGCTGATTCTCTACTTCCTGCCAGGTGGCGCCATCGAGTGGCGATGAGTGCGGGCGGCGGTGCGTCTCGCGCGCGCTGCTTTGTCGGCGTGCGGCTACCGGCCGCCGCCCCGCAGATCGCCCTCTGGCTCAACGAGCTCGCCCGCACGCGTGCTGAGGTGCGGTGGGTGCGGCCGGTGAACGTGCATCTCACGGTCAAGTTCATCGGCGATGTGGCGCGCGAGCGCATCGATGCGGTCGTGGCGGCGCTGCGCGAGGTTCGTTTCGCACCATTCGCGCTGGGCATCGACGGCCTTGGGCAGTTCCCGCCGCGCGGCCGGCCTCGGGTTCTGTGGGCTGGCGTCGGCGGCGACGTGCGCGCCCTCACCGCGCTTGCCGAGGCCATCGACGACCGGCTGGCGGCGCTGGGGTTCGCCCGCGAGACGCGGCCGTTTCGAGCCCACGTCACGTTGGGGCGCGTGCGCGGGCCCGGTGGGCTCGCGGCGTTACCGGCTGCGCTCCAGCGGTTGGCGGCGAGGACCGCGCCCGAGCCGGTCGCGCAGTTCGTGCTGTTTGCGAGTGAGCAGCGGCCCGAGGGGCCGCGCTACGGTGAGCTTGCCGCGGTGACTGCGGCCGACTGAGGGGGTCTTTGCGTGGCTTCGGCCACGGGCGGCGGCAGGTCGGTGTCGGCGGTGCCGAGGCGGATGCCACGGCGGTTGGCGCTCTCCTCGGCCAGGGCGGCGACCTTGTCGCGTACTTGGTCCGTGGCGGCGTCGGCCAGCTCGTGCCGCCGCAGCTCCAGCCGCGCCTCGCCGAGCGACGGGTGCTCGGCCGCGTCGCCAAACAGCCAGGCGATCGCCGCGCGGTGGTACTCCGCGCGCACCGCGTGCTCGGCTGGGGACAGCGCCTGATGCAGCAGATGTTCGGCCAGCCACGGGCGCGACTGAGTGTCGAGCACGGCCCAGCGAGTCACGGCTGCGATCGGGACGACGGCGCGGTACGCGCACAGCCCGATGAGCGACAGCGACTCGATCCAGCTGTCGCGGTAGTCCGCGGCAAACTGGCGCGCGCGTCGACGAATCTCGTCCGAAGCCTCCTGGCCCTGGGCGAGCGCCCGTAGAAACAGGCTCTCGTCGGGATAGAGCTGATCGACGTCGAGTGCAGCAGTGTCGATCTCGACGAACAGCGCCTGTCCGTCGGCTGGCGTGGCGGCAGCGGCGAGCTGCCCGGGGTAGGTTGGGGAAAGGACGGTGACGCGGTGGCCGTCACCGGGGTCGTAGGGTTCGATGCCGCGCGCGAGGATCGCATCGAGCGCGCCCGCGTGGGTGCCGTGGTAGAGACGCCGTGGCAGGTTGGGGTTGCGGAATGAAGAGGTCCGGGTGGTTGCGTTGGACGCCATAGGCAGGGGGTGGCGTTAGAGAATTGGGGAAAAGCAACGAGTGGGACGACTCACATAGCCCGCGGCTTGCGGCGAGTTGCACTCTGTCGCTCTAGGGGCGACGCACGGTGGACGACGTCGTGTTCCGTGGCTGACTCCCGGTGGGAGGGTGTTCCCGGTGGTTTCCATATGACTGGAGTTCGGGCTCTCCCCAGGGGGCACCGTGCGGGGTTGGGGGGCTTGAAGAGAACGCCAGCCGGGCGGCGGGCGTTGCGCGGGCCGCGTCCTCGCGCGGACTCCGCTATGGGGATCTTGATCTGGCGTCGCTCAGGCGTTTCACGCGCGTGGCGATTTCACGGATCGAGCCGAGGCCGTACTCGAGATCGCCTTGGCTGAAGAGGACCGCAAACCGGTCCTGGAGTGCCAAGGCCAGGCTCGTGAGCGCCAGGCGGTCGAGGTAGCGCCGCGCGATCAGCGGCTCGTCCGGCGCCGGGCGCACCGAGCGGCCGGTCTGTTCGAGGATGACGCGTGCGACCACCTGCGTCACGTCGTCGAGGAGGTGGTCGGCAGGGGAATGCGGCGGCTCCGCAGAGGTCGGCATATCAGAAGAGCGTACGTGCAAGAAGACGCCTTCGGCCATCCCGAGCGGAGGGCAACCGAGAAACTGGTGGTCAGATGGCCGGCTGCGGGTGGCGCCGCGGCGCGCCACTTTTCTCACGGCATGGCAATGCAGTAGAGAGCATCGAACGTGCGCAGGAAGATCTCGCCCTCGGAGATCGCCGGCGTGGCGTTGGTCTGCTCTTTGAGCTTATTCTCAGCGAGCACGACCTTGCGCTCGCGGTTGGGCTCGAGGACGCGCGTGGTGCCGCTCTGATTGGTCAAGAACAGCTTGCCGTCGGCGTGCACAAAGGAGCCCCAAGTGTTGCCGCGGCCGACGCGGGCTCGCCACAGCGTCTCGCCGGACGCGGCGTCGACGCAGCTGACGATGCTGCGCATGTCAGGGATGTAGATCGCGCCGTCCACGTGGACGCCCGAGGCGCAGTTGGTGATCGTCTCGGGTTGGTGCCAAACGCGATGCGACTCCGTCACGTCGCCCTCGCCGTCGATACGCACGCCGAGTGATGGGCCCACCCAGCCGCCGACGATCATGCACACCGCGTCCGTGACGACCGGCGAGGAATACGTCAGGTCGCCGCGCGAGCTGGACACGCCGCTGCACCACCACACGATGCCACCGTCCGCTACGTCGTAGGCGACGACGCGCGTGGGTTGCCCGCAGAGCACGAGGTCGCGGTCGCCAACCGACCGCACGATGGGCGTGCACCACGAGCCGGCGAGGCGCTTCTTCTCGACTTGCTCCGGCGTGAGTTGGCTCGGCTCATCCGTGCGCCAGGCGGTGGCGCCGTCTTCGAGGTCGAATGCGGCGACGAAGCTCTGCTGTCCCGGGCCGGTGTGCAGGAGCACCTTGCCGTCGTGCAGGATTGGCGACGTGCCGTGACCCCACTGGTGGCGAAACTCGCCGAGGTCGCGCTGCCACAGCAGCTCGCCGCCGTGGTCGTAGCAGAACAGGCCGGCCGACGCGTGCCACACGACGACGCGCTCGCCGTCGGACGCCGGGGTCGTGCTGCAGTGCGGGTTGGTCTCGTGGGTCGGCATGGCTTCCTCGAAGCGCACGGTCCGGACCCACTGCTGCTCGCCGGTCTTGCGGTCAAAGCAATAGAGCGATCGACCCTTGCCCTCGTCGTCCTCGGGCATCGTCACAAACACGCGACCGCGGCTGACGATCGGGCTGCCGTTGCCGGCGTGGGCGAGCGGCGTCCGCCATTTGACGTTGGTGTCGCGGTCCCAGTGCTGCGGGACTTCCTGCTGGGGAGCGACGCCGTCCGCGGCGGGGCCGCGCCACTGCGGCCAATCCTGCGCGCACACCGAGCCACCGGCGGCCGCGAGGAGGAACACGATGGGTTGCGTTCGGATGCTCACGCCGCGCAGCGTATCCCGCGGGCGCCTCGGTGGGGTCGGTGCGTCGCTGCTAACCGGCGCCTGTTGGCGCTACCGAGCGCTCCATAGGGCTGGTCAATGGGTGCGCCAGACCGGGAACGTCTGCCCGACGTGCTGCCGGAGACGCGCCAGGGCCGCAGCCGGTCGACGCCGTCGTGGAGCGGCGGCCGGCGACCCACTAGGATGCCGCTGGCATGGACTCGGCCCTTTTCGACACGCTGGCTGTCGCGGCGCGTTCCGCGGCAGACCGCGCCTACGCGCCGGCGTCGGGATACCGCGTGGGCGCCGCGCTGCGCGCCACCGACGGCCGCGTCTTCGTCGGCTGCAACGTTGAGAACGCCAGCTACGGGCTCACGATGTGCGCCGAGCGCGTCGCGGTGGGGACGGCGGTGGCGGCCGGGGCGCGCCAGTTCGATGCCCTCGTGTTGGTCACGCCCGGGGCCGCGCCCGTAGCCCCGTGCGGCGCGTGCCGGCAGGTCTTGCACGAGTTCGCGCCGGCGCTGGAGATCACCATGGTCGGGGACGGCGGCGGCGCCGTGCCGGTGACGCTCGCCGAGTTGCTGCCGCGGGCGTTCAGCATGCCGGAGGGGAAAGCATGAGCTCGCCGGTCACGCCTTCGGACTTCCGCGTTCCGCCCGTTGACCAAGTGGCGCTGGAGGCCCGCGCCGCCGAGCTGGCGAGCCGCTCGATCAAAAAAGACAGCAAGCGGCAGGGGTTGCTCATGGCGGTGGCCATGACCGACCTGACGACGCTCGAGGGCAAGGATTCGCCGGGGAAGGTGCGCGCCCTGTGCCACAAGGCCCTGCACCCGCAACCCGATGCGCCGGAAGTGCCGCACGTGGCCGCAGTCTGCGTCTATCCCGACCTCGTCGCCGTCGCGGCCGAGACGCTGCGCGGCAGCGGCGTGGCGGTGGCGTCGGTCGCGACCGGCTTCCCGGCTGGGCGCACCGACCTCTCGCTCAAGCTCGAGGAGACGCGTCGGGCGGTGGCGGCCGGCGCCGCCGAGATCGACATGGTCATCGACCGCGGCGCGTTCCACGCCGGTCAGTTCGGCCAGGTGTTCGACGAGATCGGTCAGATCAAGGAGGCCTGCGGCGAGGCGCACCTCAAGGTGATCTTGGAGACCGGCGAGCTGCGCACGTTCGACGCGATCCGCCGGGCTTGCCGGATTGCTCTGCTGGCGGGCGCCGATTTCCTGAAGACCAGCACCGGCAAGGTGGCGCCGGCGTCGACGATGCCCGTCGTGTTGCTGATGCTCGAGTGTGCCCGCGACTACTACCTGGAGACCGGCCGCGTGGTCGGCGTAAAAGCGGCCGGCGGCATCCGCACGGCCAAGGACGCGCTGCGCTACCTGGTGCTCGTCAACGAAACCTGCGGCGATCTGTGGCTGACGCCCGAGCGCTTTCGCTTTGGCGCCAGCACACTGCTCAACGACCTGCTCATGCAGCTGCGTCGCCTCGACACCGGGACCTACCAGCGCCCGGAAGACTTCAGCAAGGACTGACGCGATGACCGATGCGCCGAAGCTGGCCTCAGAACGAGCGGCCCAAGCCGATCCGCGCACGCTGCGGTTCGGCGAGACCTGGGCCTATGCGGCGGCGCCCGAGGGCACCGACCATTTTGAGATCGCCGAGCGCTACGGGCTGTTCATCGACGGCGCGTTTGCCGACGCGGCGCAGGGAGCGACGCTCGATACGCTGAATCCGGCGAGCGAGGAGCGTCTCAGCAGCGTTGCCTGTGGTGGCGAGGCGGATGTCGACCGGGCGGTGGCGGCGGCGCGGCGGGCGCAGCCGGCCTGGGCGGGGCTGCCGGCCGCCGAACGCGGCCGTTTCTTGTTTCGAATCGCCCGGCTTCTGCAGGAGCGCGCGCGCGAGTTCGCCTGCTTGGAGACGCTCGACGGCGGCAAGCCGATCCGCGAGGCGCGCGACGTGGACGTGCCGCTCGCCGCGGCGCACTTCTTCTATCACGCCGGTTGGGCCGACAAGCTGGAGCTGGCGTTCCCCGGCGGCCGGCCGCAGCCGCTCGGCGTGGTTGGGCAGGTCATTCCGTGGAACTTCCCGCTGCTGATGGCGGCCTGGAAGATCGCGCCGGCGTTGGCCTGTGGCAATACCGTGGTGCTCAAGCCGGCCGAGACCACGCCGCTGACGGCGCTGCGCCTGGCCGAGGTGTTGGTCCAAGCCGGGCTGCCCGCCGGCGTGGTCAACATCGTGACCGGGGACGGCACCACTGGCGCGGCGTTGGTGCGACACCCCGGTGTCGACAAGGTCGCCTTCACCGGCTCGACCGCGGTCGGCAAGGAGATCCAGCGCGCCCTCGCCGGCAGCGGCAAGCCGCTCACGCTGGAGCTCGGCGGCAAGGCCGCGCACATCGTGCTCGACGACGCCTCGATCGATCAGGCCGTCGAGGGCATCGTGCGCGGGATCTTCTTTAACCAGGGGCACGTGTGCTGCGCCGGGTCGCGGCTGCTGGTGCAGGAGAGCGTCCATGACCTGCTGGTGGAGAAGCTGCGGCGCCGCGTCGAGCGGATTCGCGTCGGCAACCCCATGGACAAGAACACCGACATGGGCGCGATCAACAGCCGCGCGCAGCTCGAGCGCATCGAGGCGCTGGTGGCGAGCGGCACGGACCAGGGCGCCAAGCTCTACCAATCCAGCTGCGCGCTGCCCGATCGCGGTTACTGGTTTCGGCCGACGTTCTTCACCGAGGTCAGCCAGAGCCATCGAATCGCCCAGGAGGAGATCTTTGGCCCGGTGCTGTCGGTGCTCACGTTTCGCACGCCGGACGAGGCGATCGAGAAGGCGAACAACACGCCGTACGGCCTGTCCGCGGGGGTGTGGACCGACAAGGGCAGCCGCATCCTGTGGCTGGCGGCGCGGCTGCGCGCTGGCGTGGTGTGGAACAACACGTTCAACCGCTTCGACCCGGGCAGCCCGTTCGGTGGCTTTCGGGAAAGCGGCTTCGGTCGCGAAGGCGGTCGACAAGGGCTGCGCGGCTACGTGCAGCTGGACGGCGAGCTGTTGGGGGCCTGATCGATGAGCGACCGCGTCGAGGTGCGAAAGACCTACAAGCTGTTCGTCGGCGGGAAGTTTCCTCGCAGCGAGTCGGGCCGGAGCTACGTGCCGGCGGCCGCGGGCGGGGTCAACGTCACGCGCGGCAGCCGCAAGGACTTGCGCGACGCCGTGACCGCGGCGCGCAAGGGGCTACCGGGGTGGTCGCAGAGCACGGGCTACTTGCAGGGGCAGATCCTCTACCGCCTGGCAGAGATGTTGGAGACGCGGCGGCGGTCCATGGTCGACGAGATCGGCGGGGGACCGGCCGAGGCCGACGCCGAGGTGACCGCGGCCATCGACACGATCACCTACTACGCCGGTCTGCCCGACAAGCTGCCGAGCCTGCTGGGCTCACAGAACGGGGTCAGCGGGCCGTTCTTCAACTTCTCGACGGTCGAGCCCACCGGCGTGATCGGCGTCGTGGCACCAGACGCGCCGGCGCTGGCGGGGCTGATGGCGCTGGTGCTGCCGCTGTTGGCCGGCGGCAACACCGTGGTGGCGCTGGTCAGCGAGGCGAACCCCTTGCCCGGCCTGGCGCTCGGCGAGCTGCTGGCCGTCAGCGACGTGCCGGCGGGTGCGGTGAACCTCTTGGCCGGCAAGCGCGAGGAGCTGGTGCCCGAGTTCGCTGCCCATCGTGACCTCGACGGTCTCCTGCTGGCTGGCGCGCCAGCCGCCGCGCCGAGCGCTGCCGCGGCCGACAGCGTCAAACGTGTGCGTTACGCTGGTGCCGACGCCGCGCAGTGGAGCCTGGCGGCCCCGCCCGGCGTCGCCTGGGTCGAGCCATTCGTCGAGGTCAAGACGTTCTGGCACCCGGTCGCGCCGTGATCCCCGACGCTTGCCATCGCCACCCATGCGCGCCCATCCCGCTCGCCTGATCGCGAAGAAGCGCGATGGCGGCCGTCTCAGCACCGAAGAGATCGCCGACCTGATCGGCGGCGTCACCGACGGGCAGCTGGAGGACGCGCAGCTCGGCGCTTGGCTCATGGCGGTGTGCTGCCGCGGGATGGACGTGCAGGAGGTCCGCGATCTGACGCTGGCGATGCGCGACTCCGGCTCGGTGTTCGATCTCGCCGCGGTCCCCGGCCGCAAGATCGACAAGCACTCGACCGGCGGCGTCGGCGACAAGGTGAGCCTCCTGCTGGCGCCGTGGGTGGCCGCCGCCGGCGTGCCGGTGCCGATGGTCTCCGGGCGCGGCCTGGGTCACACCGGCGGCACCCTCGACAAGCTCGCCGCGGTCCCTGGTTATCGCACCGACCTGTCGGCGACCGAGTTCGCGGGTGTGCTCGCCGACTGCGGCTTTGTCATGGCGGGGCAGAGCGAGGACCTCGCGCCGGCCGATCGGCGCATGTACGCGACGCGGGACGTGTGCGGCACGGTCGAAAGCGTGCCCCTGATCACCGCGTCGATCTTGAGCAAGAAGCTCGCCGAGGGGATCGATGGCCTGGTGCTCGACGTGAAGTGCGGTCGTGCCGCGTTCATGCGGACCCGTGCGGGCGCGGAGGAGCTGCTGCAGAGCCTCGTCGCGACGGGCCGCGCTGCGGGCCTGGATGTCGTCGCTCTGCTGACGGAGATGGACACACCGCTTGGCCGCGCCGTCGGCAATGCGCTCGAGGTCGCGGAGATCGTCGCCTGCTTGCGCGGCGAGGGACCCGGCGACCTGATGGAAGTGACGCGCGCTTTGGCGGCGGAGATGGTCGTCCTCGGCGGCCGCGCCACGGACCGGGCCGCGGCGGAGACCGAGCTCGATCGACTGCTCGCTTCTGGCGCCGTCGAGGAGTGTCTGCGCCGTAACGTTCGGGCGCAGGGGGGCGACCCGGGGTTTCTCGACGATCCGACGGCACTGCCCCGCGCACCGGCCACGGCGACGGTCGTGGCAGCCACCGCGGGAACCCTGTGCGATGTCGATGCCCTGGCGATCGGCAATGCGGTGGTCGACCTGGGCGGCGGGCGCCGCCGAGCCGCGGACTCGATCGACCCCAGGGTCGGCGTCGTGCTGCAGGCAGCGGTGGGGGATGCAGTGCGCGGCGGGCAGCCCTTCGCCGAAGTGCACGCCGCCGACCGGGCCACGGCCGACGCCACGGCCGCGCATCTCGCCGCGGCCTTCCGCGTCGGGCCGTCCGGCGCAGGCCCGGCGTCGCGCATCCTCGGCCGCTGGGCCTGACGCCGCGGCCGGGCGCGATCGCTAGCGATGCTCGGCGACGACCATCTTCACTAGCTGCGCCAGCGAATCGGCCTGCATCTTCTGCATCACGTTGGCGCGGTGGACCTCGACTGTCTTCGGGCTCACACCGAGCTCCTCGGCGATGATCCTGTTCGACTTGCCGGACACGACCAGCCCCATCACTTGCTTCTCGCGCGGTGTCAGCTTGGCGATCCGGCCGTGAATCTCGGCGCTCTCGGCGGCCTTTTCGCGCAGCTCGGTGTCGATGGCCACCGCTTTGCGGATGGCGGCCTCGATCTCGTCCTTGGCGAACGGCTTCTCGAGGAAGTCGATGCTGCCGAGCTTGAACGCCCGAATCGCGGTTGAGACCTCGGCCTTGCCGCTGATGATCACAAAGGGAATCGACCAGCCGCGCTGGGACACCTCCTCCAGCAGTTCGAGGCCGCTCATCGAGGGGAGGTGCACATCCAGCACCACACAGCCGGGGCGCTTCTCGTCGTACTTGTCGAGGAACGTCTCGGCTTGGCTGAACGTCTCGATCGCGAGCCCAAGTTGGGCGCAGACCCGCTCGAACAGGCGGCAGATGCTTGGCTCGTCGTCGATGACGCGTACAAGCGGAATGCTGGGCGAGAGGTCGGGGCCGTTCTCCGTCATGCGATCAACAGGAAACCTAGGCGCGGTAGGTGCTAACATAGTGTCGAGAGAAGCCCGGACAAGGGAATCACTCCAGGCCGCGCAAAGGACGCGCGCCTGAGTGACGTTTTCCTTCGTGCGAGATCGCCGAATGGACGCAGCCGATCTCGCCTCTCGCCGGGCTGCGGGTCGCGCGCCGCGGCCCATGGTGCTAGGTACGGGCCATGCCAAGCAGTGAAGCGATGCGCTCGGTGGGCCTGCTGATTCTGCGCGTCGGGGTCGGCGGATTCATGGTGACTCATGGCTGGGCCAAGCTTCAGATGGCCATGGAGTCTGGCCTCAGCGCGTTTCCAGACCCGCTCGGTCTCGGCGCCGGGCCGAGCCTGCTGTCGGCGACGGCCGCCGAGCTGGGCGGCGCTCTTTGCGTGGTCCTTGGCCTACTGACGCGCGTCAGTGCGCTGGCCGTGGCCTTCACGATGGGGGTCGCGGCGTTCGTCATCCACGGCGCCGACCCCTGGACCATGCAGCAGGGGGCGGCTTTGTTCAGCGCCGGGGACGCCGAGTCATGGTCGAGCAAGGAGCCGGCGCTCATCTACCTCGTGCCGTTCCTCGCGCTCGTATTCACCGGGCCGGGCACGATCTCGTTGGACGAGAAGCTGTGGCGGCGCCGGCGCAGTGCGGCCACCACCCCGCCGGAGGCCTGACCAGGTCCCGTCGCCATGCGTCCCAGAGCGGTTGACGGCGCGGATCCGGACGAGATTCCCGTCACAGCAGTGGGCCGCGGCCGATGTTGGCGTTGGCGGCGCCGGGGTCGCCGACGACGTTGGAGTGCGGATGACCGAGCCCCAAGACAAGCCTGAGGCGGCAGAGCTGGTGGCGGCCTGCATCGATCGCTACCTCGAGCGCGGCGAGGCGGCCGTGGAGGAGCTATGTACCCAGCACCCCGAGTTCGCGACGTTGCTGCGACGCCGCGTCGCCCGGTTGCGCGGGCTCGGGCTCCTGGAGGTGCCGGCGGCGCCGGGGTTCCCCGAGCGGCTGGGCGAGTATCAGCTGCTCGAACCCATCGGTCAGGGGGGGATGGGAGCGGTCTATCGGGCCAAGCAAGGCGGGCTCGGTCGCGACGTCGCTCTGAAGCTGATCCGGCCCGACCAACTCTACTTTCCCCAGGCGCGCGAGCGCTTTCGCCGCGAGGTCGACGCGGTGGCGCGCCTGCGCGTGCCCGGAGTCGTCCCCATCCACGCCGTCGGCCAGGAGAACGGTGTCCCGTACTATGCGATGGAGCTCGTCGAGGGCCTCGATCTGGCGCGGCTCATCGCCCGGGTCGGGGCCCGCGGCGGCGACCCACCGCTCGCGGCCGCGGCGGCGCGCGAACAGCTGGCTCTGGTCGGAGCGCCGACCGAGAGTGACGCCGCGACCGACGATCGCGGCATGTATGCCGGCAGCTGGGTGCAGTTCTGCGTCCGCGTTGCGCTGCAGGCGGCGCGCACGCTGGCCCACGTCCACGCGTATGGGATTACGCATCGGGACGTCAAGCCGTCCAACCTGATGCTCAGTGCCTCGGGTGCGGTCACCCTGCTGGATTTTGGACTGGCCCGGGACGCGAGCGCCGCCGCGCTCACGCGCAGCGGGGCGGTGCTGGGCTCGCTCCCGTACATGGCGCCCGAGCAGCTTGGCGGCGGCGCGTCGATCGACGCGCGCACCGACGTCTATGGTCTGGGCGTTACGTTGTTCGAGCTGCTCGCGCTGCGCCCCGCCTTCGCCGGGACCCCGGCCGAGGTGCGCACGGCGATTCTCGCCGGCGCGCTGCCGCGGCTCGAGGACGCCCCGCGGGACGTCGAGACGCTGTGCCAGAAGGCCTGCGAGGCGGACCCCGAGCGCCGCTACCCGACGGCTGGGGCGTTCGCGGACGACTTGCTGCGCTTCCTGGAATTCCGGCCGATCGACGCGCGACGCGCCGGACCGATCCTGCGGGCCCGGCGTTGGACGCAGCGGCATCCGGCGCGGGCGACCGCGGCGATGCTCGTCGGGCTCTTCGCGTTGGTTGGTCCGGCGGTGTACGCGTGGCAACAGAAGCGCGCGGCCGAGTCCGTCGGGCGGGCCCTGCAGCAGTCCCGGGAGTTCGAGCAGTCCTACCAAGTCGCGCTCAAGGGGGCGCTCGGAGTGCTGGACGGGGCCGTGATGCCGCTGTTTCAGCACGAGGTCGTGCAGCGGTCGGGCGCGCTCGACCCGGTGCGCCGCGCGACGGCCCAGCGCCTGAGCGAGTTTCTCGAAGGCCTGTATCTGCGCGACGCGGAGCACCCAGCCATTCGACAGGAGCTGGCAATGGCGCAGGAACGGCTCGCCGCGATGCTCCGCACGCTGGGCGAGTTCGACGCCGCCGTGGTGGCGGCCGAGCGTGCGGTCGAGCTGCTCGGCCTGCTGGCGGCGAGCCGGCCGCCTGGCTCGGCCGAACAACGCCACGCGCGGGTCGTGATGACCGGCACGAACCTCGAGCTCGCGTCGTCGTTGATGGAGGCGGGGCAGCTCGACCGAGCCGCGCGGCTCCTACACGAAATGGTCGACGAGCTCGATCGCCTCGGGGCCGAGGATGGCGCGCTCGCGGCGCGGATGCTCGAGTGCCAGACCGCGCTGGCCAACATTCTCGACCGGCGCGAGCAGCCGGCCGCGGCGGTGGCATTACTTGACCAGTGGCTGCCCCTGGCCGAGCGCCTGCTGGAGCGGGCCCAAGGGGACCAGGAGCAGCAGGAGCGGCAGATGTATCTCGGCCTGATGCACGCCAATCGCGCCGGCTACTTCGGTCGGCTTGGCGATGACGAGGCGGCGATCGAGGCGTCGGGCCGAGCGATCGCCCTGTTTGCGGACCCAACCCTGCCCGGCAAGGGCGCCGATCCGCGGTGGGAGCTCACGATCGCCCACTCCAATCGAGGGAACCTCTACCAGCTCCAGGACCGCCAAGCTGAAGCGATCGAAGACCTCGCGGTCGCGGTGCGGTGGAGCCGCGCCTTGGTCGCGGACTATCCGCAGCGTTGGAAGGCGCGCCTGCGTCTGGCGAGATCGCTGTGTCTCCTCGGGGCGTCGCAAGCGGTGACGCAGCAGCCCGAGGCCGAGGCCACGCTTCTCGAGGCGCGCGCGAAGCTGGAGGAGCTGCTGGCCGAGCGCGACGACGAGACGCTGGTCCGTTCGCTCGCCCAATGTCTGGCGCAGCTCGGCATCGCCGTCGCGACGCGCGGCGACGATCCGGCGCTGGCGGTGAGCCACGCGCGCGCTGCCGTCGACCGCTTGCGACCCCTCGTCGCCCCGGGTGGGGCGGCGGCCATCAAGCACGTCGAGGCCCTGGCGACAGCGCGCAGCAACCTGGTGCAAGTGCACTACGCGAACGGGCAGATCGAAGAAGCGCGAGTCGCGGGTGGTGCCGCGATGGCGGAGTGGCGTCGCGCCTGCGCGCTGAAGCCCGATGTCCTGGGGCCACGCCGCCGGCTCGGCTTGATGGCGCGCAGCTTGGCGTCGATTTGCTTGCAGCACTTCGATGATGCCGACGCCGCCGCGGCTCTGCTCGCCGAGGCGCTCCGTGCCGGTGGGCTCGAGCTCGAGCAGATCGCGCCGCTGCGCGAGCATCTGGGCGAGGCGCGGTACGCCGAGCTGGGAGACCTGGCGGCCCGCTAGTGGTGTGATTCAGGAATCTGGGGCGTTATCCACGGCCCTCAGCGCCGCTCGCAGCGTTGGGTCGTCCTCGCCGTATCTACGAATATGCCTGCGGCGACCCGCCTTGCGACCGGCGCCGATGTCTCGCGGATAAGGCCCCATCTGCCTGAATCACACCACTAGCCGTCGTCGGCGGCCGGTTCGTCGACCCGCTCGGCCAGCTTCGCCAACGCCCGGCTCAGGATCTGACGTACCGCCGCCTCGGTCTTGTCCAGCTCGGCGGCGATCTCGCGGTGTGGCATGCCGACGAAGCGTGACCACAGCACCACGTTTTGCTGTTCGGGCGTCAGCTCCGCGAAGGCAGCCTCCAGGCGGCTGAGCTCTTCGCCGGCGATCGCGTGTTGGCTCGGGGTCGCGAAGGAAACGCAGGCGTCCTGCCAAGCGCTTTGCTCGTGTACGTCACCGGCTTCTTTGGCCGGAGCTCGCTTGCCGGCGAAGTGGTGCCGGTAGCGGTCGTTGATCTTGCGCAGCGCGCGGGCGTAAAGCCACCGCTTGAACCCCTCGGCGCCACCGTGCTGAAACTGCTCGATGTGTTGCAGCACCTCGCGGCAGACCGACTGGGCGAGGTCGGAGCACGATTCGCGGGCCAGGACTCCGGGCCCGGCCTTGAGGCGCACGAACGCGCGTAGGCCCGGCAAGTACTGCTGCAACAGCGCTTCGATGGCGACCGCGTCACCGCGGCTGGCATCGACGATCAGAGTTTCCGCGGGGTCGGCCAAGCGAGCCGATCATAGCGCCGTGGGCCCGGGGAGCCGCGCGGCCGCGATCACTCCATGCCGGCGACGTAGTCCTCGATCATGCCCTTGAAGTCTTCGGCGAGCGTCGGACCTTCGAGGGTGGTCACCTGCTCGCCGTCGACGTACACCGGCGACCGCGGCGCCTCACCAGTGCCGGGCAGACTGATCCCGATGTGCGCCGCCTTGCTCTCACCCGGGCCGTTGACCACGCAGCCCATCACCGCGACCCGCAGTTCAGCGGCGCGCGGTTGGGTGGCCTTCCACTCGGGCATGCGGGCTGTGAGGAACTGCTCGATCTCGCGCGACAGCACCTGAAAGTAGTCGCTGGTCGTGCGGCCGCAGCCGGGGCATGCGGTCACGGTCGGCAAGAACGGCCGCACATCGAGCGACTGGAGAATGCGCTGCGCGACGCGCACTTCCTCGGTGCGCGGCGCCCCGGGCTCGGGCGTCAGCGACACGCGGACGGTGTCGCCGATGCCTTCGGCGAGGAGGATCGCCAACCCGGCCGACGAGGAGACGATGCCTTTGGTGGCCATTCCGGCTTCGGTGAGGCCCAGGTGCAGGGCGTGGTCGGTCCGCTTGGCCAGCTCGCGATAGACGTGGACCAACTCGAGCACGCGACTGATCTTGGCGCTGATGATGATGTGATCGCGCGGCAGGCCCAGCGCTTCGGCCGCTTCCGCCGAGCGCACCGCGCTCTCTACCATGGCGTTGAGGAGCACCTCCTCGGCCGTCGCTGGCGTCGGCCGCCGGGCGTTCTCGTCCATCAGCTCGGCCCGGAGCTCCTGGTCGAGAGAGCCGGCGTTGACCCCGATGCGGACCGGTCGATCTCGATCGATCGCGACGCGCACCATGGCGGCGAAGTTCTCATCGTGGCGCTCGCCGCGGCCCACGTTGCCGGGATTGATGCGGTACTTGTCGAGCGCCTCCGCGCAGTCGGGGAACTCGCGCAGGAGGACGTGGCCGTTGTAGTGGAAGTCGCCGATGAGCGGGACGTCGACCCCTTGGTCGTCCAGGCGGGCGCGGATCTCCGCGACCTTCGCCGCGGCTTCGCGGTGATTGACCGTGATGCGGACCAGCTCGGAGCCGGCGCGGTAGAGGTCGGCCACCTGGGTCGCCGTCGCCTCGGCATTTGTCGTGTCGGTGTTGGTCATCGACTGGACGGCCACCGGGTGGCCGCCGCCGATCATCGTGCCGCGCACCCGCACCGCGACGGTGCTTCGTCTCGCCGGAGCGTTCATGGGCCGCTAAGCCTAGGCCGCACGGCGGCGCGGCGCAGCACCGCGGTGCCCGGGTTCGGCCGACTACGGGCGCGCGGGTCGGCGCAGCACGAGGTGGCGACCAGGGATGGCGAGGGCGCGGCGCTCCCCGGGGGGGCCGTCGGCCGCGACCCACGGCGCCACCTCGGCGAGGAACGCCGCGACCCGATCGCCCACGACAGGGGAGGTCCGGTACCGGTGTTGGGTGCCCGGCAGGAGGCAGGCCACGTGGATGGCCAACGCCGCCGCGGCCAGGCGCAGCGGCCGCGGCCCCGCCGCCTGCGCCAGGCTCAGTAGGGGCATCGCGATGGCTAGGAAGCTCATCAGGGCCGTCACGTAGAGATAGCGGGGCTGGAAGAGCAGGCCGCCTTGCGTGCCCGCGCGCCCCGCGACCATGGCCGCCGCGACTGTGGTGGCGGCCAGGCCCAGGGTCAGCGCTGCGCGTCGCGTCGGCGCTGGGACGGCGCGGCTGCGCGCGGCGATTGCGAGGGCGACACCGGGCAGGATCAAGTAGGTGGTCCACGGCAGGCCGATCAGCGCGCGGGTCTCTCCCGCCAGTGTCCAACTGCCGACGGCGGTCCCCAAGAAGCGCGGGAGCGAGGCGAGGGAGCGCGAGGCCTCGCCGAGTTGAATGCCGGCGGCCAGGTAGACCAGGCCTCCGGCGACGAGACCGCCGAAGAACCGGCGCGAGGCGCCCGGCTCTAGCCACGCGCGTAGACCCCAAAAGGGGAGGAGCGCCAGCGACGCCGGGTGCGACCAGACGCACACCGTGGCCAGGCTCAGCTCGACAACGAGGCGTCGCGGCGCCGGCGCGCAGGACCAGAGCACCAGCGCCAGTAGCATGTGTGTGCTGGTGTACATCGCGGCGCTGTACAACGCGTGGTTGCCCACCGGGATGAGCGCCAGCAGCACACATAGGAGGGCGCGGAGCGGCGCCGCGGGGAGCCAGGCCGCAAACCGCGGGGCCGCCAGCCAGCTCAGGACCAGGATGGCGACCAGGCCGGCGCCCAACGCGAACACATGCGGTTGCCAGGTCAGGGGCAGGCCCGCGGCGGCCGCGGCGATGAGCCTGGGTCCCAAGGAGACGTAGCCCGCGTAAGGTTGGAGCAGGTCGGCGCCGGGACCGTGCCACGCATTGGCGACGAGCAGCTGGTCCCAGTCTTCGCCGAATGCGATGGGGTGGGCGAACGCGTCGCTGCAGCGCCACAACAGCACCAGCGCAACACCCACCGCGGCGGCGGCGTGCCACGCTCGTTCGCTGAGGGGGCCGGTACGTCCCATGGTGGGTCTATCGGCGGCGCCGTAGGGGCGGCGCCAGTCGAGATGTGGCGAAATCCATCGCGTCCCGCGGCGGTACCGGTCGTCGAGCTCGCCGCGGGCGGACCCATCAGCGTCCGATCGGCTCCATGTCGTTCCCTGGTCCCGCGGCGCGGATCCACGTTTTCACTTCCGAGTCGTAGAGGCGGTTCATCTTGGTCAGTCGCTCAACGAGCTCGACGAACCGGGGGTTGTGGACGTCGCTGTGGTTTCGACTGATCTCTTTGGACACTTGCACCACCCAGAACGGCGTCGTGTTGAACGCCGCGGGGACCGGCTCGAGCACGATCTCGCCGTCCTCGACCCAAGCCCGGTGGCTGACCAAGTAGTCCAAGTGACCATGAGTCTCGGTGGCCATTTGCCACTGACTGGGCACTCCATACTCGGTGCTGCCGCGGACCGCCGTCGTCATGTAGTCGATCCACTGGCCCAGGGGATAGGCGAGCCGGGTGACCCAGTCCGCCTCCGACGTGATCGAGACCATGATCGGGCCGCGCGCGCGCTGCACGGTGCCGTCGGTGTGGCGCAGCTCGACCTTGGCCCGCCAGCGCTTCAGAAACTCGATGAAGTGCAGCGACGAGAGGGCGTCGAGCGCCGGGTTCTGCAGCAAGACCATGTCGGCGAGCGCTGGGATGCCCTCATCGCCCATGGCCAACAGCAACGTCGATAGCGATGGGCCGAGCGTCTTGGCGACGATCATGCCGCCCATCGAGTGGCCCGAGATGAGGACCTTCGAGTCGGCCCTCTCCTTGGCGGTCTTGGTCAGGCGAAAGAACGTCTCGCGCACGTGGTAGGACGCGATGCGTTCGGCCGTGTCCTTGCGATCCCAGAAGGTGAGCTCACGCCACAGCGGGATCGACGTGGTCGCGCCGCGCCAGCCAAGATACACGCCGACGAGGCGGTCGGGGGCGGGGTCGCCTTCGGCGTGCAGGTCGACCGCCAGCGCGCGCATGGCGGCTTCGAACGTCGCCAGATCCCCGGCATCCAGGCTTCGATCCGCGTTGTTCATCCAGCCATGCACGTACATGACAACGATCACGCCGCGCTGCGCCTCGCGGTTGCGCTGGCGGACGAGCGCGATGGCGTCCTCGAGCTGACGTCGATGCCAGAAGGTGCCGAACTCGTCGAACTCGATGGTCGCGATATCGGCCGTCATCCCCTCGACGCCGAGATCCAGGCTCCTCAGGTAGGCGCTGGGTTCGGCGTTGTACAGGCGACTGGGCACGCAGGCACCGAGGGCACCTAGGGCCGCCCATGAGGCCGCCCACCATCTCCAATGGCCGCGCTTTGGCGTGGGCGCGCCGCTCATGGCGTCGCGGACTCCGTGGCCCCGCTTCGGTCGACGGATGCTTGGATCCCGACGACGCGGCCGAGCACGACGACGACGAACATCTGCCCCGCTAGCGTTTCGAACAGTGCCAGCGACCTGGCGAGCGGTGTCCGGGGCACGACGTCGCCGTAGCCCAAGGTCATCATGGTCACGTAGCTGAAGTAGTGAAGATCTTGGACCGAGACCCCGGCCCCTTCGCTCGATGTTGCGAACGAGCCGGGCTGCAGTGCCTCGAGGACGCTGTAGCAGAGCGTCCACAGCACGCCCATGAGGATGTAGAGGCTGATGGCGCCGCTGATCAGCGTCGGTGTCAGTCGGTCGCCGACGAAGAACCGCTTGAGGGCGAGCCAAAGGACGAGCCCGAGCGCGGTCGCACTGAGGGCGTCGGCGATCCACAGTTGGTGCACGGCCGGCACCAGCGTCGTGCCGCGGATCGCAATCGACGCGGCGACGAGAACGGCGGCCGCGGCGAGCTGGGCGCCGTGGGCGGCGACGTCCAAGAGGAAGACGAATAGCACGAGGTGATACAGGGCATGCAGCCCGGCGGCGGACAGGCCCACCGGTCGGAGGAGGACCACCGGAGCAAAGAGGAACTGGATCGAGAGCAGCACCAGTACGCCGTGCGACTCCAGCGGCGAGAACTGCGGCAGGGCGGGGCGCCGAGGCAAGTCAATCTCCACCGGCTCGCAGCGCCCTGGGTTCCCAACCACCACCGAGGGCGCGGTGGAGCGCGACGTAGGTTTGCGCCACCTCGGAGCGGCTTCGGATCAAGAGATCTTCGGCTTCGAACAGGGAGCGTTCGGCGTCGAGCACGTTCTGAAAGTCGCTGCGGCCGGCCAGGTAGAGCTCACGCGACAGCACGGCCGATTCCCGAGCCGCGGCGGCCGAGCGCCGGAGAGCGGCGGCGCGCTCGCGCTCGCGGACGTGTTGGAAGAGCGAGTCCTCCACTTCGGCCACGGCGTTCAGCACCGAGCTGCGGTAGTCGAGGAGCGCGATGTCCGCTTGGGCCCGCTGGGCGCGCAGCTCCCCGAGCTCCCGGCCCCCGTCGAACAGATTCCACTGGAACGAGGGGCCGAAGCCGAAGATGCCGCTGTCGGTGTCGAACCATCGCGTCGAAGCCGTGGACTCGAAGCCGATCGAGCCGCCCAGCGTGAAGCGGGGATAGAGATCGCCGAGCTCGACACCGATGCGTGCCACTTCGGCCGCCAGGCGGCGTTCAGCGGACCGCACGTCGGGCCGGCGGCGGAGCGCCTCGGCGGGCACACCGACGACGACGGTCGGCGGGGGCTCCGGCAGCGGCCCGGCGTCCGCGAGCTCCTCCAGCAGCTCGTCGGGCCGGTCGCCCAGGAGTAGGCTGAGGTTCAGCAGGGCGAGGCGGATCTCGGCTTGGAGCGTGGGGAGCTCGGCCTCGGTGTTGGCGAGGTTGCGCCGTGCCTGCGCCACGTCCAGGGCTGGGGCGGCGCCGGCGTTGAAGCGAGCCTCGGTCAGCTCGAGGCTGCGGCGCTGGATCTCGATGTTGCTGTTCGCCACCGCGACGCGAGCCTGGCTGGCTCGAAGCGCCACGTACTCCGCGGCGACCTCGGCCACGAGCAAGACGCGCACGTCGCGCAGATCTTCGATGCTGGCAGCCAGGTCCGCGTCGGCGGCTTCGATGCTGCGGGTGACGCGGCCCCACAGGTCGATCTCCCACGAGAACAGCAGGCCGACATCGTAGAGGTCGAAGGTCTTGGCACTCGGTTGCGGTGGGAAGGAGTTCTGGCCGAATCGCGATCTCGCATAGCCGCCGTCGGCGTCGATGTCGGGGAACCGCTCACCGAAGGCGCGACCGCGCAGCGCGGCGAGGTTGCGCACCCGCTGCACGGCGACGGCCAACGAGAGACTGCCCCGCAGCGCGCGATCGATGAGGCCATCGAGTGCGGCGTCGCCCAGGGCCTGCCACCACACGCTCAGTGCTTGGGGCTCCTCGCTCGAGTAGATCGCTTCATCGCTTGCCCGCCATGCTGGCGGCGCCTCGATCGTTGGCGGGATGTAGTCCGGGCCGACGCGGCAGCCGGCGGTCAAGACTGCCGCGGCGGCAAGCGCGGGGCCGAGCCGTGGTGTCATCACGACGCCACCTTCATGCCCAAGCGGTCAACGAAGAGCACGTAGACCGTGGGAATCACCAGCAGCGTCAGCGCCGTCGACAGCGCCAGGCCGAAGATCATGGCCCACGACATCCCAGCCCACATGGGGCCGCCGAACAGGGCCAGTGGCAGCAGCCCGCCGATGGTGGTCAGCGTGGTCAGGAGGATCGGCTTCATGCGGGCGAGCCCGGCTTTGGCAACTGCGTCGCGCAGGTCTGCCCCCTGGCGAACGGCCTCCTCGATGAAGTCGATGAGCACGATCGCGTTGTTGATGACCGTGCCGGCGAGAGCCACGATGCCGAGCAGCGGCATGAACCCCAAGGGCCAGCCGGTCACGAAGAGCCCCAGGAGCGCGCCGATCAGCGACATCGGAAATGCCGTCAGCACCACAAAGGGCTTCGTGATCGAGTTGTACTGCACGAGCAGGACCAAGAAGATGAGGACGACACTCAACTGCAGGGCGCCCATCACGCTCGCCTGACTCGTTGCCGTTTCCTCTGGCTCCCCGCCGACCTCCAGCGCGTAGCCCAGAGGTAGCCCTCCAACGATGGGTTCGATCTCCGACTGCACCTCTTCCGCCACGGCGTTCGCCAAGAAGCCCGGGGCGACTTGCGAGCCCACGGTCAGGGTGCGGCTGCGATTCCGCCGCGAGATCACCGCCGGCTCCCAGTCGGCGCCAAGCGCCGCCAGCGATTTCAGAGGCACTGGCCCGTCCGTCCCCCGCACGAACACGGCGTCGAGGCTGTCGACGTCGCCACGTTGCTCGGGCGAGAGCCACAGGACGACGTCGATGAGGTGGTCGCCTTCGCGAATCGTGGTGAGGTGGCCGCCGCCATAAAGATCGCGCAGAGTCTCGGCCACTGCTTCGCTGGAGACCCCGGCCAGCTGCGCCTTCTCGCTGTCGATCTCGAGGCCCAGGCCGTAGCTCAGCTCGCCCCAGTCGCTGGCGGCCCCGAGTGTGCCAGGTGTGGTCTTGAAGGCATCGAGCAAGGCGTCGCCGGTTGCCCGCAGGACCGTCAGGTCGCGGCCCACGAGCCGGAACTCGACTGGGCTGTCGATCGGTGGTCCCAGCGCGTAGGGGCGGACGTCGATCCGCGCGCCGGGGATCTGCCGCACCGCCTCGCGCATCTCGTCGACCCACGGCCGGCTGAGGTCTGGCGCCCGCGTGTTGACCAGGATCATCGCGGCGTAGGAAACGCTGTGGTTGGGGTCCAGCGAGAGGATCATGCGCGGCCCGCCGGTGCCCACGAACGCCGTCGCACTGACCAGGCGCTCGACCGTCTCCCCGTCATGCTCGAGCGGGCTGGTGCGTACCAAAGCGTCCTCGACCTGAGCGACGACGCGCTCGGTCGCCTCGAGCGAGGCGCCGACCGGCAGCGTGATGTCGACGAAGAACTGGTCGCGCACGCCGCCGGGAAAGAACTGTGTGCCGATGACAGGGACGAGGGACAGCGACGAGAACAGCGCCAAGCCGGTGACCCCGAGGGTCAGAACTCGAGTGCTCACGCAGCGCCGCACGAGGCCGGTGTAGAGCTTGCCGATCGAGCTCGTCGACCCCTCCGCGCCGGGCGACTTGCGCAGAATCGCGGCACACATCAAGGGGGTGACCGTCATCGCGATCACGTAGCTACTGAGCAGCGTGGCCGACACGACGATCGGTAGGCTGCGCATGTACTCGCCGGTTTCGCCCGAGATCGTCAGCATGGGCAGGAATGCTGCGACCGTGGTCAGGGTGGAGGACAGGATGGCGCTGGCCAGTCCTTCGGCGCCTTTGACGGCGGCCTGGTCTCGGGGCGTCCCATCGTCGATGAGGCGCTGAACGTTGTCGGTCACGACGATCGCGTTGTCGACCACCATGCCGAGGACAATGATCAGTGAGGCGATCGCGAACTGCTCCAGCTCGACGCCGAAGCGCGGCACGATCGCGATCGTCGCGATCATGCTTAGCGGGATTGCCGTGGACATCACCAGGGCCGGACGCCAGCCCATCATGAGGCAGGCCACGCCGAGGACGATGGCGATGGCTTGCCACAGGCTCTCCATGAAATCGGAGATGAGCACGTCGACCTGTCGTGGCAGGTCGTTGACGCGGCTCACCGCGACATCGGGCGGGAGGGACGTGGCCGCGAAGCGCGCCACCGTCTCGGCCACTGCATCGCCGAGCTCGACGACGTTGCGCCCTTCCTTCATGGCGACGCCCAGCAAGAGGGCTCGCGGCGCGCGGAGCTCAGGCGTGGTGAAGCGGATTGCGTCGCGGCGTGGATCCTCAGGGCCCCGAGTGACGCGGAACGGCAGATCGCGGATGGCGACGGGGCGCCCGCCGTCCGCCTCGGTGACGGTCACCGCCGACAGGTCGGCGAGGGTGTCGAGCTCGCCGGAGGGGCGGATCGGCAAGCGTCGATCGGCGGTCACGAGGACCGCGCCGCTGGCGGCGAGGTTGCGTTCTTCTAGCGCTCGGGCCAGCTGGTCACGCGTCAAGTCGAGCTTGGCCCAGGCGCCGGCGTCGACCTCCAGCGTGATGCTCTCGTCCGGAACGCCGAAGAGCGTGACGCTTGCCACCGACTCGATCCCCTTGAGCTCCTTCTCGAGGCCGTCCGCCATGACCTCGAGCTCTCGGTAGGTGTACGCGCGGCCCATCGCCGGCGGACCTGTGGGGTGCAGCACCAGGCATACTGACGACACGTCGCCGAAGTCCGAGTTGACGAAGGGGGTTTGACAGCCGCGCGGCAGGACACCGGTCACCGCGTCGACCTTGTCGCGGACCTGATCCCAGACCTGGTCGATGTTCTCGGCCACGACCGCATCGATCAGCTCCACGTCGATGCGCGAGTAGCCGGTCCGCGACACGCTCTCGATCAGCTCGACCTCCTCGATCTGATACACCGCGTCTTCGATCGGCTCGGTGACCAGGTCCTCGACCTTTTCTGCCGCAGCGCCAGGCCAACGCGTTTCGATGACAGCCGCGCGAATCGTGATGCGGGGATTCTCGCGTCGCGACATCGCCAAGAAGGTCGAGATGCCCACGAGCACCAGGAGGACCGCGGCGACCAGCGTGACCGATCGGTAGCGGATCGCGAGGCGGGTGATGTTCATCGCGAGTTCGCCGATGAAGGGCGGCTGGTGACCGTGACCGGGTCGCCGTCCGAGAGGTAGTGGACTCCGTCCAACACGACCTGCGCGCCGGTCGCGAGCCCCTCGGCCGTGATCCGACGCTGGTCGCCTGAAGCTTCATGGACGTCGACCGTGATGGCGCGGGCGTGGCCGTCGTCCACCACGAAGATCTGGTGAGCGCCCGCTCGGGCGACGATGGCCGAGACCGCGATCCAGAGTCCGACGGGCGGTAGCGCCACGTCTAGTCCGACGCGGACGACATCGCCGATGCGGAGAGCGAACTCCAACGACCCGACCCGTACGCCCTGCAGGTCGTCGGCCGTGGGGTTGAGCACGAGCGCGTCGCCCGACTGCAAGCGTCCGGGGCCGGCGACACGCCGCAGGGTCCAGGCGTCGACCTGCGCCCAGTCGTCGGCAAGCTCGATCGGGACGCGTTCCGGGATCTGGAGCGTTTCCAGCGCGCGCGCGCGGCTCTCGGTTTGAAACGACGGCAGGCGCAGGACGTGGGGCGCGCCGCGGACCGCGACGATGCAACCAACGTTGACGAAGAGGGCGCGGTCGGGGTCGTCCGGCATCGTGATCACGGGGAACACGTCGGTCGGCGCCGCGAGCCGCCCAGCGCCAGTGGGCGGCGCGTGCAGTTGGTTGGGCGCGATGAGGGCGATGCGGAACGTCCGCGTCGCCGCATCGGCGACGCTGGTCTTCTCGAACACCGTGCCGAGAACTGGGGCGCGACCCAGCCCTGGGCCACCATCGAGATAGATGGGCACCGCTGTGCCCACTGGCAGCTCACGCTCCTCGGCGGCCGATGCCGTGACGACGACCTTCACCGGCGACTGCAACGTCAGTTCCACGACCGGCTGGCCGGCGCTGACGTAGGTCCCTTTCGCCGTGAATCTCTGGGTGACCCGACCGCTGAACGGTGCGAGGAGCCGGCACGAGTTCAGATCGGTTCGTGCCCGGGCCAGCTCGTTCTGCTTCTCGGCGAGTTCCGCGCGCAGCGCGTCGCGCTCGCCGATGCGCACTTTCGATGACCCCTCGGCCTCGTCGACGCTGGCGAGGGCGGACCGCTCGCCCTGTAGCGCCGACGTCAGGTTGGCGTTGGCCTGCGAACGGTTCGCCGTCGCGGTCTTGAGACCGGATTCGCTCTGGTCCAGTACCGATTGCGCGACGGCTCCCGAGCCGATCAGCGACCGATCTCGTTCGACCGTCGTGACCGCGAGCTCGAGCTCGGCCTGCGCCACGGCGACGGCGTCGCGAGCGGCGGCGACGTCGGCGCGCGCCGCGTCGAGCGTTGCCCGCGCGTTCTCGGTCCGGGCTGCCAGGACGGTATCGATCTCGAGGGTCGTCGACTCGATGCGGCTTTGGGTCGTGGCGATGGCTAGCTCGGCCGCGGTCACAGCCTGCTCGTAGCGCGTGGTCTCGAGCGCGGCCACGACGTCGCCGGTTTGCACCGGTTGGCCGTCGGCAGCGAGAAGGAGGCCGCCATCACCGTCGAGCTGCGGTCCGTTGACGTCCATGCCGACCTCCGTCGCTTGCATGACGAGTCCGGCGACGTCGAAGCTCAGTTGGGATCGCCGGTACGGTTCGACGACGGCGGGGACGAGCGTCTCGCGGCGCGGCGCCCTCTCGACGAGCGCCTGCACCGTGATGGCCCGTGGCGCCGGACCTTCGGTCTCGATGGGTTCTCCGTCGCAAGACAAGAGCGCCGCGGCTGCTAGGGTCAGCGGCGCGGTCCGTCGCAACACAGTGTCGGGCAGACGTCTCTCCGTCATTGGGGCGTTCCCGCAAGGGAAAGTGTGCTTCTGTCCAGCTCGTTGGGGAGAGCTGGCGGGCGGCGCCATCCATGCGCATTGGCGCGGGTGGCCTAGTGCGTGGGACGTTAGCTGGGGCCGGTCTGGCGCAACCAGGACAAGGGGCGCCAGATTTGGGACACTTCGCGACAGCCATGGGCAGCAACCACGAAGGTCGCTCGGTCGAGCCGCTGCATCGGTCCCCGCTCGCCGAAGAGTCCCCGCGCCACGTGCTGTCGAGCGTGGTCGCGCATACCGCCAACTATGCTCTGGCTCGTGGCGTCGACCTCCGGCAGATCCGTGAGGCGACGGCGGTCGAGTGCGCGCAGCTGATCGATCCTTTGGCTCGGCTACCAGATTTGGCGCCACCGCTCATCTGGCGGCTGATCCAGCGGTACGACCGAAGCGAGGGCCTACCGCTGCACATGGCTCGCGGCACCTCGTTTGCCTACTTTGGTCCGTGGCTCCAGGCCGTCGAGTTTGCCCCAGACCTGCGTTCGGCGTTGCTGTCGATGCAGCGCTTTCAGGCGGTGTTGTCCGACCGCCTCTCGTTGCGGTTCGTTGAGAGCGGCGATGAGGCGCGGATGGAAGCCCACCATCCGGCGGATGAGCTCGACGCGGGGCACACGGCGGAGCATGGGCTGGCGATGGCGAAGCGCGCGATTGTCGAGGTTGTCGGGGCGTCGTCGGCGCTCGTGCGGGTGGAGCTGAGCCATGCGCCGCTCGGCCACATCGAGACCTACCGAGCGTTCTTCGGCGTGCCCGTCCTCATGCACAGGGCTCGCAACGCCCTCGTGTTCCGCCGCGCCGCGCTCGATCAGCCGACCGCGCATCGGGATCCATCCCTGTTCCGCTATGCCAGCCACAACCTCGAGCTCTTGTTGGAGCGCTGGTCGGCCATTAGCCCGCGGGACCGGCTGCGCCCTCTGCGGCAGGCCATTGCGCACAACGCCAAGGAAGCCATCTTCAGCGCCGAAGCGCTTGCCCAGCGCTTGAACATGAGTCTGCGGGCGTTGCAGCGTCGCGTCCTGGCGGAGGGTTACACGGTGCGTGGTTTGCTCGACGAGGAGCGCAACGTACGGGCCCGAACCCTGTTGGCCGATGCCTCGCGAAGCGTCGAAGAGGTGGCGACCCTGGTCGGCTACTCCGACGAACGCTCGTTCCGCCGCGCCTTCCAGCGCTGGACAGGCACGACGCCCGCGCAATACCGCCGCTAGCCGTCCATCCAAGGCAGCGCTCTCTCAGCCTGCAACTAAACCCCGGGGCGTCCCCAGCGCGCCTGCGCGGCGGGAGGGTGCAGTGCCATGGCGGCAGGGAGCTCGTACCTCGTCGCGAGTGTCGTTCGTCCGAAGGATCGAAGAAGGAGCGTGGCAGCTGAGGCGGGGAACCGAGGTTGGCACGCGCGGACCGGCGGCAGCGCCGGCTCGAATTCCGGAGCCTCGACCAGCTCCTGGCCGCTGACCACCGGGCGCCGACGCTTTGGCAGGCCACCGAGCGGCTGGACCTGAGCGCGTTCTACGACGAGATCGGCTCCGTGGAGGCCGGCCCCGGACGGCCAGCCATCGATCCCCGCATCTGTCTGGTGCTCTGGCCTTTGCGCCATCTCGGCAGGCGTCGGTCGCGCGCGTCGCTTTGGCGGGGCTGTGTTGTGAGCACGATGCGTACCGCTGGATCGCGGGCGGTCTCGAGGTTTGCCATGGACAGCCGCCTCTCGTCGTTCGTTGAGAGCGCGTGCCGCCGATACATCCTGGACCTCGAGGCGCTTGACCGGGGCATGGAAGACGCACGCGCCGGACGCGGACAGCCCGCTGGGTCGCCTACTCGTTGCGAACCACTTGGGCCATTGCCGGCGCACCAGCCTCCTCGGCTTCGGCGACCAAGTTGCTCTCCCCCACCAGGACGGAGGCTCCCCCGTCCAGCACGATGGTGAAAACCGGCTGCGGCTCATCCAGTTGCACGACCGTCACTCTCTCGATGCTCGCGCTGTCGCCGTCTCTCGTCGAGATCTCGTCGCCGACCTCGAGACTCTGGGCCTCTACCCAGCCGCGGTCGGCCGTCAGGAACTTGTGGCCTCGACTCGTTCGAATGAGATCGGGCCCAACTCTCATCTCTACCACAGAGAGAGTGCTGCTCTCACGGATGCGCGCAACTTCGACGCGGGTCGCCGCACCTAGAACGGTGTCACCTGGCTGCAAGGCCTCGACCGGTACCAGCCCATGCGGAGTGACCACGGCCACCCCGGAAAGGAGGCAGTCGATGGCACAAAACGGATTCACTTTTATCGCCGACTGCAAAGAGACACCTTGGGTGATTGGCTCCTGGCGAGACTGTCCGGGCGCCAAGGAGAAGCTGACGATCACGTCGCCCGAGTCGAGAGCCCGAATCTCCACGGAGACGGTACTCCCGCCGTCGTTGGTCACCTCAACCGTGTCTCCCGTGCCGATGAGCTGATCTCCCTGGAACACTTGGTACTGTTGCCCAATCGCCGTGCTCACGAGCGCCACTAGCACTACAGCTAGCCGAAACCACATCCCTCAGCCTCCTTTGTGAATGGCTTCGCGCACCCTCTTGGCACGCATCACGATGGGTTCGCGAGAAGTCGGCGAGGTGTCTCACAAAATTGCGCACGGTGGCCACGAGCAGGGGTACGTCGCTCACGGATCAGGCGTCACACCAGCCCCGTGAATCGGATCCAGCTCTCCCAGGCTGTACCTCAATCCCGGGGCGCCCCCAGCGCGCTTGCGCGGCGGGAGGTAGCAGTGCCATGGCGGCAGGGAGTTTGCTCGGCGAGGACCTCGGTCCGGCGTCTAGTTCGTCCGACGGTGCGAAGAGGAAGCCGGCGACGAGAGGTCGGAAGCCGAGTTTGGTGCGCGCGGACCGGCGGCAGCTCCGTCTCGAATCGCGGAGCCCCGACGAGCTCTCGCGCTTCGCGCGAGCAATCTCCCGAGTCGTAGCTGGGCGCACCCTACGGGCCCCTGCGCCAACTTCGGGTTGAGCCTCGCCGGCCGCTGCCGTTTAGCCTGCGCCGATGGCGCGCGCGATCGCCGAGCTGTTTGGCCACGGTCGAGGCCGCGTCCTGGCCTTCTGCTGGCTGGGCTGGGTCTTCGATTTCTTTGACCTGATCCTCTTCGTCTTTCTCGAGCGGGCGATCGCCGCGGACTTGGGGCTCTCGAAGGACACCGACATTGCCTTGGTGCAGGCCGCCACGTTCGGCGCCACCGCGGTGGGGGGCTTCCTGTTCGGGCGTTTGGCAGATCGGCGCGGCCGACGCCTGGCGATCACGCTCAGCATCCTGGTGTTCTCGCTGGGCGCGTTCGCGACCTCCTTCGCGCAGGGGTTCTGGGGTTTGTTGGCGGCGCGCATCGTGACCGGCATCGGTGTCGGCGGTGAGTGGGGGGTGGGTCACGCGATCGTGGCCGAGACCTACCCCGAGCGGTTGCGGGCTCGCGCGGCCGGCGTGCTCCAGGCCGGGGCGCCGATCGCGATGGGGCTCGCCGCAGCGGTCGCGTGCTTCTCGGGTCTGCACTGGCGCACGCTGTTCTTGCTCGCCGCGTTGCCGGCGCTGCTGGCGTTCGTGGCGCGCTGGGCGATGCCCGGAGTGGATCGCGCGCCGGGTCACAGCCGCGGTGGTTTGCTCGACTTGTTTCGCGGCGCATTGGCGCGGCCCAGTGCCGCGATCTTCACCCTGCTGCTACTGCATATGACCGGTTTCTGGTGCACCTACGCGTGGCTGCCGGCCCGTCTGTTCGAGGACTTCGGCGCCGACGTGCGCTACGTGGGGTGGTTCTTCATCGGCGTCAATTCCGTGCACGTCGTCGGCGACGTGCTGTTTGGCTTCCTGGCTGATCGATTCGGGCGCCGGCGGATGTTTGTGCTGTTCTGCCTCCTTTTTGCTGCGGGGCTCGCCGCTGTGAACTTCGGCTTCGCGGTGCTGCAGCAGGACCCGGTCCTCTTCGGCCTGTGCTTTGCCGCGATCGGTTTGGGGGCGGGGACCTGGTCGTGTTTTGGCGTGCTGTTTGCCCACAACTTCCCCGAGGCGGTGCGCGCCACCGCCGCGGCTGGCTTCTATAACCTGGCGCGCGGGCTGCAGTTCGTGACCCAGCCGCTGATGGGCTGGCTTTTCGCCGTTACTGGCACGTTTGCCGCGGCGCTTCACGTGGGCGTCGTGATGTCCGTGCTGTCCGCGCTCACCATCGCCTGGGTGCCGCGGACCGAGCCGACGCGCGACTACGACCCGAGCCGGCCGCCGCTCAGGTAGACCCGTTGGCGGTCCGGCCGTACAAACCCCACCAGGGTGGCGCCGGCCGATTGGCACAGATCGAAGCTCTGAGCCGACGCGGCCGAGACCGAGAGGATGACGGGGATGCGGACGCGCAGGCACTTCAGGACCAGGTCGAAGCCGGCGCGACCAGACAGCATCGCCACGCATCGAGCCAGCTCGGCTCCGCCGCGGGCGGCGCGGCCGATCGCCTTGTCGAGGGCGTTGTGGCGACCCACGTCTTCGCCCAGGGCCAGCAGCGTGCCTTGCTCGCCGCAAATGGCGGCGGCGTGTGACGCGCCGGTGGTGCGGAAGTGGGTCTGCTGGTCGACGAGGTGGTCGCGAATGGCCGCAATCGCCGCGGGCGTAAGGCGCGGCAGGGCTGGGAGCAGCGGCGGCAGGTCGTCCAGCAGGTCGTCGAGGTTGGCGAGCCCGCAGAGACCGCAGGACGAGCGGATCTCGTGCGTTCGGGTCAGTCTGCCCGTGCGCGGCTCGCGGTCGCCGGTGTGACCTTCGAGGCGCACGTGCAGGGTGTCGGCCGTCCCCGCCGCGGCGTCGCCAGGCGTGAACTGACAATCGGTGACGGACGCGGCGGTCCGAATCACGCCTTCGGAGAGCAGAAAGCCAACCGCGAGGTGCTCGTCGTCTCCGGGCGTGCGCATCGTGACGAGGGTGTCGCCGCCGACGTCGAGCACGAGTGGCTCTTCACGCAGCAGGTGTTCCGGCGTGCCGTCGTCGAGGACGCGTTGGGCGATCCCGTCGGGTCGCTCGTCGGCCGGCGCATCAGTCATCGCAGCGTTTTCGGGCAAGGGTACTCGTGACGCAAGGCGCGGGCCTCAGAGCTTCTGCCTAGTGGTGTGATTCAGGTAGATGGGGCCTTATCCGCGAGACATCGGCGCCGGTCGCAAGGCGGGTCGCCGCAGGCATATTGGTGGATACGGCGAGGACGACCCAACGCTGCGAGCGGCGCTGAGGGCCGTGGATAAGGCCCCAGATTCCTGAGTCACACCACTAG
>JBCCGH010000087.1:0-37764 GCA_039029375.1 Planctomycetota bacterium
GCACCGCGTCGTCGCCGGACGCGCCGATGGGCGACGACGAGTCGCCACGCGTGGCGGCACCGCTCTCGCGGCGGCCGACCGGTGCGGCCGCCGCGGGCACGCCGGCTGGTCCCGGCTCCCTCTTGGTGCAGCTCACGTGGCGACCGGAGGCGTCGGCGGCCGAGCGGCCGGCCGTCGGCGCGTTGATCGAGCTCACGCCCGCGGCGCGCGAAAGCGACGTGATGCAGACGCGGGCCGGCGCGACCGATCGGGCCGGGCAGGTGCGCTTCGCCGCGCTCTCAGCCGGTCACTACCGCTTGGCCCTGCCCACGAAGGTCACGCACGTGGAGATCGCTGCAGGCGAGGAGTGCGTCCTGCGCCTCGAGCTGCGCACAGTGGTGGAAGTGATCGGCAAGGTCCTCGATCCGCAGGGGCGGCCAGTGGCCGGCGCTGTCTTGTGGGCCTGCTCGTTTCGGCGCAGCGTCGCCCGCCGTGCCGCGGTGGCCGACGCCCACGGCGCGTTCGCGATCGTGGTGCCGAAGTTCTGGTTCGTCGGCGCCCAGGCGCCCGGGTACTGCTCGACCCAGGAGCAGGTCTTGGCCGACACGTCGCCCGTCGAGCTGACCTTGCAGCTGCCGGGCGCCGGCAGCGTCGTGCGCGGGTCGGTTCGTGATGCCGCCGGCGCGCCGGTCGTCGGGGCGTTGGTCCAGGTGGGCAGTGAAGCGCTGCGCGCCTCGCATCCTGAGCTCGCCGCATGGAGCACGACGCCGCAGCAGCAGCGGACGGATGCGCGCGGCCGCTTCGAGCAGCTAGGGGTCGCGCCAGGTCGACTGCCGGTCGCGGTGCGGGCGACCAACGGCGCCGGCTGGCGCGGTTGGGTCGAGGCGACCGCCGGCAGCGCGGCCGAGATCGCGGTCACGCTGATGGAACCGGCGCGCATCGAGGGCTTGGTGCGCGATGCGGCTGGTGCACCGATCGCCGGGGCTTGGGTGCAGGCCATGGACGCCTGCCCGCTGGGCGCCGCGCGCGAGCGCGCCGGGCCGAAAGGTGAGTTCTCGCTACGCGTGGCGGCCCCTGGCTCGGTTCGCCTCGAGGCCTCGGGCGCCGTGCCGGAGCTGGGCCTCGTGCGCGTTACCGGCGTCGCCTCGGTGCAGCCCGGCGCGATCGAGTCGTGGCAACCGGTCCTCGGTGCGGTGGGGCAGAGTGGTTTGCGGGGGCAGGTCGTCGATGCTAGTGGCCGTGGGCTCGAGGGTTGTTTTGTCGTCGCGCAGGTCGAGGCGACCGAGCGACAGCTCGGTTACGTGCGCACGGACGCCGATGGCCGGTTCCATCGTCGGCGCTTTGCCAGCCATGAGGCCGACCTGCTGTTCGATGTGTTCGTCTACCCAGAGACCGCGTCGGTGCAGCTCGGTTGGCCGACCGGGCCGCCATTGGCGGTGGTCCGCGGTGTGCGCGTCGGCGAGGAGCTGGAGCTCCGCGCCGGCCAGGGGCTCGAGGAGGGGCGTGCCGCCACGACGCGCCCACCGAAGCTGCGGGTCGGCGCCCAGCCGGCGCCGCGCTTCGCGCGGGTGTTGCGGTTTCGATGGCCGGTTGGTGAGCCCACGGTTTGTGCGGTGCGGTATGGGGTGCGCGACGCGCAGGGACGGATCGTTGCTCGCGGTCGAGCGGGTGCCGAGCACGGGCCGGTTCGCGCGACCGTTCAGCTGCCGGCGGGCGATCACATCCTCGAAGCGAGCACGGCGACGGGCTTGGCCGCGCGGTTGCCTCTACCCGTGCCAGCCCCGGTGGTGGGGGAGGCGACGGCGGGGGCGCTCCACTACGCGATCGAAGTGTTGCTCGAGCGCCCGTGAGGCGAGAGCTGCGGAGCCCCCGGGGAAGCGCCCGGCGCCTTCCCCCGATCGCCGCCTTGGGCCGGCCGAGCGGCGAGCTCGAAGATCGGGGGAAGGGCCGCGGTGGCGGGCCTGAAGCGGCCTTGCCACCGCCCTCCTCCTTCTGGAGTGGGCATTATTCGTCTCGGCATCCTCCATCGCGCTGCTTGAGATCTCATGCCGAGACCGAGAACTGATGCATCGGTGCGAGGGTCGAACCAAGGCGCCAGCGCGGCGCTGGGCCGTCCCCGGCGGGGTTGGGCGTCGCGCTCTGTGAGCGGTCCAGAGCGGCGCCACCAACGGGGTTACAGGCTCGGCAAGCTGGACTTCTCACCCAGCTGGGACACGGCGGTCCGAAGCGCCCCTCGCGGCGCCGAGGCGCCCCTGTTAGGGAGACTAGCGGGTGTCACCTCCCCGTTCGCGAGCTATGCTCCCGAACAGCTCGTCTCCATCGCTTTAGACACCTGCCTCCAAGGCTCGCTCCGTGCATCGATCCCCAGTCCGGCTCGTCGGTCGTTCTGCGTACACCCTGTGGCTGCTGGCGCTTTCGTCCCCCGCAGCCTGGGCGCAAACCACGGTTGAAGTCCCATTGGTGCAGATGGTTACGCCAGCGCACCCGACTGGCTTCGCGCTCGACTGGGCGCTCGGCATTGCGATCGGTGACTATGACGGCGACGGCTACGTCGACCTGTACAACAACCTGACCGGCCAGCTGTGGCACAACGACAGCGGCCAGGATTGGTCGCCCGGCCCCAACCTGTTCCCCGGGGGCCTGACGCCACGCTACGGCGCTGCGTTTGGCGACTTCAACCGCGACGGGCGGATGGACCTGGCGACCGAGCCGCGCACGTCGCAGTGCTTTCAGCTGTTTCGCAACGACGGCGGTGGTGTGTTCACCGATATCGCGGCCAAGCCCGCGCAGTTTCCGACGCCGCCCTGCAATGACCAGTCAGAGACGGCTTGCTGGGGGGACGTCGACGCGGACGGTTGGCCCGACCTCTTCTTGCCGACGTATCCGACGTGGCGCGGGGGCCAGCAGGACAACTACTTCTGGCACAACCAAGGGCCGATCGGCGCGGGCGGCGACCACGTCTTCACCGAGATCAGTCGGCCCGCGGGCCTCGCGTCCGGCCCTGCCAATAACCGTCCCGAGGGCGCGCAGATGTGCGACTACGACGGCGACGGTGATCTCGACCTCTACAGCAACGGCTCCGCGTATCGCAACATCTCGACAGTGGGGTCGCCGCTCTTCGAGCGAATGGCCGAGCTCGGCTCCGGCATTGGCCAGTCGGGCACGCTCGACGAGGGCGCGGCCTTCTGCGACTACGACCTGGATGGGGACTACGACCTCATCTGCTGCTACGTCGGCTTCGGCAACGTGATCTGGGAGAACCGCGGCGACGGCACGTTCTTCCAGGCGGAGACGTCGATGATGGCAAGTTGGCAGCTCGGCTCGGACTATGGGTTATCGATCGCCGACTGGGACATGGACGGCGACCTCGACATCTCGACGCGGTTCGTGTTCCGCAAGAACTTGCTCGCCGAGACCGGTCAGCGCGGCTTCTCGGTCGCGACTTACAGCATCCTGCAGGAGCATCTGGTCCAGCCGCAGATCGCCTGGGCGGACTTCGATCTCGACGGCGACCTCGACGCCGCGGTGGGCAACTTCTGGGTGGCGGCCCACGGGGTCGGTGCGGTCTACGAGAACACGACCTACGATCAGTCGACCCCCATGATCGCCCGGCGTCACGTGCGGGTGAGCCCCCGTGGTGACGGCGTGACCGTGCCCGGCGGGCTGCGCACCGAGTTCGGTGCGTCAGCGACGATTCGAGTCTTCGGTGAGCAAGGCATCGTGCGCCGCCAGTTCACGGCGAGTGGCCACGGCTACCTGAACCAGAACGAGTACGATCTGACGTTTGCCTTGCCTTCGACCGGCGGCGCGACCTTTTTCGATCTCGAGGTCGAGTTTGTCGACGATCCGTCGCTGGGCCTTTGGCGGGTCGACGCCAACGTGAACCCGCTGCTGCGCGGCGTGTTTTTGGAGGGCCTCCAGAACCGCGAGATCGCCGTTCTGCGCAACGGGACGGTCGTCATGGACGGCGTGACCGTGTTGCCGAGCCCGCTGGAGTCGCCGCGCATGACGCAGATGCCGAACCGTCTGCTCGAGCCGACGACCGGGGTCGGCCTGCCGATCCCGCTGGAGGGCTTGCCGGATGCGATGGTGGGCGCCGAGATGTTCAACATCAGCGACACGCACTACCGGCTGACCGAGCTGGTGTTGGATGGCCACCTGCGCCCGGGGACTCCGGCGAACGTCTGGGTGTGGGACATGCAGACCCCGACGACGCCGCGCCTCGTCGCGAGCTGGAACGTCACGACGAGCTCGCGCAACCACCGCGCGGTCCTGCCGGCCGACGTGATTCTGCGTCCGCGGAGTCGCTATCGGGCGGTTGCGGCCGTGCAGACGTTTCGCATTACACCGATCTCCGGACCCATCCGCACCCCAGACGTGATCGTCCGCGGTGGCTTGTTCTACGAAGACGCCGACCCGGCCACCGGCCTCGGAGCGGCCTTCGCCGGCGTGACGTTTGACTCCACTGCCATGGCTGTGCGCTTGCGGCCAGCGATGGTTGGTGTCGGCATGAGCCTGGGCTCGGGCTTTTCGAGCGCCGGCGGGGCCGGCGGCAACCTGTCTTCGGCGGCCCAGTTTGAAGTCGGCAAGCGCGTGGACCTCGAAGTGGACGGACTGCCGCCCGGCGCGCCGCTCGCGTTCGTCGTCGGTCAGGGAGTGCAGGTAGTCCGAGCCCTCGACGCGGCGCTTGTGCTGCCGGCAGGGCTCAGCGTGATTCCCGGCACTTGGGCTGCCGACACGGCGGGCAAGTTCTCGTTGCCCCTGGTGTGGCCCGAGCTGCCCTCGGGCACCGAGACGGCGTTCCAGGTGTGGTACTCCACGCCCGAGGGTCCCGCATCGACGAACGTGATGTTCGTCGAGACCCCGTAGGTCGACGCGGTGTCGATGCCGTTCAGCGCCCGCCGGTGGCCTGAACGTCGATCGCGGTCGCGGCCGGTCGAGCGGCGCGCTGCTCGCCGTCGTCCCGCAGGGCGCGCACGACGAGCAGGATGAGGACGAAGGCGACCGCGAGCCCTACCGCCCGGCGGCCGGCGGCTTTGCCGCGGCGCACCGTGTCGGCGTAGCGGTGGCGCTGCCGGTGGCTCCACTGGCGGCCTGCCTGTTGGCACCAACGCATCCGGCGGCGCACCCCGGCGCGGAACCGCCGCTGGTCGCGACGCATGGACTCGGCGTCGTGCATGGCGCGTTCCATCGCGTCGGCGGCGACCTTCCGGGCGTTGTCGCCAAAGCGCAGTGCCTGCGACCGGATCGCCCGCGCGGCATCCCGCATCTCCTCGTAGGCCTCGGCCTTGCTCTTGCGGCGATCCGACTTCGGCGGCGGTGGCGGCTCGGGCTCGGGCTCGGGCCGTTTGGGCGGCGGCGCGGCGGGGGGCGGCGCTGCCGTCGGGTCGACTTGCAGCGCGGTCACCAGGGCGCCGGCGTTGGCGAATCGCTCCTCCGGCTGTTTGGCAAGGCAGCGGGAGAGGAGCTCACGCCAAGTGGTAGGCAGCGTCTTCGGGATCGATGGCGCCTCGGTCTCGTGCTTGCGCAGCACCTCCCACTCGGAGTCGCCGCGGAAGGGCACGTCGCCGAGCAGGATCTCGTAGAGCATGACGCCAAGGCTGTAGACGTCGCTGCGGGCGTCGCCGCGCCGCTGCAGCATCTCCGGCGCCATGTAGAACGGCGTGCCGCGACCCATCGACAGGCTGTTGCGCGAGTGGGCCACGAGCCGCGACAGGCCGTAGTCACCGACGCGGGCGACCGCGCCCTTGAGGAAGACGTTGGCCGGCTTGAGGTCGAAATGAACCAGAGAGCGCGAGTGCAGCGCCTCGACCCCGCGGCAGGCCTGCGCGAACAAGTGCAGCAGCTCGTCGGGGTTGGCCTCGGCGGCGGTGAGGCGGTCCTGCAGGGTCTCACGGCCGGCGAAGGCCATCACGATGTACGGAATGCCGCTGACCTCGCCGCGGTCCTCGATCGACACGAGGTTGGGGTGGTCGACCTGGGCAAACCAGTGCAGTGACTCCAGCTCGGCGAGGACCGCGTCCCGCACCGAGGGGTCGTCGACTTTGAGGAACTTGACCGCATAGTCGCGCCCGATCGACTGCTTGCGGGCTTTGAACACCAGGCCGAACATGCCGCTGCCGAGCTTCTCGAGGAGCTCGAAGCCAGGCAGGTAGCCGGGCTTACGGTAGTTCCGGTAGAACGACTCCCAGTCGATGGCCGGAGCGGACGAGCGGTCGGTCATGGGCGATCGGCAGCAGCGGAAACGAGCTAGGCCGCCGGCAGCGGGGCGCTACGGGGGGCTCGCTCGATCATTCGCGGACTGCTGGTTTTTGGCCTGGCGCGCCAGCCGGGGATCCGCCGTTGCTTGGTGGGATAGGGTTGGTCAGCCGTTGGCGCGCTGCTCGATCTCGGCGAACCGCGGATCCCGCCGGAGTGGCGCTAGGTTGGGGTCATCGCGCAGCCGCGCTCCGTCGCGGAAGCCGGCGTCAATGGCGGCGTCGAGCGCCGCAAACGCGGCGTCCGGGCGGTTCGACGCCACGTGGATGCTCGCGCTCTGGTAGAGGGCCCGGGCGGCCCACTGCGCGAACGCACTGGCCTGAGCGTAGGCCGCGAGCGACTCGGTGGGTTGCCCGTCCCGCTGCAGGCACAATCCCATCCGATACCACGCGCGGCCTAGCTTGGGGTCGCGTGCCAAGGCCTTGCGGTATTCGGCGACGGCGCCTCGCCAGCGTTTGGCCCGCATGAGCGCTTCAGCGGCGCGAAGCTCGGCGATCGCGTTCCGGGCTTCGAGCTCGGCGGGCTCATAGGGGATACAGACGCGGTCTGGATCGGGCGTCCGGATGGGCGCCTCGGTGCGCGGCCGCACATCGACGTAGTGATCCGCGCCCGGGGCGTCGCTGAGCCGCCGGATCGAGCGGCCGTCGATGGCGATGGCGTAGACGTCGACCTCTTCGTCGACGAAGCCCGTGGCGTAGAGCGTCTTGCCGTCCGGCGACCACCGCGGTCCATAGAACTTGCCTGAGCGGGTCACGTAGCGCAGGTCGCTGCCGTCGGGCCGGGCAATGCACAGGTCGGCGGAATCGTCATCGCCGGTGTTGAAGGCAAGCCAATGCCCGTCGGGCGACCAGCTCGGCAGACTCGTCTCGCCGCCGAGATCGGTGATCTGGCGCGGCTCGCCACCATCTACGTCGAGCACGTAGATCTCCTCGCGGGTCTTGCCGCGCAGGTAGCGATAGGCGGAGAACGCGAGACGACGGCCATCGGGTGACCAGGCGCTGCCGCGCTCCCGGAGCGGCAGCTGCGTGAGCCGTCGCGACGGTCCACCGGCGGCCGGCACGAGCCAGAGGTCGCCGCCGGAGCTGTAGGCGATGTTCGCGCCGTCGGGGGACCAAGCGGCGTTGGCCGCGTCGCGGTCATCGACGATGACCTGGCGGTCGGCGCCGTCGGCGCGCATGACGACGAGCGCGCGGGGCCGATCGGCGCGGTAGACCTGATACGCCAGGCGCGCGCCATCCGGCGACCAGGCCGGACCGACCGCCTTCAACCATCCTGTCGGGTGGTCGAGGTCCGAGCACGGCGTGACCCGGCGGGGGTAGGAGCCGTCGCCACGCATGACAAAGACATCGCCCTGTCCGTCGCGCTCGGAGCTGAAGGCGATCAGGGTGTCGGCTCCGGGCACCTGCGAGCTTGTTGGGGGGCGTACGACGTCGCGCAGGGCCTGCAGATCTTCGAGCAGCTGGTCGCGGGAGAGTGCCTCGGTCTGCGCTCGCGCCGGCGGCGCGGGGCTGCCAAGCAGGAGGCAAAGCGGGGCGGTGCGTAGAAGCGCGCGGCGAAGGCCGGGTGCCGCTTGGGCGAGCGTTGCCATGTGTGGCTGACGTTCGCCGTAAGCCAGCCGCGGGATGCGTGGTGAGTTTCCGCGGCGGTGTCGCGCCTCGGGAGGCTGTGTCGGAGATGCAGGCCTGCCACGCTGGGCGCGCTTCAGCGTGGGGCGAGGTCGCGCGGTAGAGCCGGATCGTGCAGGACTCGCGCGTTGGGCACGAGCTGCTGTAACGCCGGAACCTCAGCCGCGCTGATCTCGGTGTGACCGACGAACAGGGCCTCGAGCTCTGGCGTCTTGGCGAGGAGCGCCGTCACGCCCTTGGCGGAGACGCGCGTGCCCCAGAGGTTGAGGCGGCGCAGTGTGGACGCCTGTCGCAACGCGGCGAGCCCCTTGTCCGTCACGTCCGTGGCGCGCAGGTCGAGCCACAGCAGGCGTGACATGCGAGCCGCGACCGTGCTGAGGGCGCGGTCCGTAATGCCGGTGCCGCCGACGTGCAGCGCGCCCACGTGCCGCGCGATCGGCAGCAGCGGGCGCAGCTCGGCATCGGTGATTTGGTCGCGGTCGGTGGGGAACTCCACGCGCAGCAGCGGGCTCTTGGGCGTCAGTGGCGTGATACGGGCGCGCGATGCCTCGGCGGCCTTGGCGATGGCGTGCGGTGCGGCCGGGCCGAGGTCTTTGCCCCCCGCGTCAACCGTGCGCAGCCAGGCCGGCGTCGTCGCCGCGGCCGCGGTGGTCTCGGGGCCGGGCTCGCCGCGCCATTCGCCAAAGTCGGCGCCCGCGTCGATCCAATCGCGCAGCGTCGCGATCTGCTCTGCGGACAGCGGCTTGCCGCGGGCGGGCATGCGCAAGTCGTCGTCGGCGGGTAGCGCCGTCCGCGAGTAGAGCGTGCTGGCCTCGGTGTTGCCCGGGCGCAGGACGAGACCTTCGTTGCTGCCGCGCTCGATCCAGCCGCGCCCGTCGAGCCGTAGTCCGGCCTTGGGCCGTCGAGTGCGTCCTTTGGAGTCGACGCCCCGGTGGCAAGACACGCAGCGCTTGGTCAGGATCGGCAGGACGTCACCTTCAAAGCTCGGTGCCGGCGCTTGGGCGAGCGCCGCCGCGCTCAGTGCCAGCAGGGCCGAGATCGCCCGCCCGGTCATGCGAACAGCCCCGTCATAGGCCGGCCCTTGTCGGCGACGTGAAACGGTCGGCCCGACGGCGACGTCTCGACGTGGTCGAGGGGCAGCCCCAGTGCCCACGCGATGGTGGCATTGAAGTCCGGGATTGAGACGGGGTTCTCCAGGATCTCGCGTCCCGTCGCGTCGGTCTTGCCGTAGCGCTGACCGCCGCGCACGCCAGCTCCGGCGAGTAGGCACGTGAACGCCTTGGGGAAGTGGTTGCGCCCCATGCGCTCAGTGACGATGTCCGGTGTGCGGCCAAACTCGGTGGCCAGCACGACCAGCGTGTCCTCGAGCAAGCCCCGCGCCTCGAGGTCGGCGAGCAGCGCCGCGAGGGAGCGGTCGAGCTGCGGCGCCTTCTCGTCCAGCTCGTCGAAGTTGTCGTTGTGCGTGTCCCAGCCGCCGCTGACGACTTCGACGAAGCGCACGTCGTGCTCGATCAGGCGCCGCGCCAGTAGGCAGCCCTGGCCGAACTCGTCGCGGCCATAGGCGTCACGGATCCAGTCGGGCTCCTTCGCTAGATCGAAGGCCGCCAGGTCCTGCGAGCCCATCAGCTTGATCGCTTGGTCGTACATCTCGCCGTACGACTGCATGGCGCGGTCGCGATAGCGGTCCTCGAAGGCGTCGTTCATCTGCTGGAGACGCGACAGGCGGCGATGGAATGTCCCTTGGGGGACGTCGCGCGGTAGCCGGCCGTGCTGGAGCCCGGCCTCCGGGTCGCCGATCGGCAGGGGGAAGTGCCGCGAGTGGAGGAAGCCACCCGACGCCGAGTAGATGTCGCCGGCGATGGCGACGTGCGGCGGCAGCGCGCCGTTGATGGATCCGGCCATGTGGCTCAACCAAGCGCCGAGGCTCGGGTGGCGGATGGTGCCGCGCAGGGCGTAGCTCGTGTGGAGGAAATACCGCCCCTGCTCGTGCGCGCCTTGTGTCGAGGTCATCGCCGACAGCACGGCGACACGGTCCATCAGCGGCGCCATCGCCCGGAAGTTGGCGGCGATGAGGACATCATCGGCGCTGGTGCGGATCGCCTCGGTGGGGCCTTGCGTCTCGGCCCCCGGTTTGGGGTCGAACGTGTCCAGCTGCGACATGCCGCCACTCATGTAGAGATAGATGACACGGCGCGCGAGCGCTGGGCGTCGTGTCACCGCCGGATTGCGGACCGGATCCTGGGCCGTGGCGATCCGCGCGAGCGACGGGCACGCGGCGAGGCCCAGCAGGCGCCATGCGGATGCCGCCACGAAGTCGCGGCGGGTGAGATCGTCGGACTTGGGGAGAGCGCGGGTCGACATGATGGCCTCGCCGGTGGTCGTTGCGGCGGTCAGTGCACGCTGCGGAACTCATGGGAGTTGCATAGCACCCAGACCAAGTCATTGAGCGCGGCGGCGTCGGCGGAGGTGTCACGCCGCCACTGGCGCAGCTCGGCCGCGCTGGGCTCGCGGCTCAGGATGGCGAGGAAGGCCGTGCGGATCCGCGCCGTGGCATCGCCACTGCCTTCGATCTGTCGCATCAGCGCCGAGCCGCGCCGCAGGATCTGTTGGTCGACGACGCCGTTCATCAGGGTGAGCGCCTGCGGCACCGACGCCTCGGTCGATGCCGCCTCGATCTGTTCGCGGTCGGACTGGCCAAACGTGCGGAGAAGGTGGTCCGCGCGGGCCGGCGACGACAGGTCCGCGGCCCGCACGAGCCGGCCCGGCCGCCGGGTGAGTTTGCCTTCGAGCGCCTCGAGCTCGGCCTGCAGCTCGGCGGCTTGCTCGTCGAGTCCGCGCCGCTTGGCCTTGCCGATCTGTCGGCGCAAGTCCCGGCGGCGGCGCATTTGCTTCACGCGCTCCGAGCGCTGGCTGGCGCCCATGTTCAAGCGCTCGCGTCGCCGCGCCTCCCGGTAGCGGTCCGGATCGGTCTCGCGCAGGGTCTCTCGCTTGGCCAGCTGCAAGATCTCGGCCTCGCTCAACTTGGCGATGTGGTCGTAGCGCGAATACAGCTGCTCCGCGCGCGCCTCCGGCGGCAGGATCGTCTCGTCGAGATCCTCGACGATCAGCGTCAGCAACGAATCCCACAGCTGCTCGGCTGACATGCGCTGCAGGAGCGGGCCGGGGAACGCATACACCGCCTCGCTGCTGGCCGGGGCCGGGGAGGTCTGCCGCCCGTAGGTCTCGGTGTGCAGCAGCACGCGCTGGAACTCCCGTAGGTCGTAGGCCACCGCAAGCATCAGGTCTTCGAGGTAGGCCATCAGCTCGGGGTGGCTGGCCGTCGTCTGATCGTCGATCGCGTCCACCGGCTCGATCAGCCCGCGGCCCATCACCCGCCGCCACATCCGGTTGGCGATGACCAACGTGAAGCGCGGGTTATCGGGGGCGGTGAGCCAGGCCGCGAACGCCGCGCGCGTGTCGTTCTCGACCGCGGGGGCCCGCCGCCGCCGGGGCTTGTTCTGTTGGCCGAACCACCCGCGCCGGCGCCGCTCCTGCGGTATGCGCAGATCGAGCTCAGGGTTGCTGCCAAAGATCGCGTGGGCCGTCACGGGGTCGCCGGGCGACGCGTCCTCGTAGCGGTAGTCGTCGGGGAGCTCGAGCATGCCGCTGCCGCTGCCGCCGATCCCAGCGATGAACGTGCGCATGACGCGCCGGAAGGCCCGGGCCGCCTGCGGGTCTTCGCGCCGCAGGTCGCGGCCCACCTGCGTGAGCTGACGGCCGCGCTCCGTGCGGCGCATCTTGCCGTCGGTGTACTGGAGGCCGCCGGTGAACGCCGCCATCTCGTAGAACTCGCGCTGGGTCCAGCGATCGAACGGATGGTTGTGGCACTGCGCGCACTCTAGCCGCGTCCCGAGGAACGTGCGGGCCGTGTTGGCCATGCTGTCGAGTGGCATGCCGCGGTCCCGCAAGTAGTAGCCGGTGGCGCCGTTGCCGCGGCGATGGGCCGCGCCTTCGGCGGTGACGAGCTCCGTCACCATGACGTCAAAGGGAGCGTTCTCCGCCAGGCGGTCTTTGACCCAGTGGGCGTAGGGTTCACCCGAGATCCCCGAACCGAGGCGTGATTTGATGCGCAGTAGGTCTGCCCACCAATGGAACATCTGGTTGGCGTAGCCCGGACCGAGCAGCAGCACATCGATGAGGGCCGATCGCTTGTCCGGGGAGCTCGACACCAGGAAGGCCTCGATCTCGTCCACGGTCGGAATTCGGCCGGCGAGGCTCAGGTACGCGCGGCGGGCGAACGTGGCGTCGTCCGTCCGTGCGTTGGGGCGCTCGCCCCGCTGGCGCAACCCGGCCCGGACCAGGCGGTCGATCTGGGCGGCGTGGCGCCGGATCTCCGCGGCGTCCAGCGTGACGCCCGGTGCCGCCACCTGGGCCGCGCCCGGCGCGGGTGTCAAGGCGGCGACGAGGGCCACCGCCAACGCGGTCCCCGGTGCCGCGCGGCGGCTCCGGCTCGGAAGGGCGGCGGCGGGCGAGGACAGCGGTGAGACCTTGGACACAATGCGCCTCGGAGGACGTGGGACAGCGACCAGGGCGCCCGGCTGGCGGCGCCCGGCCCCGACTACGTTAGGGGTCGGCGCGAATCCTCAGCGAGTCTTCGCGGTTTTTGTCCCGGCGCGCCGCCGGGTGAAGCACAGTCCCGACCACACGGCGTCGATGGCGCAGACTTTGATGTCGACAAGCCCGGTCTCGAGGCCCCGGTGGCGCACGGCGTTGCCGTCCAGGTCGGTGGCGACACCCGAGGCCTGCTTGGGCCAAGCGATCCACAGGCGCGCTCCGTCGGCCATGATCCGCTGCGCCGGGCCCAGGCGCTGCTCGAGATCGCGGGCGCGCCGGGCAAACAGGACGACCACATGGGCGGCGCCACGCGCCTGTCGGCGCACGGCCACGGCCTCCGGGAGCGCCCCGAGCGTTTGCTCGAAGTCCTCGGGTGCGCCCAGGAGCGTCAGCGCCGCGCCCGCCTTGATGCCGAGCTTCTTCGGCAAGGGCGTGCCCGAATAGCCGGGGCCGCCGCTGCCCGCGCCGGGTGTGGAGCTGGGGACCGACTTGGGTGGCGTTGCCAGGGCCCGGCCGACCGCGCCTTTGATCCCGCGCCAAGTGGTGTGGATGGCGTCGGGAAACTGCGCCTTGGCCGCCTCTCGGCGCTTGGCGTCGTCGGCGACCAGGACCAGCGGCGTGGCGGCCGTGGTCTTGTTCTCGCGCAGCCAGGTGGCCAGATGCTTGCCGTGCGAGGGCAGGCGGGCCAGGTCGATGACCACGACATTGGGCCGCCGTTGCCGGATGGATCGGGCCGCGCCGCCACCTTCGGCGGCCGAGCCGTCGACCGCAAAGCCGGCCCGTTCGAGGCGCGCGGCGCGCTCGGCGAGCTCATTCGCGTGCCAGTGGACCAGAAACACTAGGGACATCGATGGTGTGGCTATTGGCGCTCCGGCGGCACTGCGTCACCGTCGGTGGGCTCGCCGCGCAGGGTCAGCAGAAAGATATGCGGCCGGCACCAGAAGCGAAAGCGCGGCGCGTAGCTCCCCTCCATACCGACTCCTCGCGTCACGATCAGCGGGATCCCCGTGCTGGTCTCGAAGATGCCACCGGCGGCGACACGACGTGTGGTGTTCTCACAGAACGTGAGGATCGGCCCGAAGAACGGCACTTGGATCTGTCCGCCATGGGTGTGACCGCAGAGGAACGCGTCTGCCGTTGGGATGAGCCGGCAGGCTTCCTCCGCCAGGTCCGGGGTATGGCAACCGAGTAGAAAGAGCTCCTCGGGCTGAGCGTCGCCGGCCGTGCGGCTGAACCGTGGCACGAAGTGGTTGAGGCCGCCCACCCGCACCGTGAGCCCGTCGATCTTCACGGTTGCGCTCTTGTTGAGCAGATAACGGATCGGTAGGTCCTGGAAGATGCGCAGCCGTTGCGCCTCGGTGTCCGAGTCGCTGGTTGTGGCGAAGATGCCGTGGCTTGCCCGCAGGCGCGACAGCACGCCGCGCACGTCGCGGATCGACGGCTCGGGGGCCGAGGACATGGCGATGTAGTCACCGGTGAGCAGAATGACGTGCGGCTCGAACGCGGTGACCGCCTCAATGACGCCGTCGTCCCGCGACGTCGCCGCCACCATCTGCAGGTCGGAGACGTGCGCCACACGGATCTCCCGTGGTCCGACTTCTCGCAGTCGCACGGTGCGCGGCTCTACCTCGAGGCGCTGGGGCTCGACGAAGCAGGACCATAGCGCGCCCAGGACCAGCGTGGCCGCCACGCCGAGCGTGAGTCGGCCGCCGGTCGTGCTGCGCTGGCGCAAGGTGCGCGAGTGCCAGGCGACGCGCAGCGGCCACCAGACCGCCAGCCAGTAGAACGCAAACGCCACGCCGACCGTCCACGGCAAGACCGGCCCGGGTAGCATCTGGATGAAGCCGAGCTCGCGGCCGTACATCCCGGCCGCGGCGAGCGCCAGCGCGACGAGCGGCAGCTCGAGCCACAGGCTGCGTACCAGCGACGGCCGGCCGATGGTGCGGCGCACGGCGGTGACGGCGACCAGCGCCAGCGCTGCGGCAATCGCGGCAGCAACGCTCTGCTGCGTGACGTGCCCCCAATGGACGGCGAGAGCGGTTGGCGGCGGCGGGGGCAGTGCAGGCATCGCGCACGTTGAAGGCCCGGTGGCGCGCTACGAGCGCAGCGGCTCCGCTTTCACCTCGGCCGCGAGCTGCCGTTGGGCCGCCTGCTTCTCGCGCCACGCGCGCCAGGTGTCGATCAGGACGCGCGGGACAGAATCCAGTAACGCCCACGCCCAGCCGAACAGGCCGCGCGGCGTGCGCCGCCAGTACGGGTGGAACACGCGCGCGCCGTCGCGACGCCGCACGTTGGCAAAGATTGTCGGCGCCCAAATCTCGCGCGGTCTTGCCCGCAGAGTGCTCCAGACTGAGTACGGCTGGGTGCCCCACCAAGCCTGGAATGGGTGGTCGGTGCAAAACGGCACGCCGAACGCCTCGGCATAGATCGGGATGCGGTATTCGAGGAAGCCGAGCTCGGGGCGCTCGATCTCGGCAAACCGGTCCAGGAACACGCGCGGTAGGCAACTCACAATCGCGACGTAGCACTTCGGCTCGCCGCGATATCCGTAGCGCTCGCGCATGTGGTCGAGGTAGCGGTGATAGCGCGTGTGATCGATCTCAAACTGCGGCGCCACCCAGACCCATTCATCCGCGACTTCGGCGACCGGCCGCAGGCCGGACAGGAGGATCTGATCCTTCTTCAGGCATGAGAACAGCTCGGGAATGCGCCCATACAGCAGCATGTCCCATTGCACGATGACGACGGTGTCCCACTCGAGGTCGACGCCGCGTCGCCGATGCCAGGCAGCGATCAGAAGGTCGCCGTACATGTACTTCCAGAACTGGCCGCCGCGGAACGCGCCGGGTAGGCAGTCGGGCAAGTACGGCTTGGGCTCGTCGAAGACCCAGAAGTCGTTGACGTAGGGGCCGAGGCGTCGCTCGAAGGGTGGGGCGTCCTCGGGCTCGCCGCCGAACAAGACGTAGATCGGCGTGTCTGGATCGTGGCTGCGCAGGTGCCGGAGCCGATCCTCGCAGAGGTCGAGCTCCTTGTAGCACCAGAACAGAACGGCGAGCTTCATGGGATGGCGGAGGTTAGCGGGTCGGGCTCAGCGGGGCGACGGGTGGGCCGGGGAGGTTGAGGTTGCCAGCGCCCGCGCCGCGGCCGATCATCAAAAGCATGGGTTACTTGCTGCGCTTGCTGCTGATCGGAGCGGTGGTGTATGCAGCCTACCGCGCCGTGCGCGGCTCGCTCGGTCGCGCGACGGGGCGGGCCTTACCGTGTGCGACGTGCCGCAACTGCAAGGCGCTCTTTGACGACGGCGTGATCTGCGCGTTCGGTGCCAAGGAGACCTTCAAGAACGAGACCCACATCGCCAACTGCAGTGATTATCGGCGGGGGACGGCCAGCTAAGGCTGGCGGCGGCGCCCATCCGGCGACGCTCGCCAGCAACTCGGTGCGATGCGGTTTGTCAAAGAGAGCGTCTTGCCAGCGTCGCCGGCCGAGGTTTTTGCGTTCCACGAGCGCCCGGAGGCCTTCGCGCTGCTCCTGCCGCCGTGGGAGCGGACGGAGATCTTGGTGCCGCCCCGCGGCCTCGCGGTCGGTCATCGAGTGGAGCTGCGGACCCGGATGGGCTGTTTCTGGGTCAAGATCGTGGCCGAGCACGTCGGTTACGAGCCTGGGCGGTCGTTTGAGGATGTGATGCGTGAGGGGCCGTTTGCGCATTGGCACCACAAGCATCTGTTCTTGCCCGACCCCGGAGGCTGCCGGCTGCGCGACGAGATCGACTACACGCCGCCACTGGGGTGGCTGGGGCGACTCGCTGAGCCCTTCGCGATTCGGCCGAAGCTCAAGAAGCTCTTCGACTACCGGCACGAGGTGACGCGCCGTGAGGTCTTGGTAGCGGCTTCAGGCTGAGTTGAGACGAGGGGCCGACCCTCGCGTCTCATCGGGCCTCTCTCATCGGGCCTCTCTCATCGGGCCTCTCTCATCGGGCCTCGAGGTCGTGCCAGATGGTGACGCAACCGGGATCGGTCGCGAGTCCCCACGTGCCGTCCCAGGACCGCGCCAAGCGGACCGGCACCGCGGGCTGGTCGGCGACCGAGAGGCGCAGGTCGCGCGCGTCCGTGCCGTGGCGTTTCAGTGTGAACGCGATCCGGTGGTTGCGTTCGCCTTGGGCGGCGGAGGGCTCGGCCAGGAGTCGCGGCGCCGGCAGCGCCGGGTCGACGAGGCGGACCCGCAACCCGTCGCCGCGCTCGAACGCGAGGGCGATGGGCGGACCGTACTCAGCGCCGAGCAGCACGCGCGCGGCGGCCCGTCCGGCGCCAAGAAGTTCGACGCTGCCGACCAAAGCGCGGGTGGGTGGGGCCTCGGTCGGATCGCGGCGCCACGCTTGCGCGGGGCGCTTGACGAAGGCGCTTTGCACCCACTGGGCGCCGACGGTCTCCAAGGTGCGGGTGCGTTGCTCCCAGCGGGGTCGTAGCGCCTCGATGTAGGCGCGGAAGTCGTCGTCGAGCGCAGCGAAGGCGTCGCCGCCCAGCCGGCGGCGGAGGGCCGCGGTGACCCGGCGCGGGTTGGTGCGAGCAAAGCCGCGCAAGTCGGCAAACAGGGCCCGCAGGGGTTCGCGGTGGCGCGTCGCGAGGAAGTCGAACCACAGCCATCGCAGGCCATAGCGGGCGTAGAACCCGAGGTCCGGTAGCTGGTCGGCGAGCAGGTCAGCGGCGGTCGGCAGTCGTTGCTCGGCCAACATGCTCTGCGCCATGGTCATGTGTGTGGCGTAGTTGGGGTCAGCCCCTGGAGCTGCGACACGGTCGAGCGCGCGCAGCGCCGCCGCTGCGGACCACGCGGCGAGCCCGTCCGTCAGCCAACCAGGGTGCTGGCTGAAGTTCGGATAGCGATGGAACCGCGCCAAGTGGGTGGCCTCGTGCGCGATGAGACGGCGCGTCAGGTTGCCGATGCCGAGCCGCGCGAGTCCAGCGTCGTCGCGCTTGGGCTGGACCGCCACGTGCGCGGTGCGCGTGGCCCAGTGCGCGAATGCCAGATTGCGAGCGAAGCGGCCCTGGGTGAGCTTTGCCTCGGCGGTCCGGTACGCGTCCGGGGTCCGGTAGAGGTGGATTGGTTGGCCGGTCTCCAGCGGCTCGTCAGGGAGGTCGATGAGCGTGGCCGCGGCGGTCCACGCGGCTTCGGCGGCCTCGAGCGCTTCGGCCGCCACGGCGCGGTCCGTGAAGTGGCAGTGGACCGTGTAGTGGGCGCCCTGAAGCTTCAGCTCAGCGCGAGTGTCCGGGTGCTGTGCCGGGGCGGCAGCGGCCAGCGCCCACCCACCGAGGAGCAACGCGGCGGCGCAGCCGAGTGCCTCAAATCGAGACCGGGGTGACGCGCTTGAGCCGTTCTTGGCCAGGCCCGCCTCCGGGGAGTCGGCGCGTCGTCGCTGCCAAGGCCGCGGTGCCTGGCGCGCGCGGTCTCGGGTCGAGATTCGCAACACCCTTCGCCGAGGTTCTTCCGATAAGACCGCCATGCAGAGCACGAGATTTTCGGCCCGGCCGGGAGTGCCGCAGGAGGAGCGGCCACCCAGCGCTGAACCCCGGGCCGAACGAGGGGCGGTCCTCGTCTGGGCCCTTCTCTTCTCGATCATCACCTCCGCCATGATCGTCTCGCACGCGACGTACATGGCCGCGAATCGGCGGGAAATGCATGTGCGCTACGAGCACGCGACGCTCGCCGATCAGTTCGCGCGGTCGGGCTTGACCGACACGCTGACGTGGTTTCAGCGCCAGGTGACGCAGCCGGTGACCGCGTTCCAGCCCAAGTTGGATCCCAACGGCGATCCGCCGATGGTCGAGACGCTGGACCCCACCGTTGGGCTGGTGCGCGAGTTCGAGGTGCGCGGCAACTTGTGGGCCCGCTACGAGGTGCGCAGCGCCGAGGCGCAGGACGTCTCGAGCCAGCGCGGCCAGACCACCGCGGGGACCGTTTGGGATGTCGGCTCGCGCTCGTATCTCTACTATTTGAACGACCCGGACGCGCCGTTCGACGCTGGGCCCAACCGGGTCATGGCGACGACCTATCTGCGCGCCGAGATGCAGGGCATTCCGCTGGTGCCCCCGGCGGGCGCGGCGATTGCGGTGGATTCGCCGGATCGGATCAACATCGGGCCCAAGGCCGAGATCGACGGCGGCGAGGGCCCAGCGGTCGCGGCGCCGGATACCGTGTCGATGCCGCCAGGCTTGGCCGCGCAGTTGACGGGGATGCCGCCCGTCCTGTCGGTCCCCGGCTATCGCTCCTCGCCAGAGGACGTGTTCTCGATGCACTTCGACAGCCTGCGGGGGCTGTCGGACTTCGTCGTCGAGGAGGCCTCCGTCGCTGCTGCGGTGTCGACGGCCACGGCCTTGCCGATGCCGGCGGGAGGCAGTGGCGGTGACGGCGGCTTCGGCCTGCCGGCTCTGGGGCTCGGTGGGCTCATGCCGCCGCCCCTGGGCCTGGGCGGCGAGCCGATGTCCGTCACGTCCTCGCTCTCATCGCCCTCGGTCTCGGCCGAGCTCGTCGGCACGCTCGTGTCCGGCAGTCGACCCGAGCCCTGGTGGTTTGAGAGCATGATGGGTTGGTGGGGGCAGAAGTGGCAAGAGAGCCAGGCCTCGCGTCGCGCCGCCTCTTCGATGGCCAGCACGCCGACCCGGGTACGCGGTTGGAGCTGGCTCCACCGGCGGTTTCAGGCGGGCCGTGGCCAGGTGCTGGCCGCGGTCGTGAACGAGCCGACATTGCAGGACCGGGCGATCTTCGTCGATCACGACGTGCAGCTCGATGGCCAGCACCCCATGACCGGCCGAGTGCTTCTGGTGGTCGACGGTGATCTCACCGTCCACAACCAGGCGGAGATCTACATCCAGGGCATGGTCTACGTGAGGGGCGACTGCGTCATCAAAGGCGACTTCCACCTCGACGGGATGCTCGTGGTGCGCGGTTCCCTGGACGTCGGCTTCGGCACCGGCAGTGTCAAGATTCGCCGCGACCAACACCAGCTCGACGCGCTCAAGCGGTCGCTGGAGCGCTACCGCATGAGCCGTTCGATCCGCCCGGGCTGGGCGGCTCCGTAACCCACCCAAACCCAAGGCAAAGGCATGGTCGGCAAGCTGCAGCCGGCGGCCCCTTCCGCGGGGGCGTCGTTCATCGAGCTGATGGTGGCGGTTTCGATCGTCACCGTCGCACTCTTGGTGATGCTTGGGCAGATCTCGGTGAGCTTCCGCGAGAACGCGATCAACAAGGATCGCGCGTTCGCCTACCGCAAGGCCATGGCCCTGCTCAATGAGATCCAGAACGGGGTCGAGCGTGGTGACATCTCCGACGCGGCCAGCCTCGACGTGATCTCGGACCTGGCCGGCTACAACCCGAACCTGACCGTGCTCGCCGACGACGAGGGGCAGCCGTTCGCCCCGGACCACCCCATGTCGGGCAATGTGCGCAGGCAGGGCGATTGGCAGTGGGGGCGGGTCGTGTCGGTGTCGCCCATCGAGATGCAGGAGACGCTGCGCCAGGTGACCGTCAAGGTCTATCAGCGCCGCAACCTGGAGGACTGGGACGCGATGGCGACGGTGAGTGGCGTCGTGTCGCTTCGCGCGGCGGCCTACCCAGCGACGAAGTACTACGACGTCTATTTCATCGCGATCGCCGAGACGCCGTCTCTGTGGCTGCCGTTGCCGTCCGCGCAGGGGCTCATGGAAGTTGCGCGCGCCGAGATGCAGACGATCGAGAACGGCTTGAAGCTGCGCTCGCACTGGATCACCAAGTTTGGGTACGGCCGCGACGAGCTGTATTTGCCGTTCGCGAACAACGAGATCTCGGCCGAGTCGGCAGCGCCGGGTGCCTATTGGTATCCCAGTCTGGTCAACCTCGGTGGCGAGGCGAGCTTGCTCTACGCACCGGAGCTGATGAGCGGTCGGGTACGCACGGAGAGCGACACGCTCAACGACTACGACGCCACTGCGAACCCGGTACCGCACGCCGTCGCCGATCAGTTCAACCACTGCTCGCGGTTGCCGGCAGCGCGGGAGCTGTTTGACGAACGCATTGCGGCTGGGCTGGAGAACGAAGGCGAGCCGCCCCTGCAGCTGTTGCTGGACGATCTCTGGCGTGACCCCGAGCGCTATCGGAACGCGATCTTCGTCAACCTGCACTCGCCAGGGCTGCCGCTGCCGCCGATGCGCAACTACTCCGACGCCGCGAAGGAACCCGTCGGCTTGCCGGGGGTTCGGGCGGTGACGCACGCCGAGCGGTTGTGGTCCGAGCGCGACCCGCTGGACTACGCGGTGTCGGATCGGGTGGCTCTGCGGGTCCACGCGTACAAGGCGGATCCCGACCTGGGCGCCGCGACGACCGACACGATCTCGCTGCAGATCATGGGGGTCGATCTCAGCGGCTCGGTCAACGCGCTGGGCACGGGGCTCAGCGAGAACCTCGAGATCTATCGTCTGCCCGGCGGTGTCGATCCGACCACGGGAACGGTGGCGACGACGATCGAGTACAGCGGCTTTGAGCTCGCGCCCGAGCTCGGCGCCGGGACGAGCAGCCACGAGATGTGTTGGGAGGCCGGCTACGTGGGCGGGCCCGAGCCCTACACCTGGATCCAGCTGCACAATACGCCGGTCGTGACGCCCCAGTCGGCGGCTGGCAAGGGGCTGGCAACGAGCCAGCGCCTCTACGGGATGGAGTACATCCCGAGCCCGGTTGCGGCGGGTGGCTCCACGTTCTCGATCGATCTAGCCAGCACGGGGAGCGGGCCGAAGAACACCGCGCGCTGGCGGCTGGTGCTGCCGCGCAAGGTCTTCGACTCCAGCTTTGGCGGCGGCTTTGGCGGCAACGCGGACCAGGTCGTCGAGGTGACGACGCGCCTTGGCTCGGACGCCGGTAGTGGTGTGGCGTGGCCGACGCCCTACCAGCCGCACAACGCGTCGACCACGTATGCATGGTGGACCGCCAACGCCACGAGTGTGCCGGAGGTCGAGCGGTATCAGCTGCAGGGGGATCCTCGCCACAACCCGTACCTGGATTTGGTTGCCGGCGTGGGCGCCTTCGCGCACGGCTACAACTGGCACTTCGACGACCTGCGCGAGTCGCTGCATGACGCGACGGTCGAGTGGCCGTGCTTTGATCGCGATCGGCTGCAGGACGGGTTTGGTGCGGGCCACGTCGCCGACGTGCCGCGCTTGCTGCAGCTGTTCCGCGGTGGGTTGCAAAGTGCCGGCGCCGTGTTCGTGCACCCTTGCGGTCCGACGGCACAGGCGCTGCTGATGGGTGGGGAGATCGGTCTGCCCGGTTTGATGACGGGCGACTTGCCGACTCCGGTCACGCTTGCCGGCGAGTTCTTGGGGCTCGGCGCACCAGTGGCGACGGACAGCATCTCGCCGAGTTCGTCCTCGAGCACGAGCGTGCTGGGCCGGCACGTCGTCGTCGGCACGGGCGCGACCCCTTTTTGGGCCAAAGCGTGGTTGGGCGAGCTCTTCCCGGACAGCTTGGCGGCGACGTGGCACGCGGTGGGCAACCTGCCCACGGGCTCGTTGCCCGGCACGTTCCACCGTGCCCCTCGCAATCAAGTGATGTTGCCGGACTTGCCGTTGGGCACGGACTTCGGCTTCGGGGTCGGGTCTTCGCTGGGGCTGGCGGGTGGCGTCGCCATGCTGGATGCGGGCTTGCTGACCTCGACGTTCGTCCACGGCAACGCCGGCAGCAGCTCGCTCGGCAACATCACCCCTGAGGCGACCGAGATCATGCAGGCGGTGGGCGATCCCCTGCCGACCGCAACGCCATGCGGTTGGCCCTTCGCCACCGCTGGGACGTTTCCCGGTGCCCTGCCTTACTTTGGCTACGCCCTGGACTACCCGAAGTCGCTGCTCGAGCTGCTCGAGATCTACTACGACGCGGCTTCGCTGGCGGCGTCGGTGGGGTTAGTGCGTATCGAGGAGCCTCTGTCCGCCAAGTCGGCGTTCCTGACGGTTCAGGGGATGTCGCCCGTCGACGAGCTCGGTCACCAGAGCGCCGCGCTCAGCTCGCTGATGTTTGGGCTGCGCGCGTTCCATCGCGCCGGCGAGCCGGCCGTGGCCGGTCGCATCACGCAGACGCCGCGGGTCGAGTTCGTCCAGCCGGTCGAGGGCTCGGTCTTTACCGACCCGGCGTCGATCCTTATGCGCTGGAAAGTGCAGTTCAACCGGTTCGATGGGCAGGCGTACACGTCGAACTACCCCGCCGGGTTCGTCGAGCCCGAGTCCGATCTGCAGTACGTTCTCTACTACTCGCGCGATCAAGGGGAGACCTGGCGTTACGCATTGGACTCGCGACTGGCGCAGATCGAGCAGCGTCCGGACGCGGCCTACCAGACGGACGATTCGGTGACCGGCACGGAGTCTTGGAACGTCACGACAGGGAGTACGGAGTACGTGGGCGCGGAGTACGTGCTGCGCGTCGAGTGCTACCACAAGACGCGTCTGACCCATCTGGCGGCGCACCAAGTGCGCGTGACGATCACTCGGTGAGGAGCATGCGAAGCGGCAGAGAGGACGGCTTCACTCTGATCGAGGTGGCGATCGTCACCATGGTGGTCGGTGTGTTGACGACGCTGATCGTGCAGTCCTTGGCGGACCTCGCGCGCAGCCAGGCCTACACCCAAGGCCAGACGCGGATCGCACAAGGCGCCGACCTGGTGATGCGCGGGATCGTGCGCGACGTGACGTTTTCGAGTCACGTGTTCTCGGACGGCGGCGTCGGCGACGGCTACCTCAGCGCCATGGACTATCCCGTGGCCGAAGTGGCGCCGGACAGCCGGTTGCCGCTGCTGACGCAGCGCGGCTACTTCGACATCGATCCTGCGGGTGAGCTCGAGACCGGCAACCTGCTCTTTGTCGCGCGGTCGCAACGCTCGCTGCTCGTCGACGTCAGCGGTGGCGGGACGCCGGACGAGCGACGCGTCGACACGGCCACGTTCGTGATCTACTCCCTGAACTCGAAGCTGCCGGACGGTTTCGACCTATCGCGTTGGTCCAGCGTCCCCGTCGCGCGGCACAAGGACATCATGGGGTTGGAGACCGTGGCGCAGCGCACCGCGGCACTGACCGCGCTCTACGCGGCGGACGTGCGCTACTCCTGGGACGCGGGCCGCCCGGCCGAGGAGGGGCTGTTCGTCATCACGTCGAGCGGCCAGGCCCTCGCACTCCCAGTGAGCGCGAAGATCCCAACGGACCCCAGCCAGACCCGCAGCGGCATCATCAGTCAGAAGAACGCCGTCATCGCGCCCAACGGTCGCGTTGGCGGCCTCAACGTGCCTGGCTATGCCGAGGTCACCAGCGCGGGCTTCCCGGGCGGGTTCGAGCTCAAGCTCGATGGCCCGACCAGCGGCAAGCTTCTGATGCTGCGACTCGTCATGATGCGCGGTCGCGCCGACAGCCGCGCCAACAGCGCCGAGGTCCTGCGGCTCGTGAGCTGCGCGGACGGTTAGTCGGCGATGCGGGCCCGCGGCAACGACCGGGTCCGTGCCCGGTCGTCTCTTGCGCGTCGGCTCAGAAGCCGACGAGGGAGCGCGCCTGGCCGGGCTGCGAGAACAGCTGGACCGGCCCGAAGGTGCGGCCGGCGCGGGTGCGGATCGTGACGATGAGGCCGCCCATGTCGCTGGCGCCGATCTGTGCGCCCGGCGTGCTCACGTCGACGTCGCAGTCGAACTCAAAGCGCACGCCGTTCTCGAACGGGCCCGGCGTGAACCGGAAGCGCAGCGTCCGATACGAGCCATTGGGGCCGCTCTGGTTGGTGCCGATCCAGCCGCAGTTGCTGGACGGGTTGCAGGGTACGCCCAGCACCGTGTTCTGGCCGTCGAAGATCAGGCCCGACGTGATGTGGGAGTTGTTGCGGTAGGTGCCCGAGCAGCCGGGCGTCGTGCTGTTGCCAGCGTCGAAGCGATCGGCCATCGCCGACTCGTTGGTGTCGAACACGTAGGACGACTTGCCGGGCGCGGTCGACGCCGCCCAGTCGAGGGTGATCTCGGTGATCGGGTCGTTGCCGTAGTTGGTCACCGACCAGAAACCGCGGCTCGTGTCCGAGTTGAACGAGTCGAGGCCGTCCGCCATCACCACGATCTCCCGGCGTTCCCAGAAGACCTGGTTGCTCATCGCCAGCTGGTTGTCGCGCAGGCGCGGCTCGAAGTAGGCCGTCTGCACGCGGATCTGGTCGCCCGAGCTCAGTCCCATCGCGGGGATCGGGAAGCTCACTGGCACGCCGACCACGGTCGACAAGAAGATCGCGGGGAAGAGCAACGGGACCAGCTCCGGGAAGCCCGGATACTGCAGGTCGGGCAGTGGCCCGGGCCCGGCGTTGATCACAAACACGCCCGGTCGACCCAACAGCGCTGGATCCCCGGAGGTGTCCCAGTCCATCTCCCACGTGCTGGGCATGAACCAGAAGTAGCGCGTGCGGTCGTTCGAGGTCGGGCCGCCGCCCACACCTGCCAGCAGGATCCCCTCGTTCTGCCCCGGGTTCTGGCTGTCGCGATCCACGCGGTAGATCGAGAAGCTGTCGTTCAGGTCGCCCTGATCAAGCGCCACCAGGCCAAAGGAGCCGGTCCCGCCGAGCACGTTGGAGCCAACGCCGTCGAGGCCACCCTGCGCGCTCGTCGCCTGGTTGCGGCGGATCGACGCGCCGGTCCACTGGCCGGTGCCCAGATCGAGCTCGCGGATATCGCCCTCGTTGGGCGCACTCGAAACCCACAGGCTGTCGTCGGCGGCCGAGGCCGTGCCGTTCGCGTCGATGGCCAGCCCGTAGACCCACCAGCCGCCGGCGGGCGGCGCCAGCTGCCGCAGGATGTTGCCCTGCAGAGTGATCTCGTAGATGTTCGCGCCGAAGTCGCCGACCCAAAACGAGCCGTTGCCGCCGTTGCCGGCGGGGTTGAAGGCGACGCCGCGATGGGTGCCGAGCGGGTTGCCGGCGATCGCGATCGGCGAGGTGATCGACTGGCCGTGGAACGTGCCCGCGACCGTGCCGTTGTTGGCGTTGATGATCTCGATCCCGTCCTCATAGCCGAACGCCACGCGCGTGCCATCGGTCGCACCGTCGCGGTAGCCCCACACGCTGTTGCTGTTGGACTGCTGGCTCTGGTTGAAGACGCGCACGAACCGGCCGGCCGCGTCCAGCACAAAGACCTTGTGCGGCGGGACGCCGAGGGCGCCGCGGGCCGAAACGAAGTACTCGCCGTTGAGCTCGACGATCCCGAGTGCGGCGTCGTTCGCGACCGCGCCCTGGATGTTGTTCGGGCCGATGCGCTGCGCGCCGAAGCCCGTGCCTGGATCCGGCTGCTGTGCTGAAACGCCGGTGACCAGGGCCGCCGCAGGCGCGATTGAGATGAGAAGTGCGTGAAGCAGAGAGAGCTTCATGGTGTTCAGGGGTGACGCATGCCCGGGACCGGGCGAAAGTGAGAGAGTGACATATCGTCTTATCCGGCTTCGCCAGCCCGAGCCATCCCCCCGTTGCTTCATCCGCACGTAGGTGCGGTCCCATGGTCGGCTTCGTCCGGCGGGTCTTGTCGCTGCTGGTCGACCCCGAAGGTTGTCTGGTGTCGGTTCCTGGGTTGCGGTAGGCTCGCTTGGTTGACGGTGCAACGTAGTGCGATTCCTCGGCTTAGTGGTTCTCGCGCTGGCGCTTGTCGTCAGCGCGGCCCTACACGCGACCGCAGAGCTCGTGATCGTGCTGCTGCTGGCGCCTGTGGCGCTGGTGCTGTGGTTGGCACTCGCCGTCACAGATCTTTGCGCGACCTTTGCGGGCCGCGTCGATGCGCCGTCGGACAACGTGCCCAACGACGACACGCCGCCGCGCGATCTCACCGATAGCAACGTCTCGGTCGTGATCCCGTCGTGGAACGGGCGCGACCTGCTGGCCCGGCTGCTGCCGTCGCTGCGCGCAGAGCTCGAACGCTGCGGTGGTGATCACGAGGTGCTCGTCGTCGACAACGGCAGCGACGATGGCACCGCCGAGTTGCTCGAGCACGACCACCCCTGGGTCACGCGGGTCGCGCTGTCCGAGAACCGCTTCTTCGGCGGTGGTGTGACCGCCGGCGTCGAACGCGCAACGCGCGATGTCATCGTGCTCCTCAACAACGACATGGTCGTCGAGCCCGGCTTTCTGACGGCGCTGCTGGCCGGCTTTGCCCAGCCCAACACGTTCGCGGTGGCCGCGCTCATCGAGTTCGACGACCAGCAGCGTGAGGAGTCCGGGAAGACCCGTTCGGAGTTTCATCGGGGCACGTTCCGCATGTGGCACGAGCCGACCTCCGCTGGCGACGCCCGAGTCGACGGCGCGCCGGTGCTCTGGGCCGGTGGTGGCTCGTCGGCGTTCGACCGGCGGAAGTACGAAGCGCTGCACGGCCTCGATCCGATCTACGACCCGTTCTACCTCGAGGACTTGGATCTGTCCTACCGCGCCTGGAAGCACGGCTGGGACGTTCGGTTTACGGCGCTGAGCCGCGTGCGGCACCTGCACCGCGGGACGGTGCGTCGCTTCGCCGAGGACTTTGTGGCGCGCGTGCTGTGTCGCAACCGCTACCTGTTCTTTTGGGCGAACATCACGGACGTGCGCGCGACCTTGAGTCATTGCCTGTGGTTGCCCTCTAATGCGGTGCTGCGCGCCCGCCTGCGTACCGGCCCGGGCCGCCACGCCATGCTGGATGAGGCCATCGGGCTGGCGTTCGCGTTGGGGCGCCTGCCCACGGTTCTGCGGCGGCGTTGGCGCATGCGACGCACGCAGCAGCGGACCGACCGCGAGGTTTGGCAGCTCGCCAACCGCGCCTTCCGTCCGGCGCCGCCGCGGCTCGCGGCGCCGGGCGAGTTGCCGCGGCTGCGCATCTTGGTGCTGGCGGCGCGGCTGCCGCGGCTCGACACCGACGGCTCGTGGATTCTGTTCAACCTCTTGCGGGAGCTCTCGGCGCGCCACGACATCACGCTGTTCGCGTTCATCGACCGCATCGATGAAGCGGCGCAGGCCGAGCCGCTACGGGCGTTTTGCCGGGAGGTGCACACCCACGTGCGGAGCCCCAGCGACGAGTTCCTCAACGCGCATCACCTGGTGCCGCGCCGGCTGGCCCGCGACTACAGCGCCGGACACATGCGCGAGGCGATCCGGCGCGTTCTAGCATCGACCGACTTCGACCTGGTGCAGGTCGAGTATGCGGAGATGGCGCACCTCGTCCGCGGTGAGCTCGTCGGCGTGCCGTCGGTGCACACGGCGCACGAGCCCATCAGCATGTTTTGCCGGCGGCGCTTCGAGCAAGCGCGCGGGTGGGGGCAGCGGCTGCGCCGTCGGTTCGAATGGGGGCAGGCGCTCGAATACGAAGTGCGGTTGCTGCGGCAGTTCTCGCACATCGTGACGCTCTCCAGTGTCGATGAGCGCGAGCTGCGGATTCACGCGCCGGAGCTGCCGGTGACGACGATTCCGAGCGGCATCGACTTGGCGCGGTTTCCCCCGGCCCCGGCCGAAGAAGAGCAGCCGATCGTCACGTTCGTCGGCTACTTCATGCATCCGCCCAACGTCGACGGCGCGCTTTGGTTGGCCCGCGAGATCTTTCCTCAGGTGCTGGCGGAAGTCCCACAGGCGCGGCTGCGCATCGTGGGCCGCGACCCGAGTGAGGAGGTGCGCGCGCTGGCGCAACTCCCGAGCACGGAGGTGACCGGCTTTGTGCCGGAGCTCGCGCCCTACCTTCGTGAGTCGTCGGTGATGGCGGTGCCCATACGTTTGGGCAGCGGTTTGCGCGGCAAGATCCTGGAGGCTTGGTCTGCGGCCAAGGCGGTCGTGACGACAACGCGTGGCGCGGATGGCCTCCCCGTGGCGAATGGCGTGCATGCGCTGGTTGCCGATGAGGGCGCGACCTTCGCGGCCGCCCTAGTGCGCCTACTCCGGGACCGCGAGTTCTGCCGGTCTTTGGGGAACGCGGGACGTGAGCTGGTCGTCGAGCAGTTCACCGCGGCTGCCGCCGCCCGGCGGTACGAGCGACTTTATCTGTCTTTGTTGGATCCCTTGGAACGGAAGTGCGGCGCCGCTGCTAAGGAACAATCGCGTGCCGGAGCCTGCTGACATCGCCAGCCCTGACTCGTCGTCCGCCGACGCTCCGCCGTCGGCCGGCCGCCGTGCCGTCGCGTTTTTGACCGCGCCGCCGGAGCTGGGGGCGCGCGTGATGCAGCGAGCTCGTGAGCACTTCGACGTCGACGACTGGACGGCCTACTACCGCGCCAGCGAGGCAGTGGGTTTCGGCTCGGCCTTCGATGGCGTCGAGGCGCTCAGCGACAAGCCGCCCGGCTCGAAGTTGGCGTTCTTGCGCCTCCTTCGCGAATCGCGCTTCGACATCGGCGTGGTGGCGTGGACCGGTCACCACAACTACGACCGCATGAAGGCGGTCGCCCTCCTGTCGGGGGCCCGCAAGCTCGTCGCCTGCAACGAGCGCCTCGAGTTCGTCGAACTCGCTGGCTGGCGCCTGCTTTGGGTCCGCCACGCGCGCTGGCGCCCGACCCTCGGTGATCCCCACACGCCGGTCCCGCTCGTCGCGCTGCGCGTCGCCTACAAGTGGACCGTCGGTCTGGCGATCGGAGCCGGTTGGCTGCTCCTCCGTTCGTTCCAGGCCCAGCGCCGCACAATGCGTGCCCTGCGGGAAACCCTGCAGCCCGGACCGGCGACCCCACAGCCCTAACACCCCGTTCGAAGGGGCGATGGCAAGGCCGTTCGGTCTGCGCCCCTTGACGTGTAAGAAACGTCCACGAACAATCCATCGAGAGGAAAAGGAAGGAATGGACGCTTCTGCGTTTCTCCCCATGCTCGACCACCGTCTTTGTGTTCCCCGGCTTCTCCTTACGACCGTCGCCATCGCGACGCCGTTGTGTGCACAAGTCGGTGCGCCTGGCCGCGGCAACTCGCGGCATTGGGACCAGCCAAATGCAGTGCTGATCCCAGGCGCCACCGAGCTTCGCAAAGAAACCTTCACCCTGTCGGCACCAGCGACGCTGTTCGTGCGTGCGGACGGTCACGTCTTGCCGACGTCATGGCCGACGGCCGTGACGGCCCGCGTGTGGATTTCGGTGGACGGATCCCCCGCCAGCAACGCGTCGGAGGTGAGCTGGAATCGATCGATCGCGCCGCAGCCGCACACTGTGAACTGCGTGGCCGGGATGACGCTCAACGCGGGCACCCACGAGGTCGCGCTCGAAGCGTCGTCGACCGACGGCACGTTCCGTCTGGATGGCGCGAGCATGTCGGTGTTCGTCGCGCCGGCTTCGCAGGTGCAGATGCGGCAGACGGTCACCGATACCCCGGAGATCTTTGCCGTGCTGCCCGGACCGCGCTCCTCGTCGCGCTGTGCGTGGGGCCGTCTGCCCTATCACTCGGTGCTTTCGCTGGACATGCCGACGTCGGACCTGCCGGTCTTCGTGTTCGGCTCCTGCCACGCGTTCATCTCGCGTGCCGCCGGTGACATGATGCTGGGCCTGTTCATGCCGCGCTCGGACGAGCGCGTCGAGCGGTCGGTCGACTTTGAGGGCACGTTTTCGGTGCAAGACCTCTACCCGGCCGCCGAGCTAAACGCTGCCGTGTTCGTGCAGGGCGTCATGCGCGGCACCGCGCCGAGCAGTGAGTTCCGACCGCGAGTCCAGCTGGGTGGCACAGAGTTCCCGCCGTCATTCCACTCGACTCGGGCGCTTGCCTATCGCGTGGGCGGCGGTGCCGCGCTCGTGGCGGTTTCGGGTGGCCTGCAAGTCGCGGGTTGGGCCGACAAGACCGCGGGCGTGAAGTGCTCCGCGGTGTGCATCGGTGGCCAGGGCAGTGGCTGCCCACCGCTCGGCACCGAGTTTGTCGTCTCCCGGGGCACGATCTCGATCCCGCCGGGCCACGACGGCCGCGTGTTCATCTCCGGCAAGGCGCGTTGCCAGGGCAACACGGGCGACGAGAGCACTCGCGTGACCATGCAGATCCGCCTCAACGGCAGCTACGTCGGCTCCACGTCGATGCAGGGCACCGGCGGTTGGCTTGGCGGCTGGGACTCCTCGCTCAGCCAGCGCACGCTGTCCTCGAGCTACCTCACCACCGGCGGGACCGCGTTGCCGCAGGGCAACCACACGGTCGAGCTTGTGTGCATCGTGAACTCGATCGTCCTGCCGCCGCGAACGCTGCGCTACTCGATCTGGGACGACGCGACCCAGCTGGTTTGGTTCGACTGAGCCGTGAAGCCATCGAACTCATGAACACGAACATACTGATGAGAACGAAGGTGATGAACGTGCGCATCCAAGGAATGGCGCGGGCCGCGCTGTGCGGAACCGTGGTTTTTGCCGCCGCGGCTCTGCCGCTGTCGGCCCAGCAGGTCCTGCTGGAGGTGACTGGTGACGCGATCGGCGATCAGCTTGGCTGGTCGGTCGACACCGTCGGCGACATCGACGGCGATAGCCATGACGATGTCATCGCGGGCGCGCCCTATGCGGACACCGCGGGCGCGGATGCCGGCATGGTCATGCTGATCTCCGGCCGCACCGGCGCGGTGATCCGGCGGCACAACGGCTTTAGTACCGAGGAGCACTTTGGCTGGGCCGTGGCCGGCGTCGGGGGCGACCTGAGCGGCGACGGGATCCCGGACTACGTGGTCGGCGCGCCGGGTGCGAGCCCCTCGGGCCGCAACCGCGCCGGCGTGGCGCGGGCCTACTCGGGCGCCAACGGCTCGATCCTGTGGGCGCGCGCTGGCCAGGTCGCCGACGATCACCTCGGCTACGCGATCGACGGTTCCCCGGACGTCAACGGCGACAACCGCCGTGAGGTCATTGTCGGCTCGCCGGGCGCGCCGCTCGATCTGACCAACCCGGGCACCGCGCGGGTCTTGTCGGGGGCCGACGGGGTGCCGCTGCCCAACCTCACCTGGACGGGCATCAACCCCGGTGACCGGGCCGGCCACTCGGTGGCGGGCATCGGCGACGCCAACCGCGACACCGTCCCGGACTTCATGATCGGTGCGCCGCAGTTCGACCGCTCCGGCGCCCTCGACTCGGGCCAGGCCCGGATCATGTCGGGCGCCGACGGCCGCGAGCTCAACGGCATGACCGGCGACTCGCGGGCCACGCACCTCGGTAACTCGGTGTGCCCGGCGGGCGACATCGAGCTCGATGGCGACTTCGAGGGTTTCGTCGGCGCGCCGCACGAGCGCGACCGTGGTCGCGCGCACGTGATGCAGGGCAACGGCTTCGCGCCACCGACGCGCACCCACTGGGGCTTCGTCCGCACGATCTGGTTCGGCCAGGCGGTGGGGCTTGCCGGCGACGTCGACCAGGACGGCTACCAGGACATGATCGTGGGCACACCGCTCCATGGCGCGATCCCGGGCATCATCGGCGACAACATCCCCGGCATGGCGCGGATCCTCTCGGGCCGTGACGGCTACACGCTGTTCCAGGTCGAGGGCTTCGAGCACATGGGCTGGTTCGGCTACTCGGTGGCCGGGGCCGGCGACTTCAACAACGACGGGTTCCGCGACTATGTGGTCGGCGCGCCGATGAGCGGCAACGCCGAGGGCAAGATCCACATCTTCTCGGGTGCCAAGTCATCGCTCAGCGCTTTGAACCTGGCCATCTCGATCACGAACGGCGGCACCCAGAACATGACGTTGGATGCCGGTGCCTCCCACGCGGGTGAGGTCTACCTCCTGATGGGCACGATGAACGGGACGCGGCCGGGCCTCAACTTGGGCACGGTCACCCTGCCGCTCAACCTCGACGCCTACTTGCTGTTCACCGCGACGCAGGCCGGTCTGCCACCGATCACGGGTGGCGTGGGCACGCTGGACGCCGCGGGCCGCGCCAATGCCGCGTGGGGCGTTCCCGGGGGCGTGCTGCCCACGGCGCTCTTGAGCACCACGTTCCACCACGCCTTCGTGACAATCTCGGGCACGACGGTCACCTCCGTCAGCAACGCGATCCCGCTGTCGCTCGACGTCTAGCGGCCCCACCCCGGGGCTGCCCCGATCCGGCCTTGGGCCGGATCGACCCGACCATCCAGCCCGCCTTGTCGCGGGGTCGTCCGCGGCGCGGCGGCCGAGTATCCTTGGATTCGAGCCGGCGCGCGTCTCCGGGAGACTCGGAGGCGTCCCGCGCGTGGGCGACGAGCTGACGGCATGATTCCGGTCTACGAACGGTCTCCCGGTTGGGGGAGGTTGACGATCGTCGACCCGGGGCGGCGATGACCGCTCTGGGCACCCCGACACCAGCCGCGGCAGTGCCGCCGGCGGTCCCCGAGGAGCGGGGTCCCGCCTTCACCGTGCTCCTGGCGATCCTGTGTCTCGCGGCGCCCGGGATCTTCGACTCGTTCACGATCTTCGCTCTGCCCGGCGCGCTGGGCATGCACCTGGCGAAGACGATCGAAGGCTCCTGCCTGGGCCTGCTGCTGTTCTGGATGCTGCGCCATCGGTGGTTCCCGTCGGTGAACCTGCCCATGGTGTTGGCGCTGATCTACCTCACGCACGCGTTCGTCAGCGTGATGTGGGTCGAAGACACCGCGGACTTCTATTACCCGGCGAAGCGGATGTTCCGCGGTGCCGTGGCCGGCTTTGTGTGCTACGCCGCGATCCACACTCGGCGAGATCTCGAGCATCTGCTCGTCGCGCTGAAGGGGCTCTCCTTCATCAGCGCGATCATGATCATGATCGAGATCCATATCCCCGGGTGGCAGCTGGCGAAGGTCTTGGGCAGGGGGCGGGAGCTCGCGCCCATGATCCAGCCCATGATCCAATACGACTTCGTGAGCTCGTCGAGCTTCTTGCGCGCGCGAGGTCCGCAGGGTCACCCCAACTACCTGGGCTTCTACTACGGCATCACGCTGATGCTGACGCCCTACCTCTGGGAGCGCTACCGGAGCAACAAAGCGCGGTTTTGGATCGCCGCGACACTGATGCTCGAGCTCTATGCACTGATTCTGGGCTACGTGCGTCTCGGGGTTCTGGGCCTGATGGTCGGCGGTGCCTGGTATGTCTTCGGTGGGGGGGTGAAGCACCGCATGCTGGCGGTCGGCGGCATCCTGGTGGCCGCGATCTGTGCCTACCCGTTCCTGCCCGCGGGGTTCGTCACGCGAGTGACTGAGGTCGACGAGTGGATGGAGAGCGACCGCTCGGTCGAGCGCCGGCTGTCGCAGCAGTTTGAGAGCATCGACCTGGCTCTGCAGTACGGCGGCTTTGGCATCGGCTTCGGGCAGTACGGCATCTACTTCTATCGAGAGGCCGATGGTCCGTCGGTCGAGCCGTATCACATGATGTCGAGCTTCGTCGGCGAGAAGTTCAAGACGTCGGCGATCGGGGCGCACAACTCGTTTCTCGAGGTGCTGGTCGAGCAGGGGATCCTCGGGACCTTGGCCTTCGGCGGGGTGTTCTTGACGCTGTTCATGGGGCTGCTCAGCTCTCGAACCCGCAACCGCGGCGACCCGGCGTTGCAGCGATTGGCCATCTGCTTCGAATCGATGGTCTTGAGCGCCTGTGTGATGATGGGATTGCTGCACGTCCAGGAGCAGCGGATCCTGTGGGTCATGGTCGGGCTGGGGTCGGCCTACCTCAGCTTGACCCGGCACGGGCTCATGCTGCCGGCCAAGCTGTCGGCGGGGCCTTCTGAGGTCGAGTCCCGCGTCAACGAGCCGCTGCGCCTAGGGCTTCTGGCGCTGTTCTTCGGCTTGATCGCGGTGCTCGTGACCTGGTTGGCGATGACTTAGTAGGGCGTCTCCCACGCTGTCGACGCCGTCAGGCGTGCTCAGGCGGCAGTAGCGCCGCAGGCCAATCCTGGTAGCACACCGGCCGCAAGAAGCGTTCGATCGCGGCCGAGCCGACCGAGGTGAAGCGCGCGTCCGTGGTGGCTGGCCACGGGCCGCCATGCTGCATCGCCGCGCAAACTTCGACACCGGTTGGGTAGCCGTTGAACACCAGGCGACCGGCCTTGTCCTCGAGGATGGGCAGCAGGCGTGCGGCGAGCTCGTGGTCGGCGGGCTCGGCGTGCACGCCCGCGGTGAGCTGGCCCGGCAGGGTCTCGGCCAAGCGCAGGAGTTCGTCGGCCGAGCTGCAGCGCACGACGGTGCTGCACGGACCGAACACTTCGTCGGCCAACATCGGCTGGGCGGCGAACGTGGCCGCGTCGGTCAGGAGCACGGTGGGCGTGGCGCGGCTCGGCGTGTCCGCCGGGGGGCCGCCGTGGCGCGTGACGCCGGCGAGCTCCTGCCGAACTCGCAGCTTGTCCTCGTAGGCCGCGGCGATCCCCGCGTGCAGCGTCGTGCCAACCGGAGCTGCGGTGATCGCCTGTTGGAGCGCTTCGCAAAACGTGTCGGCCGCGGGCGCGTCCGCGTGCACGAAGACCAGGCCTGGGTTGGTGCAGAACTGACCGACCCCGAGGACGATCGAGTCGGCGAGGCCCTTGGCGAGGTTGGCGCCACGCTCCCGCACCGCTGTGGGGAGCAGGAACAGTGGGTTGACGCTGCCCATCTCGGCGAACACGGGGATCGGCTCCGCGCGCGCGTTGGCAAGCTGCTGGAGCGCTCGGCCGCCTTCGAAGGACCCGGTGAACGCGACGGCTCGCGCCAGCGGATGTTGCACGAGCGCCGAGCCGACCTCGTGGCCGCGGCCGTGGAGTAGCGAAAAGGCGCCGGGCGGGAGGTCGACTTCGGCGACGGCGGCAGTGATCGCGGCGCCGACGCGTTCGGAGGTCGCTGGATGGTGTGGGTGGCCCTTGACCACGACCGGGCACCCTGCCGCCAGCGCCGCGGCGGTGTCGCCGCCTGCGACGGAGAAGGCCAGGGGGAAGTTGCTGGCGCCGAACACCACCACCGGCCCCAGGGCAATGCGGCCGCGCCGCAGGTCGGGCTTGCCCGCGTCATGAGTGCGAATGCTCTCGCGCGGTTGGCGGAGGAGCTCCGCAAACATGCGCAGCTGGCCCGCGGTGCGGCCCCGCTCGTTCACGAAGCGAGGGAGCGGTAGGCCAGTCTCCGCCGCAGCGCCGGCGATGAGGTCGTCGCCCAGCTCTTCGAGGCGGCGCGCCACGGCATCCAACAGCGCCGCCCGGCCGTCGCTGTTGGCGCGGAGCGCCCGCGCCGCGGTCGCCGCCGCGGTCATCGCGCGTTCGATCTCGTCGGTGGTGGCGTCGACGTACGTCGGCGATAGCTCGGCTCCAGTGGCGGGGTCGGCCGCGGCGAACGTCGCGGTTCCCTGGCGCGAGGGCGCGCCGGCGATCAGGTGCTGGCCAGTCGGTTGCATGGATGGGGTTCCTTCAGAGGTCATGCGGGCCGTTCGGCGAGTGCGCTCTTGATGAGGGCGAGGGCGGTGTCCCGTGCCGGGCCGGCCACCGGTTGCCGCGGCGCGCGGACGCGCTCGCTGCCCATCCCCACCTCCTGTTGGACGAGCTTGATGAGCTGGACAAACTCGGGCACCGTGTCGAGGCGCAACAGTGGGAGGAACCAGCGGTAGAGCGCCGCGGCGTCGGCGCCGCCGGCCGCCGCGAGCTCGAACAGACGCACTGATTCGCCGGGGAGGGCGTTGACCAGGCCGGCGATCCAGCCGGTGGCCCCGGCGGCGCGCCCCTCGACGATCAAGTCGTCAAGGCCGACGAAGACCGCCAGGCGGTCGCCGAGTAGGGCTCGGATCGCGGTCATGCGTCGCACGTCGCCGCTCGACTCCTTGACCGCGGCGAGGCGCGGGTGGGCGTCGGCGAGTTGCGCGATTTGGGCGGGGACGAAGTCCGTCCCGTAGGCGATCGGGTTGTTGTAGAGCATGCACGGCAGCGCCGTGGCCTCGAGCACCGCGTGCATGTGCGCGGTGGTCTCCGCGGTTGGGCCCGCATGCAGATACGGCGGGAGGACCATCAGGCCGCGGCAGCCCAGCTCCGCCGCGGTCTGCGCCAAGCGCACGGCGCCGGCGGTGCTGGCGGCGGCGATGCCTGGAATCACTGGGATGCGGCCGCTGACCGTCTCGACGCAGGTCTGCAGGATGGCCGCCTTCTCGTCGGGCTCCAGCGTGGCGCCTTCGCCCAGCGAGCCAAGCGGGACGAGGCCGGTGATGCCGTGCTCGAGCTGCCACTCGACGTGGCGACGGAGAAACGCGTGGTCCACTGCGCCGTGCTCGTCAAACGGCGTGGTGATCGCGGGCATCACGCCCTGCCACGCCACCGTCGCTCCTGTGTCTGCCATGGTGGCGCTGACCGTACGCGCAAGGGCCCGCGCCGGCCACGCCGGAATCTGCGTGTGCTCCACCTGCGGGCTGGGCCCGAGCGGTGGCTTTCGCGCTACGGGCTGGACGGCGGCCGCCGCCGCGGCCACGCTCCTGCCGCAGTATGGTCCGCACGTTCGTCGTTTTGCCCAAGACCATCGGCCGCTGCGGCTCGACCTGGCTTTGCGATCTGATCGACTCGCACCCCGATGCGTCGTGCCTGGGTGAGGTGTTCAACCCGGACCAGCGCGAGACCTACCACGATCTGTTTGGGTGCCTGGGCGAGTCGCAGGATCCGGCGCGGCTGTTCGGGTGCCTGGCAACCCTGTTGCCGGGCGCGCGCGTCTGGGGCTTCAAGCTGTTTCGGCAGACCCTTGGCGATCGCCTGCTCCGCGAGGTCCTGGCCCACGTCGACGCGGTCGTGCTGATCAACCGCCAGAACCTGACGCAGGCCCTGGCGTCCGAGCTCCACGCGCGCGAGACGAAGCTGTGGCACGTGCGGGATGAGGCGTTGCCGGCAGACGCTCTGCAGCACCGCATCGTGATCGACGTGGAAGCGGCGCGGGAGCGCCTGGCCAGCGCCGTTGCCACCGGGGTCGCGATCGAGCGCATGCTCGGCGAGACGGGCGTGCCCTCGGTTGAGATCGACTACGAGCAGCTCGTCGCGTCGACGGAGACGTGCATGGCGCAAGTCTTCTCGTTCTTGGCGTTGCCGCCGGCGGCAGTGCGTTCGACCTACCGCAAGATCCACGGGGACAGCGCGTTCGTCGCGAACCTCGACGAGGTCAATCGCGAGCTCGGCCCGTCGTTCGGCTACCTAGTGGTGTGATTCATCCAGATGGGGCATGTAGTCCGTGAGGCATCGGCCTTGTGGGCAAGGAGTCGCCGACGCAGGCATGTTGGTGGACACGGCGAGGAGGCGCGACGCAGCCCGCGAGGGCGAGGGCCGCGGATACTGCCCCATCTGGATGAAACGCCCCACTAGTGTTGTGTGTCGGAAGTTGGTTGCGTAAGTCGGCGAGCCATGTGTGCCGCTCGCAAGGCGCTGTCGACGCAGGGCTTGTTGGTGGACAAGTCGAGGAGACGCAACGCCGCGAGCGGCGCAGAGGGCCGTCGACA
>JBCCGH010000088.1:0-37578 GCA_039029375.1 Planctomycetota bacterium
CATATGTCGACGGCCCTCTGCGCCGCTCGCGGCGTTGCGTCTCCTCGACTTGTCCACCAACAAGCCCTGCGTCGACAGCGCCTTGCGAGCGGCACACATGGCTCGCCGACTTACGCAACCAACTTCCGACACACAACACTACGGGCTGCCGTCCGCCAGTTGCTGAAACAACCAGGCCTTGGCCACGGCCCATTCGCGCTTCACGGTGCGCGGCGACACCGCGAGCGCCGCCGCCGTCTCGTCGACCCCGAGCCCGGCAAAATGGCGCAGCATGACGATCTCCGCCATGCGGGGATCCTGCTGCTCCGCGTAGCACGCGAACCCGCCGGCCGTCGCGACGTTGTCGGGTCCACGCGCGCGCTGGGTCAGCTCGGCGAGCGCTCGCGCGTGCCCCACCGCTTCGTCACTCCGCCCCAGGTCGAGCAACGTCACGCACATGATCTGCAGCGAGAACAGGGTGTCGGCGTGCTCCTCCCCTAGGCCCTTCTGTCGAGATTCGTAGACCTGCCGCGTCAGCTCTGCTGCTTCGGTGTAACGCCCCACGTCTCGCAGCACCGTGGCGTAGTTCTGCCGAGCATTGAGCAGCTTGGGGTGCTCCGGGCCCCAATGCCGTTCCCCCACGGCCAGCAATTCCTCAAAGCGCTGCAAGCTCGCCTCGTAGCGCCCCTGGGTTGCCGAGCGCGCTCGCCAAACTGTCGAGCACGACCAGCGTGCGGCTATGCTCCTCGCCGTAGCGCCGGCGGTAGACCTCATGCACCTCTCGATACCGCGCCGCGGCCTCCTCGTGCTCGGCCAGCTCCGCGAGCACATTGGCGAGGGCGAGCTCCGTCGACAACGTCAGGACGTCTTCGCCGCCGAGCGTCGCCTCCTGCGTGGCCAAAACCTCGCGATGCAAGTCGCGCGCCCCGGCGAAGTCGCCGCCGCACGCCGCAATCAGCGCGGTGTCGCGCTCCCCGGACGGCAGCTCGGCGACCTCGCCGACGATTTGCTTGAGCCGCTGCCACACGCCGCCATCGTCACCCCGGCTCGAGCCACCGCCAAGGGGGGCGGCGGGCCTCAAGACCCGATGCACGCCTGCAAATCGCGGGTGACCACCAAGCCCTGCCACGGCCCCGCTGGGTCCAGCACCGCGCCCTGCAAGTACACCGCGCGGCCGGCGAGCGTTGGCACCGCCGGAATGGGCAACCGCACCGACCCGACGCCGCCGGCCGTCGCCGTAAACGGCAACGGCGGCACGAGCGCGGCCAGGTCGAGCAGGCGGTCACGGGCCTCGTCGTACGCGGCAGCAAACGAGCTCGACGCGGCGAACGACCGCGACGGCACCCATTCCTGCGCAGGGAGGCTGGCCGCAGCGAAGACGACCAGCAGGCATTGGGGCGGAAGGCGCATCATCGGCACTTTGCGCGGCGGCGCCGCGCGCCCCACAGAATCCGACTCGGACACCGCCAGGTCACATCGATGCCACGAGCTGGTTGACGGCGGCCACCGATGCGACCACGGCAAGCTGCGCCACGATTGCGAGCGCGGTCGCCCGCCAGCGGGCGCTGCGTTCGACGAACCCGTAGGCCCCCCACGTGAGCAGCACGAGCGGGAGCAGGCCCTTGATGACCAGCAAGGTCGCAAACGGGCCAGAACCAGGCGGGACGGCCAAGCTGGCAATGTGCAGGGCGAGCTGCAGCGCCGTCGCCAGACCATAGGTATAGAGACCGAGCACGTACCAATCGAGCCAGGGGCGCCGCGCGCGAAAGACCGGGCCGAGCCCGCGCAGCACTGCGGCGATGGGCAAGAGCAACGCGAGGCACACGAACGCAAACATCTGCGTCGAGAGATGCGCCAGACCGACGTCGTGCACGGCCTGCCCCGGCGCGCTGCGGGCCGCGTGCCAACGCATGATCGGCTGGTGGGTCAGCGCGACGACCGCGCCGATGATCACGATGAACTTCAGAGGGTTGATGTAGGTCCGCCGCCTCCCGCCAATCCAGGCCGCCGCCACCCGCCCGGGCTGCCACAGCAGATCGCGCGTCGTCCGCAGGATCGGCAGCTCCAGGGTGAACAGCGTCCCGAGCGCTTCGGCCACGATCTCGCGCACGTTGAGCGCGCGAAGATCGAGCCGCTGGCCGCACTGCACACAGTAGCGCGGCGCGTCACCCGCGCCGGCCGCCGGCGTGGCGGTCGGCCGCTTGCAGTCGGGGCACGTCGTCAACATGACACCGTCAGTCCGGCGCGCGGTGCACGACGACGCCGTCCTTGACCACTAGCGCCACCGTGCGCAACGCTTTGGCGTCACGGTGCGGATCCTGGCGCAGCAACACGACGTCCGCGCGAAACCCCTCGCGAACCTGGCCGAGCTCCGCCGCCTTGCCGAGCACCGCCGCGGCAACGGCCGTGGCGGCCTGCAGCGCGCGCTTGGGGCCCATCCCCCACTCAGCCATCAGCTCGATCTCACGCGCGTTGTCACCATGCCGGAACACCCCCACATCGCTGCCACAAGCGATCGTCACGCCGGACCGCAGCGCGCGCTGAAACATGACGCGGGCGACGCGCACCCGCGGGGGTTCCGGACCCCGACCGTCCCAGCCGTTGTAGCGGGCGATCGCGTCCGACGCCGTGAGGGTCGGACAGAGGACCACGCCCGCTTCCCGCATTTGCTCCAGTGTCGCGTCGTCGGCGTGGTAGCCGTGCTCGATCGTCCGCACGCCAGCGGAGACCGCCCGACGGATCGCCTCGGTCGTGACCGCGTGGGCAGCGACGGGCACGCCGGCGCTCGTCGCCTCGTCGACGATGGCGCGAAGCTCGTCCAAGGAGAAGGTCGGCGACGACGGGCCTCCCGGCCGGCGACGGTAGTCAGCGTAGACCTTGATCCAATCGGCACCCGCGGCGATCTGCTCGCGCGTCGCGACGCGAAGGGCGACCGGGCCATCCGCAACCTGCGCCCCTTTGGGCAGCGCGATCTCGGGCGCGAAGCCCGACGGCCCGTAGCACCCGGTGGCGACCAGCGCCCGCGTCGCGGCGAACACCCGCGGCCCGGGGATCAGCCCCTCGGCGATCGCGTCGCGCAGCGCGACGTCGGCGTAGCCAGCGCCCTCGGTGCCGAGCTCCCGCAACGTCGTGAACCCAGCAGCGAGCGTCGCGCGAGCCGCCACGGTGGCGCGGATCGTCCGCAGCGGCAGTGACTCCTTCAGGACCTGATCGTTCCACGACACCTCGTCGTAGGGCCGCAGCAAGAGATGCGAGTGCAGGTCGATCAGGCCCGGGATGACAAAGCCACCGCGCCCGTCGATGCGCTCGCAGTCCGCAGCGATCTCCGCCAGCTCGCTGAGCGGGGCCACGGCGCGAATCCGTCCCCGGTCGATCCAAACGGCCCGCCCCGCGACAAAGCCCTCTCCTGTTGGGTCGAGCACCTGGGCACCCGTAATGACGATCTCTCCCCTAGCTTTGAGATCAACCTGAGCCCCCAGATCAACCACCGGCAGAACCACGGACCAGAGAGCGAAGGCAACGACGGCGCACGACGAGCGGCAGCGCATCCCGCCATTCTGCCCGCCGGCGCAAACGCCACCGCCACGCCAGTTGGAAACTTCGCCTGGGACACACCATGCCGCAGGCACGCGCGATCAACGACGAGGCCGCGCGCCGGGCGACCACAGCAGCAGGCGATGCACCGCCGCAGTCAGGACTGTCCCGACCGCGTAGGCCAGCAGATCGACGGTCTTGAAGCCCTGACCGAGCACCCAGCGCGCCGGGCCTCGCCGCAGCTCATCGAGCCAGGGAGCGTGCACCAGTTGGCTAACCTCGACGAGCGCCGCGGTCGCCCACGCCGCGAGCGCCAACCACGCGATCGAAGCGCGAGGGCGGATCAGCGCCCACAGCCAATAGCACGCGCCAGCATAGAGGGCGTCCCCCGTGTGTTCGGCCAGCAAGCCCGGCAACGCCACCCGGCGCGACGCGATCCCCGCCGCGACGGTCAATGCCAGAGCGAGGGCGATCGCGCCACGGCTCGTGCCAATTCTCCGGACTAGCCCCGAGACTGGCCGCAGAGATCCACCGTTGCGCGCGCTACCCTCACCCATGAGAGATCGATCATGCGAATCCTAACTCTTGCGGCCGTGGCCTCCGGCGTGGCTTTTGGGTGCGTGGCACCACTCGCGGCAACGCCACAAGGGCCCGGCTCGGTGACCACCGCCACACGCACGCTGGAGGCCGGCGGCGGTCGGACGTGGCAGTACGAGCTCGGTACGCTGCTCGTCCCGGAAAATCGCGACGTGGCCGACAGCCGGCTCATCGGCGTCGGGTTCGCCCACTTTCGCTCGACGAGCGAGCAACCGGCGGCCCCGCCCATGTTTCGCCTGCCCGGGGGGCCCGGGGGCTCCTACGTGTCCCGTCTCGAGCCCGGCAGCCGCGGGCGCGACGGCCTGTGCGCGGAGCTCGAGCAGTTCCTGCCCTGGTGCGATGTCGTGTTCGTCGACCAACGCGGCTTCAGCGAGCAGGGCGACATCCTCCGCGCGGTTTTTCAGGTGCCGCCGCGCGATCCGCAGCGGCCGATGACCACGGCCGATTGGGTGGCGGCCAGCGAGGCCTGCGCGCGCGCGGCCGTCGCCGAGTTCGAAGACAGCGAGGTCGACCTCCGCGGCTATCACGTCAAAGAGTGCGCCCACGACGTCGCCGCGTTGGCGCGCGCCCTGGACTACGAGTCGATCATCCTCAACGGCACGAGCTTTGGCTCGCAGTGGAGCTTCGCGGTGATGCGGCTGCACCCCGACCTGGTCGCCCGAGCCCTGCTGTCCGGGGTCGAGCCGCTCGATCACGGCTACGACATGCCCTCGCACGTCTTCGCCGCCGTGCAGCGCATGTGGCAGGAGATCGACGCCGACCCGCGCTTCGCGCCCCACCTGCCCGAGGGAGGCATGGCGGAAGCCGCGCGCGTCGCGATCGAACGCCTCGAACGCGAGCCGTTGCGGATCGAAGTGGAGCGAACCGACGGCACGACCAAGACCCTCGGAGTCTTCGGCCCGGCCGCCTTTCCGTGGAACGACCCCGACGAAATCCTCGACCTGTTCCACGGTCGCACCGAGCGATGGAAGCGCCAGGCCATGCGGGAGCGCGTCGCGCGCGGCCAGCGCATTCCGCTGATCGGACCGTCGATCGACACCAGCCTCGGCGTCACGCCCGCCCGGCGCTACCGCCTATGGAACGACCCGGCCACCCGCTACCTAGGACGCAACAACTTTGCCGGCGGCCTGGCCACGGCGGCGATCTGGCCGAGCCCCGACGTCGGCGACGACTTCCGCACGCCGGAGCTGTGCGACATCCCCGTCGTCTTTGCCCAAGGCGACTGGGACACCAAGACGCCGATCGAAAACACCTACGAGATCGCGCCGTTCTTCCCGCGCAGTCGCGTCGTGATCGCCGAACGCGGCGGCCACGGCGTGCTCGGCTCCATCGCCGAGCAGTGCCCCGAGGCATGGGCGGAACTGCTCGAGTTCGTCCAAACCGGCGACCTCGACGGCATTCCGGCTCGCGTCCGCCTCGCCCCATCGCGCACCTTCACCCCGCCCAGCTGAACGTACGGTGCCGCGACAACAACCGCCGCATTCGCGACCGTGGACCGACCATCGCGGGCCACGACGCGGCGGGCGCCGAGGATCAGCGCGACAGCTCGAACTCGGCCAGCACAGCCAGGTGGTCCGAGTCTAGTGGCGGCAACGTGCGCCGCTCGATCCGCCGCCACCGCACCGGCGCGAGGACGAAGTCGATGCGGCGCGTCGGCTCGTCGGCGGGAAACGTCGGCGGCGCCTCGCCGAGCGGCAGGAAGAGCCCCGACGTCTCGAACAACCGCATCGCCGCGTCCTTGGGCTCGGCGTTGAAGTCGCCGGCAAGTAGGGCCGGCGTGGCGCCCAGCGTGGCGAGAATCTGCTGCGCCTGCCGCGCATTGTTCTCCAGGTCAAACGAGTCGTTGCGCACCGCCGCGATCCGCACCGTCCGCGCGCCGAGCTCGACGTCACACCAGAGAATGCGACGATTGTTCGTCGGTGCGTAGAACGGCGCCCCACCCGCCAGCTGCTCGACCGCCACCGGCCGGAGCGGGAACCGCGAGAGGATTGCGTTGCCGGCGCGAATCTGGAAGAACGGCAGCCCAAACCGGTAGTTGTCGCCGTAGGCAAACGCGTGCAGGCCCGTGCGCTCTGCCAACACGCGCACCTGGTTGAGCCGCTGGGGACCGCTATCCCAAACGACCTCCGACAAGAACACGAGATCCGCGCGCTGCTCCCGGACCATGGCGGCAATCCGCGCGAGCCGCTGCTCGACCGCCGCGCGCGGCGCCAGGCGCACGCCACCGCGGTAGAACGAGGCCTTCGCGATATTGAACGCCAGCACGCGGAGCCGCGGTCCACAGCGCTCGGCCGGCGCCAGCGCGCCGAACTCAGAAACGGTCCAAGCGGTGCGCATGCCGTTCCACGCGAACCCGACGAGCCCGGCCAGGGCGAGCAGAAAGCCGGCCCAGAGACCAACGCGGAGCGCTCGACGGGCGGACATGCGCCGCGACGATAGCGCTTCGTCGCGCGACCACGCACGGGAGGGGCCGGGTCAGCAACCTGAGTGCCGTTGCGCAGCGCTTTGCTTCGCCGCACCCCCTCGCCAGGATTCGAGCCCATGCGTCCACGCCTCCCCGTTCTCGGCCTCTTGTGCGCCACTTGCCTGGCGGCCGCGCCGTCGCCCCAAGTCCGCGGCATCGTCGCCGGCGGCGACCAGGCGGTCGTCCTCGACGCCGACCGACTCGCGGTGCTCGGCCGGGTGCGGCTGCCGGGCGTGATGTTCATCAACGGCTGCGCCGTCAAGCTGCGCGACTTCTATGGCCAGCTCGACGTGCTGCGCACCGACGACTTGGCCCTGGTGTCGCGCACCGCGCTCGCGGGCGAAGCGCGCACCGCCGCCCTGGCGGTGCGATTCACACCCGCCGGCGACCGGATCGTGATGCTCCACCCCGACGGGCGCGTGGCGCTCGGGCTCACGACGGACGCCGTGTGCCGACTCTCATTGAGCGACGGCTCGTCGCGGGGATCGGTGCGCCTGAGCGTGGGCGACGGCGCCGCCCCGCGTACCTCGTGAAGTGCTCCGGCGCAGCGCCTTGCGACGATCGCCCTTATCGCTCGGATCATGGCGCATCTGTCTGACGCACTACACTAGAGGGCCGGCCGAAAAGCCATTCACGCAGCGAGCGGCGCCCTGAAATCGAATCTCTGCACACGAGAGCCTCGCTGAATCCACCGATTCAGCTGCGTTCTCGTGCACCGACCTTCGAGCCCAGGACACCACTCGCCACGCAAAGCGCTTTCCGGCCGGACCTCTAGCGCTGCCGGGATCGACGCGCGGACCCTACGGCTCGACCACGATCGCCGCGCTCGCCGCGGGCTCTTCCTCGACGCTCACGTTGCGGTAGATGCTGACGCGCTCCATCTCCTGGCTGGCGACGATCAGGTCGCGCAACCCGTCGCCATCCACGTCCGCCATCGCCGCCGACGTCGCACCAAACGTGCCGGGGAACCGCATGCGCGTCCCGATACCGCCGTCGCCGGTGCCGATGAGCACGCGCGTGTCACCGCTCTGCAGCGACACGACGAGCAGGTCCGCCTGGCCATCGCGATCGATATCCTCGGCCACCAGCCCCGTCGGGGTCTCGCCGGTGTCGACGGTCTGCGTGATGAACGCGCCGGGCGTGTCGCTCTGCAAGATCAGCGTCACTTCCGATGCCGCGGCGTTGCTGACCGCCACATCCATCCGACCGTCGGCGTCGAAGTCGGCACCGCGCATGTAGTTCGGCGCCGCGCCGACAGGAACGTCGAGCCAACGCTCGAGCACACCGTCGCCGGGGTTCTCCAAGAACGAGACCATCGAGGCCGCGTTGCGGCTGACCGCGGCGTCGAGCGCCGTGTCGCCAGTGAACTCCGCCACGACGAGACCGCCCGGCACGCCCGGCAACGGCACCACGGTCGGCGCCGCCTCGAAGCCGAGCGGCTGGCCGTTGCCACGCAGCACCGACACGGTCTCGGCAATCGCGTCGGTCGCGATCATGTCGATCACGCCGTCGCCGTTCATATCAGCCGCGGCCACGTCGAACGGCCCCACACCCGGCAGCACCACCTCGGTGGGATCCAGCGGGAACGCCTCAAACGCCAGGTCGCCATTGGCCGACTGGTTGACCAAGAGCTTGACGCCGCTGCGCGTGTTGACGGCGAAGTCCATGTCGCCGTCGCCGTCGTAGTCACCGGTCACCACGCCGACTAGCGGCGCGCCGAAATCGATGAGCGCAATCGTCTCGATCCCGCGCACGCCGGTGGCCCGGTCGCGCACGCCGAGGATCGCCAGCGACGTGCCGTCGACGCCGGCCACGCCAATCTCGGCCAGACCGTCGCCGTTCATGTCGGTCGCCGCCACGACCTCGGGCCGCGTCACGCCGGGATCGTGCGTGACCGCACCAATCCACCCACCGTCGCGGCCGAGCCACAGGTTGACGATTTCGGTGCCGGCACCCGTCGCTAGCAGGTCATTGCGGCCATCACCGTTCACGTCGCCGACCAGCGGCCGGTAGGGCAACCCGCTCGCCACCACGGTGCGCTCCTCGCCGAGGCCGCCACCAGGGACGCCGGGCTTGATGCTCACCATCGCCCGCTCGAAGACGTTGACGATCAAGTCGTCGACGCCATCACCGGTCGCATCGGCGATCGAGTTGAGGCCGGGCGTGCCATCGACGGGCCACGCCTGCGTCTGAACGAACGTGCCGCCCTGACGCTCGAGGACCCACACGGTCTGGTCGTCGGCGTTGGAAACCACGAGGTCGGGCACGGCGTCGCCAGTGAGATCCCCCACCGACACCGACACCGGAAACTGCCCCACCGGGATCTCGTCTTCGATCTTGTGCGCGCCACCCGGGTCCACCGCGATCACGAACACGCGGTCGCCAGCGGTGTCGGCACAGATCAGCTCCGCGGAGCCGTCGACGTCGGCGTCGCTCACGATCAGGCCAGCCGCGCGCGTGCCCGGGGGCAGGACGATATCGGCAACGCGGTCGAACGTGCCGTCGCCGTTGCCGAAGTAGGCCGTCAGGTCGTCGACAAAGAAGTGCGACACGATGATGTCGAGCGCGCCGTCGCCGTCGCAGTCGTCGAGCACGGCACTGTCGCCGCCCGGGGGCACCGGCAGGTCGACGCCCGGCGTGAAGGTCGCGTTCCCGTCGTTGAGATACACCGTCACCATGTCGGTGTCGGCGCGCAACGCGACCAGGTCATGGTCGAAGTCGCCGTCGACGTCGCCGGCGCGCACGTTGAACGTGAAACCGGCCGCGTCGAGTGACTGCGCCAACGAGAACGTGCCGTCCCCGCGGCCGAGCAGCACCTGCAGGCGGCCGGACAGCGCCGTGACCGCCAGATCGAGATCACCGTCGCCGTTCAGGTCCTCCAGGACCGCGTCGGCGACGCGCTCGGCGCCAGTGAAGATCTCGGTGCGAGTCTCGAACGCGACTTGGGCGAGCCGAGGCGCAGTGGCCGGCCGCACCGACGCATGACGGGTGCAGCCAGCGACAAGGCCGAGGACGAGAGGAAGGGCGATCGCGCGGTGTCGTCGCATCGTTGCGTGGGGCCGGGAGGGAAAAAACGGGCGGAGAACACCGAAGTCTACTCCACGAAGGCAGCTGGGAGCGGCGTCAACCCCCGGCCGCTCACACCATGCCGCGGGCCATGGGGGTTTGCCCCTCCGGTCCGGACCAGTTCTGGCGCCGATCCCCACATGGTCCCCATGCCTCGAACACCCCGCCGCCGATCGGCGGTCCGCGTCCTCGCGCTCACGGCCACGATGAGCCTCGCCCCACTCACCGCTCAGGAGATCCGCTCGACCGGCGGCGGCGGCAACTGGAGCAGCACCGCCACCTGGACCCGTGTCTCTGGCCCCGGTGGCGGCACGCCGACGACCGCCGACCACGTCATCGTCACCTTCGGCAACCCCGTCGTGCTCGACACCAACACCGGCATCGGCGACCTGGCCCGCCTGGAGATCCACGACGCCCTCACAGTGGCCAGCACTGCCGCCCTGACGCTCGGCGTCGCGCGGATCGACGTCGGCGGCCCGGCGAGCCACATCGCCGGCAACCCGCTGCAGGCCGGGCAGTTCTTAGCCGGTAGTACGGGCACGCCCTACACCCAGCCCCTGACCATCCGACTGACCGACAACTACCTGAGCTCGGCCTACAACCCGGCGCCCGCCTCGAACGAGAACATGAGCTTCATCGTCCACGGCGGCAGCACGATCCGGTTGCACGGGCAAGACTCGGTCGGCGCCACGCCGCGCGCGTCGTGGCTGCAGCTGAAGAACGGCGGGGACCTGACGACCACGTCGACGGTTATGTCGCTGGAGGCCTCGCCTGGCTGGCAGGTCGGCGATCGGCTCGTGATCACGTCCACGGACTTCGACCTCAACGAAGCCGAAGTCGTCCGGGTCACCTGGGTCTCCGGCAACAGCGTGCGGTTCACGCCCGTCGCCTCGACCCAGCTCCTGCACCCCCACCACGGCACCATCGAGCTCGGTCTCGTGGATGAGCGCGCCGAGGTCGGACTGCTGTCCCACAACATCACGATCACCTCCGAGGTCGTGCGGTCGGGCAGCACGATGCCGCTGTGGGACGACATCCGCGCCGGCCACGTCATGTTCCACAACCGCAACGGCATGGACCCCGCACCCACCGTCGAGATCGACTACGTCGAGTTCTACAACCTGGGCTGGAAGGGCGCGCTAGGCCGCTACCCGGTGCACTTCCACCTGCTGGGCAACGCACCCGGCCGCTGGGTCCGCAACTGCAGCGTGCACGACTGCTTCAACCGCGCGATCACGCTGCACGGCACCAACGACGTGCTCGTCTCCGGCAACGTCGCGTACGGCACGTTCGGGCACTCGATCTACTTCGAGGACAAGAGCGAAGTCCGCAACGTGGTCGACCACAACCTCGCGCTCGGCACGCGCGTGCCGACCAACGGCAGCAACGCGACCGTCGGCTTTACCTGGCCCACGACCGGCGCCGACTACTTCCACTTCCACGACCTGTTCGTTTCGAGCTACTGGATCACCAACACCCAGAACACGATCACCAACAACGTGGCGGCGGGCTGCGAGCGGCACGGCTTCTGGTATGACGTCAGCACCAACCCACTGTTTGGCGTCCCGGGCGCGCCCGGCGCGGGCCTGTTTGCGCAGGAGCCAGTGACCTTTGTGGGCAACGTCGCGCACTCCAACGGCGAGCACGGCTTTTGGAACGACTTCGTGCGCATGGTGCCGCACGACCCGACGCTGCTGCAGCCACTCAGCGCCGAGTACCACTTCGTCGACTACACGGCGTACAAGAACCGGCACTCCGGCATCTGGCACCGCGGGTACGGCGTGCATCGCTGGATCAACGCGCGCGTGGCCGACAACCGCCTCGGCGTCTACCTGTCGTCGGAAGGATTCCAAAGCGACGGCATGGCGTTCCCCGGCGGTACACCGCCACTGGTGACCAGCGCGTTCGACCACACCATCCTCGGCGCACCGTCGTTCAGCATCCAGACGCTGGAGGGCTCGGTCGTCGTCGGCGAGACCAACAACGAGCCGGCGTCGCTCCCCGTGCCTGGCATCCGTCATCTCGAGCGCAAGGGCATCGTCATCTACGACGGGCTCATCGGCATCATCGGCACCTCGTTCCACAACTTCGTGACGCAGCCACTCATGCCGCCGAGCGCGTCGCCGGCCGGGCCAATGACCCATCGCGTGGCGATGGCGATCACGTCGTACACCTCACACTCACAGTCGCTCACCGGGCACCCGTGGTCGGTCGATCCGCGTAACCTGGTGCTCGGCTGCAGTTTCTTCAACTGCACGGATCCGGTCCTGTTCCCCATTCCGCATCCGCCCTCGGTGCCGGCGAGCCCGACCCACAACGCGCCGCTCGGCGTCAACACGGTGTCGCCCAACGGCATCATCGCGACCACGATCTTTGACCTCGACGGCAGCGTGCCGGGCAGCAGCCCGGGCACCTATCTCACCAACAACACGCCGCTCATGCGACCGGCAGGCGGCCCACTGCCGACCTTCCCGCCGCTCTACGGCTACTACACGCAGCCGCTCATGGTGAGCGGGCCGGGCACGACGACCGACGACGCGATCGCCGCCGTGCTGCTCGAGATCCCGGGGCCCCAATCCTCGCAGATCGAGCGGGTCACGTTCACCTCGACGACCCGCAACGAGACGCTCGACGTGTTTGACGCGCTGGGCTCGGTCTCGACGGCGGCCGGGGCAGTCAAGCGCTTCCCGACGAACGTGCTGCTCACGCGCCCCGGCGCCGCGGCGCCGGAAACCTACGCGCTGAGCTATCCCGCCGGCGCGACGCCGCCGACCACGTTGGACCTCCGCATTCAGTTCTGCACCGCCAACCGCAGCGCGATCTTCCAGATCCCGTATCCCAACGCGCCGACCAGCGTCGACGCGACGCACGTGCTGTTTCCAGGGACCGTCGTACCGCTGCCAGCGGCGCCGTCGCTGGCGCAGTTCCAGGCGGGTCAAGGCATGTGGGTGCACGCCGGCGGCACCCTGCATCTGCGCGGGTTCTTGTTTGATCTCTCGGCCGTGGGCCTCGGGGTCGCGCCGGTGCACCCGATGTTTAGCGGCCGCGAGCTGAACATCGTGGTGCGATAGGGAACCTGCAGGACACCGGTAGGTCGGGCGGGGCGCAGACTCGCTGGTCCGCGCAGGGCAGCCAAAAAACGGTAGATTCGCGGTCCGCTGTTGCGACCGAGTCCGCACGGAGACTCGTTCCCAGCTGTGACGAGGCGCTCATGCACATCGCGTATTTTCCGCTCGGCCTGGTGGCGGCCGCCCTTCCGCTAGCCGCGCAGCCCGGCGTGGATCTCTACTCCCGAACCCTCCCACCTGATCCGAACTTCGGCTCGTCGTGTGTTTCACGGCCCGGCCGCGTGGACTGCACGGCGCGCTGGCAGGCGCGATTCCGGATCCCGCCGTTCGACACGTTCAACGGCCGCCGGACCCTGATCGAGATCGTCACGACTGGGTCGATCACCACCGCCTCCGCGGATCACGGGGTGCGCAACGACACCGGCGCAACCCGGGTCGCGACCTTCGACGGGCCGAAGATGGTCTTCTCCATCATTGGCCCCGGGCCGAACAGCGTATCGGGCTTCCGCGGCGCCGGCTTCGTCGGCCCCTTCACCGTGGAACCGGGCGAGACCATCTCCAGCAACTACGCCAACCCGGGCCTCGAGAGAACGTATACGGCCCCGCCCGCACCGACGGGCACGCAGTTTCGCCAAGCGACGCTACAGGTGGACCTCCAGTCCGCCCTGACCGAGATGAGCTTCCGAAGCGTGGGCTGGGTCACCGAGCGATGGGAGCCGTCGGCCGCGGGTCGCATCGTGGTCGAGTATCGATATCAAGGTCCGCCATCGCCGTGGACCGACCTCGGCGGCGAGACGGGCTTCCTCCAAGGCATTCAACCGCTGCTCTACGGCCGCGGTGAGGGGCGTGCCGGCAACCTCATCGCGCTCGTCGTCGATGGCGCCCCGCAGGCGGCGCCCGGCGCCCTCGTGCTGAGCTCGCAAAGCCTGGCTCTGCCCGTGTTTGGCGGCACCTTGGTGCCAGACCTCGGCGTGGGCATCGCCGTGCCCGTGGTGGCCGATGCCAGCGGCGGGTTTCGGACCGAGGCTCCGGCCCCTGCCACGGCCGGCCTGACGCTCGTCGCGCAAACCGCGTTCGTGACCCCGCCGATGTTTGCGCAGCCCATCACGTTGAGCAACGCGATCCAGTTCGTCTCGCCGGGGCCCTAGCCGCCCGTCAAAACCGATACGGCAACACCAGCGTCGTCACCTCGGGGCGCGGCGAGCTGGGGCTCAGTGCGTTGCCGGCCGCCGTGTTGTTGACCTCGTCTTCGGAGAAGCGCGTGTTGAACAGCACGTCCCACATCACGAACGGCGCGCCCGGCCCCGTCCCGGCGGCCGAGCCGCCGAGGAACGTCCGCACGTCCTCCTGCACCGCCGGGTCCGCCAGGTCATAAAGAAACGTGCCGAGCCTCGCCGGCTTGCGGTTGAGATCGATCCCGGGCCGCGTCGCCGGGTCGAGATCCGGATTCGTCGGGTCCTTGTGGAACGCGAAACCAAGCCGGACGTTGGCGACCGGCATGGTCCGAACACCGCCGGTCGGCACCGACACGCTGTAGGTTCGCCCCAGGCCCGGCGCGTCGCTGGTGCGGACCCGCACGAACTTGGCCAGCACCTGCAGACGCAACCCGGCCAGATCCACGGGCAGTGGACCCTGATCGGGGCTCAGCTCCAACGTCCGGTCATCGTGCGCGAGGATGCGGTATTCCCCCACCAGCTGGCTCGCCGCGTCGACGAGCTGGGCTTGGTATTGCGCGTATCGATCGCCGTCGGCGCCGAGCACCGCCTGCGCTAACGAGACCCGGTAGGACGGCGTGCCTTGGAACGTCGCGTCGCTGGCGAAGGTGGCGATCCCCGTGGGCGGCACGACGACATCGCCGACGAGCGCGATCCCCAAGCCGGACGGCGTGTAGTCCAGGTAGCCGGCCCACGCGTCGCGCGCCGCCGTGCCGCCGGGGTTGGTGCCGGCAAACTCGTACGTGGGACCCGCCCGGAAGGCCCCGCTCTCGTTGATCGTCCGCGGTCCACCGCCGCCGGACACCGCGAACGGCCGCCGCACCGACGAGCCGGTATCGAGCCACTTCGAGCGCACGCGCGAAAAGTGACTGATCGGGCTGGGCAGCAGCACGGGCGCCGGGCGAATGTCGCCCTCGTCGCCCTCGGTCGTCGGGTCGGCGGCGTAGGTATCGTTGCCGTCGTCATCGACCCAGCGGCCGGACGCGTTGATGAACCCGCGCCAGGCGATCGTGTCGATCTTCTCCTGACCGGTCACCTCCACGCCGCCACGGCGGATGATGATGCGATCGTCGAGGACGGTGTTCGTCTGGTCGCTTTGGTTGTCGCCCGGGGGTGCCATCAGCTGGACCAAGCCCATGCCGCCAAAGCCGCCGGCCGGGTTTTGGTCCATCTGCGTCGCGACGCCCAGCGGCGGGTACTTACCGGCGATCCTCGGGCCACCGAAGTCGCCCTGGCTGCCAATCCCGCCGTCGGCCGACACGGCGAACGAGTAGTCGCGTTCGCCCGCCGCCGCGGCATAGCGGCCACCGTGCTGGTCGATGATGATCCGGTTGCCGGCCATCAGCACGACCATGCCGCCCGAGCCGCCGCCACCTCCGGCCCCCTCGGTGTTGCTGGCGGACTGCTCGCCGCCGCCACCATCACCACCGACCGCGGACACGATACCGCTGGCGCGGATCTCGATCGTGTCCAGCGCCTGGATGATCAGCACTCCGGCGCCGCCACCGCCGCCGCCGCCCTTGGCGTGACCGATCCAGGGGCCGGTCTTCGAGAGATCACCGCCACCGCCACCGCCAGCGCCCGCGCGCGGCTGGTCGACCTCGCCGGTGATCCGAATCTGCCGGCTCAGGTCTACACCGCTACCCCAGAAGTTGTTGTCGAGGCGCGCGTCGATGAAGGCCAGTGGACCCGCGGCGCCGCCTTGCAAGGATCGCTCCGGCGCGCCACTGCCGCCGCTGCAGCCGTAGCCGCCCTCGCCGTTCTGCTGCACGAACGAGGTACCCGAGGACTGCAGCGGGTAGTACGGATCGCCCTGCGTGGCGTAGCTGCCGCCGCCGCCGCCCGAGCCGCGATTGCACCGCCCGACGCCGATCGCGCCGCCGCGACCGCCGCCCGACGGGGCCTGCCCCGGACCATAGCCATCCTCGCCACGCAGGCTCGGCCCGGCGGTGTTGGGACTGCCGCGACCGCCATTGCCGCCGCCGCACGTGCCGATGCCGCCGCCCGACGGTGAGTTGGCCGAGCCCAGCGAGTTGACGCGCTCGCCGAGACCGCCGTCCACGTGGATCGTGCCCTCGACGACGAAGTTGCGGGTCGCCTGCCAGATCATCGGGTTGGGCCCGGTGCCGCGCACGGTGACACCGCGCGGGATCCGCACGCTGTTGAACCGGAACACGCCGCCCGACACGACGAACGGTGGCGCGCCCTTCGGCTGAATCTGCGTAAACGCGGTGTTGAGAATCACGTCCGCCGACGTCGGCTCGTAGTCGAGCGTGGGCGCCGTGCCAGCGAAGTTGAAGGCCGCCTTCACGAAGCCCGCGCCGATGTCGGCGACCGGCTCGAGGAACGGCGCGCCCAGATCGATCTGGTCGCTCGTCGCGTCAAACGCCGCCACGATCCCGTCGAACTGCGGATCGAACGCTTGCTGGGTGCGGAAGGTCGCGAACTCATCGTCGAACGACGTCTCGCCGGTGTTGGACTCGCCCGCCATGTCCTCGAGACTGGCCGCCACCATGACGCGGATGTCCGCGTTGTTTGGCAGCACGCCGATCGGAAACAGCCGCACCTCAGACCCGGTCAAGTCGTTGCGCGTCAGCTCCACGACCGCGGGGATCCACGCGTTGCTGCCCAGCTCCGGATCGGGGTCGGCGTACTCCAAGAAGATCCGCCCGCGCTGCCCGGGCCGCGCCAGTGGGTCGGGGCTCACGTCGACCGGCACGTTGGCCGAATGCGGGTTGAGGGGCTGATCGAAGCGCAGCACGACCTGCACCATCGACTGGCCTGCCTTGTTCAGCGGTACCAAGCCCTGCGCGTCGACCGGCGTCACCGAGAAGCCAGAAGGCTGCAAGCGCCGTGGACCGCCCGGGCGCGTGTCGCGAAACAGCTCCCCCGGTGTCGTACCGTCGGCCGTCGCGAAGGCGAAGGTCGCCGGTGCCGAGAGCGCTTTGCCGCGCGAGTCCTTGAGCACGTCGCCGCGGTCGCTGCCACCGACCAGCTGCACGGAGTAGCGCCGCCCGGGCCGAAAGCCGCCGTCGGTGTACGCGTTGTTGGTCGGGAAACGCGGCACGAACTCGAGCCGTCGACCCACCTCGGCGTCGCCAGGCGACCGCCCCAACCGGAAATGGCCCGCGGGCTGCTCCGGCACCGGGTTGCCCGATGCATCGAACACCTGGAACGCGATCGTGTTCAGGTTGGCGGTCGACAGATCCACGGGCGTCGAGAAATCGAGCGAGATCGGGTCGTTGAGAAACAGCCGGCCGTTGTTCTGCGGCTCGGTGCGAAGCACGAGGAAATCGCCGCCCACGGGCCCGAGATCCGCCGCGCTGCTGCCGGTGCAGCCCGCCAGCGTGAGCGCCAGCGTCGCGGCAAGAGCCAGGGCGCACCGCCCGACCTCACGAGAGCGCGAGACGCCCGCCGGCGTCGGGGTTGCAGTCGATGCAGAGAAGGACGCAGGCCGAGCAGCGCAGCGCGCCACGGTCGTGGGGAAGGACAATCGCATCACAGATCCTCAGGCCGATCGGTCACGAGGAACGACGACGGGGATATTCGGGGGCACAGTCGTTGGTAGCCGCGTGCGGTCACCGTCGTCACGCGAATGTGAGTGAGCCCTTCTCCATAGGCCCCTCTCGAGCGATCCCGCTCGCGGCGAGCATCGGCGCACGCCGCGTGCTGGCTCCGACGATCGCGCCGACGCCCGCTTCGTTGGTCCATGGCAGCTCCAAGCCACAGGTCAACGACCACCGTGAGCCCGTGGGATCACCGCGAAGCCAGTAGGCTCTCGCGGCGCCGCCGCCTGTCTTCAAACGGCGTGCCCGTCGGCCAGGGGGACCGTGGGGAGCAAGGCGAGGAATCACGCCCGGCGCCGATCCAGCCAGCAACGGCCGATCGCGGCGTGAGTGGCTACGCTCACGGCGTGCATCGATCGACCGCGTCCTTGCTGTGCTACGGCTGCCTCGTCGCCGTGGCACCCACCCAGAGTGCGCAGTATCTCGACGACTTCGAGTTCGTCGCAGCGACGGCGCAGCGGACGTTTCCGGCGTTCGAGAAAAAGAGCGTCGACTGGCCGTCCGTGTGCCGCCGCCTGCGGCCCCGGTTTGCGGCCGCGCGCCACGATGCCGAGCACGTGCTCAACCTGCACCGCCTGTTGGCCGAGCTGCGCGACACCCACTCGAGCGTGCGCGAAACCAACATCGACGTGCGCAGCCCGCTGTTCGACGGCCAAGCGAGCGGCGGCTTGTGGGTCGTCCCGGGCGACGAGGGCGCCCTCCTGGTGCGCGCGCTCGCGCCCGGGCATCCGCTCGCGGCGGCGATCGCGCCGGGCGACGAGGTCATCGAAATCGACGGGCAATCGGCCGCCTCATATCTCGACAACCTGCGCGCCCGCGCGAAGACCTGGCGCGGCTTCTCCTCCCAGCACTTCCTCGACGGCTTGCTGGGCACCCAGTTCTTCGCCTTCGGAGCCGCCGACTCGGTGCGGGTGGTGGTGCGCTCCGCCGACGGCGGCACTGCTGAGCGCGAGGTCCACCACGGCATCGAGCTCGACGCCCGCGCCTGCGACAGCCCCCCGGGTTTCCAACCCGAGGGACGAGCTCGGGCCCTGCGGCTCGACGGCGGCATCGCCTACTTGCGCATCCTCGGCAAGATGGACGACGCAACCGCGGCCGAAGCCAGTGCCCAAATCGATGACTGCGCCGACGCCACGGGGTTCATCCTCGACTGTCGCGGCATGGGCGGCGGCGGCGATCGGCCGGCGCTGGAGATCGCTGGCCGCTTCTTTCGCGAGGTGCGCGACAACGGCACGTTCCTGCCGATCAAGCCCACCGGCGCTTGGCAGTTCGCCGGCCCGCTCGTCCTGCTGCAGGACGCCAGTCTGGCGAGCTCCGCGGAGACCTTCACGTGGAGCCTCACCGAGACGGGTCGCGCCGTGTCGGTCGGGCGGCCGACCGCCGGCGCGACGATCATCCCCAAGCTCTATGAGCTGCCCTCCGGCCTGGCGGTCATCCGCATCGGCGCCAAAGACCGCCCGACGCCGGTCCGCGGCGTGCGCCCGGAAGGCATCGGCTCGGCGCCGGACGTCTTCGTGAAGTTCGACCGCGCGGCGTTTGAAGGGGGCCGCGACCCCATCCTCGAGACGGGACGCGCCGTGCTCCAAGCACTGCTCCGCGGCGACAGCGCCGAGGCTGTGATTGCTGCTCACCGCGGCTCCGACTAGCGGATTCTTCAACAGTTCGGTGCATATGGTCGCTTCGATCCGCTTGCGGATCGACGCCGCAACACCTTTGTGCTCAACTCGCCCGATTTGCGATGGCATCGCTCAAGAGACGCCTGCAGCCGGATCCACGCCTTTCGGTGATGGCTCTTGGCGATCCAATTCGACCTCTGGCCGTGTCGAGCATCCAAGTCCGCTCCTGTTGCCAATGACTCAAGAAGCTCGCGCCGACGGCATTTCATTGGTGCGCTACCTGCCCTCCCTCTTTCCGTGGCTGCTCGCTGGGCTTGCCGCGTACTCCGCCTGGAAGAGTGCCGACGGACCGTCTGATTGGATCGCTGCCTGCTGGCTCGCCGATTTCGACACCGGGATGCTGCGGCGAGCATTGCCCGGCGAGGTGCTTCCATCCGGACCTGTGACCAAGAAGAGCATCGGGCTCGCGTCTAGCTTCGTACTACTCACCCTGGTCACCGCAGGCATCGGCGCTCTGGTTTGGACCTATCGAAGAGAGCAACGGAGGCAGGTCCCTCTGGCTCGCCTCCTCGCCGTTCTTACGATCGCCCCTTTCTCGTTCGTCCAGCTTGGCGCCGAAATGGGTCGCTTTGACCAGATCAACTTCATGATCTCGGCAATCGTTCTCGGCGCCGTCTTGTCGCAGCGCTTCCTATGGGCCGTCCCCATCGCCGCTGTAGTGATGGTGTTCACTCACGAGACGGCTCTGTTCATCCACTTACCGATGGTCTTCGCCGCGTGGATTGGCTCTCCCGCTGGACTCCGGAGGTCAAGAATGTCGTTTGGGTGCACGATCTTTGCGTCGATCGCCGCCACGGTCGTTGCGGTGGCCGGGTCGCCGCAGATCGCCCAACCGGAGCTAGAGCAATTTTTGCAACACCGGGCCGCCGATTTCGCCGTGCCGGCAGGATTCACGGATAGCTTGTGCATGACGGCTCGGGACGCGCTCGGACTCACTGCCGACCGCTGGGACCTAAGAACCGCCAGAAAGATGGCGGTGCTCCTCTTATTGATGTCCCCGTTCATCGCCGTGCTCGCCGGCGCGTGGCGAGCCGCAATCTCCCGCCGCCGGGCGACGATCGCGATGCCGCTCAGCGCTCTCGGCGCGACCCCGCTGTTTCTTCTCGGCTTTGATCATTTCCGGTGGGTGGCCTGCATCTTCCTGACTCAGTCCATCTTGCTCGTTGTGTACCTAAACACAGATCCGGAAGACGAGGAAGCGACCGCCATGCTGGGTCGTCGCAACCTCGTCATCGCCTGCGCCGCGAGTTTCTTGTTCCTTGGCCCAATCGGTGTCACCTCGATTCTCGAGAACCGCTTGGAGCTCGTTCGATGGTGATGAACCGCCGCGGAGCGAGGCGCGATCCAAACGGCCTGCTCTAGAACAGGACTCTCAACGTGTTCGTCTGCAGCAGGCCCGATGCACCGGGGTAGAACAGCTGAAAATACAGCGCTGCGGCGCCACTGCAGTTGTGCACGAAACTCAGGTCCGGCGCCGCAAGGCCACCCTGCGCGTCGGTTTGCGCGGGAATGCTTACGACCGATCCACCGACGGCGGCCCAAACGCCCAGCGACGGCAAGTAGACTGGGGGGTTCAGGTACTGATCGCCAACCATGAGCACTGCGGGAACCATCGGAGCCGCTCCGGACAACACAACCTCCCCGGTCCGGCCGCACTCGAACGGAACCGCGTCGCACATCTCGAGTTTCCCGGCGCCCGTTTCCCCGCCCAAATCGAGCTGACAGAATTCCTTGACCTTGAAGGCGGCGCCCAGTGCCTCGAACTTCCTGCGGCACCCTGAAGTCGCGCCGAACTGCGCCAGACCAATGGTACCGAATCGAGTGGGAGGAAGAGGGTACTCATAGTACCACGGCACGATCGCAGCAAACCGCGGGTCCTTTCGCGCGGCATCTAAGTAGCAATCGAGCACGTTGGCCTGCTCAACCGACGTTGGCGAACCAATACGATTACTAGGCGGCGCAATGAAGAAGCGCTGGTTCGGCTTGGAGAACTGGTCAAGCAGCTGCAGGAAGTAGTCGAGTTGGTTGTTGCTCGTCTCCCAACAGGGCGGCAACGACATTGGATACCATGCCTCAAAACCCAGCCAGTCAACGTCCGCCGGGATGTCGATCGCGGACGCCAGTGGCGACGCAAAGACCCAGTCGGCCTCGGCATAGATAAATGGGATCTCCGGATCCCTAGATTCTAGAAAAGCCCCCACGGTTGCCAAATCCTGGTTCACCTCGGGCCAAAAATATGCGGGGCGTTGCGCATACAACTCTTCGATATAGAACCCTTCCACAACATCAGCATATTCGTCGATGAGGTCCCCAAAACCGGGGTCCGAGTCCCAGTATCTCGTGTAGTCATCTTCCGACCTCAAGGCAAAGTCGCTGAAGAAGATGGACATGATCCCGAAAAATCCTTTCTTACCGAGCGCTCGCGCCTCTTCAAAGCGCGCGACCGTATGGCATGGCTTTGAGGGAAGTACGGACAGAGCATCACGGTGTTGGAGACCGGATCCATGTTCGCAAACCTCGGCGCACTCGGCGGAGACGACAGGTACGTCGGATCCTCTAGCTCATAGTCGTAGAACCCGAAGTGAGCCACGTGCTCCAACCCGTCCGTCGGGGGCAGCCCGTAGAGAAAGGCATTCTCAATGAGAATGCGATCGTCCGTCGCACTGCCGTTCGAGCGGCCATCGAGCGCCAACACGAAGTTCTCTCGATGCGGCCATACCCCGAGCGGAACGTGGACCTCCCTGCTGTCGCCGTAGGCGAGAGAAACCTGTGCGAGATGCGCCCACTGGTTGGTGCCGTACTCGTCGTCAGCAGCAACCGTAACCTCGAAGAGCGCGCCGTTGGACGACGAGCCGCCGTGCATTTGTCGGTGATCCAGACTGACTCGTGCCGTCAGGAACCAATCAAGCTGCCGGTCGAGGTTCAGCATGTCGTATCTCACCTCGGTGAATGCCGCAGGGTTGGCGGGAGGCTGGACCACCAGAGTCTTGTCCGGTCCGTAGTTGCCGCCGTCGAGCTCGAGGTTGCAGCTGACGAGCTCGTTCGCGGGAACCTGCGCGGCACCCCCGGACGCCCAACTCTGGCTCAGCGCGCTCCAGGTCGCTGGCAATGGCGTCCAGGCAGTGCCCAGCACTTGATAGACACCGGCGTTGGCGAACTCGCCGGCACCATAGAGATACTTCTCAGCATCGGGGGGCACTAGCCTTGGGTTATCGACGATGAACCAGTCGCGCGCATTGTGGCCAAGAGGGGCGACCTCAATCGCAAAGTACGCCGAGCTGCGGCTCGTCCAGTGACTTCCCAATGGCGCCCGGACATCAATGAGGTCGCCGGGCAGGAGCACCTTCTTCCATATCACGGCCTCGGCCGGCGAACACGACGTGGATGCGCTGCCGCCGACGATGATCCGGATCTCGACGCCATCCGAACCAGGCGGGCTTGTCGGGACTTCCGTCGCAGTCACACCAAACCCTAGCTTTGCCCGGAAAATCCAAATGTCGTCCTGACTTGGCCCGGACCGCAACCTGGTGTCAAGGTCATTGTACTGCACCCTGACAAACGTGTGGTTTGGTGGCGCGGGAGGATGGATCAAGAGGTGGTGTCCCGAGACATGCGCCCGTGTGTCATGATAGGCGAAGTACTCGCTTGGCGAGAGCTCGGCGCAGCCATTCGCTGACCCACTCGACCCACACGTCTTAGGCCGAGGCCCAGTATCGTTTAGGACGACGCAGGACGGATCGGGGAAAAGGTCAGTGAGAGAAACCTGCTGCTCGTATGACGATTGAGCCGTTGCGAAGCCGCAACACCCTGTGAGGACGACGGACAGAGCCTTGCAACCCACGGACCGAGACGGGTTACATCGATTTGCAGATACGGGATAGACGCTCATCAACTTGATCTCCAGGATGAACAAGAGGCCTAGGATTAGGACTAGGACTAGGCGGTCAGGGTAGTGACAGCACTGCAGCTCCGCAACGGGGCGGCTGCGTGGCGACAAAACGGGCCCTTGCGACTTAGGAAACCCGCAGCAGCGCCCGATCTTTCGGCGAGAGTCCGGACGGGCTCACATCGCCGGCCGGGCCACGATTTTCGCCTCGGCCCAGGCGATGCAGAGACGTGTTGCAGGGACCCTGACGAGGGGTGCCCATATGCCTAACAAGGTGTTGATGAAGTGCTTTGACCGGCAGGGGTGGTGATTCTCGGTGCAGGTCGGCCCGCGAAACGTCGGCGAATCGGCGGATACGGCGAGGCTGTCGCGAGTCGAGCTGCGAGAGAGACGCCACTCTGACGGCTGAGTGATTCTTCAACGACCTGCTAACACCCATCTGCCCGGACAAGGGTGTGACCCGTGTGCCGGGCGGCACCCCCGGAGTGGCGCCCGGCGCCGCCGCGAGGCGCGACATCGCGGGGTCATGACGGCCTGATCTTGTTTGGCGGGCAGCCCGGTCCCCTCTCTGGTTCATCCACGGGCGCAAGAGAAGCCGGCGGGCGGGAAGGGAGGCCGAGGTTGGGTGTAGCGAGACTCGGCGCCGGGGGTCGCAAGTCGACTCGCGGTACGGCAGCGTGGACCGCTCGCGCCACCCGAGACCCGCGACCTCAACGCCCCGGCCCCCGTTTTCCGCACCGCCCGTAACAACCGCCGCGCCCCACCCTATACTCCGCGCCGGACGCACGCCCCGGCAACGAGGAAGAGCGCGACGCAGATGAGCACGACCGATCGCCCACCCAGCGCCACGCTGTCGGAAACCGCAGAGTTCCTAGCCTCGATCCGCCGCCGGGTGGCCGAGGTCGTCGTCGGTCAAGACGTCGTCGTCGAACGCACGCTGATCGCGATGCTGACCAGCGGTCACCTGCTGCTGCAGGGCGTGCCCGGGCTCGCCAAGACCCTGCTCGTCGCCGCGATCTCAAAGACCGTGGACCTGGCCTTTGCCCGGATCCAGTTCACGATCGACCTGCTGCCGTCCGACATCCTCGGCTCGGAGATCCTCGACCAGAAGACACACCAGTTCCGCACGCACCGCGGGCCGATCTTCACCAACCTGCTGCTCGCCGACGAGATCAACCGCGCCGCACCCAAGGTGCAGAGCGCCCTGCTCGAGGCGATGCAGGAGCGCAAGGTCACGATCGGCAACGAGACCTATCGGCTGCCGGCGCCGTTCCTGGTCATCGCCACGCAAAACCCGGTCGAGCAGGCCGGCACGTTCGAGCTGCCGGAGGCGCAGCTCGACCGCTTCATGCTGCTGCACCGGCTCGAGTACCTGTCGGTCGACGACGAGAAAGAAGTGCTGCGGCGCAACGCAGTGCTCGGCATCGAGCGCGACGCGAGCGGCGGCGCGGTCGCGCGCACGGAGTTCGACGTGCTCGGCGAGAAGCCGGTCGGCGGCGTCGCCGACCTGGCGAGCGCCATGGAGGCAGTACAGACGGTGCACGTGTCGGAGACGTTCCTCGAGCACGTGGTCGAGATCGTCGACCGCACGCGCCGGCATCCCGACCTCGAGCTCGGCGCCAGTCCGCGCGCCGGGATCGCGCTGCTGAAGGCGTCGCGGGCGCGCGCCCTGCTCTTCGACCGCGACTACGTGATCCCCGAAGACCTGTTCGCGCTGGCCGAGGACGTGATCTTGCACCGCGTGCGGCCGACCTACGAGGCGCTGGCCGAGGGGCGCACGACCGCTGGGATCCTAGAAGAGCTGCTCGACGAGCTCGGCCGCTAGGCCGAAAAGGGAGTCGCGGCATGAGCGCCTCACCCGCCAAGCGCAACGCCAACCACGGCACCGAGCGCCGCCCTGCCAACGGCCGCGCCCCGCGACCCGGCCGCGACCCGCTCGATGGCTACCTCGAGAACGTCGACCTGCTCGACACGCGGCGCTTTCTGATCGCGGTGCGGCGGCTCGCCGACACGCTGAGCCACGGCACGGACCATTCGCGCTTTCTCGGCTCGGGCATCGAGTACGTGCAGTCGCGCCCCTACCTGCCCGGCGACCCGGTGCGGGCGATCGACTGGCGCGTGACCGCGCGCACGGCGCGCTACCACATCAAGGAGTTTGAGGCGCCAAAGCGGTTGCCGGCGTGGCTGCTGGTCGACACCTCGGCGTCGATGGCCGTGACGTCGGTCGCGCGCAGCAAGTACGCGATCGCGCTGCACATCGCCGGCGGTCTGGCGCTCGCCTGCCTGGACCGGGTGAGCCCGGTCGGCGTGCTCGGCACGGGCGACCGCGAGCTGCGCATCGAGCCGAGCCTGTCGCGGCAAATGGTGATGCAGTGGCTCGTGCAGCTGCGGCGCTTTCGCTACGACGAGGAGACGTCGCTGGCGGCCAAGGCCACCGAGCTGAACGCCAGCCTGAAGCACCGCGCGCTCGTCGTCGTGCTCAGCGACCTGCACGATCCGCAAGCGGTGGCGGCGCTGCGGCTGATGGGGCAGATCCACGACGTGGTCGTGCTGCAGCTGCAGGATCCCGCCGAGCAATCGCTCAGCGGCGCCGGCCTGGTGCGCGCCCGCGAGGCCGAGACCGGCCGCGGCTTCACGGTGCGGGGCCGCCGCGCCGGCCTCGACCAGTCCCTGATCACCCGCGGCCTGCGCCGCGGCGGCATTGACCATTTGCTGATCCGAACCGACGCACCGTTTGCGCGACCGCTGCGGCACTTCTTTGCGGTGCGCGGCCTGACCGCGGGTGGCGGTGGCCGATGACCGGCCGCTACCGTGCTCGGCCATCACGTGGCCGGCCGCTGGGCTGGCCGCTGGTAGGGGCGCTGCTCGCGATCTCGGCGCCGACCGCCGCGCAACAGCCCGACCCGGCCCTGCTGCAACTCACCGTCGGCATGCGCGGCCGGATCGACGAGCTGGCCTTGCCCGGCGCCAAGCTGCGGCCGCGTCCGGTCGAGGACCCGCTGACGGCCAAGGTCATCGTGCGCATCCTCAACGTGTACGCGCACGGCAGTGGCTTTCGCTACAACCTCGAGGTCACGCCCTTCGTCCCCGGCACGCTCGACCTGCGCGCGCACCTGGAGCGCGCGGACGGGACCGCCGCCGAAGGGCTCCCGGCGCTGCCGATCGAGGTCGAGGCGGTGCTGCCCGCGAGCCGGCTCCAGCCCGGTGAGCTGGTCCCCGAGCCCTCGCTCGGCGTCGGCGGCTACCAGCTGCGCATGATCCTGCTCGGGGTCGCCTGGGTGGTCGGCCTGCTGCTCATCCTGTTCGTCGGTCGCCGCCGCCGCCGCGGCGCCGCCGCGGACGAGGCCGCCCCGCCGCCGACGCTCGCCGACCGCTTGCGGCCGCTGGTCGAACGCGCCCGCGACGGGCAGCTGGCGCCGGGCGAGCAAGCCGAGCTCGAGCGGCTGCTGCTGGCACACTGGCGCCGCCGCCTCGGTCTCACCGAGCAAAGCGCCGGCAAGGCCGTGGCCGAGCTGCGCCGCCACGAGGAGGCCGGCGCGCTGCTGCGCCAGCTGGAGGCGTGGCTGCACCAACCGGCCGCCGCCGGCCGACGTCGCGACGTCGACCTCGGCGCGTTGCTCGCACCCTACCGGCATCTACTGGCCGACGAGGCGGCGCCGGCCTGATGTTCGACGGCTGGGAATTCAGCTTCGGCCAGCCGTGGGCGCTGCTCGGGTTGATCGCGCCGGCGGCGCTGCTCGGCTGGGTCTGGCGCCGCGAGGGCCGCCGTCTGGTGTTGCCCTATGACCACGCGCCGCCGCGCCGCGGCCAGGGCCTGCTGCGCGCCACCGTGCAGGCGGCCGAGTCCGTACCGGCGCTGGCGTTGACGGTGGCGGTGCTACTGCTGGCCGGGCCACAGCGCCTCGCCGCGCCGGAGAGTCGTCGCTCGCTGACCAACATCCAGCTGTGCGTCGACGTGTCCGGCAGCATGACCGCGGAGTTCGGCGAAGGCACGCGCTACGACGCGGCGATGCAGGCGATCAACGAGTTCCTCGACTACCGCGAGGGCGACGCCTTTGGCCTGACGTTCTTTGGCAACGCGGTGCTGCACTGGGTGCCGCTGACCTCGGACGTCTCGGCCTTCCGCTGCGCGCCGCCCTTCATGGACCCACAGCGCGGCAACAACCCGGGCTGGTTCAACGGCACTTCGATCGGCCGCGCCTTGCTGTCGTGCCGCGACGTGCTGGTCGCGCGGGAGGAAGGCGACCGGCTGATCATCCTGATCTCGGACGGCTACTCCGCCGACCTCGACGGCGGCGTCGACATGGAGATCGCGAAGAGGCTGCGCCAGGACGGGATCATGGTGTGCGGCGTACACGTGGCCGGCGGCGAGGTGCCCGGGGAGGTCGTCAACATCGCGACGATCACCGGCGGCGAGATGTTCGCCGCCGAGGACCCGCAGCGGTTGGAGGCGGTGTTCAAGCGCATCGACGCGATGCAGAAGGCCGAGCTCGAGAAGGTCGCTGCCGAGAACGTCGACGCCTTTGCTCCGTGGTGCTGGGCGGGCTTGGGCTTGCTGGCGTTGCACCTGCTGCTCCAGCTGTTCTTGCGACACACGCCATGGTGACGCTCCCCCTGGTCCTCACGGCCGTCGCCGCGGTGGCGACCCTGTTGGCCGAGCTCCTACACGGCCGCCGGGTGCGTCGCGTCGCGCGCCTGGCGTTCGGGCCGCGGCGTCGATCGGCGCACTGGACGTCAATGGCACCGCTGCTCCGCGCCGCCGGCGCCGGCGCCCTGGCCTGGGGTCTCGCGACGCTGCTCTTCGAGCTCGAACCCAAGGTCCACCACCTCGAAGAAGTCGTCGAGGAGGAGGACCTGCGGCACCTCCTGCTGGTGCTCGACGTGTCGCCGTCGATGCAGCTGGTCGACGCCGGGCCGAACGGCGACCTGAGCCGGCGCCACCGCGGTCGCGACGTGCTGACATCGATGTTTTCGCGCATCGCGCTGGGGCGCTACCGCATCACCGTGGTCGCGACCTACTCGGGCGCGCTGCCGGTGGTGATCGACACCGACGACGCCGAGGTGGTGCGCAACGTCCTCACCGACTTGCCAATGCATTTCGCGTTCAAGCCGGGCGAGACCAAGCTGTTCGACGGCCTCGAAGAAGCCGCGAAGCTCGCCAAGGTCTGGCCCCGCGACACCGCGACGCTGGTCGTCGTGAGCGACGGCGACACCCTGCCCCCCACCGGCACGCCCGTGCTGCCGCCGTCGGTGGTCGGGGTGCTGGTCGTCGGCGTCGGCGATCCGGTGAAGGGCAGCTTCATCAACGGTCGCAACTCACGCCAAGACGTGTCGGCCCTGCGGCAAATGGCGCTGCGGCTCGGCGGCAACTACCACGACGGCAACCAGCGACACATCCCGACCGAGGTGCTCGGCTCGATCACGGCCGAGGCCGAGCGGTCACCGCTCGAGAAGCTGACGAAGCGGGAATACGCCCTGCTGGCCGCCGGTCTCGGTGCCGTACTCTTGGCGCTGATACCGCTCCTACTGGCCCGTTTCGGCACGGCGTGGCAGCCGGGCCGCGTCGCGCCAACGCGAGAAATCAGCCACAACGCCCGGCGCGCCGATACAATCCGCAGCGCGACACCGGGCACGGTCCGGCGGAGGAACGCATGAGAACACCATTACTCGCGGTTTGGCTCTGTCTGCCTCTCGCCGCTTGGGCCTATCATGAGGGCCCGGGGCAGGACCAGAGTCAGCTCGACGAGGTCGACCGCGAGCTGGCGAGGGCCGACGAGGCCGCCGCCGATCGCGACTGGGATGCGGCGATCCAGGGGTATGAGGCGGCGCTCGCCGCACTTCCCGAGGGCCACGTGCACGCCGAGCGGCGGATGCGGCTGGCGCTGGCGCAGGCGCAGATGCAGTTCAAGCAGCTGCCCACGGCGCAGAAGGCGCTGGCGTCGATGGTCAGCGAGATGCTCGACGACCCCGACGCCGATCCTGCCCTGCTCGACGAGGCGCGCGCCGCGCACGCCAGCGCGCAGTATTACGTCACCTGGCTGATGCGCCTCGAGGGCTACGTCCGCAAGGACTGGGAGCCGGAGATCGAGGTGGCGCGGCAGACGTACCGGCTGCTCGCCGAGCGCGCCGACGCGGCGGGCGACAAGACCCAGGCCAAGCGGTTCCGCGAGGACCTCGAGGCGGCGGTCAAGCTGGCGCGCATGGAGCTAGAGGAGCTACAGGGGCTGCCCTTACCCAATCAATGAAGGGGCGCCGGAACTTGACAAGGTTCCGGCAGGGGGCGCGGTCGCGCCCCGCTCGGCAAGCAACCGAAAGATGCTCGCGGCGCGAGCGCTGGTCCCCCGGCCGACGGCACGGGATCATAATCCTCACGCACCGCGGCCACCGTCCCCTGGCCGCCCGGCGCGACTCGCACGGCTGACGACCCCAGGACGACGGGATGTCCTACGCTTCGATCGTTCGTTCGTCGATGCGGCCCTGGGTGGCCGCGTCGCTCTCGCTCGCGCTGTTGACGGTCGGCGCGGCCGCGCAAAGCGCGCCCCAGCGGATCATCCGCCTCCAGGGCGGGGTGCCCATCGAGGTCGCCGACGTGATCGTCGCGCCCGGTGCCCCTGGCGCGCCCGTGCTGCCACCGGGCGCCGCCGCGCCTGGCGACGACCAAGCGGCCAAAGTCGACCCGCAGCTCATGCAGCGGTTCCAGAAGCTGGCCTTCGACCGCCGCACCTCGGCGATCTTGGCGGCCTGGTCCAAGCCCGAGCCGCTGCCCGCGGACGAAGACCCGGAGCTGACCCTGCCCGAGCCGCCACCAGCGCCGCCCACGCCAGAGCCGGCAACGGGCGCGCCGGCAGAGGGCGATCCGGCAACGGGCCCGCCGGCAACGGGCCAGGACGCCCCCGGCGGCGAGGGCGAGGACGGCGGTGACGGGTCCGACGCACCAGTCGCCGCCGCCCCAGCGCAGCCGGAGACCGCACCGCCGAGCGCCTCGGCGCCGGCGCCGGTCACCACCGGGGCCGCGACGTCGACGAACGCGCTCGTCGTCGCCGCGCAGCACGAGCCACCGCCGACTCCGGCTCCGGACGCGACGGCCGGCACGGCACCGCCGGTCGAGGCACCCGACCCCGCGGTCGCCGCCGCCCAAACCGAGCACCAAAAGGCGATGGCGGAGTACGAGAAGAAGAAGAAGGAGATCGAGGGCAAGCGGCTCGATCGCTTCTTCGAGCGGATGCAGCGCTGCGTGACGCTCGGGCGCTGGGACCAGCTGCCGGCGTTCTTCGAGCGCTTTGGCGCCGAGGCTGCCGCCGAGACCATCTATCCACAGCTGCTGGCCAAGCTGGCGACGGCGCCGCCGCCCGAGCAACGCAACAACCAACTCAAGCCCTTCTGGGAAGCCAATCGGTTCAACCTCGAGGACGTCGCCGCGCTGGTGCAGCTCGCCCCAGGTGAGGACGGCTTCAAACCCGAGCAGGCCGCGACGATCCCGCCCCTTCTGGCGCTCGCGTTCAGTCAGGGGCACACGCAGCCGGAGTGGGTCGATGTCTTGCGCACCGAATGCGCGCGGCCCGAAGCCGAGCGCAAGATCGACCAGCGCCTGGCCGCGCGGCTGCTCACCGCGCAGTCCCGCGACCTCGACCTGGCCGACTTCGTGCCGACGTTGGCGGACGCTGTGGCCAACGACGATCGCGAGGGTCTCAACCTGCTGGCCAAGCATCTCGTCGCCAAGTACGACGAGGAGGAGAAGCCGGCCTTCCTGGAGCGCGCCTGGGAAGCCACCCTGGCGGCGCTCGCGGCCGGCGAAATCGACGAGGACCAAAAGGCCACCGCACTGCGGCGCGCCGCGAGCCTCGCCTCGAAGGTGCGCGACGAACTCGGTGACTCCTGGCTAGAGGAGTCGTTCACCGAGCGGCCCGAACGCGGCATGGAGGTGCTGGCGACGATCGGCGGCCAAGCGGCCGCCAGCATGACCACGCACGCGAGCAAGCCCGACTACCGCAAGGAGGGCCTGCAGCTCCTGCACAACGCCATCCAGGCGCTGCTCACCGCGGCGCCGGAGCGGGGCGTCGAGTGGCGCGACGCGCTCAGCGTCGCCGCCGACGCCTGGCTGCGCGAGGCGCGGCACAGCTACAAGTACTCGCAGGCGAGCTCGATGGGTCCCATCACGCGGCGCGACCCCTTCGGCAACATCTATTGGGTCGACTATCGCTCCGGGCGCGTCAACACGCCGGTGCAGCCGATCGAGCCCGGGGACCTGCTCGAACTGCGGCCGGACGGCACGTGGCGCGAGCTCTTGGCCGACGGCGTGCGACCGACCTTCGACACGGTGATCGCGCGGCTCTACCTGAAGGTCAACGAGGAGAAGCTCGCCTTCCCCTACATCGAGCGCCTGGCGGGCACGCATGCCGACACCGCCAACGAGCTCGCCAAAGAGTTCCTGCGGGTGTGGATCAAAAACAACGATCCCAACAGCGAGCGCAGCCGCACGAACGTCTACATGTTCAGCTACGGCTTCAATCAGCGAGCGAGCGGCATCCCACTGACGCGGAGCAAGCAGGAGCGCAACCTGCGCGACCTCGAGCAATGGGTCAACAAGCTCCGCGCGATCGACGGCATCGAGCTGGACACCGAGCTGCTGGTCCAGGCCTTCGTGAAGAGCCACAGCGCCGCCGAGGTGTTCCGCATCGGCGCGCTGGAGAAGGTGTTTGGCACGCTCGAAGACCTCGACGACAAGACGCTGGCGTCGATGGCGCAAACGATGCGTGCCAACCTGGCGACGACCTGGCGCCGGCCGGACGTGCAGCAGCAGGCCAAGACGCGCCGCCGGCAGAAGGACATCGAGCGCGAGGTCCAGACCGGCTACGGCATGGCGCAGGCGATGCTAGCCCGCGCGATCGAGGCACACCCCGACAGCTGGCGGCTCATGTGCGCGCGCGCCGCCATGACGCACGACCTGAACAACTACCGCAACGCGATCAAGAAGAGCGCCGACTTCACCAACCTGCGCCGGGACGCGCTGGGCCAGTTTCAAGCGGCGACGCGCGCGTACATGGCCTCAGTGCCTGAGCTCGACAAGGACGACGAGACGATCGAGGCGTTCGAGTTTTGGTACCACGCGGCGCTGGGCGCCAGCGACGTCGGCGCCATTGACCAGAGCACCACGCTGGCCCGCCAGGAGATCCCCCAGATCCGCGATGCGCTGGCCGAGCTGGGGGGAGCTTCGGCCAAGCGGCATGTCGCCAAGTTCGCCAACAGCCTGTTCACCAAGCTCAGCTCGGTGAACCCCGCGGTGAAGAACCGCTTCCTCGAGAGCGGCTTCGAGATCGTCGGCAAGGACCACCCGCAGGCGCGCGAGGCCGCCAAGGTCTACGACTACTACCGCGACCTCGTCCACGAGATCAAGCTCGTCGCCGAGGTCGATGGATCCGGCGACGTCGGCACCGAGCCGTTCGGCGTGCGCATCGACCTGCGCTACACCAAGGAGATCGAGCGCGAGAGCGGCGGGTTCGCGAAGTATCTGCAGAACCAGGCCAACAACGTCAACATCTACTTCAACTACGGGCGGCCGCCGGAGAACTACCGCGACAAGTTCGAGGAGTCGATCCAGGCGGCGCTGCAGGAGAGCTTCGAGGTCAAGTCGCTCACCTTCAACGCCGAGGACGTCGCGTCCAAGGCAACGACGCCGTTCAACTGGCGGCGGATGCCGTACGCCTACCTGCTGCTGCAGGCGAAGGGACCGCAGGTCGACCGGATCCCCGAGCTGAAGATGGACCTCGACTTCCTCGACGTGACGGGCTACGCGGTCCTGCCGATCACGTCGGCGGTCGTGCCGATCGATGCCGCCGCCGCGGCCGAGCCGCGACCGTTCGAGCGACTGGAAGTCACGCAGATCCTCGACGAGCGCAAGGCCGACGAGGGCGTGCTCGGCCTGGAGATCAAGGCGACCGCGCTCGGCCTGCTGCCCGAGCTCGACCAGATCCTCGACCTGGCGCCGGCGGACTTCGAAGTCGAGAGCGTCGACGACGGCGGGGTGACGATCAGCCGGTTTGGTGACGACGAGGAGTCGATCCAATCCGAGCGCCTGTGGCAGGTCACCCTGCGGGGCAAGGAAGGCGAGCAGCCCGCCAAGACCTTCGCCTTTGCCGCACAGAAGGACGACGCCGCACAGGTGATCTACCAGCGCTACGACGACGCCGACCTGGTCACGGCGAAGGCAACCGTCGAGCTCCTGGGCAGCTACGGCAAGCCGAGCGGCTGGCCGTGGTGGCTGTGGCTCGTGATGGGCACGGCCGCGGTGCTGCTCGTGCTGGTGCTCTGGCTGGCGCTGCGCGATCCGCCGCGCCAGGCGGCCGCGACCGGCCTGCAGATGCCGGAGCGCGTCACCCCCTTCTCGGTGCTGGCCCTCCTGCGCGAGGTTCGCGCCGCGCCGCGCCTCGACGACGTCGGCCGGCGCGAGATCGACGCGACGATCGCCCGCATCGAGCACTACTACTTCGGCCCGGCCGAAGGCGACGCGCCCAACCTCGGCGCGATCGCCGGCGAGTGGGTGCGGCGGGCTTGAGCCCGGTCGCACCGGCCGTCGCGGCGGAGAGCGCGTGACTTCAAAACGTCACACGCCCACACTCACTCCGTCGCCGCGTCGATCATCTGGGCGAGGCGCTCCGGCGACGCTCGGCCCACCTCTCGGTCGACGATCTTGCCGTCGCGCGCGAGCGCCAGCGTGATCGGGATGCCGGTCGGCGCCGGTGACACCCCAAGGGCACGCCACAGCGGCCGAGAGTCGCGCTCGGCATAGAACCACACGTCGAGCGCGAGGTCGCGCCGCGCTAGGAACCGCGGCAGCTGTTCGGCCACATCGGCAACGTCACCGCCGCCGTTCGTGAGCTCGACGTTCACCGCGAGCAAGCGGCCGCCGCGCGCCGCGAGCAGGGTCGCCGCCTCGGCCAGGTCCGGCAGCTCGGCCACGCACGGCGGGCACCACATGGCCCAGACGTTCACCAGCAGCGGCGTGCCGCGCAGCGCCTCGAGCTCGCCCTGCACGCTGGCGGCGTCGACGCTCGGGATCGCGGGGTGCACGGGGCCCGCCGGCCCATCGCAGCCGCACGCCAGAGCCAGAGGGACCAGGACCGCATGCCATGCACACCGGGGGCCAACCATGGTCGGGAGTGTAGCCCGTCCCCACGCCACGGCGCCGCGCGTCCTGCCCTTGGCTGCCGTGGCCGAACAAAACCACCGGACCCTTGAGTCCCCTGGCCACGTCGCGGCACCGAATAGGGCACCCGCCGCCTCGCATGCGCCACCATCGCCGCCTCCTGTTCGCCCTCGCCGCTCTCGGCGCGGGGATCGCCGTAACCGAGCCCGGGTCCAGCCAGACGGCAACGGCACAGCTGGACGGCCACTACACCAAGCGCCTCGCCATGATCCCGATGCGCGACGGGACCAAGCTGCACACGCAGATCTTCGAGCCCACCAACCCGGAGGGGCGCCCGCCGATCCTGCTGAATCGGACGCCCTACGGCATGCGCCGCTACGACACGACGATCGCCCGCCGCTGGCTTGGACCGTCGCCGCTGTTCTCCGCGTTGGACTACGTGTTCGTCTACCAGGATGTGCGCGGCCAGCACGGCTCGGAAGGCGAGTTCCGGGTCCTGCGGCCACCGCGCACGGTGCGCTCGGACCCCCGCGCCGTCGACGAAACGACCGACGCGTTCGACACCATCGAGTGGCTCCTGGACCACGTGCCGGACCACAACGGGCGCGTCGGGATGTGGGGCATCTCGTACGGCGCGTGGCAGACCGTCATGGCCATGGCGGACGCGCACCCCGCGCTCGTCGCAGTCTCGCCGCAAGCATCGCCCGGCGACATGTTTGTCGGCGACGACATCCACCACCATGGCGCGTTCCGCCTGCACTACATGTTTGGCTGGCTCGCCCATATGGCCAGCACTAGCGGCCTGCTCGGGCCCAAACGCGGCAGGTTCGACTTCGGCACCGACGACGCCTACGCCTACTTCCTGGGGCTCGGTCCCCTGGGCGCCGTGGACGAGCGGGTGTTCCGCGGCCGCGTGCCGGCGTGGACCGAGTACATGACGCACGGCGTGTACGACGCCTACTGGCGCCAGCGCAATCCGCTACGCCTCATGCGGGATGTGCGTCCAGCAGCCCTCCACGTCGCCGGCTGGTTTGACGCCGAGGACTTTCGCGGGCCGCTCGAGATCTACGACCGCACCGAAGTCGACGGCCGGCGCGACGCCAACTACCTCGTGGTCGGCCCGTGGCGCCACGGCGGCTGGAATGCGCTGAGTGGCGACACGGGCGCCTCGCTCGGCCGCGCGACCTTCGGCGCCGGGACATCGGCCCACTTTCGCCGAGCGATGGAGCGACCGTTCTTTGAGCATCATCTGCGCGACGGGCCCGATCCCCAGCTGGCGCCCGTGACGGCATTCGAGACGGGCGGCAACCGCTGGCACCCATTGGCACAGTGGCCACCCGTGGACGTCGAGCCGCAGCCGCTCTATCTGCGCGCCGAGGGCGGCGCCAGCTTCGGCGCGGCACCGAACGCCGCCGACCCGCCGGCCTTCGACGAGTTCGTCAGCGACCCCGCCGACCCGGTGCCGTCGGCGGCGCGCCGGACCATGCGGTTCTATCCCGAGCGCATGGTCGAGGACCAGCAGTTCGTGGCCTCTCGGCCCGACGTCTTGACCTACGTCACGGCGCCGCTGGCGAACGACGTGGTGATCGCCGGCGCCGCCGAGGCGCAGCTGTGCTTCTCGACCACAGGCTCCGACGCCGACTGGGTCGTGAAGCTGATCGACGTCCACCCAGAGGACGACGACCCGGCCGCCGCGTTCCACATGCTGCTGGCCGCCGAGATCTTCCGCGCCAAGTTCCGCGAGTCCTTCGCGCGCCCTGTCCCGGTGACCTCGAACGCGCTCACCGACCTCCGCTTCCGGTTGCCCGACCGCTTCCATCGCTTCCGCGCCGGGCACCGGATCATGATCCAGATCCACAGCACGTGGTTCCCTCTGTATGACCGCAATCCGCAGACCTGCGTCGACATCTACCGCGCGGCACCGGCAGCCTTCGTCAAGGCCACACACCGCGTCTACCGCAGTGGAGTGCACTCCTCCCGGCTCATCCTGCCGGTCCGCACCCCGTGAGTGCGCCCGCGGCGTCGCCCTCGCGGCCGGCGCGTGGGCCATAGCGGCGCTGCTCACCGCCGGCACGGCGCCGGCCCAAGCGACCGCGGCCGCCGAGATCCGGTTTGCGCAGCGCGACTACCTCACCGCCCGGCTCGCGCGATCGCCGGGATCCGGCCTGGAAAGCCGTCGCGGGTACTTCGACGTGCTCGTGCATAGCCTGGCGGTGGTCAACAAGGGATCGGCCCCCGTCGACCTCGTCGAGGTGTTCGTCGAGCTGCTCGAGGGCGGCGAACTGATGCAGCGCACTCGCGTCGGCAGCACCGATCTCGCCGGCGGCCTGCGCCGGGTGCGCATGAGTGTCAGCCTGGGGGCGCCGATCTTTCTCGACGTCCCGTTTGGCCACCGCAGCCTCTTTCGCGACGGTGAATCCGTGGCGACGAGCATGAACCTGGCCACCGACAGCGGGTTCATCGTGAACGACCTCTACCTCGCGGTCCGGGGCCTACCCGACCAGCTCCGGGCGACCGCGGTGCTGAACGGGCCCGAGGGCCGCTTCGAGGTGTCGAACTCGATCCAAGTGCGACGGCCGAAGCCGGCCAACGACTACTCCTTCCCCCTCGAGCCCGGACCGTGGTTCGTGTTCGCCGACGGGCTGCTGAGTAGCCACCACCGGTTCACCCAGGGCACCGAGTTCGCGATCGACATCACGCTCATCGACGAGCACGGCCGCGCATTCCGCGACACCGGGCGGCAATGGACCGACTGGTATGCCTACGGCAAGAAAGTCCTCGCCGCGGCACCCGGAGAGGTCGTGAAGGTCGTCGCCGACTCCACCCTCGACCCGGACAAGTTTGGCAAGCGCGACAACGAGTCAACGAGCCAGTACTTCGGTCGTATCGGCGCCCGCCAGCAGAAGCGGTTTCTAGCCGCGGGTGGCGACCCGCTAGAAGTCGCCGGCGGCAACTACGTCGTGATCGCCCATGAGCACGGCGAGTTCTCGCAGTACCTGCACCTCGCGCACGGCAGCGTGCTGGTCGAGGAAGGTGACTTGGTCGAACGCGGCCAGCCGATCGCCGCGGTCGGCGGCACCGGCGAGCTGCCGTGGGCCCACCTACACTTTCAGGTGACGGATGCCTTTGACCCGGACGACGTCCTCGCCATCACGGTCGCGCACTGCCTGCCGGTGACGTTCACCAACGGCGCCGGGCCGAACCGGTTGACCCAGCCACCCGAGCCGGGTCTGTTTGTCGAGGTTCGCTAGTGTTGTGTGTCGGAAGTTGGTTGCGTAAGTCGGCGAGCCATGTGTGCCGCTCGCAAGGCGCTGTCGACGCAGGGCTTGTTGGTGGACAAGTCGAGGAGACGCAACGCCGCGAGCGGCGCAGAGGGCCGTCGACA
>JBCCGH010000089.1:0-37007 GCA_039029375.1 Planctomycetota bacterium
AAGGCACATCTGTCAGACGCAGCACACTAGTGGTGTGATTCAGAAATCTGGGGCCTTCTCCCCGGCCCTCAGCGCCGCTCGCAGCGTTGGGTCGTCCTCGCCGTATCCACCAATATGCCTGCGGCGACCCGCCTTGCGACCAGCGCCGATGTCTCGCGGATAAGGCCCCATCTGCCTGAATCACACCACTAGCCGCGGCGACGGCGGCCCACTCAGCCATCCTCGACCGCGGGCGCGCTCACCGCCGCAGGGCCTCCCCCCAGCCGCGCCTCGATCACCTCACTCCCCAGCTGCTCGCCGCACTCCCGAAGCCGGTCTCGGTACTCGGCGAACCGGTCGCCATCCAAGTGGGGCTCCGCCTCGTCCAGAACTCGCGGCACCAGCTCGCGGGCGCGATCGGCTTGGCCCGCCTCGACCAGCAGCGCCAGCCAATCGACGAAAGCCGCGCCGCGCAAACCACGCGACGCGGGTAGATCCCGCACGGCATCGTCGCACGCCGTCGCCATCAGCTCTACGGCGCGATCCAGCTCGCCGAGGGCCTGAAAACACTTGGCCTGCTGGCGCCGCGCCGACGCCGTCAGCGGCGGATGCCCCATCGCCGCCGCGGCCGCGAACTCCGCCGCGGCCTCCCGAAGCTGCCCCACGTCGCGCAGGCAACGGCCGAGCACCGTCCGCTCGGACGCGACCATGAAGTCTGTCGGCCCCAGGATCGCCGCCGCCACCGCCACCGAACGGCGCTGGTGCGGGATCGCGCGAGCCGCTTCGCCCTTGGCCCGGTAGAGCATGGCCACGGAGCCGTGCAGGTGACCGACGACGAGCGGCGTGCTCGCGGCGGACGCCTCAGCCGTGCGCAGCGTCGCCAGCAGCACAGCCTCGGCTTCGTCGTATTTCTCCGTAAGCACCAAGACCTCACCGAAGTGCGATTTCACCATCCACTCGGTCCGGTTGCCGGCACCTTCCACCAGCCCACACGCTCGACGCAGTTGGCCTTCGGCGGCGGCGAAATCGTTTCCCCGCTTGAGGTAGCCGGCCACCGAGTTGAGCGCCGCGGCAAAAAGTTGGCGCGGCGGCGCGTCGAGCGATTCGTAGAGCGCGACGGCCCGCCGCCCCGCTTCGATCGCGGACACGACATCACCGCTCTTGAAGAGCGCGTCGGCGTGGGTGTTGGTCACGTTGGCGCGCAGCTCAACCCCCGTCGGGCCGACGCGATCACACAACGCCAGCGCCTGTTCGCACAGCTGCAACCCCTCGGCGTAGCGCGCCCGGGCCACGAAGACCTGGGCCACTCCGTCGATGAGCTCAGCCGCGACGGCCGGGTGCTCGCGGAAGCGCTCTACGGCGACGGGAACGGCGTCTTGCAACACCTGCAGCAGGTTGGCGCCCGGCTGGTCGGCCCAGGGCGAGGCCGCCCGGACGACCGAGTCGTAGTAGAAGTCCTGCACTTCGCGGGCGAGGTCGGCCTGCTGTAGGGCGAGTGCCCGCTGGCGCCGGGCGGTGTCGCGTTCGGCCGCGATCACGGTGGCCTGCCACACACCGAGCACGGCAGCACCGGCGAGGGACAGCAGCAGCGCCAGAGAAAACGAGAACACCACGCGATGCCGTCGGATCCACTTGGAGATCACGCCCAGCCGACTCGGCGGGACGGCGGTGATCGGCCGGCCGTCGAGGGCGCGGCGGACGTCATCGGCGAGGGCGTGAACGCTCTGGTAGCGGGCCTCGGGCCGCGGCGCCAGCGCCATCGCCGCGATGCCGTCCAGTTCGCGATGGCCGCCCGGGGCCAAAGTGGACGGCGCCGGCACGGCCTGACGATCGATCTGCTCCAGCAGCTCGCGGAGCCCGCTACCGCCAAACGGGCGACGCCCCGTCAGCATCTCGTACAGCATCACGCCCAGCGCGTAGACGTCGCTGCGCACGTCGAGCGACGCATGGTCGTCGGCGAACCGCTCCGGCGCCGAATACGCCGGCGTGCCGACGAAGCCCACAGTGAGTGTCGGGTCCGCACCCCTCGCGTCGCTTGGCAAGCGCCGCGCCAGCCCGAAGTCGAGCACGCGGCAGCGGCCGCGCTCGTCGATCAGCACGTTGGAGGGCTTGAGGTCGCGGTGCAACACGCCCCGCTGGTGGGCATGCTGGACGGCGTCACAGAGCTGCAAGAAGACGCCCAGCTTCTCGATCGTGCCCCGCCGCCCGGGCTCCCGCGCCGCCGCCCACTCGGTCAGCGTGCAGCCCTGCACCCACTCCATCGCCAGGATCTTCACGCCGTCCACGACCTCGACGCCGTAGAGCGTGACGATGCCGGGGTGGTCGAGGCCCGCAACCGCCTCGACCTCGCGCTCAAACCGGCGCTCCTCCCGATCCGTGCTAAAGCTTCCCGCGGCCAGCCGCTTGAGCGCGACCTCGCGGCCCGTCGTCAGCTGCCGCGCTCGATACACCAGGCCCTGCGCGCCGCCGCGGACCTCGCCGAGAATCTCGTAGTCGCCAACCCGACCGCCCGCGCGCGGTGTTTCCGCGACGCGCACGAGCTCCAACCAAGCATCGTCGCCCCCGTCGAGAGGCCCGAGTGGTGAGTCCTGCAGCCGCAGCCCCGACTCAGGCGCGCGACCGCTGCTCGGTGAATTCCTCTTCATGGAGCTGCCTCGCGATCTGCTCGCGCAGCCGGTCACGGATCCGCTGCTTGACCTTGTAGATGGCGGCCGGGGTCGTGTCGTGCCGCGCCGCCAACTCGTCCGCCGCGTGGCCAGCAAGGAGCCCCTCGAAGATGCGCAAGCTCTCGGGCCGAAACGTCTCGCGCACTTCCTCCATCGCGCGGCGGTAGTGATGCAACGTCCACTCCTCGTGCCACGCGCGGTCGAGGTCGGGGCTCGCCTCCGGATCGGCGTGCAGCAAGGCCACGTGCCGTTGCTGCCGCTGCGCCCAACCGTGAATGGCGCGCCGCACCACCGTGCGCAGGTAGTCCCGAAACCGACCCACCTCGGGCCGATATTGGAACGTGGGCAAGGTGCGCATCATCTGCAGCATGGCCACTTGCAACACGTCTTCGGCGTCCGCGGGCTGCAGGCCACGCCGCAGGGCGTAGCGCAGAATCAACTCGCGATAGCGGCCATCGAACTCCCGCCACGCTGCGTCGTCGCCGGCGCCGCGCAGGCGATCCAACAACGACGGGTGGGTGCTCTCGAGGGTCACGCGAGAGTGAGCATAGCAGGATCAACGAGAGCCGCCGCCTCGCCACTCGCCGACGGCGCCAAGCACTCCAAACGAGCAATCCAGGGGGCTGCCGCCCTAGTGGTGTGATTCAGACAGATGGGGCATTAACCGCGAGGTATCGGCACCGGTCGCAAGGCGGGTCGCCGCAGGCATATTCGTGGATACGGCGAGGACGACCCAACGCTGCAGAACGGCGTTGAGGGCCGCGGAGAATGCCCCAGATTCCTGAATCACACCACTAGCGAGCGAACGGCTGAATCTCGATCCCTTGGGTGGCGGCGATCCCCACTACCGCGCCGGGGTCGGCGATGAACGCCTGAAAGTACAACCGGGCCTGCGCCAGCTGTACATCGTCGGGGACCGGTACCCCGAGGGTCACGGCACCGCTCGCGTCCGTGAGGACCGGCACGGCGATGGCGGGGCTCGCCAGTTCCGCCGTTTCAACCAGCACCTGTAGCGGGCCCAGGGAGTGAGCCGAAGCCGCGACGCCCACCACCAGCACGGCGAGCGCGTCGGGGCGCGCGCTCTCGACCTCGAGGCCGAAGCTCGGGTTGCCGAGGTAGGCGGCCCCGCGCAGGTAGGCGCGCGGCTTGATCTGGCCGCCCCCGGCCGTGGGCGCGCCGTAGCTGCGAGAGAGGGCGACGGGCCGCAACACGTGCAAACCGGAGTTGGTGTCGCTGATGTAGACGTTGCCCGACGGCTGGAAGGGATAGATCCCCCACGCTCCCGACCACGTCCCGGTCCCCGGGCTGGTGACGTAGTGCCCCACTTCAACGGGGTTGTGCGGATCCGAGAGGTCGACGCACCGGTACCCCTCGGCGTAGTAGGCAATGTGCACGAGCCGGTCGTGCATCATCGCGTTGTGAATCACCGAGTCGGCTGGCCCGGTGCGGTAGCTGGCGATCTCCGCCGGCAAACGCGGCACCGAAATGTCGAAGACGCGCAGGTCGCCACCGTCCTGCTCACTGCCCGTCACGGCGTAGCGGTTGTCGCGGGTCGGCCAGGCCGTGTGCGCCGACGGGACCGGTGCCGTGCCAACGGTCACTCGCGTCGGCAACGCCGTGGCGTCGATGATGCGATAACTGCTCGCGTTGTACTCGGCGAGGTGAGCGACCCCATCGCGCACAAACAGGTCGTGCACGTAGTTGCCGGCGTGGGCGCCGAGCCATTGCGGGTTCGCCGGATCGGTCAGGGCCACGACCCCGAGGCCCACGCTGGTGCCACATGGATACGCGACGCCGCGCTCGAGGTCGACGGCGATGTTGTGGGCGTGTGCCCACTGCGACGTGCCCCACGTCGTGACGAGGCGAGGCTGCCCTGGGTCCTGCAGATCGATGATCTGCATCCCACCGCCACCTTCGCTCACGACGTAGGCATGGTCGCGATACGTGCGAATGTCCCGCGGCACCGAGTCCGCCCAGCCCGACAGCGAGTTGGGGAAGAAGCCCCGCTGCACCGGGTTCTGCGGATCCGTGCACTCGATCACGTAGAGCCCGTTCTTGGCACCGAGCAGGGCCAGCTCTCGGCCGTCGGGTGCCGCGTAGCCCCAAACGTCGGAGAACTCGCCCGCGGCAACACCGGCCGGGCGGAACTGCGACTGGCGCTCGACGTTGCGAGACTGCGCCGACAGCGTCGAGACGGCAACACCGAGGCAAACGATCGTGAGGCGGAGGCAGCGCATGGGCAGGGGTGAGCGGTGCGAGCGGTGCGAGCAACCCGGGGGGCCAGCGGGCGGGCGCACCAGAAGACTAGCCCGCCGCTGCCGCCTCGGTCGGGCGCACCCGAACGTACCAAGCCGCGACAAAAACCACCGCATTTGGCTCCGCGCCGGTCGCCCCAACCCACGTTCCGACCGCCCGATCCCCACCGGAGGCGCCGCCGCGAATCCGGTGTTTTTTGTCGCGGCACCGTACCGTCACATTCAGGGAATGCGACGCACTGTGTTGGAGGGAGCCCCTAGTGTCGGGCTCGCGGTCTCGCTCCTCTTGACCACGTGCGCCGCGCCGGCCAAGCCCGTCGCGGCCCGTGACCGACTGATCCATGCGCGCCCCGGCGTGACGTTCGACGGGAGCACCCGCTCGTCGGGCTGGCTACGGAGCGAGCACCCGCACAAGGCGGTCATCGCTGGCACGGTCGGCGGCGTCGCCGTGCAAGTTCTACTGGACACGGGTGCAGGCGTCACGGTCATCGACCGAGCCCTGGTCGAGTCCGTCGCGCTGGAGCTTCGCGGTGCGATCGAAACGGTCGGGGTCGATGGCGCGTCAAACGCAGTGGCCATCGTGAGCGGCCTCGCTCTGCGGTTGGGGACGCTGACGCTCTCTGACATCCCCGCCATCGCCATGGATCTCGCGGCGGCGCGGCGTGGGGACGACCCGCGCCCCATCGTGATCCTCGGCGTGCAGGTTTATCACGAGCTCATCCTCGACGTGGACTACCCGCAGCGGCGTGTGGCCCTGCGACACCCGCAGGCAGAACCGATGCCCGACGGATGGCGCGTTCCGCTGCGTGTCCTCGACGACCGGCGCGTCGCGGTCGCGTTGGCGTTGCCCGACGGGGCACCCCGCGACGTGTTGCTCGACACGGGCTCCGATGGCGGCGTCTACCTCTTCGAACCCGTGGCCCAGGACCTTGGTCCGATCGATACGGGGAACGCCGCCGGCGCAGCCGTGGGCGGCGTCGGCGGCAGCGTCGCCGCCCGACGGCTCACGCTGCCTCGCATTGCCCTGGCCGACGCGTGGTTCACCGACGTCGTATGCCACATGATCCCCTCCCCCGACCAGGACATGCTCCGCGCCGGTCTCGTTGGCCTCGTCGGCGGCCGCGCCCTCGGCCACGGGCGCTGGGTGCTCGACTGCGCCAACGGAGCCGCGGTCCTGGTGCGCTAGACCTACGACCGTGTGGCTCGTCCCGCGTCACGATGAGCCGCCTCGTCATGGGCCACGCGGAGTCGGCGCGCCCCCCTGCGTCGGACTCTTCTAGCAACGCCCGCCCAACGCAGCACAATCCAGCTGCTAGCATGGGCGCGTGTCCGCGCAGGAAACTCGCCCCGCCCTGCTGCAGCGCCTGAAGGATCCCAACGACGCTCAGGCCTGGCGCGAATTCGATCTCTGCTACCGCGATCTGGTCCTGCGCTACTGCCGTCGGCTGGGACTGCAGGAAGCCGACGCCGAGGATGTCCGCCAGCTCGTGATGCTAGGCCTCACGCAATCGATGCGTGCTTTCGCCTATGACCAAAGCCGGGGGCGCTTTCGCCACTACTTGCGGCGCGTGGTGCACAACGCGCTCAATCGTTACATGGCGCGGGCCGCCCAGGGTGCCGTGCGGCTCGAGACCACGCTTGGGCAAGGCCTCCCCGACCTCGCCGATCCGGACATCGAACGAGCGTGGCGCGACGAGTGGGTGCGCCACCACTACCGCCGCGCCATGGAGGCGATTCGCGCGCGGTATGAGCCGCGCAGCCTGCAGATGTTCGATCGGCTGGTCGACGGGCGCACAGTGACCGAGACGGCGCAGGAGTTCGGCGTGTCGGTCGCCGCCGTCTACAAGCTGCAGACACGCATTCGCGATCACCTGCGAGCACAGATCGCGCGCCAAGTCGCGGACGAGGATGATCGCCATGGGCTCGCCTGACGCCGCGGATCCCGGGCCCACACCACCCAGCGAGTTTCGCTTCGAACGCGACGAGCTGTGGCTCGAGCAGCTACGGGACGCCATGCAGCCCGAGGCACCGCGCACGATCGGCCCCTACCAAGTCCTCGGCGAGCCGCGACGTGGCGGGCAAGGTCTGGTGTATCGCGCGGTCCACTCGGCCACTCGGGCGCAGGTGGCGCTGAAGCGTTTGGTCGCCGGCCGATTCTCCACGCCCGAGGCGATCGCGCGCTTTCAACGCGAACTCGAAGTCGCTGCCGAACTCGAGCATCCATGCATCGTGCAAGTGCGCGGGATGGAGATCGTCGATGGCCAGCCGGTCTTGGTGATGGAGTGGATCGACGGCGAGCCGATCACGGACTGGGCGCGGCGGCCGGAGACGAGCCGCGCCGCTGCCTTACTCGCAGTCGTCCAAGTCTGCGATGCCGTGCACTGCGCCCATCGTCACGGCGTCCTGCACCGCGACCTCAAGCCCGCCAACATCCTGGTCGACCGCGACGGGCAGCCCCGGGTCTTGGACTTTGGGGTGGCCAAGATCCTCGGCCACGAGCAGTCGAAGAGCCTGACGAGGAGCCACGAGTTCGTCGGCACCCTGGCCTACGCGGCACCGGAGCAGGTGCGCGGTGCCGCGCGCTCGCTCGACGCCCGCGCCGATGGCTACGCGATGGGCGTGGTCTTGTACGAGATCTTGACCGGTCGACTCCCCTACGGCGCCGTGGCCGGGATCGGCGAGGCGATGCGCGCGATCGAGCACACCCGGGTCGCGCCGCCATCGGCGCACGCCGCGGTCGGCTACGAGCTGGACACGATCGCCCTCAAGGCTCTCTCGGTGGACCCGGCGATGCGCTACCAATCGGTCGACGCGTTGGGCGAGGACCTCCGACGCCTCCAGCGCGGGGAGCCAATCCTCGCGCACCCGCCGAGCACGTGGTACCAGGCGCGAAAACTGATGACGCGCAACCCCGTGGCGTCACTGTTTGCCGTAGCGACCTGCGTCCTGGCACTGGCGCTCGCCGCGGTGCAGTTGGTGCAGTCCAGCCGCCTCACCCGCGCTCATGCGCGCGAGGTCACGGCGCGTCGGCAGGCCGAGGAAGTGACCGAGTTCATCCGTGCTCTGTTCCACGACGCCAGCCCCATGCGCAGCGGGCACCGCGCCGACGTCCTCGGTCTGATCGAACGCGCGACCGAGCGCGTCGACTCGATGGTCGACGCCCCGCCCCTCGCGCGCGCCGTGATGCTCGAGTCCCTTGGGACCCTCGTGGGCGAGCTCGGCCACTACACCGAGAGCGTCGACATTCTCCGCGAAGCCCTCCGCCTGATGATCGAATCTGGCGGCGCGGCCCCCGCCGACCTCGCGGATTGCCACGTTGAGCTGGCGAATGCGCTGCATCACACCAACCAACCGCAGGAGGCGCGCGAGCTCCTCCAGCGCGCCATTGAACTCTACTCCGGGGCCGAGGTGGCGGGGTCGGTGGTCGCCCGCGCCACGCTCATGCTGGCCCGCACCGAGCACCTCGACGCCAAGTACGACGAGGCCGAGCGGCTGATCGCCGCCGCCGCCGCCCGGCTCGCCGAGCCGGAGGCTCCCTCCCTCCCTCCTGACCCGCTCGCGACCGACACACGGGCGATGGCGCTGCGGTGCGAGGGCAAGCTGCTCCTCAGTCGCGGCGACAGCGCGGGTGCATTCCGAACACTTCGGCGGTCCTTGAAGATCAAGCGGGATCTCGTCGGCGACGACCACCCTCAGCTGATCGAGTATCTCATCCCGTTCGGCAGCGCGGCCATGGCCGCCGGGCGCCTCGACATCGCCGACACCGCGGTCGCGGCAACGCGCCGCATCGTCGAGGCCCTGGACGGCCCGGAATCCGTACGGATGGGCAAGATCCTCGTGCGCACCGGGGAGCTACGACGGCAGCAGTCGCGCGACGCCGAGGCGGCCGAGTGCTTTCGGCAGGCGCAGCCGCTCCTCGAGCCGGAGCGCGACCTCGGCAACGGATGGTACGCGAACTGCCTCAGCGGGCTTGGCCAGATCTGTCTCGAAACCGGCCGCTACGACGACGCCGTGCAGCACTTCAAGGACGCCCTCGACCTCGCCTATGTCCAAGGCGGCTCGCGGCTGATCGGCGCCAACGGCAACCTTGCGAAGGCGCTGGTCCGACGGGCTCGGCGAGCGCCGGATAAATCGACACGCCTCGAGGACCTGGAGCAGGCTGAGCACCACTTTCTCGAGAGCCTTCGCGTCGAGCGCGAGCTCCACGGCGACTTGGGCCCAAAGGCCCACGTCACGCTCGGCGGTCTCGCCGACTTGGCCACGGCGCGCGGCGACCTGGACCGCGCCGAGCAATACAACCGCGACTGTGCCGCTCTGGTCGAGCGGCGCACCCCGGATCGGAACGTGATTGTCGACCTTTGCCACCTCTCGCGCCGCACTCAAGAAGTGGCCGAGGCGCGCGCCGATTCGGCCCACGCGGACTACGCGCTGGCCATTGGCCATGCCCGTCGCGCCGTGGAGTGTGCGCGGCAAATCGGCTTACCCGCGGCGGATCTCGACCACGTGCTGTCGCGGTCGGTGCTGTTGCGCGTGCTGTGGACGGCGGGCGAAGTCGAGGAGTGTGCGCAGCGCTGCCGCGCTCTGCTCGAAGTAGAACACAAGGCGTGGTCGCATTCGTACGATCGCATGATCGACGCGCGCTACCACTTGGGCATGGCGCTCGGCAAGTCGGGAGACCTCGACGGAGCCCTCGAGGCCATGCGCGTGACTCTTGAGAAGCTGGCGACGACGCCGCGGCCGATGCCCGGTTGGGACGGGGTTCTGCGTCAGCGCTTGGCGCAGCTGTGCACGAAGATGGGCAAGGCCGAGGACGCCAAGCGCTGGCAATCGGCGGTCGACGAGCAGCGCTAGCGACGCCGCGAGGCCCGACGACTCGGGAGAGGCCCAGCAGCGACGTTGCGCGGCCAGGAAGAGTGAATGCGGCGGTTTTTGTCGCGGCTCGGTACGGTCGGACCAGCGTGCGCTAGCGTGGCGCGGTCTCGGTTGCCTCAGCCAGCTCCTCGTCTTCCGCGAGCCACGGCGCGAACGGGTCCGGCAAGGCCTGCCAGCCATCGACGCCGAGAGCCAGCTCCGCGTCATTGAGCAGGCAGGCGTCGAGCCGTTGCCGCAGGGCGGCTTCATCGACGTCGCGGCCGATCATGACGAGCTCCTGGCGGCGATCCCCGAACGGTTCGACCCAGTGCTCCTCGATCTCCGCGAGCGGCTCCTCTTCCTCGGGCCACTCCTCACGCGGCGCCGCCGCCCACCAGATCCCCGCTCCCGATAGCGCGCAAGATCCTCCGGCCTGGTGCCACATCCCGACCAGGTCGTGGCGCGTGGCCAACCAGGTGAAACCTTTGCTGCGTAGCACGCCCGGCCAGTCTTGCTCCAACATCGCGTAGAGCCGTTCGGGATGGAACGGACGGCGAGCGCGATAAACAAAGCTGCGGATGCCGTACTCGTCCTGCTCGCTCGACTCTTCGCCGCGCAGCACTGCGAGCCATCCTGGCATCGCTGCGGCCTCATCGAAGCTGAAGCGTCCCGTCGCGAGAATGCGGCGCGGATCGACGCGACCGTGGTCCACGACGACTTGTTCGGCGCGAGGGTTCAGGCGGCGCAACAAGGCCTGCAGGGCGCCAAGTTGCTCCGCGGTCACGAGGTCTGCTTTGCTGATGGTCAGCACGTCGGCGAACTCGACTTGCTCGATCAGCAGATCGTCGATGGTGCGGTCGTCATCATCGCCGAGGCCGAGTCCACGGTCGCGCAGCTCGTCGCCTTTGCCGAGATCCTGAGGGAATCCACACGCATCGACGACGGTCACCATCGTGTCTAGGGTCGCCAGATCCGACAGGCTGTAGCCGTCCTCATCGGTGAACGTGAAGGTCTCCGCCACCGGCATCGGTTCCGAGATGCCGGTCGACTCGATCAGCAGATAGTCGAAGCGGCCACTGCGCGCCAAGTCCGCGACCTCGCGTAGCAGGTCCTCGCGCAGCGTGCAGCAGATGCAGCCGTTCTCCATCTGCACCAGCTTCTCTTCCGTCCGGTGCAGCTCCGCGCCACCACCGCGCACGAGCGTTGCGTCGATGTTCACCGAGCTCATGTCGTTCACGATCACGGCGACCCGCAGGTTGTCGCGGTTGTGCAGCACGTGCTGCAGCAGGGTCGTCTTGCCGGCGCCGAGAAAGCCAGACAGGACGGTGACCGGAAGACGTGCCGATCCCGCTGCTCGCGGCAGCTCGGCACCCTGGGTTTGAGAGCTCACGGCGCGGTCTCCGTCGTTGTCGTAGCGATGCCGAGGGGCTGCTGACTGAGCATGTCGACACGCAGCAGGGTGCGAGGCTCGCGGCCGGGGTCCGGCGACCGATGCACGGCACCAAACCCCCGCGCGCCTGGCCACGCCTCGCCCTTCAACAGCACGACGGCGAAGGTCGGCGCCCGCTGGACTGTCGCACCCGGCCGCATCGCGCCGTCCTGCTCGTCCGGCCGATCCATGCCGGCTTCGCCGAGCCAGCGGCGATCCACGTGCTCGTGCGTGAGCCACTCGGTCCCGGGACCGCAGTAGGTCACAAGCATGCGAATCCCGACCTTGTCGACGTGGAAACGCGGGCAGGTGGCCTCGTCGGGCTCCTCGAGCGAGATCATTAGCTCATCGGCAGCCACCAACTCCGCGAAGGCGCCGCACAAGTCATACGCGTCCGCGGCCAGCGTGGTGGCGCCGGTCGGGTCACTGCGGGTCGCGGCTTCGGGCACGAGCCCGGCGATCCGTCGGGCCAGCGCCGGATCCGCAGAACGCGCGACCAAGCGGGAAGGTCGCGTCAGTCGGCTTTCGGGCCTGGCCAGCAGGTCCGTGATCCTGCGATCGGTCGGCCGCCGCCAAATCGCGATGTGCACATCCGAGTCGAGGATCAGAGCGAGGTCCGCGAGCTCGGCGACTTCGGCCGCGCTCCCGTGGCGTCGCGGTAAGGGGGGATCGCAGGTGATCACAGAAGCGCTGCTGCCGCTCGCGTTGGTCGGGTTCCCCAAATTCAGGTCCCGCGGTTTGGCCGTCGTGGCGACGGAACTGCAGCGCCGCGGCCTGGCGCGGCCGCTGGGGAGCGACGCAAGCACGGCGAACGGGCGGTTGCGCTCGAACTGAGAAACGATTATCGATTCTCTTGTGCGCGCGCGCTCGAAGCAGGGCAAGGCCATCCACGCCTTACTGACCGAGGCCGACGGACCGCTTTCGGCCAGTGAGGTCTGGCGCGCCCTGCACGCCTCAGGAGTCGGGCTCGCGACGATCTACCGCGCGCTCAAGCGCGGGGTGGAGGCCGGCGAATTGTGCGAGGCCACCCTCCCCGGTGGCCAGACCCGCTACGAGCCAGCGGGCCGTGTGCACCACCACCACTTCCTGTGCTCGGCGTGTGAGCGGGCCTTCGACATCGAGGGCTGCGTACCCGGCCTGGAGCGAATCCTGCCGCCGCAGTTCGCGATGACCGGTCATGAGATCGTCCTCTTCGGCAGTTGCTCCGACTGTCGGGACCGGTAGCCGCCGCGCTCCGCTCTGACCGCCCGATCACCCCCGCGACACCGAGACCGGGCCTCAAGCCCAACGCATTTGGACATCACCACCATGATCGAGCTCGAGGACGTCGTCATGGAGTATCCCGGGCATCGCGCCCTGGACCGCCTCCGCCTCTCCGTTTCCGCCGGCCGAGTCTACGGGCTTCTCGGTCCAAACGGCGCCGGCAAGTCGACCACGATCAACTTGGTCACCGGCCTGCTCCGACCGACCTCCGGCAGCATCCGCGTCGACGGCATCGACGCGGTCGCCGAGCCCGAGCGCGCTCGTGGCGCTCTCGCCTACGTCTCCGAGTCGGTGGCTCTTTATCCATTCCTAAGTGGCATCGAGAATCTGCAGCTGTTCTCGCGGCTCGCCGGTCGGCACTTGGACGTCGGCGAGTCCTCCGCCTGCCTACTACGCGCCGGTCTGCAGGCCGACGCACACCACCGACGGATCGGCACCTACTCGAAGGGCATGCGGCAGAAGGTGGGGCTCGCCATCGCGCTGGCCAAGGAGGCGAAGGCCATCGTCCTCGACGAGCCCTCCGCCGGTCTGGACCCGAGTGCCAGCCACGACCTCGCCGAGCGCGTGCGCGAACTCGCCGGCAACGGCCTCGCGGTCTTGATGGCCACCCACGACCTGTTCCGCGCGCGCGAGACCTGCGACACGGTGGGTCTGCTCGTGCGGGGCGTGCTGCGGGCCGAGTGGGACGCCAGCGAGGTCAAGGACCGCGACCTGGAGGCCGCCTACTTGGACTTGGTCACCGAGGGCGCGAGCAACGCGGCCGGAGCCGCCTCGGCATGATCCACACCCTCTTCCAGAACGAATGGCGCGCGCTGCTCCGGGATGGCCGCGGCATCGTCCTACTCGTCGTCGGCGCGCTGGTGGCGCTGGTTGCAACATGGACCTCGGCGTCCACAGACTCGCGGCACGACCTCGCGCAGGACGCCGCCATGCAAGCGGCGCGCACCGCTTGGAACGAGCGACAAGTGGACAGCGCCCACGGGCGAGCCCACTACGGTGACTTCGTCTTTCGGCCAAGCGGGCCGCTGTCGAAGCTGGACTCCGGCCTGCAGGCGGTGACGGGACGGGTCGTCTACACCGAGGCGCATCGCCAAAACGACGCAGTGCACAAGCCACAGCAAGCGTCCGCCAGCCTACTGCGCTACGACCGCCTCGAGCCGTCGACCGTGCTGCAGCTTCTCGCGCCCCTGGTCCTAGTGCTCGCCGGCTTCGGCATCGTTTCATCCGAGCGCGAGAGCGGTCGCTTGCGACTCTTGTGGATCTCGGGGGTGCGCGCGCTGCCGCTGATGGTCGCGAAGACCATGGCACTGTGGACACTCGGTGCCGCACTGTGCGTTCTGGTGGTCGGCGCGCATGTGCTCTTCGCCGACGCTGTGGACTTGGGCCGCACCACAGCCTTCCTCGCAGTGCACTTGGCCACGCTGTGGATCGTCGCCGCACTGGTCACTGGCGCCTCGGCGTGGGCACGCCGGTCCGGCACCGCGGCGGCGCTCTTGCTGTCTCTTTGGGTGCTCGGCGCGATCGTCCTGCCACGCCTCGCCGCCATGACCGCCGCCGCGATGGACCCGCTGCCCAGTCGCGACGCGTTCCAGGCGGCAATGCAGGAGGATCGCGAGCAGGGTCTCGACGGCCACAACCCGAGCGACGCCCGCCGCCTGAAGGTCGAACAAGAAGTGCTCGCAGAATACGGCGTCGAGTCCCGGGACGAGCTGCCGGTGAATCTCGGCGGCTTGATCATGCAGGCAGATGAGGAGTACGGCGCCCAGGTTTGGGACCGGCACTTTGGTGACCTCGAGCAACACCTCGAGCGCCAGTACGCGCTGGCCGGCGGCTTCTCCTTCTTGAACCCGCTACAGGCGACCAACCGCTTGTCGATGGCAATCGCCGGGACCGGACTCGCCAGCCACCTCGAGTTCCTGCGGCAAACCGAAGGCTACCGCCGCGAACTGGTGCGTAAGCTCAACTACGAGGACGCTCATGGCGTCGAGAGGAATGAGGAGGGGCGGATGCGCCGAACGACCACGAAGGAGTTCTACACCTCCTTTGCCGCGTTCGAGTATGAGCCACTGACGCTCGGCGACCTCCTCGGCCGTCGCGTCGCAGACCAGATCGCACTGGCCACGTGGCTACTCGGCGCCTGTGCCTTTGTGTTGTTCACCGCGCGTCACTTGGACCGCAGGGGGGTGCTGTGATCCGCGCCGCCGTCGGCTTGGAGCTGCGCAACCTCCTGCGCTCGCCGCTGCGCCTGATCGTGCTCGCGCTGGTCCTCGGCGCCGGCTGCTTCGTCGTCGTGCAGGGCCAAGAGGACGTCGATCGTTGGCAGGAGGCGATCGAGACGGGGCAAACAGAGGCGGAAGAGTCGCTCGCCGAGGTGCGAGGCTACTTCGCCGCCGGGGAGCCCGGACCCGCGGACCGCTCCTGGGTGGATCTGACCCAGCCTCGCTGGCAGGACTACTACGCGGCAACTCGATTGGCGCGGACGCCCGCCCCGCTCGCCGGGATCGCCTTTGCTTCGGCCGAGGCCGGCGCCGTGACGATGCGCCTGACTCGCTCCTCGGACCCGCTGCTCGCCACCGGCAACAAGATCGAGAATCCCGCGCTGGCGGCGGCCGGCGGCCTGGACTTGGTCACGGTGCTCACTCTGCTCATCCCGCTCCTAGTCCTTGCCCTGGGCTTGGAAATTGGCGGCTACGAGCGTGCTGCCGGCGTGCTGCCGCTCGTCCGCGTGCAGTCGGGCCGCGACCGGGCTTGGATCTGGGCGCGGTGCCTCGCGGTCGGCCTGATCGCCGCCGCGGCCGGCTTGGTGCTGACGCTCCTGGCCGCCTTCGTTGCCGGTGCGGGATTAGGAGACGTACTGCCTCTCGCACTGCTGGTGCTCGCGTACGTCGCCGCGTGGACCGCGTTGCTCGGGGCCGTGGCCCTGGTGGCCCACAATCCCTCGCACGGGGCGGTGGCTTTGGGCGCCGCTTGGATCGTACTGTGCGTGCTGATCCCGGCGATCGCGGTTGAGCGCGCCGCGGCACTCGCCGCGGATGACTTCGCTCTCGACCTCACCGTGGAGGCCCGCGATGCCGGCGCCGCGCTCGCCGCGCTGGACGACGAGGCGCTCTACGCGGGACTCTGGGCCCGCTTCCCCGCGCTTCAAGAGCAGACGCCGGAGCGCCGCGAAACCGGCCGCCGCGCCGCCCGCGAAGGCATGCGCATCGTCGGACTCGAGCAACGCATGGCACAACGCGAGCAGCGCGCCCAGGCGCAGGCGGACCTGGTCGCAGGCACGAGCCTGGCCTCGCCCGCGGTGGCGTTCACGCACGCCGTCGAACGACTCGCCGGGCGTGGCCCGGAGGCGACACGAGCGTTCCGCCACGCGATCGCCGCTGCGGCTGCGGAGCGCATGCAGCTCTACATCGCCGCGAGCTGGAGCGGTGCAACCCTCGACGCCGAGGACTTCGAGCGACTCGTCGCGGCGACGCCAGACAGCGTCGCGCCGCCACCTTCGGCGTGGTGGCGCGAGTTGTTGATCCTCGTCACCTGGACGCTGGGCCTCGTCGGCCTCGCAACGTTCCTGTCGCGCCGCACTCCGGGTGGCTGAGGCTTGTTCAACAGGCAAGCTCTCAGAGCGCGTTACTAAATCGATGCTACAGGCTCTGATCCGTGCTCCTGGCGCCGCTCCGCGTCGCGGAGAGCGCGTGACTTCGAAAAATCACACGCTCTCAGCGACAGGGGGCGGCATTGCGACAGGGGCGGCATTTGCGGAACCCAAAGACTCGCACCGGCACCTATGCCCGCAACGGCCGCCGGCGCGGCGCAGGCCGCCGGGCATCGCGCGCGTTTGCGCATGCCAATCGAAAGCCGCCCTGAAGAAGCATTACAGATGACGAAGAGCAACGGACTGCTGCGCGACAAGCGTGGCTCTGCACTGGTCGAGTACGGCCTGTTGGTGGCCGCCGTGGCACTGGTGAGCGCTGCTGCCACCTCGATGTTCGGCCACAAGGTTTCCGACCTGGTCGGGGCCGTCGCGGCCATCCTTCCTGGCGCCCATGACGACGACAACGGCCCGATCGTCAGCGCCAAGCTGATCGAGACGACTCGCGACCCCAATGGCGCGATCATTCTGGACCCTGCTGCAGCCGCGTCCTCGACCCCGCGCCTCGGCAACAACCTCCTCGGTGCCACGTTCAACCAGCCAGGCGGCACCGGCAATGTGCTCGGCACGACGCTGGTGATCGAAGCCAACCCCGAGATGCCGTAGGCGGCTCCGCCGCGCTTCGCTCGCCACCCAACCTTCGCGCAGCAGCTCGCCGTCGCCACGTGGTGGTCGCCAACAAGGTCGATCAGTACGCACCAGAGGACCTGCCGGCGTTGCAGCCCTTTCTGAAGCGCGCCGACGAATCAACGACAAGCCGCTCTTCCAAGTCGAGCGAGGCGCGCTGCGGCTGGATTGGCTGGCCGGCCCGGCCGGTCAACGAGGCCGGGACCACAGCCATCGTCACGGTGCCATAGAAGCAAGCCTGCCGGTCGCTCCGCAAGTACCCGAGGCCGGGTTCCTTCGTATCGACAACGAGGGCGAGGGCTTCTTCAGCCAGTGCTGGATGTTCGACTCGTCATGGATCTTCGACGCGGACCAGCTCGACTGCGTGCTGCTGGGTATCGACGCGGAGCGGGTCAAGGGCGTGTTCATCACCGATCGAGGGAAGTTGGCCTACAACATGGCCGACCACGTGCTGACCAAGTCGCCGCTGCGCGAGAGCCCAGACAGCCGCGTGGAGATCATCAGTCCGAGTCAAAGGTCGTTCGTTGGCGTGGAAGAGGCGCTGCTTGGCTGCGTGCACTCCCGCTAGAGGCCCGGCCGGTCGTGGGTCGAGATTCGAATGCAGGGTGCCGCTCGCTGCGTGGGTGGCTTTTCGGCCGCTCCACTCGTCTCCGAAGTCCGGGCGCCCAGGGTTCGTCGCGGTGCTAAAAAGAGGCGGGCAGGTCCTGGCGCTGCGACGAGCAGGCGCGACGCCTCTCGCGGCGTTCAGGCGCGTGCTTGGCGCACCCGAACTTCGGCGCCTGGACGCGACCAGGCCGCAACCCGGGCCAGCACACACGAGGTACCGATGGAACCAGAGGGTTGGACTCCCGTTCGCCGGATCCTGCTCCGCTTCGGACTGCTCTACTTCCTGATCTACGCCCACCCCTTCCCGCTCTACTGTCTGCCAACCCCCACGACGGTCGCTGGGATCTTCGACGCGCAGCCGGAATGGGTCTCGGCGACCGGGGTGATCGACGAGGCGCTGGCGGACTACCAGACCTGGTTCGTGCGTCAGGAGCGTCGGGCGGTGGACGCCGTCGCCGGTCGAGTGCTCGGGATCGAGTATGTCCTCGACCGACCGTACGGGAGCGGCGATCCGCTCTACAGCTACATCCGGATGATGCTACACGTCCTGGCTACAGCGGTCGGGACGGCGATCTGGAGCTGGGTTGCGCGACCCCGAGGCACCCATGAACGCCTCGTCGCGTGGGCCCTGATCGGTCTGCGGTTCTGGGTTGCGTTGGCGATGCTGAGCTACGGGCTGTCGAAGATCCTGCCAACCCAGTTCCCGCCGTTTCTGAAGCTCGATCGCCTCCTCGCGCCGTATGGCGACAGCACGCCGATGAGCGTCCTCTGGTCGGCGATGCGCAGCTCCGAGGCCTACACCTTCTTCGGTGGCGCCGGGGAGGTGGCGGCGGGTGTGCTGCTCTTGTTCCGACGCACCGCCACCCTCGGCGCGCTCGCCGGGGCCGGTGTGATGGCGAACGTCGTGGCGATGAACTTCTGCTTCGATGTGCCCGTCAAGCTGTATTCGTCGCACCTGCTGCTGGGTGCGGTGGCGATCGCTGCGCCAGACGCGCGGCGGCTCTTCGCGATGCTGATTCGCAACCGAGCGACGAGCCCGCGGGCGATGCGCTACCCGCATCTGCCGGTGACCGGCGCGGTACTAAAGACCTTGGTCGTCGCCGCCTTCGTCGTTCCTGGCATCCGCGGCCGCCTAGAGCGCATGGAGGCCTACGACGACCTACCTCAGCATTACGGCATCTGGGATGTCGAGGAGTTTGAGGTCGACGGGGAGCTGCGTCCCCTGCTCGCCGCCGACGTCGGCATTTGGAAACACCTCGTGATCGACCGCGGCGACCGATGCTCCATCCACCGCATGGACGGCACCCGCATGCAGCAGCAGCTCGCCCGCGAGGCAGACGGCGAGTTCACCCTCACCACCAGCTCCGCTTGGGAAGTGGAGGTCGCCGGCGACCGGATGCTCCTGACCGGGCAGTTTGCCTGGCGCTTCCTCGGCGACCTCGGCGATGAGACGTCCTCGCTCGGCGAGGAGAACCGAGCGCCGCAGTTGCGCTGGACGCTGATCCGCAAGGCGGATCCCGCAACGGCAGACGGCCCGCAGGGCGATGGCCCCGACCCGGCGCCGACCGCCACCGCGGCCGGATCGGAGCCCTGGCTCGGAGCCTGGCAGGCGCAGGGATTCGAGCTCCTAGGTGACCGCCACTCGCCACGCTCGCAACCCGCTCCGGCGCGCTTCACCGAGCTCGAGTTTCGCGAGGACGGTGCACTCCGCGTCACCTTGCCGACCGGGCGAATCGACGACTTCCGCTGGGAACGGACCGCGGACGCGCGCGTGACGCTTGAGCTTACGGCGACGGGACGGTTCCGCGTGGAGCGGGCCGACCGCACCATGCGGCTCGACGGAGACTATCGGGGTCACCGGCTGCGTGTCTCACTCGCCGCACGCGATCTGAGCGAGTTTCATCTGCTCCGACGCGGGTTCCATTGGGTGAACCCCATCCCTTGGAACCGCTTCTGATCGGGTGTCGCGCCGCCGGGAACATCTCTACAGCAGGTTCCTCAGGAGAGCGGGAACTCTCCCATGCGGAGCGGCACCGGCTCCGTGATCAACCATGCGTGCACTCCGCACCCGTCCGCTTCGGGGCGCTCGCTGCCTTCACAGGGGATCCAATCGCCAGGGGATCCATCAGGGGATTCTGATGCGCAGTCTCGTCTCGGTCCTTGTCCTGCTGGCGGCGTGCTCTCCCGGCGCCCCCCCTGGCGCTCTGCCCGAGCCGGTCGGGGCGCAGCTGGTCGCGATGCCACACGCCGAGACCTTCAAGGTCTATGAGCGCGACGGTGTCCGCATCGTTGACTTCAACGCGCCGGTCATCAGCTGGGGCGGCGACGCGAAAGGAGCCAACCAGACGGCGCGCGTCGTGCTCGTCCCCAAGGACGTCGAGCCTCCGCCCCTGACGGGGGAGCTCGAGAGCGCAGTACTTGTACGCACACCAGTGCAACGCATCGCGGTCAACTACGGCTTCCTCGAGGCGATCGTGAACGAGCTCGGCGTGGCCGACCGTCTCGTCGCGGTCGGGGGCGTCAAGAGCTACGACGACGACATCCGCGAGCGGGCTCGTAAGGGCGAGATCGCCCAGATCGGCTACGGCTGGCACGCGCCACCGAAGATCGACACGCTCGTCGGTGCCGAACCCGATGTCTTGTTCATGGTGCTTGGCGATCTCGGGCATGCCGAGCACTACGCGCGCATCAAGGGCCTTGGCGTCCCTGTGGTCCCGGTCTTCCTCGAAGCGGAGACCGGCTACATGGGGCCCGTCGATTACGTCCGCTTGGTAGGCATGTTCACCGGCCGGGAGGACGAAGCGGAGGCGTTCGCGGCCATGGTTGCCGACAACGTCGCCGATTGGAAGGCCCGCGCCGCCGAACGCCCCAAACGGCAAGTTCTGAGCGCTTGGTTCGCGGGCTCCGGGCGCTGGATGGTGACGGTTAGGAACAACGAGAACCAGCTCATCGAGGCCGCCGGCGGCGTCAATCCGATGGCCCAGTCGGACGACACGCACCTCGACCACTTCGTGCACATGGGCTCCGAGCAGCTCCTCGAGGAGGCCCGCGACGCAGACTGCTGGGTCATTCGGGATTCCCATTCCCAACCCTTCGAGGACGTGGCGTACCTAAGACACTTCAAGGCGTGGCGGGAAGGCAACCTGTTCGCTGCGGATGGTTCGCAGAAGTCCGAAGCCGACGCCTTCGCGATCTACGACACCGGCCCCATCCGACCAGATCTCAAGCTGCGCAATCTCGTCAAGATGCTGCATCCCGAGATCGTGGACGAGCCCTACGTCTACATTCGTCCCGACACGAAGACCCCCCGGCGATGACGCCTTCGTCCGTCGCCCTGGAGCTGCCGCGCGCCCGGCTGCGGCTGGCCGCCCCCGCGTTCGCGTTGGCGATTCTCGGCGTCAGCCTGTTCACGCTTTCCTACGGGCAAGTCGCACTCGGGCTCGAACGCCTCATCGCCGGACTCTTTGCGCCGGACAGTGATCCCATCGCCGCGCAGATCGTGCGCGACATCCGCTTGCCGCGGGTCGCCACCGGCATCGTCGCTGGCGCGGCGCTGGGGATGTCCGGCGTCTTGATGCAGGCGCTCTTCCGCAATCCCATGGCCGACGCATGGTCGCTCGGTCTCCTGGCTGGCGGCCAGCTCGGCGTCGCTCTGGTCGTCACCGCCGCGGCGTTTGCCGGCCCCGCGGCCATCGCCTTCCTGACGAACTTTCAAGGGATCGGATTGACGACCGGCGCACTCATCGGCGTCGCGGCCTTCGCCGCGGCCATGGCGGCTCTTTCGCGCCGGGTCGGAAACATCACGTTGCTCGTCGTGGGGCTGATGCTGGGCTTCACCGTGCATGGGCTGGTGAGCGTCATCATGCACTTCGCCAACCGCATCGGCGGACGCGTCTACTCCGGCTGGAACGACGGCACCTTCGCCTCGACCACCTTCGACGACCTTGGTTTCCTTGTGGCGCCGGTCGTGCTTGGTCTCGTCGTCGCGATCGCGAGTGCCAAGGGCCTGAGCGCACTGCTCCTCGGCGAAACCTACGCGCGCAGCATGGGCACGGATGTGCGCCGCTTGCGATGGCTCACTCTCGGGGCCGTCGTCCTCATGGTCGCTCCGGTCACGGCCTACTGCGGGCCCGTCACCTTCATCGGTCTCATCGTTCCCCACTTCGCCCGAGCGCTCGCGCGCACTTCGCAGATCCTCCCGCTCTTGCCGCTGGCCGCCCTCAGCGGTGCGCTCCTCGCACTCACGGCCGATGCCATTGTGCACCTTCCCTGGGAGCAACATTTCTTGCACCTCAACGCGATCCTCGCCCTCGCCGGCGCGCCGGCGGTGATTGGCCTGCTGCTGTTCCGCCCATCGCTGCGAGGCAGCGCCTGATGCTGGCCCTGGAGAGCCTTGTCTCGGGGTACCACGGGGCGCGCAGTGTCGTCGTCGGCGCGACGACGCTCAACCTCGCCCCCGGTTCGTTCGTCTGCGTCATCGGCCGCAACGGCGCCGGCAAGTCGACCCTGATGCGGACGATCTGCGGCCTGCAGCCAGCACTTGGCGGAACCGCGGCGATCGACGGTCGAGTGGTCTCGCAGATGAGCGCGCGCGACCGAGGCCGGGCCGTCGCCGTTGTCACGACGGATCGGGTGTCGAGCCCAGGGCTCATCGCGCGCGATGTCGTGGAGCTCGGACGTCAGCCTTACACCGATTGGCGTGGCCAGCTTGCCGCCGAGGACCGTCGCGCCGTTGCCAACGCGCTGCGGCGCGCGGGCGCGGAACCGTTCGCTCCCAAGTCGTTCGACAGTCTGTCCGACGGCGAGCGCCAACGCGTCATGATCGCCCGTGCCCTCGCGCAGTCGTCCCAAATCATGGTGCTCGACGAAATCACCGCCTTCCTCGATCTGCCGGGCCGGGTCGAGGTCATGGCGTTGCTTCGACGCCATGCGGAGGCCACCGGGACGATCGTTCTCCTCTCGAGCCACGACCTCGAGCTGAGCCTCGAGCTTGCCCTCGAGCTCTGGATCGTGGACGACGGCGAGCTCGTCCGCGGCGCGCCCGACGAGCTCGTCGATCAGGGGGCCGTCGCGAGAGCCTTCGACAGCGCCGACGTGACGTTCGACGCGGAAAGACGCCGGTTCGTGTTGCGCGAAGAAGGCTGCGGAATCACGTCGATCTGACTCGCAATCCCGGCCCAACGAACGGTGCGGTCAGCGGAGCTCGCCGACCTTCGCAAAGCGCCAGGTCTGGCCAGCTTCGCTCCACCCGATGTTCGCGATCGCGCCGGCGTCATCCCGGTGGAAGCGCATCGTGGCGTCCCGATCAGGATAGAAGAAGCGGTCCGCGCCGATCGGGATCATCGCGAGACCTTGGCAGCGCAACGTCTTGCCGCGCAGGCGCACGTCCAGATCGAAGCGATTCGGCACGCGATAGATGCCCTCAAACGTCTTCAACACGTGCCAGGCGACGGGAACGGCCTTTGGCCATCGCGCTGGCGGGTCGCACGGCTCGCCGCGCAGCATCGCTGGGATCGCGACCATCAGGTCGCGACGACCGCCTTGCCGATTGCCGGTGAAGATCACGCGGGTGTCGAGGTCGGGGAGGAACTGGACGTAGGACGCGAAGCCATTGGTGCGCCCCGTCCAGGCGTGGTCGCCGCTTGGCAAGAACTGCTGCGTGCGATCGGCGGCAGGCAGTCGGCCCGCAGCCAGAGCGGCGCAGAGCTTGTCGAGGTCACCCGCCGTCGACCAGATCGAGCCAGCGCCGACCAGGAAGGACGTGTCCTTCAGGGGCGCGTGCTCGGGGCCATCGACGCCGGCGAAGTACGAACGCGCGCGGTCGGGCAGCAACTCGGTGTGGTCGATGTGCGCTGTCCTCCTCATGGCCGCAGGATTGCAGATACGGTCCTGCAGCAGGACGTCGTATGGTCTGCCGCTCACGATCTCCAATACACGGGCGAGGACGCTATAGCCGGCGCTGCTGTAGCTCTCACCTTGGCCCGGTGCAAACAGCGACTTGGCGGTCGCGACGCGGTCGACCATCTCCGCGGCTGAGATCGGTACCGTTTCGTCCCTCGGTTCGGTCACGCGATGCGGGATGCCTGACGTGTGATCGCGCAGCATCGCGAGAGTCATCGTGTCGGCGCCGGGGACCTGCGGGCACCACTGCACAACTTTGGCGTCCCACGACAACTCCCCGGCATCGACGAGCTGCTGCAGCATGATCCGGGTGATCGGCTTGCTGATCGAGGCGATGCAGAATCGCGTGTCGAGCGTATTCGCGACCGAGTGCTCGTAGTCCGCCATGCCCCAGACCCGCTGCGCGACGACGCTCCCGCCGCGGGTCACCAGCAGGACGCCGGACAGGATGCCGTCGTCGAGCAGCGGCTTCACGAACGCGTCGATGCGCGCGCCGAGGTCGTCGGCGGGCCCGGCAATGATCGGTTCCGGTGGCTGGGCGGCGATGGCCTCCGCCGGCGCGGTCAGTGCCGCCGCGCCGGCGACGACGACGGCAGCCAGGCAAGCAGATCTCATCGCAACACCACGTCGATGGCGATCAGCGGCGTCTCGGTGGTCACCGTCACTGAACGGGGCTCGAGGTGCTCGCCCGTGAGATCCCATTCGCCGGGGGCGACGCCGTCGAACACAAACACCCCATCGTGGCGCCGCATCGTGCGGTGCTGCGTCGGTCGATCGGCGCGGCTGGTCAAAGACAGCGGGCTCGCGGCGGCGGCTTCGGAGAGCACCGAGGCGCGCACCATGACCCGCGCACCAGGCACCACGAGGTCGCGCTCCACCTCGCGTGTGTTCACGACCATGTCGGCGACGCGCAGGTGCGCTTCGACGCAGCTGTGCGGCGAGACCATCACGCGATAGCGTCCGGCGGCAAGTCGCACCGCGAAGGCCCCGCCTCGGTCCGTGAAGACCGGCACGAGCACTCCGGTGTCCGCGTGGATCAACACGAGCTTGCCCCGGTCGTCCGCAGCGGCGCCTTCCACCGGCTCGCCGGTCGCGGCGAGGAGTCGTCCGGTCCAACGCGGCAGGCCGTCCGGGGAGCCGAACACCGCTCGACCGGCCGGCTCACCCACCTCGACCTGCCGCACCTCCTCCATGACCTTGGCGCCATCGCGCTCGATCGATGCGTAGACCCGGTAGTCCGCTGCCGTGAGGTGGGACAGCAGCACCCGGCCATCGGCGCCGGTGCGGGCGCGCACGTCGAGGCCGCCCCCGGAGAGCCACACGAACGCACCGGCGGCAGCACCGCCGTTGTCCTCGTATACCTGCACCTCGAACGTTGCCGTCCCCAGCCGCCACACGTGTTCTTCCCCCAGGGCGCGGATGCGCCAGCGCTGGTCGAAGGTCGTACCTGATGGCAGCGACAGCCGGAGCCGCGCGTCGCCGACGCGCGCATCCACGAACTCCGCCGCCCCGCGTGCATCCAGAACCGCGACGGCCGACGCCGCCGACTCTTGCTGCAGGCGCAGCGTGCCGCCGGCGGGCGCGGGGCGCACTCTGACCCGCACGCCGCGCGGCGCGGGCGCCGTCGGCGCGGTTGGCGCGGCTGACGCGGCTGGCCCGACGGACGCCGACAGCGGCGTGCGCGGAACGGGCACCGCCAGGCCAGACGCGAGCGCCCGCGGGGCACGAGCTGCGGGGGGCCGCCCAGGCGCGGCCGCCAGCGCCGGAGCTGCCGCCGCACCCGCCGCGGGAGTCGGCATCGTCGCGGGCTCGAGTAGCGCCCAGACGGTCCCGAGCCCCGCCACGCACAGCACAGCGGCGACGGCCAGCCAGCCGGCGCCGGCCGCCGACGGCGCCAGCACGAGCGGCAACCGCCCGCGCACATCCTCCGGCAGCCGTTCGCGGATCATCACGCGCGCGCGCGCGAGCCGCGCGTGCACGTTGTCGGGCGTCGTCGCGAACCGCCGCGCGAGCTCTTTGACCGTCACGCCCTCGTAGTAGCGCAACAGCACCGTGGACCGATACGGCTCCGGCAGCTCGCGGACGATCGCGGTGATGCGCTGGTGCAGGTCCAGGCGCTCCAGCACCGCGATCGTCGCGGGCTGTTCCTCCGGCCGAGCCATCTGCCGTTCGCGCACCCGGCGCCGGCCCTCCTCGCGACGAAATGCGCCGGCGACCCGGCGTGACACCGTTCTCAACCAGGGCCGCAGCGCCGCGGGTGCCCCAGGCACACCGCGCACCGCCCGCGTCCAGGTCTCCTGCAACGCGTCGTCGACGGCGTGGGCGGGAAGCACGTCGCTCAGGAATCGACGCAGCCACTGGCCCTCGGCCAGCAGCTCAGAAGCGCTCGGCTCACGGAAGTCTGGCATGGCTTCCTCAGAGCCCACGATGGCACATTCCTGACAGAATCGCCGAAATCGGTGCGCCATCTGGGACCCGGGCACGAAGCCAGCCCGGGCCTGACACTCCAAAGTGCCACCGCGAGCGGGCGTGCGGCCCCGGATTCGGTGCACGCATGTCCGCACTGGCAGTTCCCCGCGCGCCGCGGGATCACGTCGATCAGACCGAGGGCGAGCCCCCCTCCACTAGACGGTCGACTCGCGTGTGGCTTCGTCGAAGGGGCGTCGCGCCCTCGGTCGGTGCGACCCGACGTAGCCACAACGGCCGTCGGACGTGCACTCAGAGCCTGTAACGAAATCGATGCTACAGGCTCTGATCCATGCTCCTGGCGCCGCTCCGCGTCGCGGAGAGCGCGTGACTTCGAAAAAGTCACACGCTCTCAGTGAATCTGCGGAGCGATGGGGCTAGGGCGAGATCGAGCAGGAAGTGTGGATCATGATCTCTCCCTCGTCCGACAGCGAGAGAGGCGTGCTGGACGAGAGGTCGATCTCGATCCACTGCACGAACAACGGCAGACCCTTCAGGCCCTGCAGCCCTAGCGCCAGCGGCACCTGCTGTTCCGCCTCGCCGTCGACGACCGCGACACCAGGAAACACGAAGATCCCCGGCAGGCCGACATGCAGCAGGCAGCCCGGGTCGAACGGCGGCGAGGGCATCGGCACACCGGTGATGACTTCAAAGATGTTCATCGCCAGGTGTGCGGTTTCGGCGGTGCTGTTCTCGAGTCGGAACCGCAAATCGGGGTTCCCCACGAACGCGGCGCCGCCGTCGTACGAGATCGTGCCGCCGCTGCAGCCTTCCTCGACGTGGAACCGACCGGCCATCTCGTAGAAGTGGTCGCTGTCCGCGTCGGTGAGGACCAGCAAGAAGAAGTCGTCGTGGTCCAAGTCCTCTTCTTCGAAGAAATGCGCGCCGCGCACGACCCCGCCCGCCGGAGTGCCCGGGATCGAGTCGTCGCCGAGGACCTGCGCGCCTGTCGCCAGCCCGGTCGTGGAGTCCATGGCACTGCCGACCACGCCTTGGTTCGGCTGGGGCGTGCCGCCCGGCCCAAACCACCAGACCAGCCCTTCGTCGTGGTCGTAGCACGCCGCCTGCGCGTCCGGATGAATCGCTGGTACCGTCCGCAGCAGGGTGCCCGTGACGCTGATCTCCGCGGCATCCTCGTAGCCATCGCCGATCCAGAAGCTGCCCTGGCCGCCGTTGCCGTCTTCGAGGTAGGTGAGCGCGCGCGCGGCGAGCCCGGGCACGCCGGCCGGGATCGGAATGGACTTGGAGGCGTCGAACTGCAAGGTCGCCACGTCGAACGCGAACAGCTCACGCGCCGCGGCGTAATCGGTGCCGCCGTAGATGACGTTGGCCTCTTCGTCGTACGTCAGGTCGTAGAGACCGTTGCGCGACGCCGAGGTCACGGCCGGCACGGGGAACGCGGCCTCGAACTCGCCGTCCTCTGACAGCTGCACCAGCAGGTGATCGCCGGTGGGGACGGCGCGCGCAGTGGAGACGAAGTACTTCTCGGCAGCGATCGCGTGCACAACGCCGAAGCTGTCTCCGTGACTCGCGGCCAGGCCGGTCGACAGCTCTTGTTCGACGTCGACCGTAATGCCGTTCACCAGCCCGATCTGGGCGGGTGCGCAGGTCGCAACCAGAAGTCCGGTCGCGAGGAAAAGGGGCTTTGAGATCGTTGTCATCGCCCCCTCGGTGCCACGGCGCGGGTCGAAGTTCCGCGGTTTCCTGATTACCGCCCGCGGCGCTCGCGCGCCGTGCTGAGAGCGCGTGACTTTTCCAAAGTCATGCGCTCTCCGCGGAGCGGCGCGGCGCCAGGAGCATGGATCAGAGCCTGCAGCGTCGATTTCAGAAGGCGTCGGCAGCGCAACGATCGAGACGATCAACGGCGACCTCAAAGATCACCGGGGCCTGACCCGGTTTCGCGTGCGCGGGATCGACCGCGTCACCAGTGTCCTCCTCCTGTCCGTCCTCACCTACAACCTGCTGCGAGCCATCGCCGTCGCTCCGCACATCGTGTTGCCACCCACAGGATGAGGCTCGCCGCCCCGCCTACCCCACGCGCCCATCCGACGCAAGCGTCGGATGGGTCCCCGCTGTTTCACGTCGGTCGTCGCAAGATCTGCGGCCGGCGTGAAACGCCGGGGTGGGCGGGGCGCCCGCTCTGCCCCCGAGCGAGCGGAGGGAGTGAGGAGTTCGCCGGCTCCGCCCGAAGGGTCCCCACAGCCGGTTCGCCCTCTCCCTTCATCCCAATTCTCGATCCGGCGTGAGCCGGATCGATTGAGTCACGCGCTCTGAAGAGCGTGTGACTTTTTCGAAGTCACGCGCTCTCCGCGACGCGGAGCGGCGCCAGGAGCATGGATCAGAGCCTGTAGCATCGATTTAGTTACAGGCTCTGAGAGCACGCGAGCCGGCGCGCTCACTTGGCGGCGCGCAGCACGAACTCGTGGTCGGGGTCGACGGGGTACACGATCGTCTTGCCGCGCCCCAAGACGCGGCGCACGGCGTCAAGCCACAAGCGTTGCCGGGCGAGCTTGGGCTGGCCGCGCACTTCAGCAGCGACGGCACCGAAGCGTGCCGCGGCGCCGCGCGCGCGGTTGACGGCCTCGTCCCGATCGACCAGCGCGTCCTGCACGAGCTGGTTGGCCTTGCTGCGCGCCGTCGGGAGCAAATCGCGACGGTAGCCGTCGGCCTCGGTGATCAACCGCTCGCGATCGGACTCGGCGCTGGCCACGTCGTTGAAGGCGCTGATCACCGCCAGCGGCGGGCGCGCTTCGGCGATGTTGATCGCCAGCACGCGCACACCGAGCCGAAGGTCGTCGATGAGCTTCTGCACTCCGATCCGGGCTTCGCGCTGGAGCTCGGCCTTGCCCGTTGAGAGTGCTTCATCGACGCGCGTGCGGGCGACGAGCCGGGTGAGCTCAGCCCGCACCGCCAGATCCAACGCCGCCTCGCGCGCACGGCCATCGCGGAAGTCGGCCACCGAGTAGAGATAGGCCGCGGGGTCATCCACGACGAACTGCACGGCGATCCGCATCTCGATGATGTTGGTGTCACCGGTCAGCCACTCCGCCTCCTCCTGGCTCGAGCCGAAGGAGCCCGCGGCCGCGCCAATCGTCACGGTGCGCACTTGCGTCGTGGCAACGCGGGTCATCGATTCGAGCGGCCAGGGCAGCGTCAGGTGGACCCCAGAGCCAACCTCTCGCTGCACCGCGGCAAAGCGGGTGACGACCCCGCGCTCATCCCTGCCGACGGTCCAAATGCTGCTCCACAGCGCCCCGGCACACAACGCCAGGGCGACCCAACGCATCGGACGCAGCTTGCCGCGACGCCTAGCGCTCATCGTTGCCACCCGCGGGCGGCCGCTCCGCCGAGGGCACCGGAGGCTCGCGCAAGAGCCGCAGCAGCGGCGCATCCTCGGGAATCACCACGGTGGTCTCCGGGCCGAAGATCGCCTCATAGGCTTCCAGGGTGCGCAAGAACTCGTACAGCTCGGGGTCCTGCGCGTGGGCCTCGCCGTAGATGCGGGTGGCTTCGGCGTCCCCCTCGCCGCGCAGCTCCTCGGCGCGGCGTTTGGCGTCGTTGATGAGCAGGGCCGCTTCGGTGGCCGCGTCGGCACGGATTCGCTCGGCGCGGGCCGAGCCTTCCGACCGAATCTCCTGCGCAATCTTGTTGCGCTCGGCCTCCATCCGCCGGAACACGGCTTCCTTGTTCTGTCGCGGGTAGTTGAGGCGCTTGATCTTGGCGCAGTGGATGCGGACGCCGAAGTCCTGCCGCGCCCGCTCGGCGACCTGGGTCGTCAGCTGGCGGTTGAGGTCTTCCATCCGCTTGGTCTCGGGCTCGATGCTGACCAAAGCGCGCAGTGGATGCGCCCCGAGGATGTTGTTCAGCTCGGCGAGGGCGATGTCCCCGAGCCTGGACTCGGCGGCTGGCAAGTCGCGGGCACTGCGCACGTACTGAATCGGATCGGCGACGGACCAAGCCAGGAAGCAGCTCACCAAGACGTTCTTCTTGTCCTGGGTGAGATACTCCACCGGGTCGGGCTCCAGGATCCGGATCCGTCGGTCGACGCGAATCAGCGTGTCGATGGGCGGCGGCAGCTTGAAGGCCAACCCGGCCTCCTCCACCAACCGGCTTGGATCGCCGAGCCGCGCCACAATGACCGACTCGCTCTCGCCGACCTGAAACGCGCAGCTCCAGAGGGCGGCGCCGAGCATGGCGGCGCCGGCGAGGATCAGCGTGGTGGCTTTCATGGTGGTCGTGCCGCTACTTATTGTCGCGCATGAACTCCTGGAGGATACGCACGGCGGGATCTGCAGTGGGCGCGGAGCGGATCGGCGCCGAGGGATCGGCGGCGGCGCGCTCGCCAAAGTCGAGCAGCTCGACCCTCGCGTGGTCACCCAACAGCACGAACGCGTTGCCGCGCCCCAGCGTTTGCTCCAACCCCTCAAAGCGGAGCCGGCTCGCCGCCGTCGCGGGATACTCGTGGAACGCGGCGCGTTGGAGCACAAACCGGGCCGCGTCGCCCCGCGCCTGTTGAACCGACGCGTCTTTCGCCGCCGTCGCTTGCTGTTCCTCGCGATAGGCCTCGGCCTGGGCCGCTGCCGCGGTATCCGCTCGGTCGCGCTGCGCCTCGTGCAGCAAGCGCTCGCGGTCCTCGAGGGCGCTGGCGACGTCCCGATACTCGAAGTGCACCTCCGGCGGAGCGTGGACGCTGCGCACGTTCACCGACTGCACGGCGATTCCACTGTCGATGTCGTCCAGCTCGCGCTGCAGCCGCGCCGCCGCTCGCTGTGCTAACCCGGCGCGCTCGTCGATGAGCAGGGTGTCGCTGAGCTGCGCCGCGACCACTTGCCGCAGGGCAGCCTCGGCAAACGCCGCCGTGAGCGCCGCGGGATCGTCCAGGCCGAAGCGGACCCGATAGACATCGCGCCAGCGGTAATGCACCGTGTAGGCCACTCGCAGCAACGTGCCATCGCCCGTCATGACTTCGGCTTCGTCATCGAGCTTCCTCTGTGTCGCCGCCGGGGTCCAACGCTGCCGGAGCGCGGGCGGCTCGTAGCCGAGCGTGAGGCTGCGCACCTGCGCCGGTCGCACCAGCTCCGGCCGATCGATGGGATACGGCCAGTGCCAGTACAGGCCGGGCTGCTCCAGCGCGCGTTCGACCCCACCAAAGCGCACGATCCAACCGCGCTGGCCGGGTCCGACGAGGGTCAAGCAGGTCGAGGCGTAGAGGAGCAATCCCGCCGTCGCCGCGACCCGGCGGCGCGGGCCGCGCCACAGATCGATGCGCACCGCGCTCTGCACCAGCAGCCCGGCAAACAGCACGCCGGCAGCGACCGCGAGCGGGCCGGGCGGCGACGCCAGCGTGTCGGTGACCGTCGCTGCCAAGTCCCACCGAAACAGCTGATAGGTCTGACCGACGAGCCAGCCAGCCGCGAGAGCGACACCGGTGATGCTGGCGAGGTAGATCCAGAGGGTCCGACGGCCGAGCAGCTTGCCGACCACCAGCAGGGTCGTGACGTTGGTCGCCGGGCCCACCAACAGAAACACGAGGGCCGCACCCGGATCCATGCCCTTGGCGATCAGCGCCGCGGCGATCGGCGTGCTCGCGGTCGCGCAGATGTAGACCGGGGTCGCGACGACCAGCATCAGGAGCATGGCTGGCCAACCGGCCGGGACCGTTTCGACGAACAGGTCGTCCGGGGTCCAGAGCGAAATCAGCGCCGAGACCGCAAAGCCGAGCACCAGCCAAGGCGTGAGATCGTCGAGCAGCGTGCCAAAGCCGTACCGCAACGCTTGCCGCAGTCGCCCCCCCGCCGGATCGGCATGCTCATGATCGTGGTCGTGGTCATGGTCGTGCGCGTATCCCTGAGCGACGTCCGCCACTTCGCCGGTCGTGGGCTGGTCCCATCCCCGGCGCACGAACAGCGCCACGACACTGCCCGTGAGCACCGCGGTCACGAACGCGACCACCGGGCGCACCACCGTCATGATCGGGTCGAGCAGCGCATACGTCACGCTGATCGAGTCGACCCCGGTCTCCGGCGTCGAGATCAAGAACGAGGCGGTGGCCCCCTTGCTGGCGCCGTTCTTCTTCAGCGAGGTCGCAGTCGGAATGACCGAGCAAGAGCACAGCGGCAGGGGAATGCCGTAGAGCGACGCGCGCACCACCGACCGCAGGTCGTTGCCACCGAGATGACCGTAGATCAGCCGCTGCGGCACGTAGACCTTGATCAGGCCGGCGATCAGGAACCCCACGAGCAGAAAGGGGGCCGTGTCGCAAGTCAGGACTGCGACCTCGCGGACGAAGTCGACGACGCCGGTCATTCGACCACCGAGTGTACGATCAAATCGACGCCGATCCCGGCGATCAGCAAGACGACCTTGGCAGCGGTGTCTTGCCGGTGATGGAACACCTCAGGAAGGAGGTCGCAGATCGCCACGAACAGGAAGGTCCCGGCCGCGAGAGCGGTGAACACCTGCAGGCCAAGGCCAGTCATCTCCGGCGCCAGCAAGACGCGGCTGAGCGCCCCAGCGGGCGTGACGAGTGCGAACAGCAGGACCAGCACAAGAACCCGGCGCCGCGGCATCCCGGCCAGGAGGAAGGCGGCCCCCAGCGAGAAACCCTCGACGGCCTTGTGGCTCACCACCGAGACCAACAGGGGCCCCTGCAGAGCCTCCATCTGGACCCCCGCGCTCAGCCCCAGGCCCGCGGTAAACGCGTGCACGGACAGGCCGAACAACGTCGCCCAGCCCACCGTGCGATGCCGGTCCTGACTCTCCGCCGCAGCTTCGCCCGAGCGTGGCGCCCCCCGCAGGAGCAGGTTCTCGATCAAGAACAGCAGGAGCACACCCAGGAGGACACAGAGCCAGAGGAGATGCCCGCGCCCGAGGTGATGCCCGGCACCCTGGTGGTCCGCATCGTCGCCGTGCGGATGCGCGTGCCCGTGGTGCTCGGCGTCCGCCGTCGCACCGGCGGCCATGCCGGCGATCTCGGGCAGGAGGTGCAGAAACACCGCGCCCAAGAAGACGCCCGCCGCGAACGCAATCATCAGGTGCTGCACCCGCTCCGTACGCCGCAGGACCAGGGGCACGACGCCACCGACCAGGGCGATGGCGAAGATCAGCACGCTCGAGCTCGTCAGCCAGTCCATCGTTGGGTCAACCGCCAGAATGCCCCCACAGCACGCCTGGCGCACCGGCTTTTCTGCGCGAGGTGTTGCCGCGGTGTGGATCCAGATCGGAGCAGCCTTGGTCCGCGGGCGCCGCGGGTCGCCGTCCTCACTCGTCCGCCGCGCCCCGACTGCCGGCCCGACCAGCCGGCGCGTCGTCGCCGCCGAGCTTCTGGAGAAACCAATCGAGGTTCTGCTGGAGGACCGCGAGCTCGGTGCAGGGGCTCCGCGGCCCATGCCCGCCGTCATAAGGCCGGAAGGCAGTCACGCCGCCCGAGCGTTGCACCGCGGCGATGAACGCGACCGCCTGGGCGACCGGCACGACGGGGTCGTGCGTCCCGTGCTGGACGAGCACCGGGCAGGCGACGTTCGACGCATGCGAGATCGGCGAGCGCTGCCGATAGGCCTGCGTCCGCTGTTCTGCGGGGCCGCCGAACCAGTCGTCGAGCATGCCGCCCAGGCTGGTCGTCGCATCGAAGCTCTCGAGGTCGGTCATCCCCGCGCCTACCGATGCCGCGGCGAAGCGATCCGTCTGGGTGATGGTCCACGCCGAGAGGTAGCCCCCGTAGCTCCAGCCCATCACGCCCAGCCGGTCCGGGTCGGCGATCCCGCGGTCGATCAGCGCGTCGACGCCGGCGATGACGTCGGCATAGTCCTGCCCGCCCCATTCTCCGTGGAGGCCGTGCCGGAACCTGCGCCCGTAGCCGGCGGAGCCGCGGAAGTTGGGCTGCAGAATGGCGAAGCCCGCCGACGCCATGGCGGCGAGCGGATAGGCGGTCATGAAGGTGCCGCCGATGTAGCTGTCCGCCGCCGGAAAAGGTGGCCCCCCGTGGAGGCGCACGAGGAGAGGCGCGGGCTGGCCCTCTTGGTCGCCCACCGGGTAGGTCAACAAGCCTTCGACCTCGGTGCCATCGTTGGACGTCCAGCGCACCATCGTGGTCCGCCCAAGCGGCGCGGCGGGCTCCGACTGGACCGATGAGATCTGCCTGACCGCGAAGTGCGGCAGGTCGGCGACGAACACCTCGGCGGGCTCATCCCAACGCTCAGCGGTGAAGGCAATCCGCTCGCCCGCGACGTGGGTGTCGCGGAGCGAGCGGTCGCCCATCCCGAGGTACGTGCTCGGACCGCCGTCGAGCGGCACGGCGACGAGCCGGCGCGTCGAGCCCTGATACTCCAGGCCAAGCAGCGCGTTGCCCGTTGGGTACCAGGCCAGTAGATCGACGTTGCGATCCGGGGTCGGCGCCAGCGACGTCCACGAACCATCGTCGAGATCCAAAACGCGCAGCTCCGCATCGCGCATCCACGTCGCGGCGGCGGCGGCGGCGGCGCTCGCGACGAAGGCGATGCGCCGCCCCTGCGGCCCGAACTGCGGCATCCACGCCGCTCCCGGGCCGGTGTCGAGCGCCGTCCATCTACGGCCCGCCAGCTCCAGCAACACCAGCGCCTTCTGGCGCCAGTCGGGCTGTCGCCAGTCGTCCGTCGGGTCCGGCTGGTAGACCGCCACGATCCGGTCGCCGGTCGGCGACCACGAGAACCCCGCGGCGCTGCCGGGGTTGTCCCACGCTGCGATGCTCGCGTCGGCCAGCGCCACTGCTTTCAGCCGCCAGCGCGGCTCCTGCCCCGACGTGGGCTCCGGCGTGGTGTAGGCGAGCCAGGCACCATCGGGCGAGGGTTCGTACCAGCCGACCTGCTCGTGGGCCGGCGTGACCGGCCGCAGGGATCCGGTGCCGAGATCCAGCGCGTGGACACGCTCGCCACGCTCGCCGTCCGGCGCCCGCACGTAGAGCGTCGTGTCGTCCGCGCCCCATTGGGCGTCCGAACAGCCATCGCAACCGACTGGCGTCGCGGCGCCAGAACCGTCCGCCGGCGCCCAGTAGATGCGGCGCACCCACCGGTCGATCTCGAGGTCGGCGTGCGCGACCGCAAACGCCACTCGCTGGCCGGACGGTGAGATCATCGGTTGCGACACGCGCCGCACCTCCATCTGCATCGCCGGCGTCCAGCCGGGTGTGGCCTTGTCGCCATTGGCGCCGGGTCGCGCGACAACGGCCACCGGGGTCGCGCAGCCAGCGATGACCGTGATCAGGGTCGCCACGCCGGCGACCGCGACCAAGGACACGACGGGCTTGGAGGTAAGAAGCATGCGGCCGGGTGCGGTCGGCGGCCCTCATGCCGCGGCTGGGGCCGAGGATCGATGACGCCGCCGGTCGGTGCCGCTCGACCGGGGAAGTTCCGCGCCCCGCGCCCCTTTTCGCGCGGTCGCATTCCCGAGAAACCGCCGAGCCCGAGGCCCGGCCCGCACGCATAGCCATCAGCCCCCTGGCTCCACCTTCTCGACGACGGCCCCACCATGCGAACCGTTGCCGCCCTCTTCCCCCTGGTCCTCTGCTGCCTCTCCCCCGCCCAGACCGTCCGGGCCACCGCGGTGTCCGTGACCCCGATGACCGTGCGCACGCCGTTGTCGAGCAAGTCGGTCGGCGCTCCGCGGGATCTCACGCCGGGTCTCAACCTCGCCCTACAGGCGACCGGCATGAACGTGAGCACGATCGTATCCCTGAACCAAGCCCCGACGACGGGGCCGACCTATCGCATCGTCGATGCGTGGAGCGTGCTGGGCACGTATCGGGGTGTGCATGGCGGGTTCGGGACCGGCGCGCACGCGACGCGCCTGACGCTGACCGCGTCGCAAACCGTCAATGGCCGCCTGCGCGTGACCGCGGCCTCGTCCGTGCGCAACGGCTCGACCGTCGCCGGCACCGTCGACGTGGGTGCCGACGGGACGGTGGAGTTCGCGGTCGCTCCTGGGCCGTTTCAGTCGCTCGACCTGCTGCTGACGGTGGGCCCGGCCGGAGTGGTGATCGAGACCAGGACGCAGACCGCGGGCACGACCGACGCGTCGGCCACGACTTGGGGCGCGCGCGTCGATCTCTCCATCGCCTTCTTGCCCGCGCTGGCCTGCACCGCGACCGTCTTCGGCTCGACCTGCGGCCCGACGATCGACCCACGGCCGACCTTCGCGCACGACCTCGAGGTGACGCTCCGCACCCTGCGCCTGCCGGCGCTGGGGTATCTGCTGCTCGGCATCGCGCCCGCCGGCCCACTGCCGCTGCCGGCGCCGGGCTGTGGCTTTGTGTTGGTCCAACCGCTGGTCGCGCCGGGGGCCGCGTTCGACGCCGGCGGCGCGGCACGGTTTGTGTTGCCGGTACCGCGCGGGGTGCCGGTCCGCTTCTTCGCCCAGGGGATGGTGCTGTTCGACCCACGCGGGACCCCGGCGCTGTTGTCGACCAAGGGCCTGGACCTCGCCTGTCCGTAGGGGACGCGCCGGGCGCATCGGTTAGTCTCGGTCGCGGGGCCGTGCGGCGAACGCCGGATCGCTCCCTGCGCACGCCGTCCCTTCGCACGCCGTCCCAACGCACACCGTCGTCCCGGCCGACATCATGACCCCCAAGCTCTCCTCATTGGTGCATCGTGAGATGCTGCTGTGCCTCGTGCACGACGGCAACGTGCCGCCAGCAACAACGCTCGCCGCCCGACTCGACGCCGATGTCGACGACGTCAAAGCCGCGATGCGGGAGCTGGACCGGGATCACGGGATCGTCCTGCATCCGGGCACCGAGGACGTGTGGGTGATCCCGCCGTTCTCGCTCGTGCCGACAGCCTTCTGGGTCGAGAACGCGACGCGGGGCTGGTGGGCGGCATGCGCGTGGTGCGCCTTCGGCGTCAGCGAGCTCGTCGAGCAAGCTCCACGCATCCACACCAGAATCGCCGGCGAGTCTCGGGAGATCGTGATCGAGGCGGCCAGTGATCCGCTGCGCCCCGCTGGCTTGGTTGCGCACTTCCCCGTCCCGGTGGCCCGCGCCTGGGACAACGTCCACCGCTTCTGCGGCTCGACACTCGTGTTCGAGAGCCGCGAGGACGTCGGGCCCTGGTGCGAGCGGCACGGGCAGCCGCACGGCGACGTGCAGCCATTGGCAACCGTGCGTCGCCTGGCGCGCGCTTGGTACGGTGGCCACTTGGCACCTGACTGGGAGAAGTGGAGCTGCTCGCAGGCGGTCGAGATCTTCTCGTCGCTCGGGCTGGACGGGCCGACCTGGCAGCTGGCCACCGGCGGCGCCAAGTTCTGAGAGCGAAGGTACCGTGCCGCGACAAAAACCACCGGATCCGAATCCG
>JBCCGH010000090.1:0-36899 GCA_039029375.1 Planctomycetota bacterium
GAGGGTCCGCCGCGACCGCGCGATCGTGCGCCGTGCCGCAACCGGCGAACGGTGGTCCGGAGATGTCGGCGCGAGTGGACGTTGCACGCATGAGTGGCGCGGATCGCGTCAACCGCGGCCCCGCGACGGTCTCAGAATCGAGGCGCTGTTTCCGGATGAGACGGCCACGGCGCCGCCGCGACAGCGGCAGTTGGTGGTTCTTCCACCACCCGCTAACCCCGCCGGTCCTTCGGTGTCTAAAGCCGCGACGGAGCTCCACCGAAACAAATTTCATGCTGGGAAGAGGGGGGCGTCCACGGGCCACAGCCCAGGAATCGATCACCATGATGCGCAACGCTGTTGGCGGAGGTATCGCGCCTCTTCGTTGGTTCGCCGCAAGGCTGGTTTTTGCGGGGGCGGCTTGTCTGACCTTGGCCCTGACCGGCTGCGGCAACGGGCTCAACGAGCTCCAGTCGGGCACCACTTCCGGGGGCACGAGCACCGGCGGGACCGGCACCGGCGGGACGACCAGTACCGGCGGTCCCGCCACCGGCGGCGGGACCGGGTCCACGGGCGGCACGGGCTCGACCGGTGGCGGCGGTTCGACGTCGGGCACGGGTGGGGGCTCCGGGTCGAGCGGTGGCTCGTCCGGTGGCGGCAGCTCCTCGGGAGGTGGCTCGTCCGGTGGCGGTAGCTCCTCGGGTGGCGGCTCGTCCGGTGGCGGTAGCTCCTCGGGCGGCGGCTCCTCTGGTGGCGGCTCCTCGGGCGGCAGCGTGCCGCCACCCGCGCCGATCTGGCCGAGCGTCCGCGCCGTGTCGGTGCCTGGCGTCACCTACTGGGTCGACGCGGACAACGGCAACGACGCCAACAGCGGCCTGAGTCAGGGGGCGGCGTTTCGCACGCTGGTTCGCGGCACCATGGCGTTGAACAAGGCCGGCGGCGACCGCTTGTGGTTGAAGGGCTCGTTTCAGGAGACCCTGACCGTCCAGAACGTAAACCGCGGCGAGGCCGGGGTGCCCAACCCAGCGCGGCCTACGGTCGTGCAGTGCGCCTTCGACGCGCGCGGCCGGCCGATGTTTGCCTCGATCGAGGGCGGCCCGACCACGCTCGCGCAGTTTCCCTTCGACAAGCGGGGACTGCCGCCCGGCTTTGGCCTGGGCAAGGGGAACTACCTCACGCAGGGCGTGTTCCTCGCTCAAAGCAACTACATCACGGTGTCCGGGCTCCGGGTGCGCGGCATCATCGGCAACGCGGTCGCGAGTTGGGCCTCGTCCCATCTGCTGTTCGAGCATCTCGACGTCGAGCTGTCGGCCGCGTCGGCAATGTTCCTCAGCAACGGCAAGCGGACGCAGCCGTTCGTCAAGGACATCACGGCGCGCTACAACCGCCTGAACTTCGTCAACATGGGGTCATGGGACGACGAGGCCTCGCGCACTGGGTTCAACATCAGCTCAGAGGGGGTCACGATCGTCTCGGTGGACGGTTTCGACATCTACCGCAACCACATCTCCAACGGCTTGAAGGCGGGCATCGACTTCAAGCTGGGCTCCCGCAACGGCACGATCCGCGAGAACGTCGTCGAGAACATCCGCAACATCGGGATCTACGTGAACGAGGGCGACGAGACCGCGATCTTCCACAATGTCATCCGCCACATGGGCTACTTCGATGCCGGGGATGGCGTGCTGCAAAACGCCGCCCAGTTCTTCGGGGCGCATACGGGCGGACTCGTGCCCCCCGAGCGCGGCGCCAACGGGATCTCGATCGCCAACGGCGACATGGGCGGTCAGGTCGCGTACGAGAGCGGCCGGAGCTCCGGGATCGAGGTGTATGAGAACGTCATCACCTGGACTCGCGCCGGTGGGATCATCATCTGGAACGAGTGGCGCCTCGAGGGCAAGACCGGCTGGGAGCTAGACGACCTCCGGATCTACAACAACGTCCTGCATCGGACGTCGCAGTCGACGACGGGCGGCGGCTGGGGGATCCAGATGGATGTCGGGGCGACGAACGTGCTGGTCGCCAACAACATCGTGATGGACTGTGGGCGCAATGCGCTCGGCATCTGGGACGGCAGCGTCATGCCGTTTGCGAGCAGCAACCGGGTCACGAACAACTTGTTCTGGCGTAACGGGTCGGTGGACTACCCGGGCCTCGCCGCGGTGAACGCCGATCCGAAGTTCAAGATCGTGCCGACGCTGCCAGGCGCGGCCAACGACTATGAGCTCGGAGTCACGAGTCCGGCGATCGACATCGGCTACGAGCTTGCCGGGATCCCGACCGGCGGCACGCCGATCGATATCGGCACATTCCAAGTCGGCGTGACGCCTTGGGACGCGTTCCTCGAAGCGATGCCGTCATTGTAGGGGGCGTCTGTCGTCGCCCGCGTGGGCGACGCTGTGGGGCGGCGGCCAAAAGGTGCGTCCAAAGCTCGACGCCTGGCGTCGGTTTTTGGGCGTTGCGGGCGACGCCGCTCGGCCTCCCGACCGGTCGACACTCGACCGCGCCGAGCTAGACTCCGACCGGAGGCTCGCAGCGCGGTTGCTGTTGGGTCGGCATGCGTTGCGAAGGACTCATGGCACAGCAAACAACGCTCGAGGAACGAGGCTCCGGCCTCACCAAAGCGATCGTCGCGATCGTCGTTCTGGCCGCTGGCGGTCTCGCCTTCGGCTACTTCAGCAGCGCTGAGGACCCGTCCACCACGACGGGAGCTGTAGGCACCGAGAGCGCGGCTTCGAGTCAAGCGATCCAGGCTGCCAGCGCCGTGCGCCGCTCGTCGTTTGAGATGAGCGCCGCGGACGTCCCGGACATCATTGAGGCCCCTGCGCTCGCTACCGACGGAGACCGTGTGTACCTCGCGTGGGCTTCGCAGACGAGCGACGCCGATTACACACTGTTGATGTCGCGTTCAGACGACGGTGGTCGCACGCTGTCGGAGCCGCGGGTGATTCACACGACCGGTGTGCATCATGCCGTGAGCTTCATGGGCGGGCGCCGCATCGAGCGGCAGCTGCGTGTTTGGCCGCACCTCGCGGCGAAGAACGGCCGGCTCTACGCCCTGTGGCTCGACGGCGGCGAAGCTCCAGAGAGCGTTGCGCTGCGTTTCTGCGAGTCTAAGGATGGCGGCGAGTCGTTCTCCGAGCCGATCCGTGTGCGTCATAGCAGCGAGGGGCGCCCCACGTTCACGTCGCTCACCGTCGCCGACGACGGCACGGTGGTTTGCTCCTGGCTCGACAGCCGCAATCGCGCGCAGCAGCCTTTCGCGGCGGTCCGGCGGCCTGGCCGCGAGGTCTTTGAAGAAGAGCAGCTGGTCTACAGCGGGCCCAACGACAAGGGCATCTGCCCGTGCTGTCCCACCGAGTCGGTCGTCACATCGAGCGGCGAGACCCTGGTCGCGTTTCGCGGCAGCGAGAGCGGCTACCGCGACATGTGGATCGGCCGGCTGGCGCCGGGCGCGACGGCGTTCGCCGCGCCGGTGCCGGTCGTGTCGCCGACCTGGGAGTTCGGCGGCTGCCCGCACGACGGCCCGGTCATGGCGGAGGCCGGCCAGCACCTGCACATCGTCTGGATGGATGGGCGGAGCGGGGCCGGACGAGTCTTCTACGGCCGCTCGGCCGTCGACGATCTGCAGTTCGCTTCGCGCGAGCTCGCCGCGGGCAGTGCGATCCAAGGGCATCCCGCGATGGCGGCGGCGGGGCAAGATGTACACGTGGTGTGGGACGAGATGGGCGGTGGCGCCGCCACAACGTCCCAACCCAGCACGTCGCAACCCAGTACGTCGCAGCCCAGTGCCGGGACCGCCGGACGCGCGATCATGTATTGCCGATCGGCAGACGGCGGCGACACGTTTGGCGCGCCGATCGCGATCGACGCCAAGCCGGGCGTCTTTCAGACCCGGCCGAGGCTAGCGATCCTCGACGACGGCGCGGTGTGCATGGCGTGGATGGAGGTCGCGGAGGCGGGCAAGGAGATCGTGCTGGCGCGCCTGGACGACCCGGCTTCGTTCGCCTCGGGGACCCGCTGAGGGCTCAGCGTCCGCACGATGTCTACGTCGCTGCAGCGGTTGTTACTTGTGGCGATCGCCGCCGCGGTGGGGCTAGGAGCAATGGCCGCGGGCAAGTGGCTGCGCGCGAGTCGTGCGGTCACCGCCGACCCTGGCGCGGTGGCCTCTGCGGCGTCGCCACAGGGCGCATTGCTGTATCAAGCGCACTGCGCGCATTGTCACGGCGCCCGCGGGCACGTGGACCCGGATGCGGTTGCGTCCCTGCAGCCGCCTCCCCGTGACTTCGCGTCGCGACCCTGGCGGTTCGAGGCGACGCCAGCGTCGATTCGCCGGGTCATTCGAGAGGGCATTCCCGGCACCGCGATGTCCGGCCTCCCGGTGCTGAGTGTGCCGCAGATCGATGCCATGGCGGCGCACGTGATGCGGTTGGCGGTGGCCGGCGATCACGAGCGCACCGATGACCAGCCGGCCGAGGGCGTGGCGTCCCTACCCGGCTTTCGCACCTTGCGGCCGGGGCCGGCCCCGCCGCTCCGGGTCGACTCGGCGCAGCGCCGGGAGGTCGAGCTGGCGGACTACCATGGCAGCGTCGTCTTGTTGAACTTCTGGGGCTCGAACTGCCTGCCTTGCTTGAAGGCGATGCCAACGCTCGCCAGCCTGGCCAGCGAGCACGCCGATCGTGGGCTGGTGGTCCTGAGCATTTGCGCCGATCAGACCGACGCCGCGACCGCGGCGACGTCGTCGTCGCGGGTGGCGCCTGACCTCGAGGTCTTCGTCGATCCGGGCGGCACGGCGTCCCATCGCTACGGTGTGAGTGGTTTCCCGGTGTACGTACTGGTCAATCGCGACGGCGAAACGGTCGCGCGCGCCGATGGGGCGATCGACTGGCAGGCCGAGGCGATGCGCCAAGCGCTGCGGGAAGCGCTCGCGCAGTAGCGGAGGTCGCCAGGCGCGCCGGGCGCGCCGCGGGAGGGCCTCGGCGCGGGCAGCCCACTTTTTTTTGCGCCGATCAGCGGGCGTCGGGTGGCCGTCGCGTTGCTATCGGCGGGGCGGTCCTGTGGTGACGGCAGTCCGTGACTGTGCAATCAGACTGTATGCCATCGAGCAGCGCGCGCCGTGCGATGGGATCCCGGCAGGTGGCCCAAACCCGTCAATTCGCTGGGCTTGCCGCCTTGGATGCGAGGAATGGCGGCGGTTTCTCGACGTCGTGCGCGGCGCGGGCGAGGCCGCGGCGCGTTGGGCACGGTCTTCCCCCTTGCGTGATACCCGAAGCGTCGTGAAGGTCGCTCATGCTCACTCTGGCACCCCAAGCCAGGCATTGAGCAAAAGCGAGCGACATCCATGCAAAAGCGAGCCACTCTTCTTACGGCTGCCGTTGCCCTCAGCTTTGGTGCAGCTGCCAGCCAGGCCGCCGCCCAAAGCGCGGAGCAGGAGCCCCGGCGAGCCGAGACCCAGGTCCGTTCCCTGGCCGCGACGGAGGCGGCGAGTACCTCGCAGCCGCCGTCGCAGGATCCGCCGGGCAGCCCCAGCCGCCCGCAGGAGCCGACGCAGGAGATCGAACTCGCGGAGGAGACCGTAATGGGGTCGCAGGAGCGCCGTTCGTCCACGGCGCTGAGCCTGCAGGACGCCCAGCAGACCGCGCTGCGCAAGCCCGGTGCGGTATCGATCATCGACTCGACCCGGTTCATGAACGGTCGGATGTCCAATGCGGAAGACCTGTTGAAGCTGTCGCCGGGCGTCTGGGTGACCAACCAGAACGGTGGCAACGACGCGTTTCTGTCGATCCGCGGCTCCAACATCAGCACGAACTCGTTTGGACGCGGCAACATCAGCTACTTGGACTCGACGATCCCGCTGTCGCGCATCGATTCAGGGACGACGAACCAGCTGGTCAACTACGCCTCCAACCAGTACGTGGAGGTCTACCGGGGCGGCAGCGCTCTGAACCTCGGTGCGTCGACCATCGGTGGCGTCATCAACTACGTCCCGCATACCGGTTACACGGCGGAGCCCATCACGTTTCTCGCGACGCACGGCGACGACCGCTACTGGACCGCGCAGGTGACGAGTGGTCAGGTCATCGGCGACATGGACTACTACTTCTCTGTCGACGGGCTGCTCTACGACGGCTTCCGCGAACAGGGCGAAGTGGGCACCCTCCGCGTCGCCAGCAACATCGGCTGGCAGCTCAGCGACATGGTGGAGACCCGGTTCTACGCCTACTACACCGTCGCGCGGCAAGAGCTACCCGGCTCGGTGCCGAAAAGCGACGGTGAGGCGAACCCTGGCCAGGCGGGTTTCTTCAACTCCTTCATCGACACCGACCGCAACTGGGATGACATTCGGGTCGGCAACAAGACTTCCTTCGAGTTTGGCAAAGACGACACGCTGACGGTGAGCGCGTATCTGAGCTACGCACTGCTCGACCATTTGCCGACGCCGTTCGTCGGCATCATCGACAACCAGTATCTCGAAGGTGGCCTGGCAGTGCAGCACGAGCACCGCTACGAGATTGGCGACACGGCGTCGTCATTCCAGGTGGGGGCGCGGTGGATGCTCAACGACAGTGAGTTCAAGCGGTCGCGCTACACGCTGAACGGCCGGGGCAAGGGAATCACGACGTTCGATCAGGACTTCAGCGCGGAGCAGGTTGAGGTCTTCTTCCAGAACGACTGGGAGTTCGTCGACCGCTGGCACTTCGTTGCCGGGCTGCAGTACGTCTACACCGACCGCAAGGTCGACGACAACATCCTGGTGGCTTCGCCACCCGTGATCCCGCCGTTCCCGCCGCAGCCGAGTGCGATTGTTGGCGATCAGTCGTTCTTCAAGGACTACAACGAGTTCAACCCGCGCGTCGCGTTTCTCTACGACCTGTCGGATACGGCCAACGCGTTTGTGAGTGTGTCGCGCGCCAGCGGGTTCGCGAACGGTACCGAGCTGGCGAGCCTTGCGTCGTTTGGTCTGCCGGTCAACGCCGAGGCGCAGGTCGGCTGGACCTACGAGATCGGCACGCGTGGCAGCCACGAGGACTGGCTCGCGTGGGATGTGACGGCCTACATCAGCGAGATCGAGGATGACCTGCTGACGCAGCAGGGGCCGTTCCCCAACACCACAATCATTGGCAACTTCGACACGTCGCGCTTCGGCGTCGAGCTCGGCGGCATGGTGGATCTGCTGGCGTTGTGGGACGACGGCGAGTCGACCGAGGGCCGCGACCATCGCCTGCCGCTCAACTTCGTCTACAACTACAGCGACTTCGAGTTCGACGGCGACCCGACCTTCGGCGACAACACGCTGCCCGGGATTCCGGAGCACGCCTTCTATACCAGTCTCGAGTACGAGCACTCCTCGGGTGCGTACTTTGGGCCGAACCTGCGCGTCGTGAGCGGTTATCCGCTGACCTATGACGGCACGGGCGGGGACGCCTACGACATCGACGGCTTTGCCCTGCTGGGGGTCAAGGGTGGCTACCGGACTGACCGCGTCGACCTGTTTGTGGACGTGCGCAACGCCGGCAACATCGACTACCTCGCGACCGGCGCGGTAACCCCGACCGCGGCCGCTGGCCGGGAAGCCAACGTGACGCCGGCCGACGACCTGTCGGCCTACTTCGGCTTCAACCTGCGGTTCTGACGCGCGGCCGCGGTGGGGTGCCGCGGCGCCCCTGCCATGGGCCGGTGGGGGGCGTCGGGTTTCGGACTTCGGGCGGCCGAATCCGGGTAACGGGCTCCGATTGGGGTACTATTCCCCTCGATCGGAACCGCGAACCCATGCCCCATCTCGAGCCTGCGGGGCGCTGCGGCTGGGCATGCCGCGCCGCCATCCTCGCCCTGGTCCTCGTGCCTGCCTGTTCGCGCTCGTCGGACGGGCCGGTGGCGTCTGTGACCCCCGGCCCGGCGCCGATTCCGGTGCCCGGCGTCACCTATTGGGTCGATGCGGATGGCGGCGACGATCTGAATGACGGTCTCGCCGAGGATCGCGCCTTCCGCTCTCTGACGCACGCCGTCGCCCAGCTGTCCGACGTTGGCGGGGACCGGCTGTGGCTCAAGGGGACGTTCCGGGAGACGCTGCTGATCCAGGGCCTCAACAGCGGCGATGGCGTGGTGCCGGATCCCAATCGTCCCACGGTCGTGCAGTGCGCGTTCGCGCCCGATGGGTCGCCGTATCCCATGGCGATCGACGGTGGCCTGCGCGGGATCGAGAGCTTCCCGTTTGACCGGGCTGGTTTGCCGGCCGGGTTTGGACCGGGTCGGGGGGGCTACCTCGATCGCGGGATCGAGGTCATCAACAGCAACTACCTGACGCTGTCCGGCCTGGCCGTGCGGGGCATCGCCGGTCGCGGCATCTGGACCTCGTATTCCTCGCACCTGCGCCTCGAGCACGTCTCGGTCGAGTGGACGTCACAGTCCGCCATGTTGCTCACCAATGGCGATCGCGATAGCCCGTTTGCGCGCGACCTCGTCGTCGCGGACTGCCGGATCAATCAATCGAACCTCGGCCTGTGGCAGAACCAGGCGGCCCAGCTTGGCTTCAACCGCAAGTCGGAGACGCTGTCGATCGTCCAGTTCGACGGCTTTGAGATCGCCCGCAATCATGTGTCCAACAGCCTCGCCGAAGGTATCGACTTCAAGTTCGGATCGCGCAACGGCCAGATCTACAACAACGTCGTCGAGAACATGCGCGGCGCCCAGATCTACGTGAACGAGGGCGAGGACACCGACATCTACCACAACCTGCTGCGCGGCTCGGGCTACTACGACCCGCAGGACGGCTCGGGGCTCAAGCTCTCCACCGAGCAGATCCTGGAGCAGCTGCCGGGCTCGGCGTCCAAGCCGCGGATCGGCGCGACCGCGATCATCATCGCGACCGGCGATTTGCCGCCCTTCGAGGAATACGAGACGGGCCGCAGCTCTGGGATTCGCATCTTCGAGAATGTGATCAGCTGGAGCCACAACAACGGCCTGGTCGTGTGGAACGAGTGGCGCATCCTCGGCAAGACCGGCTGGGCTCTGGACAACTTGCAGGTGTTCAACAACGTGTTCCACCGCTGCTGCCAGGCGCCGGGGTTGCGGACCTACTCGATCCAGCTCGACGTGGGCGTCACGAACAGCTCGTTCGTCAACAACATCGTCATCGACTCCGGCCGGCCGGCGATCGGCATCTGGGGCGCCGAGATCACCTCTTTGCCGGCGACGGTGACCTTGTCGAACAACCTGCTGTGGCGCAACGAGTCGGAACCGCTCGTCGGTGAGGCCTCGATCCACGAGGACCCGAGGTTCGTCCTGGAGCCCGCCACGCCCAACGCGGACTTCGACTTCCGCTTGCAGTCCGGCAGCCCCGCCATCGACCGCGGCCTCGAGGTGGGGCTCGGCAACACCGGCGGCACGCCGACCGACATCGGTGCGTTCCAGACCGGCGTCACGCCCTGGGAAGCGGGGATCGAGCGGTAGCGCGCACGTCGGCCGCGCCGGGCGGGAGCTGCGGCGCTGGCGGCGCTAGACGGCCACATCCCTTCCAGGGTGCGCCGTCTACAGCCCCATCCAGCCGGCGATGATCGTCTTCTGGATCTCCGAGGTGCCCGAGTACAGCACCGACGACACCGAGTCGCGCAGCACGCGTTCCACCTCGTACTCCTTCATGTAGCCGTAGCCGCCCATCACGCGCACGGCGTCCATTGCCGACGTGACCAGCGACTCGCTGACGTAGAGCTTCACCATCGACGCGTCGAGGCCGACATCGCGCGCTTTCCCAAGCCGTGAAGCCGCCTTGTAGGTGAGTAGTCGCGCGGTCTCGAGCCGCACCTTGAAGTCCACTAGTCGGTGCGACACCGCCTGGAACTTGGCGACGGCCTGGCCAAACGCCTGCCGCGTCCGCGTGTAGGTCGTCGCGGTCTCGAGGAGCCATTGCATCGTGCCGACGTGGGCCGCGGCAATGCAGGTGCGCTCCCACTCCATTGACTCGTTGAACATGTTGCCGCCGGCGCCGAGCCTGCCGAGCAACGCCGAGCGCGGCACCCAGACGTCGTCAAACACCAGCTCGCTGAGCGGCGCCGTGCGCAGGCCCATCTTGTCGAACTTCTGGCCGACCTCGAAGCCGTTCTCCTTGTCGACCAAGAACGCCGAAATGCCGCCGTGGTAGCCGCGGTCGGGCGCGGTGACGGCGTAGAGGACCGCCACGTCGGCGACCGGGCCGTTGGAGCTGAACGTCTTCGTGCCGCGGATGCGAAAGCCGTCGCCGTCTTCGACCGCGCGGGTCGTCATCGCGAACGCATCCGAGCCGCTGCCGGGCTCGGACATGGCGTTGACCGCGATCCAGTCGCCGCTGGCAAGCTTCGGCAGGTACTGCGCCTTCTGCTCGTCGTTGCCGAACTTGACGATTGGCACTACGCACGCCAGCAGGTGCGCGCACACCGAGAACACCAGGCCGCCGTCGCGGCAGCCGTAGCCGAACGCCTCGAGCGCCAACGCGGTCGAGAGCGGATCGAGGCCGGCGCCGCCGTGCGCCTCGGGCACGCACAGACCGGGCAGGCCCATCTCGCCGCACTTGCGCCACAGCTCACGCGGGAACGTCTGGTTCTGGTCGCGCTCCTCGATGCCGTCGTTCAGGTGCTTCTTGGCGAAGGCGATGATCTCTTGGCGCAGGAGCTGCTGGTCTTCGTTGAGCGCGAAGTCCATTCAATGGCCCTTCAGTGCTTGGTAGTCGATCTTGTCGGTGGAGGTCTTCGGCAAGGCGTCACGGCACTCGAACGCGTCGGGCACCATGTAGAGCGGTAGGTGCGCCGCGCACCACTGCTTGAGCACGAGCTTGGTGAGCGTGCCGCCGTCGCGGCAGCTGAGCACCGCCTTGATCGTGACGCTGCCGTCGCCGTCGGTCAGCGCCAGCGCCGCCGCCTCGAGCACCCGCTCGTGGCGATAGAGCGCGGCCTCGATCTCGCCGAGCTCGATGCGGTAGCCGCGCCGCTTGACCATGCGGTCGCGCCGGCCGACGAAGGCGTAGTCGCCGCTCGCCTCCTCGACCACTAGGTCGCCGGTGTGATACCAGGCCGTGCCCTCGGCGTCAGTGGTGAAGACCCCGCTGGTCTTGTCGGGATCGCCGAAGTAGCCCTGCATCACCGAGCCGCCGCTGATCCACAGCTCGCCTTCGGCGCCGCGCGACACCTCGTCGCCGTTCTCGTCGACGACCTTGGCGCGATCGTCGGAGCAGGGCTTGCCGATGGGCAGCGGCGCCTCGCGGACGTCGGGAATCGTCGCGGGCACTTCAAACCACGTGCAGACGTTCGTCTCGGTGGGGCCGTAGAGGTTGGCGTAGCGCGGCGCCGGCCACGCCGCCTGCAGGGCGCGCAGGTGCTTGATGGGAAAGACCTCGCCCGCGAAGAGCACGAGGCGAAGCGCGCTGTGGTCGTGACGGTTGAGCTTGCCGAACTCCACCAAGAGGCGCAGCACCGAGGGGGTCGAGTACCACACCGTGAGACGTTGCTCGGCGATGAGTGCGGCGAGTCCCGAAGGGTGTTTGCCCAGGTCGTCGCCGATGAGCACCAGCGTCGCGGCGTGCTTGACGGCGACGAAGATGTCGAAGATCGACAGGTCGAAGTGGAACGGCGCGTGTGAAGAGAAGCGGTCGGTCTCGGTGGGGGCGAGCGCCTCGGAGCACCAGTCGACGAACGCCAACGCGCTCGCGTGGGTGTGCATCACGCCCTTGGGCCGGCCGGTCGAGCCCGAGGTGTAGAGGATGTAGGCGAGGCCCTCCGGCGGCGCCGCAGCGGCGTCCTGCAGGGCGCTGCGGGCGGGGCCGTCGACGAGTGTCAGCCCGCTCGGGAAGCCGAACAGCGGCTCGGTCGGTGCCAAGCCCTGCCCCGCGGCGTGGCCGAGCTCCGCGGCGTAGCCCTCGGCCGCCTCGTTAGCCACGAACGCGGCGGCCACCGCGCAGTCGCGCAAGATGCCGGCACTGCGCGGCACCGGCGCGCTGGCGTCGACGGGTACGTAGGCGGCGCCGGTCTTGAGCGTGCCGAACAGCGCCGCGAGGACTCCGACCGACTTGCCGCTCACGCCGATCCGGTCGCCGACGCCGACCCCGCGGGCGCGCAGGGCCGCCGCGACGTGCTCGGCGGCGGCGTTGAGCTCGGCGTAGGTGAGGCTCTGGTCGCGCGCGGGATCCACGACCGCCACGCGGTCGCCGTCGTCGCGGGCCGCGCGGCCGAGGAGATCATGGAGGAGTCCAGCCATTGTGAGGGGCGGCTGAGTGTAGCGCCGGGCGCTCCTGGGGACGAGCACGCGCGCCGTGCGCCGATCGCGTAAGCTCCGACGGCATGAGGATTTGGCCGAAGCGGGTCCGCCCGCAGCAGCGCCGCGATCCTGCGGCATGCGTCACGGCGCCGTGGCGATGGGCGTTGGCAGCGCTCGCCGGCGCCGCGGTGCCGGCGAGTGCGCAGGACGCGGCGCCGCGCCTGAACGTGCTGCTCATCGTGGTCGACGACGTTGGTTGGACCGACCTGCACTGCTACGGCGGCGCGCACCACCGCACGTTCGAGCTCGATCGGCTGTCGGCGCAGGGCATGCGCTTCAACTATGCCTACGCCGGCGCGGCCGTGTGCTCGCCGACCCGCGCCGCGCTGCTGACCGGGCGGCATCCGGCGCGCCTCGGTGTGACCGACTGGATCGATGGCGAGTCCGCGTCGTTCCGCACCGCCGCCACGAGTGGCCAGCAGCCGACGGCGTTCGATTCGGCCGAACACCACATCCTGGATACGCCGACGAACAAGGCGTGGCTGGATCTCGAGGAAGAGACCCTGGCCGAGCTGCTGCGCGCCCGGGGCTACGTGACTGGGCACGTCGGCAAGTGGCATCTCGGGCCGATCGGCTTGGCCGGTCCGGCCGAGCAGGGCTTTGCGCACAACGCCGGAGGGTGCCGGATGGGGCAGCCGCCGAGCTACTTCGACCCGTTCGCCAACGAGCGTTTCCCGGACGGCATCCCCACCCTGCCGCCGCGCGAAGAGGGCCAGTACCTCGTCGATCGTGAGGTGGACGAGGCCATCGCCTTCTTGACCGCGCACCGCGACGAGCCGTGGTTTCTGCACTGGTCGTCGTACTCGGCCCACGCGCCCCTGCAGGCGCCGAACGCGCTGATCGCGTCCTACCGCGGCAAGATGAAGCGGAAGCCGGCGATCTACGCGGCGATGATCGAGGCGCTGGACCGCGGTGTCGGCCAGCTCCTCGCGGCGCTCCAGCGGCTGGAGCTGGCGGACCGCACGCTGGTGATCTTCGTCTCGGACAACGGCGGCGCGCACTTCCCGCGCAGTCGCGCGCGCTTGCGCGGCGGCAAGGGTGAGCCCTACGAGGGTGGCCTGCGCGTGCCGATGATCGTGCGCTGGCCGGGCGTCGTGGCGCCGTCGTCGGTGTGCGACGCCGCGGTGACGAGCGCCGATCTACTGCCGACGGTGTGCGCGGCCACCGGGACGCCGCTGCCCGAGGATCGCGCACTCGACGGTCTGAGCCTGCTGCCGCTGCTCCGCGGGGAGAAGGCGCTCGACCGCGACGTCCTGACTTGGCACTTCCCGCACTACTGGGGCGCGGACCGCGTGCGCCCGTTCAGCGTGATTCGCTCGGGCACCGAGAAGCTCGTGCGGCACTGGGAGGACGGGCGCGTGGAGTTGTTTGACCTGGCGCGGGATCCGCGCGAAGAGAACGACCTCGCCGGCAGCGACGTCGAGCGCGCCGAGGCACTCGACGCGTTGTTGCTCGCGGAGCTGGACCGCTTGGGCGCGCGACGTCCGCGGCCGCGGGGTGAGTAGTGGGTGGGGCGCCGCGGCGCCCTCAGCTCTTGCGCACGCAGTACAGATATCGGTCCGAGCGGAGCAGGAGCCGGTCGCCGGCCAACGCTGGCGAGGCGTTGAACTGGCTCTCGTCGTCCTCAAACACGTTGTGGGCCAGCAGCTCGTACTCGCCATCGGCGGAGTACACGAACGTGCCCTTCTCTCGGCTCACCACGTAGAGCCGTCCGGCGGCCAGCACCGGCGACGCGTAGATGCCGCCGGTGCGCCCGTCCAAGCGGCCGCGGAACCCGACTTCGCCGTCCGCCGCGTTGAGGCACAGCGCGGTGCCCTTCATCTGCACGCAGAACAGCTTGCTGTCGTGCAGCAGGGGCGAGGAGATGTCCATGCCCTGGCCCTTCCACGCCACGCGCTCGTCTTCGGCGACGTCCGCGGCAAAACGCAACGCGTGGCTGTCGCCGCCGCCAAAGGTGTAGACCAGCTCGGTGTCGGCGACCGGCGTGGGCGACATGCCGCCGCGCGTGCCGGTTTCCACCTTCCAAAACTCGTCGCCGGTGTGCGGGTTGAGGCCCCAGACTTCGCCGCCAAGGGCGATCACCAGGACCGGCGCGTCGGCGGGGCCGGCCAGCATGGGCGAGATCGCCGAGCCCTCGAGGTTTGACGACTCGCGGGTCCAGCGCAGCTCACCGGTCTTGCGGTCGAAGGCTCGGATCGAGTTGCTCTCCTCGGAGCAGTTGACGATGACCAAGTCGTCGAACAGCAGCGGGCTCGCCGCCGGGCCCCAACGCAGGGGAATGCGGTGGCCATTGCGCTCGATCGCGTTGGTGGCCGCGGCGGCGTCGGGCGACGGCTCCCCGAGGTCGGCCTGCCAGAGCAGCTCGCCATCGAGATCCAGGGCGACCACGCCGGCGCGGCCGAGGTAGGCGTAGATGCGCTCGCCGTCGGTGAGCGGGGTGGGACTGGCAAAGCCGTGCTCCCGGATCTGCACCTGGCGGGCCGGGGTGGTGAGGGCGCCGGGCACCACGCGCTCCCAATGCTGCGCGCCGTCCTCGAGCGACAAGCACAGGAGGCGGTGCTCGAGGTCTTGCGGCTCGCCCTCCTCGTTGACGATGCCGTAGCCGGAGTAGCAGGCGACGATGACGCGGTCGCCGAGGATGATCGGGCTGGAGGCGCCGGCGCCGGGCAGCTCGATGCGCCAGGCGAGGTTCTGCTCGCCGCTCCACTCGAGCGGCGGCGCACAACCCTCGGCGATCCCGTCGCGGTGCGGGCCGCGATAGCCGACCCAGTCGTTGGCTTGCGCGAGCAGGGGCGCCGCGAGGCCCAGCGGCAGGGCCAATGCGGCGAGGCGGGGGAGAGCGAGCGAGCGGAGCAGCATGGCCCGTTCCTACGTGCGAGCCTCGCCCTTGGCGAGCGTCGGAATTGCGGGTTTTCGCCTTCGTGGTGGGAAGTGGAGTGTCCGACTCGCTTGACGGCGCGACCCTCTCGAGCGTCAATCCGCGCCTCATGCCCCTGTCGCCGTTCGTGCGCTTTCGCCCCGCTGCCCCGACGCCGCTGGTGCTCACCTGTGAGCACGCGAGCGCGCGCCTGCCGCCCACCGCGGCGCCGCGCGACGGAGCGTTGCGGGCCCTGCTCGGGACCCACTGGGCCTCCGACCTGGGCGGCTGGGATCTGACGCGCGACGTCGCGCGCCGGCTCGAGGCACCCGCGGTGGGAGCGCGCTGGTCGCGGCTGTGGATCGATCTCAACCGCGGGGTGGATGAGCCCGACCTGGTCCGCGCGACCGTCGATGGAGTGCCGCTGCCCTGGAACCGGGGCCTGTCGCCGGCGCGTCGCGCTCGGCGCGTAGCCGCGGATTACGCGCCGTATCACCACGCGATCGACACGCTGCTGCTGCAGCAGCTGGCGCGCGGCCGCCGACCGGTCGTGGTGGCGATGCACACGTTCACGCCGGTCTACGAGGGCCGGGAGCGGGGCTTCGATCTCGGCGTGCTGTTCGATCGGCACGTAGGGCCGGCGCGTCGCTTATCCGCCGGCCTGCGGCGCGCCGGGTTTCGGGTACGGGCGAATGAACCCTACAGCGGCAAGGCGGGCTTGATGTACTCGGCCGAACATCACGGTGCGGCGCACGGCTTGGTGTGCCTTGAGATCGAGGCGAACCAGGCGCTGCTGACGAGCGCGCGCCAGGTGGCGCGGGTGGGGGGCGCGATCGCCGCGGCTCTGGAGCAGGCTGCCACCGCGGCGATGGGGAGCGCATCGCTCGAATCCAGGTGAGCAATGCGGGGGCCTCGGGCCTATGGCGCGATGCGATCGGCGGTCACGTTGGTGAGGAACATGGGCCCGGCCATGTCGACCAGCAGCGCCTGCCCGAAGATCGAGATGCCGACGAGGCGAGAATCGTCGGGGATGCGGACGCGAAGCGTGCCCACGCCCATGGATGGCTCGATCGGGAACGGGCCCAGCGACGCCATCGCCGTGGGGTCGAGACCGAGCACGCCGAGCGGGGGCAGCGGGATGCGCGCGGTCGCCGCTGCCACGAGCGGTAGGGCGACGTGCGGACCCGGTCCGCGGTGGCGAGCGTAGGCCTCCAGCACGAACTCGCGGCCCACGACCGCCACCAGCGGCGTCGCGACTTGACCCCGTAGGTTCGTGAGGAGCCGGTTCGTTCGGCTTGAAGACGAGAATGGCTGCTCGACGTTGCCAAACACGATGTCTGGGTCGCCATCGCCATCCATATCTCCCACGGTGGCCCCCTCGGTGATGTCATCATCGGCTGGCAACCTTGTCGCTGTTGCGTCGGCAAACACCCCGGTGCCGTCGTTCAGGTAGGCCCGGTTCGGCGCCCCAGCCACGGCGGGGATCGATGGTTCAACGCCGTTCCCCAGTAGCAGGTCGACGTCGGAGTCCCCGTCCAGGTCGGCCAGTACCACCGCCGCGGTGTCGTCTGTGTCGGCGGGCAGGTTGGTCGCTGTGGCGTCGACGAACCGCCCCGCTCCGTCGTTTAGGAAGAGGCGATTCTGTTGCGCGCGGTTCCCAAACACGAGGTCTGGGGCCCCGTTGCCATCGACGTCGCCGACCGCGACTGACGCGGTATTCTCGGCGCCTGGCGGCAGCAGCGCTTCGGAGGCATCCCAGAACTTGCCTTCGCCGTCGTTCAGGTAGAGCCGGTTGCTACCCACGTTGGCGAGGACGAGATCGAGGTCGTTGTCGCTGTCCACGTCCACCAGCGCGGCGTCCCGGCTGAAGTCGTTGTCCGCCGGCATCTGCCGGATGGTGACGTTGTCGAACCGACCGCAGCAGTTGAGCCACAGCTCGGTCTGCCCGCGATTACCAATGATCAGGTCGGCGTCGCCATCGCCGTCCACGTCGCCGACCGCGATGGCCTCGGTGTGGCCCCGGGTCGGCGGCAGGCGCGAGGAAGCGTTCGAGAACGAGCCCGTGCCGTCGTTCAAGTACAGTCGATTCGGCCGGCCGGTGGTGCGGTAGTAGCCGTCGGTCCGATTGCCGAACACCAAGTCGAGGTCACCGTCTTGGTCGAGGTCGGCGATGGCGACCGCGGTGGTGTCGTCCACGTGAGCGGGCATGCGGGCCGCCGTGGCATCCACCAGCACGCCAGTTCCGTCGTTCAGATACAAGCGATTCTGTCGCCCGATGAGGACATAGCCGCGGCCGCTGCGATTGGCGGTCACCAGGTCCAGATCCCCGTCGCAGTCCAGGTCGCCCACCGCCACCGCCTGGGTGCTGTCGTGGTCGGCCGGCATGCGCGCGGCGCTGGCATCGTGCAGTCCGCCCGCCCCGTCGTTCAGCAGCAGTCGGTTTTGCTGCTGGCTGTGGGTGAACACCACGTCCGGGTCACCGTCAGCGTCCACGTCACCGACGGCGATGGCGAGGCAAAGCTCGCGACCACGCGGCCTCTGGCCCGGGCTCGCCTCTGCGAACGAACCGGCGCCATCGTTGTAGTAGACCTGGTTTCGCTCGCTATCGCCGAAGACGGAAGTCGCCGCGATTAGATCGAGGTCTCCGTCCGCGTCTAGGTCGGTCAGAGCGACGGCGGTGGTGTTGTCGGTGCGCGGGGGCAGGTTGCCGAACGTCGCATCCTCGAACCGGCCGCTCCCGTTGTTGAGATACAGCCGATCTCGGCCGCCCGCGTACCGAGGGTAGTAGTGGTACGAGAACGACGTGGTGCGCGCCCCCGTCCCGAACACGAGATCCTGATCGCCATCGCCATCCACATCACCGAGCGTGACTGACGTGTTCACGTCGCGGCGTGACGGCAGATTCGCCGTTGCGTCGCTGAACACTCCCGTACCGTCGTTGAGGTAGAGCCGATTGATCACTCCGGGCGGCGTCGCGAGGGATAGGGAGTTGGCAATGACGATGTCTGGGTCGCCATCCCCGTCGACGTCTCCCACGGCCAAATCCGTCGTGGAGTCGGGCAAAGAGATGGGCGGCAGGTGAGTCGCCGTTACATCCGCGAACACGCCCGAGCTGTCGTTCAAGTAGAGCGAGGTCGGATTTGTTGCATCGCCGAGGACCAGGTCCAGGTCGCGGTCCCCGTCGACGTCGGCCAGCGCCAGGGCCGAAGTGGCGCCGCCGTCGGCCGGCATGTGGCTTGCCGTCACGTCGATGAAGCGCCCGGCGCCGTAGTTCAGAAGCAGGCGGTTCTGTGCATTCCGATTGCCGACGACGAGATCGACGTCGCCATCCCCGTCGACGTCGCCCAGGGTCACCGAGGACGTGGGGTCGGCGATCGGCGGAAGTTGGCCGAGCGTCACGTCGCGAAACTGGCCCGTCCCATCGTTTAGGTAGAGCCGATTCTGGCCGCCGCTCGCGTAGATCCTTGGATGACCCCTGTTGCCGACGACGAGGTCCAAGTCGCCGTCCGCGTCAACATCCCCGAACACGGCGCAGGTGGAGGTGTCCTGGTCGAGTGGGAGGTGCGTCTTGCGGAGCTCGACGAATTGCGGCTGCGCGCCCACGGTCGCGGTGATCACCGCGAAGCACACTCCAAGCAGGCACCGCAGACGGGGCCCATGAGACCCGAGTACGGCGAGGCGGACGGTTGGCACGAGACACTCCGGAGTGGTCAGCGGTTGAATTCCAGCGACTGAATTCCAGCGACGCTCGCCCACGGCGCGCGCGCTTGCGGTCAACGTTCAGCGGGTCGACCGCGTTGCATTCGGCAGCAAGAAACATCTGCCCTTCGTTCGGGTGTGCGTCTGGCGAGCGCTACACCAGCGCGGTCTGCCCCGGCACCGCGACCGCGGGCGCCGGCAGCGCGGCATCCAGGCGTAGCTCGGGCGGCATCAAGTCGAGCTTGGACTCGCGCTGGACGAAGTCCCACTCGACCTCCTCGCCGGTGTAGGCCGCGAGCCGGCCGAGAACGGCGGTCAGCGTGCTGTCGGCCATCTCCTCGGCTTCGACGATGGGCGTGCCGGCGCGAATCGAAGCGATCAAGTCGCGGTGCTCGTCCACATAGGCGTTCGGCCGGTAGCGGACTTTCAGGACCTTCTCACCGCCGTGGCTCTTGATCTCGCCAAAGCTGAACGGGTGGATCCAGGCCTCGCCCTTGACACCCACGATGCGGTTCCAGACTTGGCCCTTGCCCGGCTGTTGCCGGCACTGAAAGGACAGGCTCGCGCCGTTGGGATACTCGTAGTCGAGCGACGTGCAGTCGTAGATCTCGCTGTCCGCCGGTCGGCAGCGCTGGCCGCCCGAGCCGTAGGCGCGGGCGGGCGGGCCACCCATCGCCCAGTTGATGGCGTCCAGGTTGTGGACCGCCTGCTCGACGATCTGGTCGCCGCAGAGCCACACGAAGTGGTACCAGTTGTGGATCTGGTACTCGGCGTCGGCCATGCCTTCCTGCCGCTCGCGATACCAGATGCCGCCGGAGCAATAGCGGGCCTGGGCGAAGAGCACGTCGCCGATCGCGCCGTCGTGGATCGCGGCAATGACGTCGGCATAGTGATTGGCGCGGCGAAACTGCGTGCCGGTGCCGATCGCGGTGCCCTGTTCGCGCGCCCGTTTGGCGGCGGCGATGACCGCGCGGTAGCCGACGGGGTCGACACACGCCGGCTTCTCCATGAAGCAATGCTTGCCGGCCGCGACCACGGCTTCGAGCTGCTGCGGGCGAAAGCCCGGCGGTGTGGCCAGGATGACGTGGTTCACGTCGGCGTGTTCGATGACCCGGCGATACGCGTCGAGCCCGGCGAAGCAGCTGCGGTCGTCGACTTGCACGGCCGCGGCGGCGTCGGTCTTCTCCAAGTTGTCCCGCGCCTGCGTCACCTTGTCGGCGAACACGTCGCCCATGGCGACGAGACGCACGCCCTCGCTGGACTGGATCGCTTGGGCCGCGGCGCCGGTGCCGCGCCCGCCGCAGCCGACCAGGCCGATGCGGATCTCTTGGTCAGCGCCGGGTCTGGCGCTGTGGGCGCGGCCACTCGCGGTCAGCCCGAGGGCGGCGGCCGTCGCGGCGGTGGTGGTGGTGTGGAGGAACTCGCGGCGGTTGACGTCGGGCATGGGCGCTTGGCTGCTGGGGAACGCGCCCAGGTTAGCGCCGGCGGCCCGGCGCTGTCAGGCTTCGGTCGCTACCGTTCGACCCACGGCGCCCACCGGTCGGCGTCCTCGCCGGCGCCTACTTCACGCAGGATATGCAGACCGCGCTGCATCACGTAGCGCGCCGCGGCGTCCATGCTCTGGCGTTCGCCGCGCGCCAGGCAGAAGCCCTGGTCGACCAGGCAGCGCGCCTGCATCTCCGCGCCACCGAGCTCCTCGTAGAGCGCCGCCGCCCGGGCGTAGGCCTTGGCGGCACGCGGCCAGTCGCCACTCTCGGGGTTCCGGTCCGGCTGCAGGCTCCAGGCGAGCCAATGCTGGATGTGGGCTTCCTCGTTGAGTGAGCCGTCTTCCTGCAGGAGCTTGGCCGCCGCCTCGTAGTGCTCGATCACCCGGCGCCACGATCCCTCGGGATTGTGGCCAGGCATCTGCCAGTAGGCGGCGCGCGCGAGCGTGCGGGCCTGCTCGAGCTTTGCGCCGGCGGCGCCGAACTCCGCCGCGGCCCGGCAGAACATCTCATAGCTGGCGCCTAGGTCGCGTTGGGGGTGTCGCGCGTGGACCCGACACTCGGCCAGCTCGCGCAAGCTGTCGGCGTGCTCGCGATGCTGCCCGGCTTGGTCGCTCAGTTGCGCCGCCTCCCTCAGGCACCGGCTGGCGCGCTGCACGTCGGGGTCCTTGGCGCTGCGGTAGCACCAGCCGAGCTGATGTAGCGATTCGGCCAGGTCGCCGGCCGGCACGTCGGGATGCCGGCCGACGTCGACCGCGCGCGCGTAAAGCGCGGTGGCACGGTCCAGATCGCCGGCCGGGTTGGCGTCATTGGGAGTCAGGCACCACGCCATCCCGTGCAGGGCGGCGCGCTGCTGGCGCGGATCGCCGAGCTCGGCAAACAGATAGGCGGCGCGTTCGTAGAGTCGCAGCGCCCGGCCCCAGTCGCCGCCGCGCGGATTGTGGTCCCGTTGTAGGCAGTACGCTTGGTCGCGCACGGCCAGAGCGGTGAGGCGGTCGTCGCTGTGTCGCGCGGCCAAGCGCGCGGCTTGGCCCAGCGTGGCCGCAGCCCGGCGCCAGTCGCCGCGATCGGGATCGCGATCTGGGCGCCAGCACCGCCCGAGTTGCCGGAGCGTCTCGGCGCGACGCAAGTCGTCGCCGTGCAGGTGGAAGGCTTGCGCGGCCCGCTCGAACTCGGCGCGGGCCCGCCGCCATTGCTGCTGGTCCGCGGCCGTGGTCCCGCGCTCGAGCAGCCACTCCCCGAGATGGTCGAGCTGAGTGGCGCCGACCATGAGGCCGGCGATCACGACACCGACGATCACCAGGGCAATCGGCACTGGTGAACGAGTGCGGCGGCGGCGTGATTTGGTTGAGAGCATCGAGGCGCGGCGCAGGCGGCGCGTTCGAGAGTGATCGAGCAGTGATCGATGTGGAGTTCGACAGCGCCGAGGCCTCGACTTGAACGCGACGCGAAGCCGCCATGGCGTGGTCGTATCCCGCGTCGCCGCCGGCTATCGTTCATGCAACCATGCGTGAACCGATTCACCGCGCTGGGTGGCGGCGCCGGCGCGCCCTCGCCGAGTTGGCCTCCTGCGAGTTGGCCTCCTACGCGGTGGCCTCCCTGCCGTGGCTCCTCGTCGCAGCGGCGGCCGGGGCGCCGCGGGCGCAAGAGGCGCCGTCGGCCGGCGTCTTCCGCGTGGTCGACCTCGGCGACCGCGTGCGCGTCGAACAGCGCGACGCGCTGGTCACCGAGTATCGCTATCGCGGCCAGCCCAAGCCGATCCTGTATCCGCTGCATGGCCCTGGTGGCGTAGCGGTGACGCGGCAGTGGCCGCTCGCGGAGGCGCCGGGCGAAGAGCGCGACCATCAGCATCACCGCGCGCTGTGGTTCGCGCACGGCGCGGTGAACGGCCACGACTTCTGGGCCGAGCACGCGGAGTCTGGCCAGATCGAGCACGCGGCGTGGTTGGAAGCGACGGCCGAGGGGGCCACGGCAGTGCTGCGTACGCGCAACGTGTGGCGCGCTCACGATGGCGCCACGGTGTGCCACGACGAGCGACGGTTGTGCTTCTACGACGTGGCGGACGCCGTGCTGTTCGACTACGACGTGACGCTGCTGGCCACCGAGGGGCCACTGCGGCTCGGCGACACCAAGGAAGGTACGATGGCGATCCGGCTGGCGCCGACGCTGCGCCTGCGCGGCGACGTGGCGGCGGGCCACTGCGTCAACGCGGCCGGTGACCGCGACGGTGACGTGTGGGGCCAACGCGCCGGTTGGGTGGACTACTACGGTCCGATCGATGGCGGCGTGGTGGGCGTCGCGATCTTTGATCATCCCGAGAACGTGGCGCACCCCACCTGGTGGCACGCGCGTGACTACGGCCTGTTCGCCGCGAATCCGTTTGGCGCGCACGATTTTGAGGACGCCCCGGCGGGCACGGGTGACGTCGTTGTGCCGGCGGGCGAGTCGTTGACGCTGCGCTACCGCTTCTTTCTGCATCGCGGCGATACCGAGGCGGCGGCGGTGGCGGCGCGCTTTGATGACTACGCGAGTGCCGGTGCGAGTGAGGACGAGCGATGACGATTCTCGATCGGCGCGTGCCATGGCTCCTGGTCGGGGCGTTGCCGTTGCCGCTTGCCGCGCAGGCCGAACCGTTGCAGCATCACCTGCGCTTGGGCGACGCCCCTCCGGGGGCACTGGCCTTTGCCGATCCGGCGTCGTGGACGCGCCGCGACGGGGTGCTCGTGCGAACGGAGGGGCAGGGCGCCTACACGCCACCGGTGCGCTCGCCGCGCGGCATCGCCCTCCTCGATGGGATCGAGGTCGGTGACTTCGAGCTGCGGTTGCGCGTGCGGCAGACCGGCCGCGAGTACGCGCACCGGGACCTGTGCTTCTTCTTCGGCTTTCAAGACCCGTCGCGCTTCTACTACGCGCACTTGGCGACCCGCGCCGATGAGCACGCGCACGGGGTGTTCTTGGTGGATCGGGCGCCGCGCCGCAAGCTTGCCGACGGCGGCGGCAGCGACGGCGTCGCCTGGGGGGACGGCTGGCATGACGTGCGCATCGAGCGCTCCCTCGCCGACGGGCGGATTGCGGTCTGGTTTGACGATGCGCCCGAGCCGCTCTTCGAGCTACGCGACAAGACCCTCGGTTTTGGCCGCCTGGGCTTTGGGTCGTTCGACGACACCGGCGCGTTTGAGAGCCTGGCGCTCGAGGCGCCGCGCTGGCGTCGCCCGACGCGGCCGGCGTGGGTGCCGGCGCCCAACTTGATCTACATCCTCGCCGACGACCTCGGCTACGGCGAGCTCGGGAGCTACGGCCAGGAGAAGATCGAGACGCCGCACCTCGATCGATTGGCGCGTGAGGGCATGCGCTTTACTCAGCACTACGCCGGCGCGCCGGTTTGCGCGCCGTCGCGCTGTGTGCTCCTGACCGGCCAGCACACCGGTCACGCGACGATTCGCGATAACCTCGAGCATCGACCCGAGGGCCAGGGGCCGATCCGCGATGAGGACGTGACGTTGGCCGAGCGGCTCGGGGCGTGCGGCTACGTCAACGGGTGCTTTGGCAAGTGGGGGCTCGGCTACCCGGGCAGCGAAGGCGACCCGCAGCGCCAGGGCTTCGACCGCTTCTACGGCTACAACTGCCAGCGGCACGCGCACAACTTCTATCCGCGCTACTTGTGGGACGACGGTGAGCGCGTCGATCTCGAGGGCAACGACCGCGGGCGCACCGGCGCGCAGTACTCACACGATCTCATCGCCGCGCAGGCGTTGTCGTTCATCCGTGAGCACAGCGCCGAACGCTTCTTCTGCTACGTGCCCTTCACCATTCCGCACCTGGCGCTGCAAGTGCCGCAGGCGTCGCTCGAACGCTACCTCGGCCGCTGGCCGGAGACGCCGTACGAGGGCAAGAGCTACCTGCCGCACCCGACGCCGCGCGCTGCGTACGCGGCGATGATCAGCCACTTGGATGCGAGCGTTGGCGAGATCCTCGGCCTGCTCGACGAGCTTGGCCTCGCCGAGAACACCTTGGTCGTATTTGCCAGCGACAACGGGCCGACGCATCTGAAGGCGCAGGCCGACGTCGACTTCTTTGCGAGCGCCGGCCCGCTGCGCGGGCTGAAGGGGTCGGTGTATGAGGGCGGGATTCGTGTGCCGATGCTGGTGCGCTGGCCCGGGCGCGTGGCCCCGGGGTCGGTGAGTGATTTGGTGTGCGGGTTTCAGGACATCCTGCCGACTTTTGTGGCGCTGGCGGGCGGCGGTGCCGTGCCCGGCATCGATGGTCTGAGCTTGCTGCCGACGCTGCTGGGCGACGGCGAGCAGGAGCAGCACGAGGCGCTGGTCTGGGACTTCCCCGGCTACGGCGGCCAGCTCGCCGTGCGCGCCGGGCGCTGGAAGGCCGTCCGGCGCGGTCTGCGCCAGGCTCCGGCGGCACCGCTGGAGCTCTACGACCTCGACGCCGACGTCGGCGAGACCCGCGACGTGGCGGCGGAGCACCCCGAAGTGGCAGCGCGGCTGGCGACGCTGATGGTCGCCTCGCGGACCGAGCCTGCCGTGGAGCGCTTTCGGTTCGGGTCGTATGGGAGATAGGGGCCGCGGCGGCGGCCACAGTTCACTCGGCGGCGCGGTTTCGTCGATGATGAGGGCATGACCGCAGTGTCCGATTCCCCGACGGCCGCTCCCACGGCGTCCGGCCGCCGCCGCGTTCTGGTGGCGATTGGCACGCGGCCCGAGGCAATCAAGCTCGCGCCGGTCGTGCGCGCGCTGCAGGACCGCGACCGATTGGCGGTGCGGGTCCTGGCGACCGCACAGCACCGGCAGATGCTGGATCAGGTGTTGCGCTTCTTTGCGATCGAGCCCGACCTCGACCTCGACTTGATGCAGGCAGGTCAAACCCTCTCGGACTTGACCGCGCGCCTACTGACCGCGGTCGACGGCGTGCTGGCCGACGAGCAGCCCGACCTGGTCGTTGGGCAGGGCGACACCACCACGGTGTTGGCCACCGCCCTGGCGTGCTTCTACCGGGGCGTGCCGTTCGCGCACGTCGAAGCCGGACTGCGCACCGGCGACCTGGGGGCGCCGTTCCCCGAGGAGATGAATCGCGCGGTCACCGGTCGGTTGGCTCATCTGCACTTCCCGCCGACCGAGGGTGCGGCGCAGAACTTGCGCGACGAGGGCGTGGCCGACGCGGCGATCGAGGTCACCGGCAACCCGGTGATCGACGCGCTCCTGTGGGCGGCCGAGCACGGCGATCTGTCGGACGAGTTCGCGCCGCCATCCGGCGAGCGCTTGGTTTTGCTCACGGCGCATCGGCGCGAGAGCTTTGGCGCGCCGCTGCTGGAGATCTGCGCCGCCGTGCGCGAGCTCGTGCGGCAGCGACCGGTGCGCGTCGTCTATCCCGTGCACCCCAACCCCACCGTGCAGGCGACCGTGCACCGCGAGCTCGGCGACGAGCCCAAGGTGCAGCTGATCGAGCCGCTCGACTATCCGCGCTTTGTCGCCGCGATGCGCGCGGCCCACTTGGTGTGGACCGACTCGGGCGGCGTGCAGGAGGAAGCGCCCGCGCTGGGCAAGCCCGTGCTGGTGCTGCGCGACACGACCGAACGGCCGGAAGGCGTGACCGCGGGAACGGCGCGCCTGGTCGGGCCGAGCCGCGAGCGCATCCTCGCCGAGACGCTGCGGCTCTTGGACGACGACGCGGCATACCGCGCGGTGGCGAGCGCCGTGAACCCCTACGGCGACGGTCACGCGGCGCCGCGGATCGCCGCCGCGGTCGAGCGATTCTTGTGCGGGGCGTCGGCGGCGGCCGGGGAGACCGCGTGGCGCGGCGGCGCTGCATCGCGGTGATCGGCGGCGGTCGCTGTGACGCAGCGACCGCCGAGGTGGCCGAGGAGGTCGGCCGCCGGCTGGCCGAGGCCGGCTACGTGGCGGTGACCGGTGGCCTGGACGGCGTGATGGCCGCGGCCTCGCGCGGCGCGCAGGCTGCGAGTGGCCTGGTCGTCGGGGTGCTCCCGGGGGCGGTGACAGGCGACGCGAACCCAGGCGCTTCGTCGCCGTGGACGGTAGCGACGGCACGCTGCCGCTGCGCGGGTTCGTCCTGAAGCGAGAGAAGCCGGTCGTGAGTCTGGGCTCGTGGCGCGTCGATCCGGCGGTGCACGAGGCGGCGATGCCGGCGGATGCCGGCGTGGTTGTAGGCGGCGTCGGCAGAGCAGTGACTCGTAGTCATCACGGTGTGGCCTGTTCGTTCCGATGGATCGCGGCTAAGGTCGAATCACGCGACGTGATGGAACAGCCCAACCCATCGATGACACGCTCGGAGGTCCTGACGTGAAGCGCGGCGGCAAGGTGCGGCTCGTTGCCCTCGGCGCGGTAGCGATCGCGGTGTGGGTGTGGTTCCCGAAAGGGCGGCCGAAGGCGTCCGAGGCGGGGCTCGTCCCGGCCGCGCCGCGGCGTGCCGCTGCTCCGGTGAAGTCCGGCGCGGCTCGCGGCACGCCATCCGCGGTGGCCACGGCGGCGTCCACCGCCGCGTCGATGCCCGCGCCCGCGCCCATCGCCGACGCTGGCGCCGGGGCGATCTCCGAAGCCGCGGCCCGCGATCAATTCGGCGGTTTGCTCGCGGCGGTGGAGGGGGCGGTTGCCGCTGGGCGGCTCGGGGTCGCGTGCACCGCTCTCACCGAGGCGGACGCGGCACCGTCGATGCCGGCCGAGTGGCGCACGCGGTGCGACGCGGCCCAGGCCAAGGTCGACGCCGCGCTGCGCGAGCGCGCCGACCAGCTGGGCGCACTGGTGCAGGGCGGCCGTGTCCTCGAGGCGGCGACGCTGTTGGCCACGCTGCGCGAGTCGCCGCACGAGCGGGTCGAGGCAGAGCTGACGCGGCTCGTACGCGAGCGACAATGGCTGCCCTTCACGCAGAGCGTCGATGATGCGGGACGCCCGGCGGCGCCGGCGGCCCTGGCTGAGGGGCGCGAGGTGCGTGTCGTGCACGACGGGGACTGGGCGCGCGGCGAAGTGCTGGCTGCGGCCGCCGGCGCCGACCCCGATGAAGTGGCGGTGCGGTTGCGACTCGAGGGCGGTGTGAAGTTCTGCTTCGTGCCGCGCCGCGACGTCGAGCCGATCGAGCCCAGCGCCAGCGAGGCCGCGGATCAAGCCGCGGCCGCGCTGCGCGCGGACGCGCCGACGCTGGCGGCGCTGTGGTTGGCGGTGGCCAAAGACGGCGGCCTGCCGGAGGCCGCGCTGCGGTCGCTGGCCGCTGGCCTTGGGCGGTAGTGGTGGTCGGCCTCGGTGCTCAGCCGCCGCTCACGCCGGCGAGCTGCTGCAGTGCGTGGACGAAGTGTTGCATGTCGAGGCGGAATGTCTCGAGGGCGGCGTAGAACGCCCCGAGTTCGCTCCACTCGCCTTCGTCGACGGTGGGCTCGCGGATGCCCTGCTCGCGCTGCGCTCGTTGCTCCTTGGTCTCAAATGCGCCGAGCTTGGTGTGCCATTCCGTCAAGAACGGGCGCACGCCTTGGTTCAGGATCCGGATCGCCAGCTCGCCCGCCGAGTCGGGCCCCTCGGCGACGCCCGGGCCGAGGTCTTTGAGCACGGTTCGCGTCGCGTCGAACAGGTGGTGCAGCGACGTCAGCGCTTCGCGCGCCGACCCCTGCCCCCTCGGCAGGGGCCGGCTGGCGATGCGGGTCGCGTACTCGACATAGAGTGCCCACGCGGCGCGTTGCTGGGCCTCGGTGCGGACCACGTTGGCGCCGCCAATCCCAAACGGCAGATTGAAGCTGAACGACTCGATCTTGAACGGCACGGGGCGCTCTCCGGGGCGGGGTCATGATGATCGCGTGGGCACGAGCTGTGCCGCGTGCAGGCAGCGGTTGATTGTGGCCGCGACGCCGGGGGCGCGTGCGCCGTCGCTGGATGGTCCGAGCAGGGCGAGGGCGATTTCTCGCAGCTCGTCGCCCCCCGGCCAGCGCTTGGCGTCGTGCAGGCGTGCCCGGTAGTCGCTGACTCGCCGTCTGAGCTGCGCGAAGCGCCGCACCGCGCACTGGCGGTGCTCGGCGTGTGCGGCGAGCCGCTGCAAAGCGCTGCCGGGCACCTCGGCCTGCACGTCCAGCGTCAAGGCCTTGGGCCAGGGGGCCGCGGGATCGCGCAGGAAGTCGGCGAGCATGCCCGCGCAGCCGCCCCAGCCGCCGAGGATCAGGGGCGGCTGCCCCGCCTCGAGTGAGCAGAGCACCTCTTCGGCGATCCCGGGGAGCCAGCCGAGCGCGCCGCGGATTTTGCCGGCGACGACGATGCGGAGCTGGGTGTCGCGGCTCGATTGGTCGCGCATCGAGGTGAGTGCGTCGGCCGCCAGACGCAAGTGGTCGAGGTCGCCAGCCACGTCGGGTTGGCTCGGCAGTTGCTCGCGTGCGAGGCCCGCCGGCAACACCGACTGGAAGCGGCAGATCCCGGCGAGGTGCGCGCGGTGCCGCAGCGTGACGCGGGCGTCTTGAGGCCAGCTGGCGTAGTTGACGAATGGCGGGTCTTCGAGATCGCCGGCGCTCGGCGGTGGTGCTTGGGGATCGGCGGCGCCTTCTTGCTCGCGCGCCCAGCCGTTGGCGGCGTCGATGAGCGACTGGGTCAGCTTCGTCTGTAGGTCGGCCAGCGTGCCGCCGTAGTGGAGGTAGCAGCCTGATTCGAGCAGCCGCCGTGCGAGGCGCACGAGAAGATCCTCCACCTGCTCGGTGCTGATGCCGGCGAGGAACAGGTCCGGGTCATCGCCGCCGCCGGAGAGGCATACGCGCAAGTGGCGCGCGTGATCGAGCTTGCCGCTGAGGGTCTCCTCGAGGCGCTCGTGAGTCGTGAGCTCGATCTCGGGGGCGTTTGGCTCGGCACCCGGGGCGGCCCCCGCCGTCCGCAACGACCCGACCAGCTCGAGGAGCTCCTTGCGTTCGGCGGTGCCGACACCGAGGCCGGGATAGGCGATCACGAGGCGGTCGATCGCGGCGTCGCGGTCGGTCTTGCGGCCGGCGGCGCGCACCTTGCCGATCAAGTGCACCAGCGATCACGGGTCGGGCACCCAGGTCGTGAGTGCCACCGACGTTCGCGGCGGTGGCGGCACCGTCTTGGCGGTCTTCTCCGCCCGTCGGCGGTAGTAGCCGATCAGCAGCGTTTCGAGGAGGAGGCGGTCCACGACGTCCGCGAGTCGCGCCGATTGCTCGTGGTGGCTGTCGGTCCAGCCGAGGCGCGGCACTTGTGCCAGCTGCGGTAGGGGGCGACTCCAGCGCGGGCCCGCGCGTTCCACCGCGATGGTCGGCTGGACTGTCCAGATCGTCATTGCGCCGGCGTCGCCCGCGATCTTTGGCGTGCGCGCCAGCTCGACTTCGCGTCGACACCAGTAGCGGCTGGGGTAAGCGTCGGTCACCACACTGATCAACGCCGCAGCGTCTTGTGCGGCCGCCTGCTCCATGGGCGACCGCCAGCCATAGCCTGGGGCAGGTCGTTGGAGTCGTACCATGCTCGCAACTGGCCGGAGCCCTGGAGCCCATCGCGGAGCGCCTCGGCGATCTTGGCGCCGTCGGCCTTGGCGTGGCTGAGAAACACGGTGAGCCGTTTTGGCAGCTCCTGCTCGTCGGCGTTCTCGGCACCTGGCTCGGGCGCCAGGGCGCGGGCGCGCTCGGCGCGCAGCTCTCGTACGAGGGCCTCGGTGACGCCGCGGCGCAGCACCCGTGCTCGATCCTCGGCGCGGATGGCACCGCCCAGTCGCACGGCATTGAAGTGCTGGACGAGAAAGGGCAGACGATACAGGCTGGGCGAAAGCTCGACCGGCAGCAGGATGCGGTCGCGCGGTCGTCGGCGCGTGCCGGCTGGCGGCGCGAAGTGGCCGGCCAAGTCGTCCATCGCGTGTCGCCATCGGGAATCCGCGACCAGATCGTCATCCGCCAACACAATGACCGCGTTGTAGTCGGCCTCGGCCCACGGCACGCCCGGCTGCAGCCCGGACTGGCGGCCGACGCCGGCCACGGCCGCGCGATACCAGAGCGGCAACCCGGCCTCGGTGCCGTCGCCGGCGTTGCCCTTCAGCCGAAACCAGTCGTGCAGCGTCCGTGCCAGGGCGCGGGCTTCTGCCGATGCCGGGTGGAAGACCACGTAGATCGACAGTGGCGTGCGGGATGCCGTGTCCGCCGGGTTCTCCATCGACCGGGATCGTAAACCCGAGAACGTCGGCCTGCGGTAGGAGACTGGATCGCGGTTTCGATTGGCGCTTTGATCGTGGTCGGTCGGGTGACGATCTGATGGCCAAGGTGTGGAGGACGAGCGGCGCGCGCCCGCGCGTGGTGGTGCTGTGGTATGGGCCGCAGGAGCCGCTCGTGCGGCCGCTGTTGCGAGACCTCGAGACGGCGGGGTTCGATCCGTGGGAGCACGCCCGGGACGGCATGCCGGGTGACGCAGCGTTCCCGCAGATCCGGGGTGCGATCGTGCAGAGCGCGGTCACCTTCGTTTGCGTGGATGACGACGTCCTCGCCCGGCCGTGGTTTGCTGAGGAGTCTGGCATGGTGCGCGCGCTGGAGCCCCGGCTGTGGCTCCTGCGGACCGGGCCGGTCACCGAAGACCGTCTGCCTGCTGCGTACCGCGACGCCCACACTTTTGACCTGACCCTGGACGACCCGGCCACGCGTCGGGCCCGATTGCTGCAGAACCTCGCGGATGTCTTGGGACGCGCGGCCCCGCGCATCGTCACGGCTTGGGTCGCTGCCATGCGACGCGACGAGTATGACGGCTGGGCCAAGGGCGGCTTGCCAGCGGAAGTTCTGGCCGCCTGCCGCGGTTTGGGCCTCGAGGACGACGACGTCCCGTCTCTGCTGCGGGCTCGCTATCGCGAGGACCGCGGTTCGTTCTGTCCGTTTGGCGACGATCGTGGCCTGGCCTCGCTCGTCGACATCGCCGTCGACCGCGTGCGTCAAACCGGGGCGCGCCCGACCGTCGTGGTGCGTTGGATCGACGACGACAGCTGGGACGACGACGACATTCGCACGGCTTGGGAAGAGAGGGACTCGCTCCTCATCGTCGACGCGGTCTCCGTGTTTCACGACACGGTCCACCAGCTGCTGGGTGGCTTGCCGGTGATGGTGGATCCCAATCGCCGTGCCACCCTGTGGCTCCCGCCGTACACACGCTTGACGGGAGCCGCCGAACAGGCGACGGCGCTCGAGGCGCTGGCCAAGGCCGGTGATGCCCAGCTCGGCGACCTGTTTCGGCGCTGGCGCGACGGCAAGCATCTGCCCTGGCGGCAGGTCCTCGGCTTCGGCTTCGAGCTTCCGGCGGCGCTCGAGTGCTGGCTCCATCAGGCGCTCGAGGTCGCGACCGCGGCGTCGCAGCCCCATCCCGACGCCGTGGCGCAGGTCGAGCAGGATGGCGCAGGGCCGAGCCTGTTGCAGATGGGGGCGTCGTAGTGGGCGCACTGGTCGTCACCTTCTACTCCTACAAGGGCGGGGTGGGGCGCTCGATGGCGCTCGCCAACGTCGCCACGCTCTTGGTGCAGCGAGGGATGCGCGTCGTGTGCGCGGACCTGGACCTCGAAGCGCCGGGGCTCGAGGAGTATCTCGCGGCCGATGCGTCCGTCGTGGGGCACGTCGGTCGCCAACCGGGCTTCATCGACCTCGTCGCCGACTACCAGCTGGCGATGGCGCGGGGTCCGCGCGACGAGCTGCGGGGCGTCGGCCCGCAGGCCGGGCCGTGGGCCGAACGGTTTGACGGGCTCGGGATCCCGGTGCCGCGGACGAGACTGCAGCCCATCGGCGTGAAGGGAGCCGAGGGTGAGGACGCGCCCGGCTCGCTGCGCCTGCTCACCGCGGGGCGTCGCGGCGATGACCTCGACCGCTACACGCAGCGGCTACGGCAGCTCGATTGGCACGGCCTCTACGAGCGCTGGGCCGGTGAGGCCTTCATGGAGTTCGTCCGCGACGACCTCGCGAGCGACGCGGACATCGTCCTGGTCGACAGCCGGACCGGGATGACCGAGGTGGGCGGGGCCGCGACCAACCACTGGGCCGACGCGATCGTGCTGCTGACCAATGCGACCAAAGCCTGCGTCGACGGCTCCCTGCGGATGGCGCGCGCGTTTGCCAGTCCGCGGCTGCGCGCGCTCCGCGGCGGTCGGCCGCTGCATCTGCTACCGGTCGCGGCGCGCATCGAGCAGACCGCGGAAGTCGATGACCTCGACGCGTTCCGTCGGTCCTTTCGCCAGCAGTTTGTCGGGCACGTGTCGTCGGAGGTCGCGGCGCAGGCGACGTTCCTGCGCGAAAGCGAGATCCCGTACGTACCGCACTATGCGTTTCGCGAACGGCTGGTGGCGCGCGACCGCAAGAGCGAGGAGATGCTGGCCGCGTACGTGACCTTAGCGGACACCTTGGTGGATCTGACGTCGCGCCCGGTCCGCGGGTCGGATGCCGACGGTGGGATTTTCTTGAGCTATCGCCAGGGCGATGTGGACGGCAAGGTCGCGCAGCTGTGGGAGGCGTTGGGCGCGAGGTTTGGCGCGGAGAGCGTGTTTTGGGATCGCGACATGACGGCGGGCGACCACTGGCCCGAGCGCCTGAAGGCCCAGCTCCAGCGCAGTCAGGCGGTCGTGGTCGCCATGGGGCCCGGTTGGCTCCGGGCGCAGCATCCCGAATCCGGGCAGCGCCGCCTGGACATGGCCGGGGATCGGGTGCGTGAAGAGGTCGCCATGGCGATCGAGCAACGCAAGCCGATGTTGCCAGTGCTGTTTGAGGGGGCGGTGCCGCTCAAGCCGGAGTGGTTGCCGGACGAGCTTCAGCCCCTTGCTGACCGCCAGGCAGTGGTGCTCGACCGCGCCACCTGGGACCAGGGCCTCGCCGAGCTCTGCGTCGCGCTGTCGCAACGTGGGCTGCAGCTCCGGGCGCCGTCGTCTGCGCGGCCGGCTGCGGGCGGGCAGGATGGCGTCATGGCGGCCTACCGCGCGTACCTGCGGCAGTCGCAGGGCTACGTGGTGTCGTTCTTCCCCCAGGCCGGCGACCGTTTGCTCGACGACATCTACGTCGAGATCCACGTGCGCGAGGCCGAGCTGCCCGTGGAGCGCGAGCAGGGCTCCACGCGCGACCGCGAGCCGCGCACCCTGCGCGCCCTGTTGGCCTTGGCGCCTGACCCCGCGCGGGACGATCACGGCGCGTGGGCCGTGCTCGGGGAGCCCGGCGCCGGCAAGTCGACGACCGCGCGCCATCTGTGCTGGGAGCTTGCCGGCGATCCGGAAGATCCGGTCCCGGTCTACGTGCCGCTGGCGCGTCTCGACCGCGAAGGTCGTCACCCCTTCGAGCTCGCCGAGGCGGATCTGCGCGCGGCGCGCGGCGACGTCGCGGCCGCTGGGCTGGCCGAGGCGCTGCGCGCGCACGCCGTCGAGCCGGGGCGGCTCTGGTTGGTGCTGGACGGTCTCGACGAGGTGGCACCCGAGCGATTGCCCACGCTGCGCGATCGGATCTTGGGGCTACGCGACGCCCTGCCCGGCGCCCGCGTGGTGGTGCTGGCGCGCGGCGTGGGCTTTCAGTCGCTGCCGGGCTTTCGCGAGGCCCGTTTGTTGCCGCTTGAGCAGCGCGCGCAGCAGCGACTCTTGCAGCGGTGGCTGGGTGCCAGCGACGCGGCTGAGCTGATCGAGCGGCTGCGCGCGCGGCCCGCGGTCCAGGCTCTGGCGCGCAACCCGCTGCTGCTGACGCTGGTTGCCTGGCTGTCGCTCGAGCAGCCCAGCCTGCCGCGCACACGGCTCGAGCTCTACGATCGCGCGGTGGAGGCGTTGCTGCGCAAGCCGTACGGACGCGGGGTTGAGCCGATCCAGGCCCCCTCGGATGCGCGCGTGGTGCTGCGCGAGCTGGCGCTGGAGCTCCAGGCTTCGACCGCCGCGGCGTGGACCCAAGGTGAGCTCGGGGAAGCACTATGGCGGGTGCGCAACGCAAACGCGGCCATCAATCCGATCGTCAAGGCGACGTGGGGCGACAACGACGCGTTGCTGGACGAGCTTCAGAGCCGCACCGGGATCCTGGCGCCCCACGAAGGCCCGCGCGCGCCGTGGCGGTTTCTGCACCGGCAGTTCCGCGAGTTCTTGGCCGCCGAGGCGCTGGCCGAGCGCCAGCGGGGCGGCGGCTGGGAGGAGGCCGTCGGCGAGCTGAGCGCGGCGACCATCCCGCGCTGGTCGGAGACCTTGGGCCTGCTGTGCGGCATGCGCGGCGTGGACGCGAACGCCGTGCTCGAGCGGCTGCGCGCCGCCGACGCGCGCGCCGCGGTGCGGGCCCTGCCGGACGTCGAGGGGGTCGCGCCCGAGCGGCTGTTCGCGTTCTTGTGGGAGATCGGGACGATTCCCTTGGAGTCGGGGCCGGTGTGGGATGGCGTCGATCTGGCGCGCCTCGCGCGCGGCCTCGAGTGGGGCGTGGGCCGCGCCGCAGTGGCGGAGGCGTTGTGGCGCTACGTCGTGCCGGCGTTGGACCGCGCGGCCTTGGTGCGCCTCGGGTGGGTGCATCATGCGCTGGCCGCGATCGGGCCCGTCGACGCGGACCGGTTCTTTGCCGCGTGTGAGCGTCCGCGGATGCCTAAAGACGACACGGACTACGTGGCGGTACCGGCGGGGACGTTCGTGATGGGCTCGCCCGAGGACGAGCCGGAACGTGATCCTGACGAAGGGCCGCAGCACCTGGTCCGGGTCGGGGCGTTTTGGCTGGCGCGGACGGCAGTGACGAATGCGCAGTACGCGCGCTTCGCACCCGACCACGAGCGGCGGGCCTGGACCGGCAATCCGACGGCGGAGGTCGCAGGTCATCCCGTGGTCGCCGTGAGCTGGTGGGAGGCGCGGCTCTACTGCGCCTGGCTGGGCGCGCGGCTCCCGAGCGAGGCGGAGTGGGAGTACGCGTGCCGAGCGGGCTCCACGACGCCGTTCTCGACCGGCACCCAGCTCTCCACGGACGACGCGAACTACGACGGCAACCACCCCTACACCGGCGGAGCCCACGGCGAATACCGGGAGCGGATGGTGCCGGTCGGCAGCATGCCTCCCAACGCGTGGGGCCTGCACGAGGTGCATGGGAACGTGCGGGAGTGGTGCCAGGATACTTGGCACGACAGCTATGAGGGCGCGCCCGCCGACGGGGCGCCGTGGGAGAGCGAGGGCTCGGTGCTTCGCGTAGTGCGTGGCGGCTCCTGGTACAACTTCGCCTGGTGGTGCCGCTCCGCCGCCCGCAACAGGTGGCACGCCGGCATGCGCTTCGACGACGTTGGGTTTCGCCCCGCCAGGTCGTCACCACCTGACTCCCTTACCTCTTCACCCTGACACCACGCGCCCAAGAAAAAGGGCGCCGGGAGGCTCGGCTCTCTGGCCTACGACCCCCGGCGCCCGGTCGCGTGTTCCACGTCCGGCCGCGCGTGCGCGCCCGGACGTACGGACCGCGGGGCGGGTCGTCACGGGGCGCGGCCGCGGCGTCCGGGCCACAGGCCCGAAGACCCCGGATCGGGCTTCAAGGTCGTGACGCCCTGGCGGGGCGAAACCCAACGTAGTCGACGCGCCCGCCGGCGCGCCTCCTGTCGCGGACGGCGGAGCGGCACCACCCGGCGTCGAAGAACCAGGAGCCGCCACGCACCACGCGAAGCACAGAGCCGTCGCTCTCCCACGGCGACCCGTCGGCGGGCGCGCCCTCATAGCTGTCGTGCCAAGTGTCCTGGCACCACTCCCGCACGTTCCCGTGCACCTCGTGCAGGCCCCACGCGTTGGGAGGCATGCTGCCGACCGGCACCGTCCGCTCCCGGTATTCGCCTTTCGCTCCGTCGGTGTAGGGGTAGTTGCCGTCGTAGTTCGCTTCGTCCGTGGAGAGCTGGGTGCCGGTCGAGAACGGCGTCGTGGACCCCGCTCGGCACGCGTACTCCCACTCCGCCTCGCTCGGGAGCCGCGCGCCCAGCCACGCGCAGTAGAGGCACGCCTCCCACCAGCTCACAGCGACCACGGGATGACGTGCGAGCTCCGCCTTCGGGATGCCGGCCCAAGCCCGCCGCTTGTGGTCGGGTGCGAAGCGCGCGTACTGCGCGTTCGTCACCGCCGTCCGCGCCAGCCACAACGCCCCGACCCGCACCCGGTGCTGCGGCCCCTCGCTATTGAGACGTTCCGGTTCGTCCTCGGGCGAGCCCATGACGAACGTCCCCGCCGGCACCGCGACGTAGTCCGTGTCGTCCTGGGCGGGCCGAGGTCGCTCGCACTGCGTGAAGAACTGCTCGGAGTCGACCGGACCGAGGAGGCTCAGGCCCGCGTGGATCCACGACAGGTGTGGCGTCGGGCGAGCGGGCGCGACCTGCTCCCGCAGCACATCGATCAACCCCTCGACCGGGAGCCCGCGCGCGCGCCAGCCTTCGACCAACCGCACGACGTCCTCGCCGTCGCAGCCCTCGGTCTCCAACAAAAAGGCGAGCCCCTCCGAGGGAGGCAACGTCTCGATCTCGACGACGGCGCGCCGCGCTGCCGCCGCGCTTCGGTCCCGTAGCGCGACCAGCGGCGGCTGCGGATCGGGGGATCGCAGGCACACGAACGCCAATGTCTCCGACCAGCGCGCAATGTCCTTGTGCTGGAGCTTGCCCACCCGCTCCAACCAGGCCGCCTCGCCGCCCGCC
>JBCCGH010000091.1:0-36846 GCA_039029375.1 Planctomycetota bacterium
GGCCTTATCCGCGAGACATCGGCGCCGGTCGCAAGGCGGGTCGCCGCAGGCATATTGGTGGATACGGCGAGGACGACCCAACGCTGCGAGCGGCGCTGAGGGCCGTGGATAAGGCCCCAGATTCCTGAATCACACCACTAGTGCTGGCCGAACCAGCTGCGGTCGGCGATGTCGACGGCCTCGACCGCCCCGTCGAGCGCCCCGTGCCAGCGCGAGCCACTGAGCCGCGGCAAAGCGTCCATTGGACGGACCTGCATCACCGGCACGGAGCCCGGCCGATACCCGAGGCCACGCTGGTGCACGATCGCCTGAGCCAGCTGCAGCACGGCGGGCAGCGGGGCGGCAGAGGAACGCCCGGCGTCCTGGTCGCGCTGGCGCAGCAGCGCCTGCACGTCTGGGTCGATCCGCCATTCCCTGGCCACGAGTCGGCCGGCCTCCGCATGATCGACCCCCAGCGCCGCCCGCTCGGCAAGGATCAGGGCCATTGGCTCGGTCGGGAGAAGATGAGGGGTCAGGTGGGGCGCTAGTAGCACCTTACCGATCTCGTGCAGCAAACCGGCGACGAAGAGCCGCTCCCGGGCGGCCGCCGTGAAACTGAGCTCCTTGGCCAACGCGCGCGCCGCGGCGGCGACGCCAATCGCCCGCCGGGCGAGGCCGAGAGGCTCACTGCCGTAGACCAAAAAGTCGCCCGACAGGACGTCGGTCACGCCCAGGCCCAACAACATGCTCCGCAGCCCACGGAACCCCAAGACCATCACGGCATGGCGCGCCGAGCTGATGCTCTGCAAGCCGTAGAAGGGTGAGTTGATGAGCGCGAGCAGGCGGTCTTCCAGCTGCGGCTCTCGCTCAATACAGTGCTCGAGATCGCGAACTGTGGTGCGGTCGTCGTGGAGACGAAGCAAAATCTCCGCGATTTCTAGAGCCAGTGGGGGCACCGGCTCTGTCGCGAGGTGTAACGCGGCGGCATCGCTGGCGCTGCGAAGTCCCAAACCGTCCATAGCATCCACTGTAGAGTGCGGAACGGCTCTCATCGTTAAGAGTTTTCCTGAACATCCCGCAGGATGTTCGAGAAGTTTTCTCGCGTGATCGTGCATTTCCGACTTTACCTAAGTGACTTTGCCTAATTGAGTGTCGCGCCCTTCACGCGTCCAAGGGAGCTTCGCAGGACCGTAGCCGTCCACCCGAACTCGCGGAGCTAAGGGCGCTAATGCCGCAGACCAGCACCTCGGCGACGGCCAGACTTCCCGGAATCCCTCGAAGTCAAATTCGTACGATCCCGTATGATCCCAGCGGTCACAACCGATCGTGAATCGGGGATGCGCGAACCATACCGACAGGCCTGGCGGTGAGAAAAACTCAGGTCTTGCTGGTTGAGCGAGACGACCTGTGCGCGAAGCGAATCGAGAGCGCGCTGGTCGAAGCCAGCGGCGGCGTCATCAACGTTGCTCGTGTCTTTCAAGCCAACGAGGCGTTGGTATGGCTGGATTGGAACGCCGCCGACGCCATCGTCGCATCGATCGATGCCGAGAGAGCGTGGCCAGACAGCATCCCGTCGTTGATCGAGCTCGCGCAGGCTCCGGTGCTGATGCTGTGGCGCGCAGGCCAGTGGGATCTGGTCCGAAGCTGCCTTGACGTCGGCGCAAGCGATCATGTGACGATCGACGACCTGACTCCAACTGCTGCGCACCGGATCGCCGCACACGCGAACGCGCACGCCCAACGCGCCCAGCTCACCGAGCTCGACACCACGATCGAACGGCAGCGACAACTCTCCCATGGCATCGGCGTTCCTCCTGGGGCCGACCTGCTCCGCGAGCGTGACGCAGCGACGTTCGCGACCTGCGATCGCGAGTACACGGAACTGCTCCGGGGCTACCTGGACTTCCTGTGCACCGCGGCACGCAAACCGCGGCGCGAGGTCGTCGTGCTCATCGAGCAGCTCGCGAACGCATGGGCCGGCCCATGGGACCTGGCCGAGCTGCACCACCGAGCGCTCGAGGCGATCGCGCGTCGCGTCCCACCGGAACGCGCCCACGCTCTCATGATGGAGAGCCGCATCCTGGCTCTCGAGATGGTGGGCGAACTTGCTACCCGGTACCGCGAGCGCGCGCGCGGCGCGGACGCTCTGTCGGGATAGCCGGCGATCCACAACGGATCGCAAAACAGAAATGAGACGCTTCATCCTCTGCATCCGCGCGTGGGCTACGCGGCAGCGGGATCCTCTTCGTCACAGGGCAGCGATAACCTTCGCCGCAAAAACCGCGTTTGTTATGCGCGATAGGCTCGTTCAATCAGATCGCGTCGGCGCGGTGCCCCGCAGTGTCGCAACTGCTCGTTGGCACCGGAGATGACGGCAATCCCGGGTAGCGCCTGATCAGTCCCCCCGGGGCTCTTCGAAGACCAGATTCAGGTCTACGCAGGCGTTCCACATCATCACCATCGCCTGGCGAACGTTCATCGCCGCGCACGGCGCCAAGTCTGACCTGGCCCCCAACGCCTCGAGCCGGCGATAGAGCTCGACGAGCTCTCGCTCCGGCTCGGTGAGCGGAGTCCCCAGCAGATCTTGGTCCGGCACTTGGCTCGCGTCGCTCATATTCACCTCCTCATCCATCATCATCCGTCGCGCAGATCCTGCAGGCGCTTGGCCTTCAACTCGAACCTGGGTAGCTCACCCTCACCGGCCCGCACAACGTTGAACCTCAGGCCCTCGTGCGCCCCGGCCAAGTCCTTGGCCAAGCGCGGCTGGAGCGCGCGCCATGCGTCGTCGCTCGAGCCCGCGACGAGCTCGACTTTGACGCTGATCTCGTCGCGAATCCCATCCTCGCGAGTCAACACGATCTGGAACTCGTCGACCTCGCGGTATTCGCGCACGATCGCCTCGACCGCCCGCGGGTACACGTTCGTGCCACGCACGAGCTTCATGTCGTCGACGCGGCCCTGAATGCCGCCCTCGTAGATGTCCCCGGTGCGCCCACACGAGCAACGATCGTGCGGCACCTTCATCACGAGGTCCTTCGTGCGGTAGCGAACGAGCGGGATGAACCCACGACCGAACGAGGTCACGACCCGTTCTCCGCGCTCGCCATAGCCGACCGGCTCGTGCGTCTCGGGATCCAGCACTTCCTCGACGAAGTGATCCTCGATGATGTGCGTGCCACCTGGCTGATGGCTGCACTCGAAGATCATGATCGTGCCGATCTCGGTCATCCCAGCCGAGTCGCCACACGGCGCGCCCCACTGCTCCTCAATCAGCTTCTTCGTCGCTGGAATCGAACCCGCCGGCTCGCCTGACACAATGACCTTGTTGACCTTGCTGTCTTTGGCGAGGTCGATCCCCAACTCGTGAGCGACCTGCGCCATGCGCAGAGCATAGGTCGGTGTAGCACAAACCGTGGTCGCTCCCATCTCCACGATCTGCTTCACGCGGTTCTCCGTCGTCATGTTGCCCGACGGGATCACCAGGCAGCCCATCTTCTCGCAGCAGTAGTGCGCCCCCCAGAAACCAATGAACGAGCCATACGAGAACGCGAAGAAGACGGTGTCCGTCGGGCGCACGCCGAAGCCCCAGAAGCCGTAGCACCACTGCTCGCCGATCCAGGCCCAGTCCTTGCGCGAGTCCAAGACCCGCAGCGGCTGCCGTCCCGATGTACCGGACGTGAGGTGGTAGCGGATGGCTTCCTCACGCGGCCGAGTGACGAGGTCACCAAAGAGCGGCTGCGCGGCCTGACACTCCATCCAGTCCTCCCGTGTCATGAACGGCAGGCGGCGAATGTCGTCGAGCGACTTCAGGTCGTCCGGCTTCACGCCAGCGCGCTCGTAGAGCCGCCGGTGGAACGGACTCAACTCGTACGCTCTCGCAACAACGCGTCTCAGCTTGAGAAGCTGCAGCTTCTGCAGCTCATCGCGGGCAAGCGTCTCGTTCTTCGGGTTCCAGTATGCGGGCCATTGCGGTCCGGTCACGCTGACCTCCAGCCGACAGGGGTTGTGAAGTTCGCTGCGGGCCGCGCGCGGGGGCCATCGCCCTTGGCATCGTCGTCTCGGCACCCTTGCCCGCGGGGCGACACGGTTGCCGCTCAAGTGTGCCGAACAATGGCCCAAAAGGAAGGGTGGGTGAGCGCAACCCCAGAGCTCGGGGACCGCGCCCACTCAGCGAGCGAACATGGACATCCTTACGGTCTTGGGCTTGGTGGTGGCCGTCGTCGGGGTCATCGGCGGCCAGATCCTGGAGGGTGGCCATCCGGGAGCCCTAGTCCAGGGCACTGCGTTCCTGATCGTGATCATCGGCTCGCTCGGCGCCACCATGGTGGCGACGCCAACGGCGGACCTCATGCGGGGCGTGAACGCGCTCAAAGAGGCCTTCCTGCCGCCCAAGCACGACTTCAAGGGCATGCTCGACAAGATCCTCGAGCTGGCCAACCTAGCCCGTCGTGAGGGCCTGCTCGCGCTCGAGTCGTTCACGACCAGCGGCAAGGAAGACCCCTTCCTCGTGAAGTGCTTGATGCTGGCCATCGACGGCAGCAGTGCGGAAGCAATCCGCGAAACCGTCGAAGTGGACATGCACATCAGCGAGGAGGACAAGAAGGCGGGCCTGAAGTTCTGGGAGACATGGGGCGCGCTGTGCCCCACGGTCGGGGTTCTCGGCGCGGTGCTCGGGCTCATCCACGTCATGGAGAACCTCGACAACCCGGCGATGATCGGTCCGGGTATCGCCGTCGCGTTCGTCGCGACGGTGTACGGCGTCGGTTACGCGAACGTCGTGTGCCTCCCGCTGTCGTTCAAGCTGAAGCGACAGATCCAGCACGATCAGCTCATGAAGCAGATGGTGCTCGAGGGCGTCGTGGGCATTCAATCCGGGATGGCGCCGGGCGCCCTGCGCAGTCGCCTGACGGTCTACCTCGGCGGTCACCACAAGGAAGAGAAGAAGTGATCGACGCGGCGCCGCGCCCCCCGAACTCGGCGGCCTGACCGATGGGCAAGAAGCACAAGCACGAAGAGCACGAAAACCACGAACGGTGGGTCATTTCGTACGCGGACATGGTGACCCTCCTGTTCGCACTGTTCGTCGTCTTGTACGCGCTGGGCGAGGTGAAGCTGAAGAAGCTCAAAGAGCTCAAGAAGAGCATGGCCTTCGCCTTTCACTTCGAAGGTCACGGCAAGACCTTCGAAGACGGCCTGCACGAGCGCGGCGACATCGGCGGCGACCTACTCGAGGCGGCGATCCTTCTGAACCCGCAGAAGGGCCCGATGAAGGAGTTCCTGCTGCGGGCCCTCCCCAACGAGTTCGAAGAGATCACCGGTCGATCGATCGATATTGAGCTGGCCGACGACTCGATGCGTTTCACCGGTCCGCTCTCTGCCTTCTTCGCGCCGACGAGCCAGACCCTGCGCGACGAAATGCACCCGTGGGTGACCGATCTGGTCGAGAGCGCGCACCAGTTTGCGGCACAAATCCGCATTCACATCAAGGCGCCGAAGATCCGGCTGGGGACCTACCCGAGCGGCCGCCCCTACTTCTCGACCAACCTATGCCTCGAGCGGCTCAACCACCTTCTGGATTTGGTGGCGCTCATGAGCACGGTGATGCGCGAGCAGGTCACGATCCAGTTCGATTACATGCCCGGCCCAGCCAAAGGCTGGGACGACGTCGCGCAGATCGCGTTCTTCTTCTCCAACGGCTGACGCCGCCGGCGCCGAGTTCACGGCGCTCACGAGCTGAGGGCGCGCCCGATGATCTGCTTCTGGATCATCGACGTCCCCTCGTAGATGCGAAGTCCCATGATGTCGCGCAAGAGCCGCTCGACGGGATACGCGCTGCTGTAGCCTCGGCCGCCGTGCAACAGCACCGCCTGGTCGGCGGCGCGCGCCGCAGCCTCGGTCGCGTAGAGCTTGGCGGCGGCCAGGTCCGCCGGCTGCTCGGTGCCCGCATCACGGCGCCGCGCACAGCGCCAGACCAGCGCTCTAGCCCCCGTGAGCTCGACCGCCATATCGGCGATCCGCTCCTGCACCATTTGGAACGCGGCAAGCGGCTTGCCGAACTGGTGCCGCTCCCGCACGAAATCCAACGTCGCCGACAAAGCGGCACGGTGGATCCCTACCGCGCCAGCCGCGACCGAGAGCCGCCCCGCCGACAGGCCGCGCATCGCCACGCCGAAGCCGCGACCGAGCTCACCAAGGACCGCATCGCCGGCGACACGCACACCATCCAGAACCAACTGCGCGTGGTCGGAGCCCCGGTGACCCAACTCGACTCCCGACATCGGCTCGCGACGGAACCCGGGCTGCGACGTCTCCACGAGGAAGGCGGTGATGCCGTCGCGGCCCCGGTCGGGGTCCGCGTTCGCGAACACGATCGCCACGTCGGCGACCCCGCCGTTGGTGATCCAGATCTTCTTGCCGTGCAGCTCGTAGCCACCGCCACTGACCCCGACCGCCGTTGTGCGCAGCGACGCGACGTCCGAGCCGGCATCCTCTTCGGTCAAACCGAAGCAGCCGATGACGTCACCCGAGACCAGACGAGGCAGCCACTGCGCTCTCTGCGCGTCGTTGCCATGCTGGGCGATGCACTGCGCGACCAGGCCGGTTTGCACCGCGAGAAACCCGCGCGCATTCCCGCAGACCGCGCCCACTTCCTCATGCGCCACTGCAAGCTGCATCGCCGACCAGCCACCGCCGCCGTAGCACGGGTCAATCGGACCGCCGACGAGACCAGCGGCGGCGAGGTCCGCGACCGTCTCTCGGCGAAACCGGCGCTCCTCATCGATCGCGCGCGCGTGCGGCGCCAACTTGCTGATCGCAAAGCCGCGCACCGCGCGCGCGTGCTCCAGCAGAGCCGCGTCGAGGTCCGAGTCCGGTAGCAACAAGACCGTCATCGCCCGCGAAAGCGCGGCTGGCGCTTCTCTTGCCACGCGTCGTAGAACTCGCGGTGGTCGCTGGCCCGCAGGAGCAGGGCCTGCGCCTGCGCCTCCTGCTCGATCGCCGACTCGAGGTCCATCGACGCTTCGTTGACCAGCATCTTCTTCGTCATCGCCAATGCCAGCCCAGGACCGGCGGCGAGACGCCGCGCCAACGCCAACGCCTCATCACCCAGCTGATCGTCCGGCACGACGCGGTTCGCCAACCCGATGCGCAAGCACTCCGCCGCGTCGATCTTGTCGCCGAGCATGAGCAGCTCCGCCGCGCGCCCGGCCCCCACCACCCGCGGCAGTAGATGCGCCGCGCCCATGTCCGCCCCGGTCAATCCCACCTTCGTGAACAGGAACGCGAACGTCGCGCGCGCGGCGAGAACCCGCAGGTCGCAGGCGAGCGCCAGCACGGTCCCGGCCCCCGCCGTCGTGCCGTTGATGGCGCCGACGATCGGCTTCGACAGCCGCCGCATGTTGCGCACGACGGCGCCAGTCATGCGCGTGAACGCCAGGGTGTCGGCGAGGTCGCACTCGAACAGCTTGGCGATGATGTCGTCGACGTTCCCGCCGCTGCAAAAGCCGCGGCCCGAACCGGTGAGGACCACGGCTTTCACGCGCGGCTCGGTCTCGAGATCGACGAACAGACGTTCCAGCTGTCCGTAGATCGCAAACGTCAGAGAGTTCAGAGTCTCGGGTCGATCCAGGGTGATGACGGCCACACCGTCGTCGTGCACCTCAAACCGAAAGTCGTAGTCGGCCATGTTGCTCAGGATTCTTGCACCACTGGCGGCATCTCATCCAGCACATAGAGGCTGCCGCTGGCGATCTCACCGGCACCCGCGGCCAAGTGGGCCACGGCGTCCGCGACCTCACGAGGCTGAATGAGCCGGCCACAGGCGTTCATCGCCCCAAAACCCGCGAGCATCTCGTCGATGCCGCGCTTGCTGCGGTCAGCCGCGGCAGCGGCCGCCTCACGGGTGATGTCCGTCTCGACGAAGCCCGGGCACACGGCGTAAACCCGCACCGGGGTCGAGCCTAGCTCCACCGCCAACGCGCGGGTGAGCCCCACCATGCCGTGCTTGGCCGCAACGTAGGCCGAGACGAACGGAAACCCGCGCAGGCCGGCGGTCGACGCGAGCTGGATCGCGCAGCCACCACCGCGCTCGACCATCCCGGGCAGCACTTCACGCAGGAGCCGAAACGGCGCGGCGACATGCAGGTCCAGCACCTCCGCCAGCATGTCGTCCGTCGTGCGGGCGAGCTTGGCCGAGGGCGCCGTCCCGGCGTTGTTGACGACCAAGTCGATGGGGCCCAGCGCGGCGGCGGCAGTCGCCAACGTCGAAGCCGCGGTCGGGTCGCGCAGGTCAGCAGGAACCGTGATCACCTCGCCGCCAGCCGCCCGCAGGCCAGCGGCAGCAGCCTCCAGTCGCTCGGAGGAGCGTGCGGTCATCGCCAGGCTCCAGCCATCGGCGACGAGTCGCTCCGCGATCGCGAGGCCGATCCCTCGACTCGCACCAGTCACCAGCGCCGTGCCGCGAGAGCCCATGCGGGGATGCTAGTGGGGCGGGTCCGAAGTTCGGGGGGTATGTGGGGGTGGAAGCGGCGCCGCAGCGGCGCGCGCCCGTTCGGGGCACCTGCACGACGAATTCGGTCGCGGGGCCCGATGCGACGAATCCCCTAGTGGGGTGGGCCGGCGACAAATGTGACGAACTTCGGAGACGCCCCACTAGGCTCAAGGCCAGCCGCCAAATCACCAGCTTGGCAAGCCCTCGCTCCTCGCGGGGCGATCCACCTGGCCTTCTCGGCCCGGCCTTGAAAATCAGCGCATGGACGCTGCATTCACTCGCCTTCCGCCCGAGATCGCGCGGTCCAACCCCAATCCACCTGGAGCCCATGTCGTGACGACTCGCTCGCTCGCTCTGGCTGCGGTCACTGCGGTCATCCTCGCCGGATGCAGCGGAGACAAAGCCGACTCACCCTCCCCCACTGGCACCGGCAGCTCCGGCACGACGGGCAACGCAGCGGGCAGCGCTGATGCGGCCAAGTCGCAGGCCCCGACCGCATCGGAGCCGTCGGTCCAGCTCGACCTCTCGGCGATCAAGACGACGTTTGCCAACGAGCCCCCATCGGTGCCCGACAAGCCCGGGCGCCTCAGCCGCTCGAAAGTGGCGCTAGGCCGCAAGCTCTACAACGAGACGCGCCTGTCCCGCGGCGGCGACGTGTCCTGCGCCACCTGCCACGACGTCAACAATTTCGGTCAGGACGGCAAGAAGTTGCCCACCGGCACCAACGGGGTGGCCGGCACGCGCAACACGCCCTCGAGCTTCAACGCGCATCGACAGTACGCGCAGTTCTGGGACTACCGCGCCACGACCATCGAAGCCCAGTCCACGGTGGGGATGCTCGCTGAAGACCAGCACGGGCTGAAGGACGAAGCTGAGATCGAGGGCATCCTGCGCGGCATCCCCGATTACGAAAAGCCGTTCGCCGACGCCTTCCCGCGCGACGAGCAGCCGATCACGGCCAAGAACGTCCAGCTCGCCATCGGCGCGTTCCAGCGCAAGCTCGAAACCCGATCCCGCTTCGACGAGTTCCTCGACGGCAAGGAAGACGCCCTGACCGCCATCGAGAAAAAGGGCCTGAAGGCGTTCATGAACGCCACTTGCACGACCTGTCACGCCTATCGCACCCTCGGCGGCTATCAGGCGCAGAAGCTCGGCAACATCCGCCCGTTCGAGACCGAGGACAAAGGTCGCATGGTGGTCACCGGGAAGAAGGGCGACGAGTACATGTTCAAGGTGCCGAACCTGCTCAACGTCGCCAAGACCGGCCCCTACTTGCACGACGGCTCGATCGAGTCACTCGAGGAGACCGTGCGCTTCATGGCCAAGCACCAAGTGGCCATCCCGGTGTCGGAAGACCAGATCAAGTCGATCGTGGCGTTCCTGGGATCCCTCACGGGCGAGCTGGTTGATCCCAGCGTGATCCAGGAAAGCGAGTGACCCACTCGCGGCGGCGCCGAGGCGCCGCCAGAAGGAGCCGCCGGCGAGATCAGCCAGGCGGCCAGACGAAGGTGAGGCTCCGGTCCAAGCCCGCCACTCACCCAGTCGTCGGTCCTACTTCTTCTTCTCGTTGTGGACCGTGTGCTTGCGGAGCTTGGGGCAGTACTTCTTGAGCTCCAGCTTTGGGGTGCCGGACCTCTTGCGGATCGTGTAATTGCGCTCGCCGGTTTCACTGCAGACGAGGTGCACGATCTCTTTCTTCTTCTTGGGCTTTGCCATCGCGGTGCTCCTGAACGGGGCGAGGGAGCGTAGCGGCCCTCGCACCGCGGTCAAGCTCAGCTCGGTGAGCCGTATGCGGCGCCCGCTGGAGACGCACGGGGTACAAAGGGCGAGGCCCGCCGCGGGGGACAGCGGGCCTCGTTCTGGGGGTGTTCGCCACGGCTTGACTCGTGCCAGCCCCTTCACAAGCTGAATCGGCTCGTGAGTAGTTGACTCTTGACCCAGCCCGCGTTTCAGGAAAAACTCCCCACCCGAGAATCGTGCGGCCCCATGGGACACACGCGACCAACTCCGAAAATGCGGGTCGCCTCCGCGCGCAAAGTCATGCGCGGTCCAGGGGATCCCCAATCTGGCACCGCAACCGCAGCGAGCCTCGTGCGCCGGGGTTTGTGGCGTCACTGCTAGGGTCGTCTCCGAAGCCGCAGGGCTTGTTGATGGACAAAGTTGAGGCGACGCAACGCGGCGAACGGCGTAGAGGGCCGGCGACATATGTGACGAACTTCGGAAACGCCCCATTAGTTGCGGTAGTCCGGCAAGCGACGTGAACGCGTCGCGATTTGGACCCGGGCCCACCCGGGAACGGCGCGGAATCCGCGTCATTGCGCAGGCGCCGCAGCGACCGAGTCGGGGCTGCGCTGCTCGAGCCGCACCACTGCCGTCGACAGCTGTTCTGGGCAAAGGACGCTCAGGCGTCGCAACACCGCGAGGGCCTGGCGACGGGGCAGGTGCTTCGCGCCGGTGAGCATCAGGTCGCCGGCGGCAGCCCGGCTGCGCGCCCTCTCGACCTGATCCAACACCAAGTCGCGGTACTGAGCTCCCGGGAGGACCAACAGCAGCTGGAGCGCCGCAATCCGCCGCGACTCATGGGCGCCCTCCCTGGCAGCCAATGCCATGCCAGCGAGCTCGGCCACGCTGCGGGCGCCGGTGGACTGCTCGTTGCGCCACAGCGTGAACAGTAGCTCCGGAATCAAGCGACGCGGCAGCCGATGCCGCGCCGCCGCGGCGACGAGGTCGTCCACCGCTGCCTCATGCGCCCACCCCAGGTAGGGCTGATCGACCAGCAGCGGCCCCAGGGCCACGGCGACCCGGGCATCGCGGCCCATCGCCCGCAGCATCGCTCCCACCAACCTGTCGAACGGTGCGCGATCACCGCGCGTTTGGCTCTGTTGCCAACGTCGCTGTAACCCCTCGGTCACGACGCGGAGGCTCAGACGCCGCCGCCAACCGGCCTCGGTCGCATACCGCGACGGGCCGCCACTCGCTGCGCCTTCCCTGACCAAGGAGCCCAGGGCGTGCTCCTCCCGGCTTGGGAGCCGAGACATGCGTCGCCACAAGGCGAGGGCCTGGGCATGCAGTGGCTTGGCGCCGGCAGGATCGCCAGCCTTTTCTCGATGTTCCCGGTGCACGGCCAACACCGCCAGCTCGGCGAGCAGCTCGGTGAACTTGGCGGCCGAGCCGATCACCCGACGCCGCTGGGTGGCCCTCGGATCGGCTCCGGCCACGGGCCACGGACGAATGCACGCCAAGGCCGCCGCTGGCTCGGCCGCCGCCGACGCTCCCGCTGCGGCCGGTCGTCGCGCCGACCAAACCGTCACCAAGAACGCGCCGACCGCGGCCGTGGTCAAGGCCGCCACCGCTGCCCGTGCCCAGGGATCAGCCGCTCGCGGCACCGCCACCGGTCCCCGATGTGCCGCAGGGCGCCACCTCGACGTCAAACACGTAACCAAAGGTGCGCACCTCGACCGGACGCGCGATCTCGAAGGGATCGTCCGAGCACCGGTAGACCACGATCAGCCGGGGCAACGTATGCACCTGTACGATGGTGGACCCCAGCTGCGGCACCACCTGGCGATGCTGCGGAGTCCAGACGCGCCAGGCCACCGCGCCCGGCGAGCCCGGACAGCCAAGCACCGGCCCCTCCTCCCAGCTCCCCGGTACCAGGCGTGATCCCTGTCCCGAACACTGGCCTTGCGCGACTCCGGCCAACGCCGCCACGAGCGCAACTCGCAACACATCTCTCGACAGCAAGTTCATGAGCATGACTCCTCACTGTCAGAGTGGCCCGCGTCGGCCCGCGGTGACGCGCCGGTCTGTCAATCGGGAACGGTCACGGGCAGACGATGCGGAGGCCGTTGCTGGCGATCGACGTGCCGTTCAGGACATACGCTTGCAACACGAAGTCGGCCGCACCGGCGCGGCCGATGGGAAACTGCCACGCCACTTCCGGAGAACCACTCCCAAAGAAGATGTCCACCACGACCGGCTGCACCCAAACGGGGCAAACCAAGCCCGGCACGGTCGTCGGCGCCGTCTGAGTGCCCGCCGCGATGACGCCGAAGCTGCCGAACGGCAACGGCGCGGTGGACTGCAACCGCAGATCAAGCGCGTCGGCGCCGGTTGCCGCCAGCTGGACTTGGCCGTCGAGCGACACGCCGCTCGGGGCATCGTGCGGCGTGATCGTGCACGCCGAGCTCGGGCGCTCGGGCCGGAAGTACACCTCTAGGCTCAAGTAGTACGAGCCCGTCCCGGGCGCGTCGATGGCGACGAGCTGGGTCGCGTCGACCTGGACGCCGGAGGCCCCGGCAACGACGGGCAAGCGCGCCTGGCGGCTCGAGCCGCTGGTCAGACTCAGACTCGGACTGGCGGTGAAGTCGGCCACGCCGTCCCCATCGACATCGACCTCGGTCAGCACCGAGCCGGGCAGCGTCCGGAACCCGCTCCACACGATGAAGACGTCACCGCGCGTGCCGGCCGGCACCGGGATCTGCATCTGCAGCCGCTGCTCACCAGGAGCACTCGCGCCACCAGACCCGGTCGTGCCAAAGAAGCCGGCGCTCGCCGCGCCGAGGTTGCCATTTTGAACCCACTTGAGGCCGGGGTCGCCATCTGCGTTGCGGGTCGCCTGAGCCGTCGTTCGCGCGTACTGCGCGAAAAAGAAGAAGAACAAGTCGAGGCCAGCCTCGATGGTGGTCCCGTTGCCGGTGATGGTCGTCCCGGCCGCGAGCGACTGCTCGGCCGACTTGGCCCCGTCGACCGCGGTGACACCAAACGTGTCGGCCGTCGCGACGGTGTACGGGAGAAGACCTTGAGCGGCGAGGCTCGTGGAGAGCAGGAGGGCCGCGGGAATGAAACGTTGCTCGTTCATCGGGAGAGCTGAAGTGAAAGGATGCGCAACAGAGCGTCGCGCAGATGCGGCCGCCTTCGCCGCGGTGGATTCACGCGGATGCGACAATGCCTGGGGCGCCGCTTCGCCATTGCAAATCGCGGGAATTGGCCACCATGCGTAACCTCGTACGCACGTGCAGCCGGCGTAGAACGTCGGCACGGCGACTCGATCGGCGGCCCTTCGACGGCACACGCTCACGGTGAGGCGGGCGACCGCGCGAAAGCAAGCCCCGCAAAGGCCCCCCAGCCGATGCACAATCCGCGCGGTGCCAGCCGCGGACGCTCTGATGCCCATGGCATCACTGCTAAAGTGAGCGCGCTCATGACGGATACTTTGCAGCCGCGGCTTCGCCCCAGCGCCCCCGAGTTCAAGGCCAACCTCGCCCACCATCTCGAGCTGCTGCGCCCCCTCCAGGAGGCGGTCGACACGGTGCGGGCCGGCGCTTCGCCGGAAGCCGTGGCGCGTCACCGGGCGCGCGGCAAGCTGCTACCGCGCGAGCGCATCGATCGCATCGTCGACCCCGGCACCCCGTTCCTGGAGCTATCGCCGCTCGCCGCTTGGGATCTCTATGACGGCGCGGCGCCGGGCGCGGGCATCGTCACGGGGGTCGGCGTCGTCGCCGGGCGCCAGGTGATGTTGGTCGCCAACGACGCGACCGTCAAAGGCGGCACCTACTTTCCGATGACTGTGCGCAAGCACGTTCGGGCCCAGGACATCGCGCTGCAAAACCACTTGCCGTGCGTCTACCTGGTGGACTCGGGCGGCGCCTTCCTGCCACTCCAAGCCGAGGTCTTTCCGGACCGCGAGCACTTCGGGCGTATCTTCTTCAACCAGGCCCGTATGTCGGCGGCGCGCATTCCGCAGGTTGCCGTCGTGCTCGGGTCCTGCACCGCCGGCGGCGCGTACGTCCCGGCGATGAGCGACGAGTCGATCATCGTTGAAGGCAACGGCACCATCTTCCTCGGTGGCCCGCCGCTCGTGAAGGCCGCGACCGGTGAGGTCGTGTCCGCCGAAGAGCTGGGTGGTGCCGACGTGCACACCCGCCTCAGCGGCGTGGCCGACCACTTCGCGCAGGACGAAGAGCAAGCACTCGAGTTGTGCCGCAGCATCGTCACGCACCTCCACACGCGTTCGACACCCGACGTCGAGCTCATCACCCCCGAGGATCCGGCCTGCGATCCAGACGAGATCCTCGGCGTCGTGCCGACCGACCTGCGCACCCCCTACGACGTGCGCGAAGTCTTGGCCCGGCTCGTCGACGGCAGTCGCTTCCACGAGTTCAAGGCCCGCTACGGCAACACGTTGATCTGCGGCTTCGCGCACATCTTGGGCTGCCCTGTGGGCATCCTCGCCAACAACGGAGTCCTGTTCTCCGAGAGCTCGGTGAAGGGTGCACACTTCGTTGAGCTGTGCGCGCAGCGCAAGGTGCCGCTGTTGTTCCTGCAGAACATCACCGGCTTCATGGTCGGCAAGCAGTATGAGAACGGCGGGATCGCTAAGGACGGCGCCAAGCTGGTGCAGGCCGTGGCGACGGCGCCCGTGCCGAAGATCACGGTCATCGTCGGCGGCTCGTTTGGCGCCGGCAACTACGGCATGTGCGGTAGAGCCTACGACCCGCGCTTCTTGTTCATGTGGCCGAACGCGCGGATCTCGGTGATGGGCGGCGAGCAGGCCGCGGGCGTTCTCGTCACGGTGAAGCGCGACCAGCTCGAGGGCAAGGGCAAGGCGCTGTCGGCGGCGGACGAGGATGGCATCCGCGCCCCGATCCTCGAGAAGTACGACCGCGAGGGTCACCCGCTCTACTCCACCGCTCGTCTCTGGGACGACGGGATCCTGGACCCGCGGCAGACCCGCAACGTGCTCGGCCTGGCGTTTCGCGCCGCGCTCAACGCGCCGATTCCGGACTGGCGCGCCCCCGTGTTCCGCATGTAGCCGATGGACTTCTCGCGGGAGATTCGCGCGCGCCGCGCCGGCACGGCGACGCCACGCCCGGGCGCCCCGGCGTGGATCGACGTCGACCTCAGCGCGATCGCGCACAACCTGCAGCGGGTGAGGGCCCGCCTGCGGCCTGAAGTCGCCGTGTTCGCCGTCGTCAAATCCAACGCGTACGGCCACGGACTCGTGCCGGTCGCTCAGGCGGCGCTGGCCGGGGGAGCGGCGTACCTGGCGGTCTCCACGGTGGATGAGGGCGTGCAGCTCCGCGATGCGGGGATCCACGCGCCGATCCTGGTGCTGGGGGTGGTCGTGCCGGCCGACGTCGCCGACGTCGTCGCCCACGGGCTGACCGCGACCGTCACCGACCCCGACGACGCCGCCAGCCTCGGTGCACGAGCACCGTCGACCGCGCCACTGCTGGCCCACCTCGAGGTCGACAGCGGCCTCGGCCGCGCCGGCACGGCCGCGGCGGCGGTCGCCCGCTGCGCCGAACGCTTGCGGCAAACCCATGGCGTCGAGATCACCGGGGCCTACACGCACTTCGCGGCGCTGCGCGCCAGCCAAGCTCCCGAGATGCGTCGGCAGCTCGCGGCGTTCGAAGCCGCGGTCGTCGCGCTGCGCCGGGCTGGGCTGGCCTTGCCGATGCGGCACGCCGCCAGCTCGCTCGCGGCACTGAACCTGCCAGAGTCGCATGGCGACGCGGTCCGAATCGGCGGCGCGATGTATGGGTTTGGCATCGACGGCGCGCCGCCCGACCTCCGGCCGGCGCTCCGCCTAGCGACGCGCATCGACCAGGTGCGCTGGCTCGAATCCGGCTGCGGGGTGGGCTACGGCAGCCTCCACGTGTGCCGACGCCGCACCCGCATCGCCGTCTTGCCGCTCGGCTACGGGTCCGGCCTGGCGCGAGACCTTTGGGCCAATGCGGACACGCTGGTTCGCGGGGAGCGCGCGCCGGTGCTGGGGCTCCTCAGCATGAACCACACCGTCATCGACGTGACCAATGTCGCCGGGGTCGTGCCCGGCGATGAGGTCGTGCTGCTCGGCCGGCAGGGCCGCCGCGCGGTGGGACCCGAGCGACTCGGTGGCGCGGAGGCGGGCTACCAAGCCACCGCCCTGCTGGACCGATCGCTCCCGCGGACCTTCCTGCGAGCCACGAGAGCTGGCCCGCGCGATGGGCTACCTTCGCCCGCGTGACTGACGTTCCGCCCCGCCCTCCCACCGAGCCCTCGCCCAGCGATGACCCGCGAAGCGACCAGCGTCGCATCGCCGAGAGTCTCGGCATCGGCGCCCTGCAACGGCACGTCTTACTCTGCTGTGACCAGACCAAGCCCAAGTGCTGCGACCGCGAGCGTTCACTCGAAGCCTGGACCTACCTTAAGTCGCGTCTCAAGGAGCTCGACCTGAGCGAGCACGGCGGGGTGTTCCGCACCAAAGCCAACTGTCTGCGGCTCTGCGCCGGCGGACCGATCGCGGTCGTCTATCCCGAGGGCGCGTGGTACGGCGAATGCGATCCGCCGGTGCTCGAGCGCATCATCCAGGAGCACCTCATCGGCGGCCGGGTGGTCGAGAGCCACCTGATCACGGCGCGGCGGCTGGCCGGGGGCTAGCCCGGATCATGCACGAGTCTTCATGCCCAGCACGCGCCAGAGCCGCTCTGGCAGGGTCAGACAGGCGGCAGAGGCGCCTGCCGGCTGATGCCGGCGAGCGACAGGCTGCTCGACGGGGCGTCACGCCGCTCCGCGGTCGGTCGCTCGTCTTCCTTGCCACAGCGGTCGTCTCACGCACTGGACGCCAACCCTCGTGCATGATCCGGGCTAGTGGTCTGATTCAGACAGATGGGGCCTTATCCGCGAGACATCGGCGCCGGTCGCAAGGCGGGTCGCCGCAGGCATATTGGTGGATACGGCGAGGACGACCCAACGCTGCAAGCGGCGCTGAGGGCCGTGGAGAAGGCCCCAGATTTCTGAATCAAACCACTCGTGGTCGTCGAGCCCCGGCGCGCGTTTTTTCTGCAGATTCATGGTTCGGTTCGGCCGCGTTTGGCGCTCTTAGGGGTGGCGCCGGGCAACACCCGTGCGCCAGAGGCAATCACGCGAGAAGAGACCGGGGATCCAGAGACCGGCCGGCGGGGAACCCCTCGCCGGCCGGTTTTTTTCTCAGCGCGGGCACTTAGCTTGGCGGCCCTGGTGCGCACTCTCGTCATTCGCCTGCTGTTCCTCCCGACCCTGGCCTACAACCTCGTCATGAGTCGCCTGGCGCCGAAGCGGCGCTGGTGGGACCGGGTCGACGAGCACGTCATCCTCGGCGCGCTACCGCTGCCGATGTTCGTGTCCAAGATGGCGGCCGAAGGCGTACGCGCCGTCGTCAACACCTGCGCCGAATATCGCGGCCCGGTGACCGCCTACGGCCGGCACCACATCGAGCAACTGCGCATTCCCTGCCTGGACTTCACCCCGCCGAAGCTCGAGGACATCGAGCGCGCGATCGACTTCATGCGCGAGCACGCGGCGCGGGGAGAGACGATCTACGTGCACTGCAAGGCCGGTCGCGGCCGCAGCGCCACGGTCGTGCTCTGCTGGCTGGTCGCCCAGCGCGGCATCTCGCCCGAGGAAGCCCAGGCGGAGCTGCTGCGCGTGCGCCCCCACGTGAACACCTTCCTCGCCCAGCGTGAGGTGGTGCAGGCGTTCAGCGCGAAAGCCCGTCCCTCGGCGTAGCTGGGGCGCGCGCCGCGCGCCGCGCCAGGGAACCCTCGATCAGGACCGGGAGCAGCCACAGGTCGGCGACCAGGGCCGTCACCACGATCGCCGTCAGCAGAATGCCCACGTCGTGCATCGATCGCAGCTCGGCGGGCAGGTAGCACAGCGCGCCCAAGGCGAGGATCAGCGATGACGTAAACAACGCCCGGCCAGTGCTGCGCAGCGTGCGCAGCAGGGCCGCCGGGACCGTGGCGTGGGGATGCTCGCGCCGCTCCTGATGAAAGCGAGTGAGCACGTGGATGCTGTCGTCGACCGCCAGCCCCAGGCCCAGCGAGTAGATCATCACGATGCCGATGCGCAGCGGGATCTCGAGCCAACCGTTGAGGCCCACCGCGACGAGGATGGGGAGCAGGTTGGGGAGCATCGACACCAGGCCAACGGTCCACGAACGGTAGATGAAGCTCACAAAGACGGTGATCGCGAACAACGAGAGCGCGAAGCTCTGCAGCATGGTCGTCACGACCTCCGCGGCACTGTCGTGCGCCATCCTGGTGTAGCCGCCCACGGTCGCGCGACACTCAGCGGGCAGCGCTCGAGCCTCTTCCTCGATGCGTTCACAGAGCTGCCGATAGCGCACGGTGCCGATGTCACCGGTGCGAAAAACGACGAGGCCGCGGGATAGATCTCGATCGACCAGATGGCCCGGAAACCGATCGCCAAAGAGCCCCATCAGTTTGAGCCCCGTCGCCAGGCGATCGGCGTCGACGCCGGGCGGCTGCCCCAGCGCTTCACGGATCCATTGCACGTAGCTCTCGGTGCTCAAGACATCGGCCTCGCCGATGATCGCCTGCTGCAGCCGCTCGACGCCTGCGAACGTCTGATGCCGCGATAGGTCGCCCGCGAGCTGCACCTCGATGGACTGCAACCCGGTAAAGCTCGCCTCGGCCCAATGCAGATCCTGCACGACGGCCGCATTCGGCGACAGCTCTTCGAGCCACCGCGACTCGACCCGGACGCGGGTCGCGCCCACGATCGACCAGCCGATGACGAGCGCGGTCACCCCGAGCACCAGCCGGGGCCGCCCGTAGCGCAGGCTTGAAAAGAGACCGGTGAGCGCGCCGGGTCGCGCCGCGCGACTCGGCCACAGCGCGAGCGCCACGGGCAAGGCCAGGATGATCGTCAGGTAGGTGACGACGACGGCCATGCTCGCCTTGACGCCAAACGAGCGCACGACCTCGTGGCGCGCCACCATCAGGGACAAGAAGCCGATCCCGGTGGTGAACGAGGTGTGGAAGCAGGCCGTCCCGACCTTGCGCATCATCTCGCCAACCGCGGCGAACCGATCGCCGGTCCGCGCAAAAGCCTCCTCGAAGCGGTGCATCATGTGCACCGCGTCGCAGAGCCCGAGGATCGTCACCAGGCCAGGAATTGCCACGTCGATGAGCGAGAGCGGCCAGTCCAACAGCACGTGCAGGGCCAGGTCGAACGCGATCGCGGCGTGCACCACGAGCAAGGGGAGCAGCGTGCCGCGCGTCGATCGAAACAGCAGCGGCAGCACGATTGCGAAGACCAATGCCTCGAGCGCCACGCTCTCGATCATCGATGCGAGCATGGTCTGGGACACCGTCCGGTCGACGGGCGCCGAGCCGATGAGACGCGCGGTGGCGCCGCGCGGCGCAGCTTCGGCGAGCGCGCCTTCCACCGCCTCGAGCAGTGCGCGCTCGTCGCCGCTCCGGCGCAGGTGCAGAGAGGCCGCGCGACCGTTCGCCGACAGCAGCGTCCGGTCGAGCAACGGATGTCTCCGAACGACCTCGTCGGCGTAGCCATCGCCGACGAGCTTCCGCACCGGCCATGGCATCGGCACGCCGAGCGGCGCCTCGATCACCAGCGCTGAGGCCAAGGAGACGGCGCTCTCGACTTCGGGGAGCGCAACCAGGCGCTCCTCGAGTTCGGCGAGCTGAGTCAGCTCGGCACCGGTGACGCGACTCGGCCACTCGACGGCAACGGCGAGATCGACCCGGCGCGGCGGCAGCACTTCGCGGAACTCCGCCAGCGCCGCCACCTGCTCGGGGTTCGACTCGATGATCGGCTCGAGCGAAAAATCGAGCTGCACCGACGGCGCCAGTCGGACGGCGCCGATGAGGAGGCCCAGCAGCACGAGGGCGATGGGCAGGCGCGCGCGGATCATCAGGGCGGCGAAAGCGTGCACGGCCCGCAGATGTTGCCGAGTCCGACGGCATGGCCCAAGCGTGACGCGAATCCCCTCATCGGGACGGGCCGGCCGGCCAAGGGCTCAACACCGCTCCGACGCCTGACCGATATTCCCACGAATTCGCCGCCCGCGGCCGTCGCCGAGGGCCCACGGCGGATGGGGATGGTCCAAATGGCATTTGCGAACGGTGTTTCTGCGCCTCGGAAGGACGAGGGTCGATCCGCGGTCGTCGCCGCCTGGGCGGCGCGGCTGGCCTCGGTGGCCACCGCCGCGTTGGCCGCCTGCGACAGCGCCCAAGAGGCCCCGCCTGCCCCGATCTCCAATCATCTCGGCACTCGGGTGGCCCACGCAGCTTCCCATGAGCCCGCCCACCTGACCGCGAGCGCCTTCGACCGACGCCTCGCCATCCGCGACGCAATCCCCGCCGCACCCGGCGGGGCTGGCGCGCCGGCGCCGGCGGGCCGGCGCGTGTTCAGCGTGCGGGTCTCGCGCCTGGTCGGCGCGCTGGGCGGCGCCGCCCTCGAGGACGCCTTCGAGCGCGCCAATCCGGACTGGGACCTGGTGATCTTGCCGTGCTCCGACCGCGGCGGCATCGAGGAGGTCAGTCTCGGCCGGGTCGAGGCGGCGCTGGTGGCGGTGCCGCCCTCGGCCAAGGATCTCGATCAAGGCGTGCGCAGCCGCCTTCTCGGCTACCACGCCGCGGCGCCGGTCGTCGCGCCGAGCAGCACCGTGCGCAACATCAGCGCGGCCCAGCTCCGCGGCATCCTCACCGGCACCGTGCAGAAGTGGCAGGAGGTCGCCTACTACCGCGGCTCGATCCGCGTCGCCGTTGGCCCCGACTGCCTGGAGACGCAGCGCCTGCTCGGGCTGCTCATCCCGGGCGAGAAGCTCACGGCCAGCGCGCGACGCGCCGACTCGCCGGATGCCCTGGTGAGCGAAGTCGGCCCCGATCCCGCGAGCCTTGGGATCGTGTCGCTCGCGGCCCTGGATCGGCTGGGCGGCGCCCGGCCGGTCGCGGTGGACGGCGTGACCCCGTCCGCAGCCCACATTCAGCAGGGTCGCTATCCCTTCGCCGCGGAAGTCCACGTCGTCTTCGCCGACACACCCTCGCCGGCCGTGCGCGCGCTGGGCGCGACCCGCGACACCGCGGCGGCCGCGGCCCGTTGGCTCGGCCTCACGCCCGCCGGCGACTGAGGACATGCCGGGACCCTGACCGGCCGGTGCTGCTCAAAGCACCAGGTCGCGAGCGTCGTAGACGGGCCCGTGCTCGCAGGTGCGCGAGTAGGGCCAGCCGCCGTTGCGCTCGGGCACGACGGCGACGCTGCAGCCGTTGCACACGCCGTAGCCGCAGGCCATCACCGTCTCCAGGCTCAGCAAGCAGCGCATCGAGCGCGCCGCGCACCAGCGGGCCACCGCGTGCATCATCGGATCCGGCCCGCAGCAAAAGACGGTGTCGTCGGCGCGTACATCGCCGCGCTCCAGCAAGTCGCGCAGCAAGTCGGTCACCTGGCCGTGTTGGCCGTGGCTGCCGTCATCGGTCGACGTCCAGGTGCGCGCGACGGGCTCGAGGTCGGCGAGACCCGCTAGCGACACCGCATCGCGGCCGCCGAACAGGAGTCGGGGCCGCGGGCGGCCGAGCGCCAGCTGGCGGCGCGCCACGAGCAGAAACGGCGCCAGGCCGACGCCGCCCGCGACACAAACCGGATCCTCCACCTCGGCGGGAAACGGCTTGCCGAGGGGTCCCGTGAGCACGACCTCGCTCCCGGGCACGCACTCGGCCAGCGCCCGAGTGCCCGGGCCGACCTCTTTCAGCAGAAAGCTGCCGAAGGAGCCGTCGGTGGCGCTGTCGTAGAGCGAGAACGGCCGGGGCAGGAGCACCGGCCAGCGGGCCGCCGTCCTGAGCATGTAGAACTGCCCCGGCTCGGTGGCCGGGATCGGCCCCTCCACCTCGAGGGCACAGCTCGGGCCACCCAATCGGCGGACCTGTCGGACACGATGGGTGCGCGTCTCCACGGCGGTCAGTATGGCGCCGGCCGACCACGCTCTCGTGACGATTGTTGGTGATTCCCGCGGTCACGGGCATACTCCCGCGGCTGATGGCCGGGCTCATCGCGTGGATCGGCGTCCCCCTCCTGGGCGGCGTGATCGGCTACGTCACCAATCGCATCGCCGTGAAGATGATCTTCCGGCCGATTCGGCCGGTCTCGATTCTCGGCATTAAGGTCCAGGGCCTGATCGGGCGCCGCCAGCGGGAGCTGGCGGAGAGCATCGGCCGGGTCGTTGGCGACCACCTCGTCCAGCACGACGACGTCATGCGCAGCTTCGAGAACGTCGATCTCGAGGGCATGTTTGGCGACGTCCTGGACCGCGGTCTGGCGCCGAAGCTCGACGAGCTGCGCAGCCTGCCGCTCATCGGCGGCTTCCTGACCGACGAGCGCGTGGCCAACATTCGCGACGCGATCGTCACGCGCGTCGTCGAGAACAAGCACCTGATCCTCGAGAAGCTCGAGGATGCGGTCGAGGAAGGCCTGGACGTTCAGACCATGGTCACGGACAAGGTGGCATCGTTTCAGGTGGAGACCCTCGAGGGCCTGGTCCTGCAGGTCGCATCCCGCGAGCTACGCGCCATCGAGGTCCTGGGCGCGGTGCTCGGCACCCTCATCGGCCTGCTCCAGGTCCTGCTGATCTGGGGCCTGGGCTGACTCCCGCGGGGACGTGGGTCGGTTGCCGCCGGGCCGCGGGCGTCGTGTCACGGCTCGCCCGCGCGGACCCGGCTTGGTTGGGAGAACCCGGTGCGGCTGCCGATGACCCAGCGGCGTTCCGCGTTTTTCTAACCAGGTGGAGCGGCGGAGCTCGCCGTGACGTAGGAAGGCGCCGCGCCGGGCCGTTAGCATGTCCGGCCACCCAAAGGACTGGGACTCAATGCAACACCAAACCCTCCTCCTCGCGGCCCTGTTGGGCGCCGCGATCGGCTCGCCGGCGCTCGCCCAGCAGCCCTCGCAGGAAAAGCTGATCGAGCGCAAGAACGAGAAGCTGGCCTCCGAGTGGCTCAAGAGCGCCGACTGGATCTTGGATTACGCCGAAGCGAAGAAGACGTCGGCAGAGACCGGGAAGCCGATCTTCGCCTACTTCACGCGCAGCTACGCGTTTTGACCGCCTTGCCACGCCCTGGAGAGCGGTCCGTTCTCCACTGAAGAGTTCACTGACTTCGGCAAGGAAGTCGTCCTGTTCTGCCACATCACTACGCGTGTTGAAGGCGACCCCAACCCAGACCTGCTGAAGGAAATGGGGGGCCGCGGCTTCCCGACGATCCTCTACCTCGACTCCGAGGGCGAGATCATCGGGCGCCCGTCCGACCGCTCGATCCCGGCGTTCCGCGCGATGGCCGGGTCGCTCACCGAGGTCGCCGAGCTGGCCGCCAAGGAGAACCGCACCCAGGAAGAAGAGGTGCGCTACTTCGAGGCCCGCATCACGCTGGGCCGGCTGAAGCTCGAGGAGGCCAAGGAGATCGCCGCGGCCCTGCCGAAGCAGCCCGCCGAGGCCGCCGCCCGGATCACCGCCGCGCTCAACAACTTGGAGATCCAGTCGCAGCTCGACGCGGTCACCAGCCAGAAAGAGGCGGAGGCCGCCGGCGCCGTGTTTGCGGCGATGGCGAAGGAAGGCCGCACCCCGAGCGGCGGTGGGCTGACCGCGGCACGCTTCTGGCTGATCATCATCGAGCACGCCCGCGCCGCGGAAGACGTGGCGATGTTCGAGCGCGCGTTCACCGAGGTCAAAACCGCGCTTGGCGAAGAGGACCGATACAAGGGCCTCTACGAGCAGCTCGCCAACGGTCTGGCCGAGCTCAAGGGCGAGGGCGGCAACTAGGCCCGCAGCCTCACGACGCTGGCGCGGGGTGGCAACGCCATCCCGCGCGGCGTCAGCGCACCCCGCGGTAGAACACGAAGGTGCGCGACGTACGCAGCGGGCGATCCTCGCCCTCGACGCGCACGCGGACCACAACCGTGTTCTTCTCGGGCTGCAGCGCCAGCCATGGTGCGTTGGCCGTCGCCGGCGGGAACGGCTGCTGGAAGCCGGACACGCCCTCGCCAATCGCCAGGTCCTGCTGCTGCTGGAAGGATGCGAGATCGTCACCGGACCACTGCGCGACCTCAGTGCCGTTCAGCTCGACGGCGACCTCGCGCACGGGATAGCGCGAGCGGGTCAGGCCCTTGAGCAGCAGCTGGTCGCGATCCACCACCGCGTAGACGCCCGGCACCTTCCGGTCGCCGGTCGTCGCGCCTTGTTGGTCGAGATCCAACAGCGTGATGCTGGCGCGCGAGTCCTGCTCTAGCGGGCCGAGCTTAAGGTAGCGCGTCAGGTTCGCGGCGAGCTGCTCGCAGGCCGCGTCGGTGAGCGACGCGCTCGTCGCCTCGCTGCTGTCCGTGGTCCAAAACGGCGGTAGGATCAGCGCCTGCAGCGTGCCGAGCGACATGAAGTCGTTGCGCTCCATGAAGCTCAGGTCGACCGCGCCGCTCTGCACCGGCTGGCGCTGGATCTGCTCCGAGCGGTCCTGCAGGTTGGCGTAGACGCGGACGTCGAGGGTCAGGTCACAGTCGTAGGTCGAGCTATCGACGACAAGGCCGCCCACCCATGTGACCAACCACAGGCCGAGCGAGCCGGGCCAGCTCGACGAGACCTCGCGGTACTCCATCGCGACCGGGCGCGCGAGCCGCGGCTCGAGGTAGATGTCGGCGCCCTGGGCCGCGGCCTGCTCCCGATCCGTCACCGCGAAGACCGCGCTCGCCGCATCGAACCGGGTCACCATCGCGTCGATGACGCGCTCGCGGAGCTCGGTGCCGCTCTGCAGCGTGAGGGCGTAGGCCGCGTCCTCGGTGGCGCGCAGCTCCTCGGCGTCGATCGGCCCGACCGCGACGCGGAACGGTGCCGGGGTTAGGTCCTTGAGGTGGGTGCCGTTCTCATCCAGGTAGCTGGGGTTCGTCGACGCGCACGCGGCAAAGCCCGCGATGGGGAGCAGGCAGGCAAGTCGGGTCAGGGGGCGGTGCATTCGGTGTCGTTCCTCGCGCTCAGCGCCGGGTTTTCCTCAGTTCAATCACGCAACGGAAGGCGTTTCTTTGGTCGTCGTGCTGCCAATCCTCGATGCCCACATCCAGGGCGCCCGCGTTCGCCCGCAGCGCGGGTACACGGATCAACTCGGGCTGCGTTTCCGTTCGGACCCATTCAAACATCTGTTCGTCCCCACCGAGCAGTCCCACGTTTATTGCTCGCCGTATTTGAATTTCGGTGGGAAGCCTTTTTCGTTCCGCCAAAGCGAAGTCTTGAGCCAAGCTGTAGTGCACGCGACGCGCCACAGCGCCGTCCTGCCACTCCGACCTGCGCTCGCGTGAACTAATCCAATCGTGCCGCCAGCTCCCGGCGGCTGACCGGGCCTTCACCTTGGGCCCCTCGACGTGCCGCCCTAGCCGCTTCACGGTGACCTGACCGACCTCCATGAGCACCGCCGGGTCCGAGGGGTCCTCCGGCTCGATGAGCACCGTGTCCACGCCATCGGGCAGCCCAAACATCACGGCGCCTAATCCTTCGCCGCGCGGGCGACGCTCCACCTTCAGGTCCTCGACGGTCCAGGGCCCTGGCAACGCGTAGCCCTTCTCCAGCCACAGCTCCCACAGCGCGTCGGTCCAGCCCGCCTCGCGCATCGGCTCGGGCAACGCCGGCCGCTCCGGCTCCTCGACCGTCACGGTCGCCTCGGTCACGGCCTCGTCGCCCGGCGGCTCCGGGTCCGGCGCCGCGGCGAGCTGCGCGAGCTCGTCCTCAAACGGCAACCCGGGCGCCGCGACCTGACACGCGGCGCTCAGCGCGTTCACCCGCGCCACGCCCTGCTGGAGCACGCCGATGCGCTGCCGCCGCTCGGCCGCGTCGGCGACTTCGGCGAGCCCAACCCATTCGGCTTGGAGGCGCGCCGCCGCCGCGGCCACGAGCGCCTCCCAGTCCGTGACGTGTGCCCGGCCCCACCAGGACCGCAAGTCCTCGGACGCGTCCGCGGGACCGGCCTCGACCCGGCGCAGCTCGGCGACGTAGTTGTCGAGCCCGGCAAACGGCACCTCCAGCGCCGCCTCGCGCGCCGCGGCCACGGCGTCGGCCTCCCGCAGCGATTCGAGCGCGGCCTCCACGTCCGAACCGAGCTGCTCAACCGCCGCCGCGAGCGCCGGCTCGTTCCACTGGCGCGCGGCGCGCACCCGCTGACGGAGGTCGTCGCGCGCCGTCTCGAGCGCGCCGCCAAGCTCGCGGAACTCCCGGCACATGGCCCCGAGCTGCGCTTCGCGCGCTTCGAACGCCGCGCCGACCTCGGCCTCGAGCGCGCGCAACGCCGCGGGCGCGGCCGCGGCGTCCGCCGCCTCACCGACGTCGGCGAGCAGCGCGGCCAGGTTGGCACCAGCGCCGTCGGCAAACCGGTCGCGCAACGCCTCCAGCTTGGCTTCGGCCGTGGCCCGCGCGGCCCGCGCCTGTCCCGCCCGCGTTGCCAAGTCGGCGACCGTCGCACCCGCGGCCTCGGCGACCCCGCGGTCCGCCTCGAGCGCCGCCCAGTCGGGAGCGGGCTCACCACCATCGGCGACGTAGCGCAACACTCGGTCGGCGGCGGCCGCAAAACGCTGCAGGTCGCCGCGCAGCGCGCGCGGCTCGGCGTGCAGATCGGGGTCGACCGCCGGGTCGAGGCCCAGCTCATCGAGCGTCTCCAGCAAGCGGCGATACGGCACGGGACTGCCAAAGGCCGCGCGCAGGCGGGGCGGGACGGTCGGCGGCGCGGTCGCGTTGCCCACCTCGGTATCCTCGGGCGGCGCCGTCGCACCCTCCTTGGGCTGCAACCCGTCGACCCCGAAGTAGACGCCCGCCCCGAGCAGGAGCACCGCGGCGGTCGCCGCGGCGGCGCGCTTGGGCCACGGGCTCGGGCCCTTGGGCGGCGCCGGCCATTTCGGCCCCTTGCCAGCGGCGATGCGATCGAGGTCGGCGATGAGGTCCGCAAACGACGCGTAGCGGTGGCGCCGATCTCCCGCGGTCATCACACGCACCACGTGATCGAGCCCCTTGGGGAGGTCGCGATCCAAGTTGCGCGGCGACAGGTAGGGCTGCTCTTTGACGAACGTCCAGACCTCGGCCAGCGTCGTTCCCTCGGCCGCCTCTTGCCCGGTCAACAGCGCGAAGAAGCTGGACCCGAGCGAGTACATGTCCGCGCGGTGGTCGAGCTCGAGCAGCTCCCACTGCTCGGGCGACGCGAAGCGCGGCGTGCCCATCAAGTTGGCCGTCATCGTGAGGTCGACGCCCTCGACCTTGGCCACGCCAAAGTCGGCGACCTTTACGGCCTCGATGCGGTCGCGCACGTTGGTGTCGCGCTTGACCAGCAGATTGTCGGGCTTGATGTCGCGGTGCACGACCCGCGGCCGCTGCTCCTCGGCAGCAAGCAGACCTTCGGCGGCCTGACGCATCAGGCGTATGGCCTCGTCCGGCGGCAGCCGGCCACCCAAGCGCAGCGCGTACTCGCGCAGCGTGCCGCCGTCGACGTACTCCATCACGAGGTACGGCAGCCCTTCGTCGGAGTAGCCGACATCGAACACTCGCACGACGTAGGGCGACTGGATCTTGGCGGCGGCCTGCGCCTCGTTCTCAAATCGCTTACGCGCGCGACGGTCGTGCCCGACGGCGTCGCGCCGCAGCACCTTGAGCGCGCGCGGCACGTCGAGGTCGACGTGCGTTGCTTTGTAGACGCGCCCCATTGCGCCGCGCCCCACCAGGGACTCGATCTGATAGGGCCCGATGCGAGCGCCGAGCAGGGGATCCCGCGTGACCTCCTCGGGCGGACTGGGCGCGCGCGGGGCACCGCCGGCGCGGACCAAGGACAAGTCCTCGAGCAGCTCCCGAAACGACCGGTAGCGATCTTCGGGGTTGTGCGCGGTCATCACCTCGAGGATGTGGGTGAGCCCGACGAGGCGCGCTGAGCGCGCCTTCGCCTCGGGGGACGCGTCCCGCGCCGCGTGCGGGTTGAAGGCCGTCTCGATCTCGTCGGCCAACGTGAGGAACGGCCGTTCGAGGGTGCGCTTGCGGATGCGGTCGAGACCCGTGCCGCCCTCGTTGATCCCGCCGCGCATCAGAAAGAAGATCGTTGCCCCGAGCGAAAACATGTCGGTGCGGTGGTCCTGGGGACCACCGCGCCACTGCTCGGGACTGGCGTAGCGCGGAGTGCCGACCAGCGAGCTGGGTCCCTCCTCCAGCTCGGGGAAGGCTTCCAGGCGCCGCCCCACTTTGGCGATGCCGAAGTCGGCGACCTTGATCCCGGTCAGCTCGCCCGCGTCATTCGCCTCGATGAGCAAGTTGTCGGGCTTGATGTCGCGATGCACGATCTCACGCTCTTCGGCGGCGAGCAGCCCACGCGCCGCCTGGTCGAGAACGAGCAACGCCTCGGCCGGCGTCATCTCGCCGCCGGTGCCGCGCGCGCGGATCCACGCGCCGAGGCTGCCGCCCGGCACGTAGTCCATGGTGACGTAGCGGTAGCCCGATTCGCGGTCGGCGTTGAGGACGCGCACCACGTTCGGCGCCTCGTGGAGGCGTCCCGCGGCGAGGAGCTCCTCGCGAAAGCGCCGGTCGTACTCCGGGTCGTCGGCGTACTCCGGCTTGATCGTCTTCAACGCGACCGTGTTGCCGAACGCGGTGTGCGTGGCCCGATAGACCTTGCCCATGGCACCGGCGCCGAGCAGCGCCTCGATCCGGTAGCCGCCGAGCGAGCCGCCGACCAACGGGTCGCGATCGGCCGACGACGGCACGGCGACCGTTTCTTCGGGGCCGTCGAGCGGGTCCCCCATCGGCCGGGTTCCCTCGGGGTCGGAGCCGGTCATCGCCTCCTCCAGGGGGCCCCACACCGACCAGAGCCGGCCGCCCTGCCGCGACGGCGGTCTTGCACTCGGTCGCTTTGCCGCGGAAAGCTCATGATGGGCGAGTCGGGACGCACCTCGGGGGCCACGGCAGCACGTGTGCCCGTCCCCCGACATCGCACCCGAGCCACGGGCGCGAGGCCGGGCTGGATCCTAGAGGGCTGTCCGGGGCACCGCAACGGCCGGAGCTTCCTGGGCGCACGCGCGTTACCCAGGTGCGGGCAGGGCACTAGAACACCAGCCGCGCCCGAACCGACGACGCGAACGCCCGTAGGATGACCTCATGATCCGCCGCGCCCTCCTCGGCCTTGCGACGGCCCTGCCGCTGGCTGCCCAGGCCCCAGACCAGGCCACCACCGATCCTCTGTATGGGCTGCGCCCCTTTCGCAACCCGCAAGAGAACGTCGCGACACCCCAGCCGCTGTTTCGCAACCTGCAACTGATGGTGAACCGCATCGAGGCCATCGGCGCCGACCAGATGCGCTTTGACGAAGACGGTCGCGAGGTTTGCGACGACCCGACCTGGCAACGCACGCGCGAGAAGGTGCTGGGCCAGCTCTTCAACATGGCGACGGTGTTTGGCCTGGTGATGCGCGACTCGCGCCACCCCAACGACCGCAGGCTCGCCGCCTATGGGGCCTTCCTGGTTGACCGGGTCGACCATGTCTTCGACCTCATGAAGTTCTTCCCGGGCGAACCGGTCCGCGAAACCCGCGAGGCCGCGCTGCGCCGCTCCATCGCGTTCTTGCGGGTGCATTGGCCCAAGAACGTGGAGCCCGACGACGGCGCCGTGACCGACCAGGCAGCAGAGCAGGCCCAGTATCAGGTGCAAATCGAGCCCTTTGCCGCGCTCATGGCCGAGCCGGATCCGCGCGACCAGGCTCAGGGGCTCTGGTTTCTCAAGGAGCTTTGCGGCATCCGCGACAACGTCTACCCGGCGCTGCTGGCACTCGCACGTCCCCGGCTCGGCGAGCTGTTGACCTCAGCCGACCCGCTGGTGCGACAAGAAGCGCGCGGGTTCCTCCAGGCCGCAGACCCCGAGCACCGTGAGCCGCCAAAGGCCGACGACAACGACGCTCTGCTGGCCTGGTCCGAGGCCGTCCTCTACGACGTGTTCCCGCCGATCCGGCGGGTCAACGAGGGGCGCACCGACCTGTTCCCGAGCGCCGATTTGGACCAGCTCGTCAAAGTCGGCCGCGACGCGTTGCAGGGCGACGCCATCGGCAGTACCGAGCAGGGTCGATTGCAGCCCGGCCTCTACTACCGGGGCTTCCGCGTGACGCGTTTGCCCGAGCCACTCGATCGCCTCGGCATCCCCGTGGACGCGGTGATCACCGCGGTGAACGGAACCCCAGTCACGTCCGGGCCCGACCTGCTCAAGGCGATCGAGACCTGGCTCGAGCACCGCCACGTGCTGATGGTCGAGTTCTTGGTGAACCGCCAATCGCGAGCGATCGAGTTCCGCATCAAGCGGGAGCAGTAAGCGCCGCAGGCGGTTGGTTCAGGGCATAGCGGCCTGCGGGCCGTCGGCTAAAACCTGCCCTGCCGCCATGACCAAGCTGTCCCTCCACGTCGAAGCGCGCCTCCGCGAGCTCCTCGGCGACGTCCCTCTGGCGCTTCAGCCCCCCAAAGACCGTCGCCACGGCGATCTGGCCCTGCCCTGCTTCCAGATCGCCAAGACCCGCGGCGAGAAGCCGCCCGAGACTGCGACCTGGCTCGCGGGCGCTCTCTCGCCCGACGAGATCGTCGCCTCGGCACAAGCAGTCGGGCCGTTCGTCAATGTGAAGTTCGAGCGTGCCGCCCTCGCTCGCTCGGTCGTGCAAGGTGTGCTGCTCGGCGAGCCGCCCTACGGCCCGGCCGCGGCCACCGGGGACGTGGTCGTCATCGACTTCTCGTCGCCCAACATCGCCAAGCCGTTTCACATGGGGCACCTTCGATCGACGGTGATCGGCGCCGCGCTGCGCCGCATCCACCGGCACGTTGGGCACGAGGTCCATGGCATCAATCACCTCGGCGATTGGGGGATGCCGTTCGCCAAGATGATGACCGCGTGGATGCGCTATGGCGACGACGCCAAACTGCGCGAGAACCCGATGCGGCACATGTTCGAGCTGTACAAGCTGTACACCGCCAAGGCCAAGGAGGACCCCAAGCTCGACCAGGCCGCCGCACGCCACTTCCAAGCTCTCGAATCCGGCGAAGACAACGAGGAGCGCCGTATGTGGCGCTTTCTCCGTGACGAGTCGCTCGAGGCGTTCAATGGTCCCTATGACCGGCTCGGCATCGAGTTCGACCACGTCACCGGCGAGAGCTTCTACGAGGACAAGATGGAGGCAGCGCTCCAGCGCGTGCGCGACGCCGGCATTCTCGAGGTATCCGACGGCGCCGAAATCGTGCGCCTCGAAAAGCAGGGCATCAAAGTGCCATGCATCATGCGCAAGTCGGATGGCACGACGCTGTATCACACGCGCGACCTCGCGGCGGTGTTCTACCGCGCCGAGACTTTCAAACCGCGTCGACTGCTCTACGTCGTGGGCGCGGAGCAAAAGCTGCACTTCCAGCAGCTACGCGCGGTGCTCAAACAGCTGGGCGAAGAGCTCGCCGACCAAGTGGAGCACGTCCCGTTCGGCTTGATCCTGGCCCGCAATCCCGACAGTGGCAAATGGGAGAAGTTCGCCAGCCGCGGCGGCAACGCGATCTTCCTCGACGAAGTGCTCGACGAAGCCGTGGCCAAGGCGCGGGAGCTGATTCGCGAGAAGAACCCCGAGCTGGCGGACGCCGATACCATCGCCGAGCAAGTCGGCGTCTCGGCAATCGTCTTCAACGATCTGAAGAACGCGCGGATCAAGGACGTGAAGTTCGACCTCGAGTCGATGACGAACTTCGACGGCGAGACCGGGCCCTACGTGCAGTATGCCGTGGCCCGACTCTCGAGCATCCTGCGCAAGGCGGACGCGGGCGACGGCGCGACGGCTGCTTCGGCCGAGCTCGACTACGCCGCTCTGGCCGACGCCGAGGACGTGCTCCTCGCCATGCTGGACTTCGGCGCGGCCCTAGATCGGGCGGTGGAGCAAAGCGAACCCAGCGCGCTGACCGCCTTCGCGATTCGCCTCGCCGGAGCCATTCACAGCTACCTCAGGGATCACCACGTCCTGGGCGCGGAGCTCCCGATTCGCGAGGCGCGGCTTGCGCTGGTCCAGGCGTCGCGCAACCTACTCAAAACCTCGCTCTCGCTGCTCGGCGTCGCTTCGCCGGACCGGATGTGAAATGGACCTCAACGACTTTCTCCGCGACGTGCCCGACTTCCCGAAGCCGGGCATTGTCTTCAAAGACATCACTCCTCTGCTCGCCACGCCGGCCGCCATGCTCCATTGCGTGGAACGCTTTGCAGAGCTCGTGTCGGGCCAGACCATTGATCGCGTCGCCGCCATTGAGTCGCGAGGTTTTCTCTTTGGCGTGCCGTTGGCGCTACATCTAGGGGTCGGTTTCACGCCGATCCGCAAGCCGGGCAAGCTCCCGTGGAAGACGCGCCGGCAGGATTACGCGCTCGAGTACGGCACGGACGCAGTGGAGATCCACGAGGACGCCGTAGAGCCCGGTCAATCGGTGCTGCTCATTGACGATCTTTTGGCCACTGGCGGCACCATGCGCGCGTCGTGCGACCTGATCGAGCAAATCGGCGGGAAGATCGCGGCCTGCGCGTTTGTGGTCGAGCTGGGCTTCCTCCCAGGCCGAGCCAAGCTCGCGCCCTACCCGACACATGCACTCTTACGGGTCGACTAGCGCAGCGACAAAAAAATGAGAACTGGCTAAAAAGCCGCCAGCGATCGACCGATGATCTCTCTGTCGGTTCGCAGAGCGGATCGGCGTCGCTCTTTTCGTTCCTGATCTTCGACGACAAAGGCAACCCCACCGAAAGGTGGTGACGCAAAGCCAAAGGGCCTACGGCGGATGACCCGCCACGGCAGCCGGTTCCCGAATTGAAGCGAGTCGTAGCGTATCGCATCGCTACCCGGACCAGCCTGAACACAAGGGCGCGGGAACGGCTGACAGGACCAGAGGCAAGCGCACCGGTGGGTGCCGTTGTCAGGCATTCAGCTCCATCTGGTCCGCCCATGGCTCGTTCAGCACTCGCGACTCCCCGTTCCCCGAAGACGCCCGTCCGCCTCGCCACGAAGTCGACCCACGCTCCCACGCGCGGACGACGGATCGAGGCGCCCACGGCTACCACCGCGGCAGCCAAGCCAGCCGCCACGCCGCGCCCCACGCGTGGGCCGGGCGGCACGGAAGACCTCGATCAGATCTGGGTCACGTACAAAGCGACCCACGACCAGAACCTGCGCAACATCCTGATTGAGCGACACGTGGGCCTCGTGCGCACGATTGCCGAGCGCCTCCTGCAGACGCTGCCGAAGTCCATCGAGCTCGACGATCTCACGTCGGCGGGGACGTTCGGCCTCATGGACGCCATCGATGGCTTCGACCTCGAGCGCGGCATCAAGTTCAAGACCTACTGCACCACGCGCATCCGCGGCTCGATCCTCGACGAGCTACGCTCGCAGGACTGGGTGCCGCGCCTGGTGCGCCTCAAGGCGCATCGACTCGAGAAGGCACTCCGCAAGCTCGAGTCCGAACTCGGCAGGGACCCCAACGAGTTCGAGCTCGCCGAAGCCATGGGCATGTCGTTGACCGAGCTGCAGGCGACCGAGACCGAGGCCAACGCCAAGACCATCTTCTCTCTGTCCGAGAAATGGGACGACGGCGATGACGACAAGGAGATGGAGAAGGTCGAGATCCTCGCCGACAAGAAAGGCGCGGACCCGGTCCAATCCATCCACCAGAAGGACCTGCTCGACGTGATCACCCGCAACCTCACCAAGAAGGAGAGGTTGATTGTGATCATGTATTACTACGAAGGTCTCACCATGCGCGAGATCGGCGAGATCATGCAACTCACCGAGTCGCGTGTCTGTCAGATCCACAGCAACGTCATGGCACGCCTGAAGTCGCAGCTCGACCAAGTCCACCTTCGGGCCAGCTGACGCGACCGCGCAGTCTCAAAATACGGCGCAAGTCACACCCAGGAATCACTCCACAACTGGAGCCTCCCCGACCGATGATTTGATCGTGTCGAGTGATCCGGGGCTGACAGAAAACCGCGCGCCCACCACTGTTCGGGCTGGCAAAGCCATTGTCTGTCGCGAGGTGGACGACGCGATGACGACGCCCAGCCTCGGTTCCGGGGTCGCCGTCGCCATCTACAACCGGACGAATGGCTCCGGCGGCATGCTGCACTTCCTTCTGCCAGCGGCCGCAATCGACAGCGAACTCAGCGCCGAGAGACCTGAGTTCTTCGCCGACACCGGCATCGAGCTTCTCGTCCACCAGATGGAGCTGACTGCGCAGACGCGCAGCGACCTGGAGGCGTGGATCGTTGGCGGCGCGGACTGTTTCTTCCGCGGACACGGCGAGTGCGAGCTGGCTCTAGGTCAACGCAATGTCGAGGCGGCGGAGAAGGCGCTGGCCGCGGCGCAGATCGAGATTGCCGGGCGCCGCGTCGGCGGCAGCATGGCGCGCCGGCTCACGCTGGACCTAAGCATCGGCAAACCTCGCATCCACGAAACGCCGATGGCGCGGAGAGACCGTTGACCGCCGCCAAGGAAAGCCGTGTCAACCACGGGCTGATGCCCCTGCCCGACATGGTGCGACGGATCTTCTACATCGTGACCGATCCGTCGTCCTCGGCCGATGAGCTGCTCGCGGTCCTGCGCGCCGAGCCGGTGCTGACTCGTGGCGTTCTCCGCCTGAGCAACTCGAGCATCCACTCGGTCCCGCGGCAGATCGAGGACGTCTCCCAAACCGTCGCGTATCTCGGCACCGGCAACCTGATTCGAATGGTGATTGCGCAATGCGTGATCCCGTACTACCGCCGCGCCGAACGCGCACTCGGCTCGGTGCGTGAGCCCTGGCGCCACGCCTTGGCAGTCGGCATCGCCGCACAACTGCTCGCCGAGGCGAGCGGTGCGGTTGAACCAAGCACCGCGTTCGCCGCCGGAGTCCTCCACGACATCGGCAAGCTGACGGCTCGGCCCATCGACCGCGCCGACTTGCCGCGGGTCGACGACGACGGCGACCAGCGGTCCTTCCTGGAAGTCGAGCGCGAAATCCTCGGCCAAGACCACGCCATTGCTGGCGCGCAGGCGGCAGAGCACTGGGGACTGCCGCACAGTTTGTGCCAAGCAATTCGCAACCACCACCATCCCGATTTCGTGGCGGTGGATCACGAGCTGACGGCCATCGTTCACATCGCGGACGTCATGGCGATGCAGTGTGGAATCGGCCTCGCCATTGAGGGACTGACCTACCCGACCTTTCCCGAACCAATCCGGCGGATTCACCTTCGGGAGCGCGAGCTCGACGTCATTCGCCTGCGCCTGCTGGAGGAGCTCAGGCGCGCGCATGATCTTGTGAAACTCGCAACACCGCATGGCCGATAGGCCACAGCAGCTCGACGAGAAGCGAAGTGAACTTCAACCATCCACCGCTAAGTGACGGGATCGAACGACTGCTCGTTCGAGGGCCCACTAGCGTCGAACTGCAGGCCCCGGTGGCACCCGAGCCGCACGAGGATCTGGTGGTCGTGGATCTAGAGCCGCAAATCGCCGAGCCGACCGCTACCACCAACGCCCAACAGAAGGACTGACACCATGGCTTACAACGTGCTCATCGTGGATGACTCCGCAACGATGCGAAAGATCATCATGCGTAGCTTGCGGCAAACCGGCATCGAGATCGGCGATTGCAAAGAGGCCGGCGACGGCGTCGAGGGGCTGGCCGCGCTCGATACGGGCTCGTTCGACTTGATCCTCTCTGACGTGAACATGCCGAACATGAACGGCCTTGAGTTCGTCAAAGCCGTCGCGGAGAAGATGGCAACCCCGCCACCCATCGTGATGATCACGACCGAGGGCAGCGAAGAAGTCGTTAGCGAAGCAATGTCCAACGGCGCGAAGGGCTACCTCAAGAAGCCATTCACTCCGGACAAGATCCAAGAGACGCTCCAGTCATTCCTGAACTGAGGCCCGGGCACCGAACATGACCACCGGGACCAATACGCGGTGGCGTGAGGCGTTGGCCGACGCCGCGCGCCAGGCGCTCGAGCAAATGGTGTCGATGACACCGGACAGCTGCGAAGACTTGGACGCGACCGTTCGGTCGGTCACCGCCGACGTCGTCTCGGTGCTCGGATTCGCGGGGAATCGCTCGGGCTTGCTGACGATCAGCTGCCCGCGCGATCTCGCGTGGCGGGTTTCCGCAGGGATGCTCTTCGCGGACCCCAGCGAGCTCGAACAAGAAGAGGTTTCCGACGCGATGGGGGAGATCTCCAATCTCGTGCTCGGTGGCTTCAAGAACACTTGGGTTGAGGCTGGCCATGACATGCAGATGTCTGTGCCGTCGGTCTCGATCGGAATCGGTCCCACGGTGAACCTGGGCGCCAACCCGGTCGAAGCCTATGCGCTCGGGCTGCAGCTCGGCGCCGACCAGCTTCGCATCGACCTTCGCTTCTTGAAGTAGGTCGCCACGTCGACCTCAGTCCGCAATCCGCAACGCACCTAGTGGTGTGATTCAGACAGATGGGGCATTAACCGCGAGGTATCGGCGCCGGTCGCAAGGCGGGTCGCCGCAGGCATATTCGTGGATACGGCGAGGACGACCCAACGCCGCGAACGGCA
>JBCCGH010000092.1:0-36586 GCA_039029375.1 Planctomycetota bacterium
ATGCGGTCGTAGACCCAGGTGTCACCGAACGCCCGAACCTCATCGCGGCCGCCAAACAGAAAACCCGAGCGCTCCATGGCGTGGCCCCAGCGGGGCGCCGGCGAGATGGGCGACGGTGCCGGGTCCCAACGCAGTTGACCGGTGAGGGGCGAGATGCAGAGGGCGCTCATGGCGAACGTGAGAACGGGGAGCTTCATGGCTTTGGATCTCCGAGAGAAGAATCGGGGCTCACCACGAGTTGCCGCGAGCCGCAGCGCCAGTTGCAGCAGATTGCGGACAACCCACGCCCGGGCGACGGTCGTCGCCATTGTGGTCACCGGGTCCGTACGGTCGCCAAACACGACGCCGGCGGCTGTTCGGGGACCGTGCACTCGAGGGCGCCGGACTCGCCGTGCGCCGTGACGCAGCGAACCTCGTAGTGGCCCGCCGGCACAGCGAAGCCAGCGCGCACGCCGTCACCGGGGAGCGCTTGTCGGTTCACGCCGAAGAAGATGACATCCAGCGGTACGGCAGTCCCGAGGCGGCGCACGCGCCACACGACCTCGAGCCACGTGGTCGTCTGCGCCGGCACGACCTCAAACCACGTCGTTTGCGGTGCCGCAGGCTGCATCTTCACCTCACGATCCTGCCCCGCCGCCAAGGTGACCGAGCGCTGCGCGAGCAGCGCTCCCGCCACGACCACGGAAACCGCGTAGGCGCCCGGGGGCCCGGTCAACTCGGCGACGCCGTTCCGCACTCGCGCGAAGCCCACCAGAAGCCCGGTGGGCGTCAGTAGCATCACGTCCGCGGCTGCGGCGCGCTCCAGTCCCGCCACGTGCACGGCGAGCCGCGCGATCGGCGCCGCGATCAAGGGTCCGACGTCGACGTCGATCCCGGGGCTGACTTCGAGCGGCCGCCGCAGCCGTAGCGGCATCTCCCCGGCCAACAAGTCGTAGGGCCCGGGTGCGACCGGGCCGAGCGTGAAGGCCCCGGTGGCGTCGCATGGCGCCAGCCATTCGAAGGAGCCGGGCGGCCGCAGCAGCGCCACGCGCCCAAACGGCTGCCCGGCGTCGTCCACGGCGCGCCCCTTCACCAGAGCACTCGGCTGGGTCCGAGCCGGCACCCGGAGCTCCACCCCCCCGGCGCCGGGGCGCACGCCGTAGCGCCGCGCGAGGATCGCGTTGCCCCGGCCTTTTGGCACGCGCACGAACAGCTCGTACGCGCGATCCACGAGACCCCGGAGTCGAAACGTCCCGTCCGCGCGCACGCGGCTTTGCACCGTGCGATGCCCCACGGCCACGGCCGCAACCCGGTAGCCCGCGAGCGGCTGGCCCTCGGTGCCGAGCACCCGTCCGCGGAGGAGCGCGCCGCGCCCGAGCACCGGCGACCAACGGTGCTCGCGGGGCCCGGCCAAATCGAGCTCGGTCTCGGCAAACGTCCCGTCCGCGGCCTCCGCCCGCAGCAACGAACGCGTCGCCGGCACGCCCAGCAAGGCAAACGGCGCGCCCGTCCGTGCCACGCAGCTGGCATCGATCCACGGTGGCCAAGTCGCGGGGCGCCGCGACGGCTTGAGCGACCGCGCGCCGACGTTGGCCGACAACGGCGTGGGCGACGATTCTGCCGCGCGAATCTCGCCGCGCACGATGGCGCCGATGGCTAGCGTCACCGGCAAATGAAACGACTGGTGAGCCTCGGTGCGCACGACGGCGTGAACACCTGGATGCCGGGCGTCGCGAACCCAAGCGGGCTGCGGCGCGTCGATGGGAATCCAACGGCATGTGACCCTCCCGGCGGCGTCGGTCCGGCCGCGCCACGGCGGCCGCACCGTGCAGAGCACGCCCCGGCGCTGGGGCGGTGGCGCCATGGGGCCGCCGATCTGCACCAGCGCATTGGCGACCGGCTGGCCCGCGGGGTTCATGACCGTGAGCGTGGCGGTGCCGGCCACATCACCCAACACAAGAGGCATGACCACTGCGCCTGCCGCCCGGCGCGCCGGCACGCGCTGCACCATCGCCGCCTCGAAACCGTCGGCCATCGCCGACAGGTAACGCCCGGCGGACACGTCGCGCACCGTGTAGCGCCCGTCGGCATCGCTGCGCGCGACGACGTAGCCGCGGTCGAGCGTGTCCCGCGCCGCCAACCACACCTCGGCGCCGGCCACCGGCCGACCGGCCGCGGTGCGCACCTGGCCGCGCACTTCGCTGCCGCGTTCCAACGTGACGTCGAGCGCGGCACGGCCACCTTCCACGGACACCCGCACGTCGGCGCCTCGATCCGGCTCGACACACCACGGGCCATCGCGCGGACTCGCGATCACCAGGACGCCCTCGCGGTTCGTGCGGTGCAAGCGCTGGTGCAGCTCCGGGTCCGCACCGTCCGCCGGGCCCACACGCAGGGCGACGTCGCCGGCGGGCGAGCCGTCGTGCCAACGCACCTGGATGCGCAATCCCAGCTCGCGCGCGGCAGGCGCGAGGCCTTGGCCAAGCGCGCCGCGGAGCGCCGCCTCGCTCGGCAGCGACTCGGCCGCTGCGACGGCCGCCGACGCTTCTTGCCGAGGCTGCGGCACAGCCGCCGCGCCGTCGCCCCACCACCACCCGGCCACCAACCCAACGCACGCCGCGATCGCGCCCGCAGCCGCCGCAAGACGCAGCCACGCGCGGCCCGGCGTCGACGCCATAAGTGAACGGCCCGCATGGACCGCGGCCGATGTCATGGGCGCGGGCAGGCGCGACGCGGCGTGCGCGAGCACTGCCGCGCGAGCTGCCGCCATGCCCGACGGCGCCAAGGCCAAAGCCAAGACGCCCGTGGCGAACCCCGCCGGCAACAGGTCGCGCAAGCGCTCGAGCCCGCGGTGGATCCAGCTCTTGACGGTGCCCACGGGCCGGGACGTGGCGTGGGCGATCGCGGTCGGCGTCATCCCATGCACCAGGTGCAGGGTGACCGCTTCGCGCATGGGCACCGGCAACTGATCGATGGCCTCGTGCAGCGCCGCAACAAACTCGGCAGCTTCCGCGGCAGCCACCGGATCGCCATCGGTCGGGGCCCCGAGCCGGTCGGGATCTGGGGCTCGAGACGCGCGGCGCGCGGCCGATCGCGCCACGTTCGTGAGGATTCCCAGCAACCACGGCTCGACCGCCTGCCTTTCGTCAAAGCGCTCGGCGATCTCGATGGCGCGGATGAACGTGTCCTGCACCATCTCCTCGGGATCGACGCCGGGCGCCGCCACGTGGTAAGCGACGAGCAGCAGCTCTTGCGCCGTGAGGTCGAAGACACGCGCGAGCGCTGCCATCTCGCCGTGCGAGCGAAAGCGTCGGAACGCCGTACTGGCCTCGTTCTGGATGCGCATCTGAGCCCGGAGGCAGCGCCAACGCGCGCCGCCAGGTCTCATTGTCGGGGGCGGGGCCCGCGGTTGCAGCGATTCCGTTCCGGGTGGCTCTGCCGGCCAAAACACTTCTTCAAGGGCCTGCTCACGCAGGCCGCGCATGCCGCGGCGGCCGATCATGTTCACCAGACGCGGAGCCAGCCGCTGCCCCCAATCGCCGAACCACGTGCCCGCCGTGGCCCAGCGCGACCATCCTCGGCGGGAACAAGTGACAGCCGTGCGTGACGCCCTTCAGGTTGCGCTAGCAGATTCTTGCGCTCTGGTGACGAGCACAGCGCCGTTCGCGAGGACCCTTTCCCAGTCGGCGAGAAATTCGGAACCCTCATGGTCGCGCGGCGTGGGGCGCACCAGCCTCCACCAACGTCTCGTCTCCCGGAGAAGTCCGTGAAGCCGTTCGCTCTCGTCGCCTGTGGGTTGCTCGCCAGCCCCGTCCTCGCCCAGCAGACCTTGATCGTCGACGCCGCCGGCGGTCCCGGCAGTCAGTTCACCGACATCCAACCCGCGGTCGACGCGGCGCAGACGGGCGATCTCGTTCAGGTGCGGCCCGGCACCTACACGCGATTCACGGTCGCCGGCAAAGGGATTCGCGTTGCGGGTGAGCGCGGCGGTGCGGTCACGGTCGTCGATGGCGTGACCGTCACCACCGTGCCCGCCGGCACCGCCACCACGCTCAGCGGTTTCGAGGTCGTCGACGGCGCAACGGTTCACGCGCTGCAAATCAGGAGCAACCGAGGCGCCGTTCACGTGGACGGCCTGTCGCTCACCGGCGACACGATCTCGATCGACGACTCGGCGCTCGTCTCCATGACCAATTGCACCGGCGAAGCGGTGTCGATCTCCCGCAGCGACGTGCAGCTCGCGCAGTGCTCGTTCGTCCATCCCGGCTTCGTGCTGCCGGGCATCCTGGTGCAAGCGAACGCCCGCGTAACGATCCAGAGCTGCACCGCGGTCGGGGGCAGCGGGATCGGCTTCCCGCCCGAGCCGCCAGCGCCGGGCCTGCGCGTGTGCAGCGCCGACGTCGTCGTGGCCGGCGAGTCGACGCTCACCACCGGCCCGACCGGCGGCTCGCAGCCAGGCGCCGCGGTACAGCTGTTCTGCAGCGGCAACATCACGATCGACCCGGGCGTGCGGCTGCAACCCAACCCCGGCGCGCCGCCCACCGAAGGCCTTCCCGTCACGTTCGACACCGTGCCCGCCGTGGAAGCCTCCAGCCCGCCCATCGAAGGTCCGCTCACCGGCTTCGTGCGCGCCGCGACCGGCAGCTTGGCCGTCGTGCTCGTCGCCCCGCCCGCCAATGGCCGGGCGACGGCGCTGGGCGAGGTTTGGCTCGGCAGCCCAGCCGCGGTCGTCGACGCGGGTCCGGTCGGAGTCGGCGGACTGCGGGCGTTCCGGCTCGACTTCCCGGCGGTGGTTCCCGCCGGCGTGGCTCTGACGGCGCAGGCGTTCGCGCAGGTGCCGCGCCAACCGTGGCGCGCGTCCACGCCGTCGACGTTTGTGACGCGGCTCTAGTGTGCTGCATCAGGCAGATGGGGCCTTATCCGCGAGACATCGGCGCCGGCCGCAAGGCGGGTCGCCGCAGGCATATTGGTGGATACGGCGCGGACGACCCAACGCTGCGAGCGGCGCTGAGGGCCGTGGATAAGGCCCCAGATTTCTGAATCACACCGCTAGCGACCGAGGGCGTGCTTGTCGAGCCAAGTCGTCAGTACGTCGAGCGCCTGGGGCGAGAACGTCTCTTCGAGCTCTACGTATTCGCCCGGCGCCCCGGTCTCGGTGCGCTGGAATAGGTGGTTGTGGCCGTCCAGCACGGTGATCGTCGGCTCGACCGAGCTCTTGCCGAAGGCCTGGCGCAGGGGCTCGAGATTCTGGCCGGGGTCGACTTGGAGGTCTTTGCCGCCGAACATCGCCAACACCGGGCACCGCATCGCGGTGAGCGACTCCGTCGGGTCGTGGTCCAACAAGTAGCGCACCCACGGCGTATTCAACCGGCCGGTACGGGCGACGAGGTCGTCTGGCCCCTTGCCTGAGGAGGCTTGCCCCTCCGGTGAGAGCGCCTCCCATGCGGACGTCGCCGCGGCCTCGATGGCCGCGGTCCGCGCCGTCGCATCATCGGCGTGCGTCTCGATCGCGGTGAACACCGCGCGGAGCAACTCGTCGTTCACGTCGACATCCTCGCGATTCACGTCGCTCTCCGTGGCCGCGATCAGGCGACTCTGGTGGCGAATGACGTCGCGAATGTTGACCGCAGGCGGGGCCAGCAAGACCGCAAAAGCGACCCGCTCGGCGTCCGGGCCACTCGCCACCATCGGCGCAATCAAGCCGCCCTCGCTGTGGCCGATCAGCCCGATACGCGCCGCGTCGATCTCATCGCGCGTGGCCAGGTAGCGCACGGCAGCTCGGACGTCGTCGGCAAAATCGGCGGACGTCGCCTGCTTGAAGGAGCCCGTCGACTCGTGGGTCCCGCGATCGTCGTAGCGCAGCACTGCGATGCCGCGCCGCGTCAAATGATCGGCGATGATCCAGAACGGCTTGTGACGAAACACCGTCTCGTCGCGGTCCTGCGGACCCGAGCCGCTGATCATGACGACCGCGGGGTGTGGCCCGTCGCCAGCGGGGAGCGTGAGCGTGCCGGCCAGTGTCACCTCACCTCCATCGTCGGCACGAAACGAGTCTTCGACGCTAGACGCCGGATCGTGACCAAACCGCACGCCGTCTTCGACCGCGTAGGGAAACGGCGGCTTGGGCTCCTGCGGCCGCTTGAGCTTGCTAGCCTCGACCTCCTCAGCACTTCGCTTGGTCATGTCCAGGTCGACGTCGACCCCACTTTGAGTCCACGTGCCGGTGAGCTGCGCCGGCGGCCCCTCTTGCCAGATCGCCGAGTATGACGCGCGAATGGCTGAGACGTCGAGCTCGAGCCGATCGCCGTCAAACTCGGCGCTGGCGACCGGGATCCCTTCGGCGCCTTGCGTGATGCTGTCGAGAGTCGCGCGATAGCGATCCCCATCGCGCGTGAAGTGCAGCGCCACTTCCAGGTCGCGGCCGCCTGCCGTGATCGTGCCGAACCACGTGCCGACCAACGGGTCGGCGTCGGCACCCGCGGCGGTCTGGGCACACGGCCCGGGAAGCGCCGCGCCGAAGGCCGCGACAAACACTGCTGTGCGAAGAATCGAGTTCATGGTTCTTAGTCCTCGGGGGGTGAAATCCGCAGATAGCCACAGCCGAGCGCGGTGAGCTCGTCGACTAGGGCCCGACGGTCGAACCGCAGACCGGTGCCGCCGTGCAGCAGGGCCTCGCGCGCCGCCGCACTCAGCGCCAGGTCGGCGAACGCAATGGCCCGCCGCGGGTCGTCGTGATCGATGGAGTCGGGGCTGTTGAGCAGCGCATCGGCGAGCCGCTCTTGCACCCGGGCGTTCAGGGCCCGGATCGCGGTGCTCGTCGGCAGGTCCCGGTCACTCCGGGCGAGCAAAGTGACGCGTCGCAGCGCGTCGCGGTCGTCGCCGCCAAACCCGGCCACCAGCGCCGCGGCGTAGCGCCGGATGATCGCTCCGGCGCTCAGGCCCGCGGTTTCCTCCGGCTCCAGAGCGGCATCGACCATGGCCAGCAGGCGTTCGGCCATGGCCTCCGCCACCGCCCTGGACAGGTCGGCCTTGGACCGAAAGCGGCCGTAGAAGCCACCCACCGAAACGCCCGCCCGCCGGGCAATCTCAGCGACGGAAACCTCTTCTAGAACGCCCTTTGCGAACAGTTCGTGGGCGGCCTCAAGGAGCCGCTGGGCGGTCTTCTCGGCGCGCGGCTGGGCCACGGCTCGGGCGTAAGGGGAGGGCTTCGTCATCGCTCAGTTTCGAATACGAATCGCATTCGGTTTTATTCAAAGTTGCCGACCCGAGGCCCCAACCTGTCACGCCCAACGCACGAAATTCAGGGCGCCTGGTGGAGACCAGTGGACGACACAGGCAGGAACCGCGCACTGGGCGCGGGTCGCGACCCCCCAGCCAACGGGCACTCACATCCCGGCCTCGAGCGCGCGAACGAACCGCACGCCGATCGAGAACAGCCGGCCGTCGGGGGGCCGGCCAGCGCGGTTCGCTGACCGCGCTTCGACGGCGGGCTGATCGAACGCGCCGCCGCGGTACATCACCAGCTCAGGCTCGTCGGGCAGCGGTCGACCGCCGTCGCCCGGGCGCGCCGGCGTCGCGTAGGACACATAAGGCGTCGCGGCACCACTCCCAGACGTTGCCCGCCATGTCGTGCAGGCCGAACGGATTGGCGACCAACGACCCGACCGGGGCGTGCATGACGAAACCGTCAATCGACGTTGCGCTCCGCGCCACCGGCCTGATCGCGCAGCGCTCGGGCCCGGCTGCGGTCGGCGATGTTGCCAATCACCTCGGGCAACTTCGCGCCGCTCGACCACGGTGTCGCGGTGCCGGCGCGGCACGCGTAGTCCCACTGCACCTCAGTCGGCAACACGAGCCCCGAGGCACGCGCGACCCGGCGCGCTTCCAACCAGGACACGGTCTCCACCGGATGCAGGGGCGCCGGGACCGGATCGCACCAAATGGCAGCTCACCTCAGGGATGGCCCGACGGACCCGGCGCTAACGCGTGGCAGCGCGCGAGCAGGAGGACCAAGTGCGCCGAGCCCTCGCGCGACTCGGCGCGGCTGAGCACGACGTCATCTGACGTCGGGAATGGCAGCACGAGACGTACGCGGAGATCGGGGCCCGAGCCGGCATCAGCGAAGCCGCCGCGCGCAAGCGCTACGCCCACCCGACGTGCGTGAGTCACGGCGCGGGTCCGTCCCGCAGCATCCGGGGGGTCACCTGGGCGGCCGCGGCAAGGTAGACAAGAAACTCGAATTGTGTCGACCTCGCAGCCGCCGCAGAACGCAAAGTCGTCGGTCTCGCTCTGGCCTGCACCGCCCATGCCCAAACTCGCTACCGCATCCTCCCACATTCGCAGCGCGCTGCGTTCAAGCCTCACAGCGGTGCTCACGCTCGCCGCGCCGTCAACGAACGCCCCGGCGCAGAACCCACGATTCCCAGAGCAGCTGATCGTCACATCTGAATCGGCGGGTGGATACAGCGTGGCGTTCCCGGCCTTCCTGGACGGTGACCGAACGCTCGACTTCGTCACGCTCGGCGACCAGAAGCTGTGGGCGGCCTTTGGTGTCTCGCGTTATGGCGGGCTCGTCGAGCTCGGTGCGGCGTTGGACGCGGCGGCGATCGAGGACTACCACGACGAGGCGAGTTCGCTGCTCTTCTCGATCGACCCGGCGACGAACAACGTGGTTTGCTGGGACTTCTCCCAGGTGCCGCCGGCTGCCTCGGAGCTGTCAGGGCCGTGGGACAACGCCGCCCTGCGGCTCGATGCCTGGTCGTTCCCGGGCTCGTCGCATGCGTTCCTCGTCGTGCAAGACAGCAACGATCACTTTCACGGCACCCTCCTCCTCCAGGGTGAGCCCACCGTGGTGGCCCACTTGCCGTCACTGCACATCGGCCCTGACACGCAATGGTGTTTGTGCGACGCCGACGGGGATGGGATGCCCTCGATTGTGACCCGCTACTGGGGTGGGTTTGGGGTGCTCGTCGTCGAGGTCGACGGCACCGAGCCCGACCTGGTGCTGAGTGTGCCGCCGAACGCCCGACCGACGACGCTTCGGCACCAGGACGGCTCCGAAGAGGTCGCGTGGGTAGGGACCAACGAAGGCCTCGTGAAGTTGCAGTTGCTGGCCGGCGGTGCGTGGGGTCCAGAGCACGATGTGGGCCTCGGCGAAGTCCGCGGCATCGCATCCGGGGACTACGACGGCGACGGTTTGGCGGACGTGTGCATCGCGCTCGACGATCAGATCTTGCCGGTGCCGTACGTCACAACCGGTACGCCGCCACCGCTGAGCCAAGCCGAGACCGCGCTGACGATCGAGTCCTACCAGGGCCAGCTGGTGCAACTCAGCGGATCCTCGGCGCCGGGCATCGGCGACTTCGACGGCGATGGCGATCTGGACGTGTCGGCGGCGTACGCCGAACCCGTGAATGGGTCCCTCATGGCGACCCACTTAAGCGGCGACGTCGCCGAAAGCGCCGCCGCGCCGCTGCTCCGGGACGTCGTCGGCGACCCACTCGCTGGCACGCTCGACCTAGTGATCGAACGCCCGGCCGACACGACGCTCGCCTACGACAGCCTGCGCGTCGTGGTGTGGGCGGGCACCGATCCGTTCATCGACGCAGCACTGCTGGAGCCGATCGCGGTCGCGCACGTCGAGTTCGACGACGTGGCGGGCTGGCAGACCGACACCCACATGGCGGTCACACTGACCGGCCTGCCCGCCGACCTCGGCGAGCCCAACCTCTTCTTCCTCGAACTACGGCTAGCCGACGGCGTGAATCCGGGGGAACACCTCCTGCCGAGCAGTTTCTACGCCGGCCTCTACGACATCACCGGGTCCGCGTGGGGCGTCCTGCTCGGCAGCGGGCGGCGCGTCACCGGCAAACAAACGCCGGGCGTGATCATCACGTCTGGGCGGCCGCGGCCGGTGGATCCCTTCCCCGCGCCCGGCGCGCCGGTCGGCCCCGACGCGCCGCCGATCTACTCCACGCCGAACCCGTGACGCCCGCCGCTCGACTCGCATCACCGCGCCCAGGGATCGTGGCCCAGCCCGACGACATGCAGCAGGCTGAGCCGATTGTCGTCGCGCGCCGCCGCGCGCTGAAGCGCCCGTAGCGCGCCCGCCGGGCTGGCGCCGGGCTCGCGAAGGGCCGCGAAGAGCTCGGTCGCGAAACGCTGGGCGAAGGCGTAGCCGAGCTCCTGTGGCGACACGACCACCGCTCGCGCGCCGGCCTCCAAGCACGCACCGGCGAGATCGTGACTGCCAAACTCGCCGCGGCGCACAGGTGCCAACGATGCGTTGCAGCTGAGCCAACACACGAGCGGAGGCAGTGGCTTGTCGTGGTCGCGCCCGAGCGCGCGAAGGTCGGCGGCGCGGAGCACTCCATCGTGCCGCGCACCCGGCGCCCACATCAACGCGACACCGTCCGGCTCGATCACGCCATGGCACACCGCGACGAGGGCACGCGCCCCCGCCCAGGGCGCCTCGGTGAGTCGGTCCAGCGTGGCCTGCTCGGCCGACGCGACCACCACCGGCAGAGGCGTCAACCGACGCCGCCACGCCGCGGCGTGGTCCGCCTCGGGGAACGCCGCCAGCGGCCCGAACTGCGCCTGGGCGACGGCCGCAGGCGCGGGCGCGGTGAGCACGGCGACGCGCGCCGATCCGGCCGCCACGGGCGTCGATACCGCGGCGATCATGCCGGCGGGAATGCTCGGCAGGTGCGCGACCGCGCAAGTCTCCAGCACTCGCTGGCCGTTGGCGCGTCGCAGCCACGCGAACGGCACGTGTCCGAGCTCGCCCAGTCCGACGACCGTCGCCCGGCGCCAGACGCCGATCCTCGCATCGATCGGGTCCGGTAACAGCGACCGGGCTACCGCAGCAAACGCGGGCTCGACGTGCTTGGCGCGCACCGGGGTGGCCATGCACAGCATCGCGTGATCGAGCGCGCGGTGGATTGCGGTGTCACCGTCCTCGAGCGTGGCGCACGTCACCCCGGTGGCGTCGACGGCGAACACGTGGCCGCGCTCGCGCCCAAACGAGTAGACCAACAGACCCCCGTCACGCGGCACCAAGGCCGCACGAACGTCGCCAAGCGCCGGGGGCCGAATGTCGTGGCGGCGCGCCAAACTGCTCATGCACTGCGCCTCAACGGCGGTGCGCAGGGCGCGTTCGGCGGCGGGTCCGGTCGCGACCGCGGCCCCGCGGAGCTGCGCGCGAATCAGCTCCGTGAGCAACAACCGGTCTTGGCCATACTCGAGATAGGAGCTCGCGCCCTGCCGAGGTAGACGCCGCCAGGCGTCAAGCAGCCGATCGGCGGCGCGCTCGAGGTCCGCGCGCAGCGCATCCGGGGTGCTGGCCGGAGCCGCGCTGGCGAGGAAGCTGCGCAGGCCGTGATAGTACGCCTCCTCCTTGGGTGGTAGAGCGCCGACCGCCGCCGGGTCAATCGCCTGCAGCGCGGCCAGCGCCTCAGCATCGTGGCCAGCCCGGGCGAGGTAGTCGGCCTCCCGAATGCGCCAAGACACGGCCTCGCTCCCGACGACCGCGCCAGTGGCGAAGCTCTTCTGCAGATCGGCGAGCGCCCGCTCCAAGTGGGCGGGGTCGCTCCGCACCCGCTGCACGTGGCTCACGGCGCGATGCAGCAAGAAGAAGGCGCGATCCGTCGGATCGAGATCGGTCCGGTCCACATACTCGTCGCACCGCACCGCAGCCGTCTCGGGACGGAGGGCGGCGATGTCGAGCTTGACGGCGTGCATGTCCGCCTTGAGGACGGCCGCGGGATCGTCGGCCGCCAGAGCTGCGGCCCGCTCCTGCTCGGCCGCGGTGAACGCCTCGTGGAGCAACCCGGCGGCGATCGCGGTCTCGACCTGCTCGCCATGAACCCAGCACTTCGCCTCGGCCAGCCGCGGCCCAGAGAGCGATGCCTCGGCCAGATCTTCGAGCACACCCTCCGCCCTCGCCAGCTCGACCCGCGCCGCTCCGGGATCCTCGGCGCGGAGGAGCTTGCTGCGGTAAACCAAGTAGAGCAGCTTGCCGATCGAGCGCGCGGCGGCGGCGTCGGCAGCGCAGGCGTCGAGACGCTCGCGCGCGCGCGCCGGCTCGCCCGCGACCAGCCACACTTTGACCCGTTCGATCTCAAACTGCAGCGCGTAGTCCAGCGAGCCGGCGTGGCGGGCGGCGGCCGCGGCCCGACCGAGCCAGGCGTCCCGATCCCGGGGCGGGCCCGACGGCCGACGGTCGTAGACAAACCACGCACACAGGTCGACCAACCAACGGGCATCGCGGCGACGTTCGTCCGCGTCGGCGACCGCCAGCGTGCGATACAAGGCCTCGAGCTCTGCCTCGATGGTGCGGGCAGCGGCAGTGTCGGCAGTGCGATAACTCGCCGTCAATCGTTCGAACCGCTGACCCGGGGTGTCGGGCGCCGGCGCCTGAGCGGCCAAGCCACAGGCCAAGGTCGCGACCACGTGACGGCAGGACCGGCGGATCATCGACGCGATGCTACCCGCACCGCGCGTGCGGTCGGGGCGACGGCGTCTATTCGATCAGGACGCTGCCCGATGCGGCCAATCGATTGCCGGGAGAGACCAACTCCACAAGCACGTAGAATGGCCGTGGGTACGCGTCGACCTTGGCGCGGGGGATCACGTGCGGAGGGCGCCCCGACTCGGACTCCAAGCGATCGACTTCGGCACCGTCGCCGTCGAGGACCGAGATGCGCACGCGCACGCCCATCGGCGCCACCGCTCGCCACTCGAGACTTAGACCAGTCTCGGCGAGCTCGTAGGTGAGACCGAGATCGGCGCCCAGTTTGGGGTCAGGGGTCGGCAGCGGAGCGGGCTCGGCCGTACCGCCGAGGCCGCTCCACAGACTCAGCGCCAGCAGCGCCGCGGCGGCAACGGCAACGATCGCCAGACCGAACCGCAGCGGTCGTTGCCTCGGCGCGGCCTCAGCGAGGATCGCAGCGCGCGCCGTGGCGCCCCGCCGTTCCAGCTCGGTGCGTACCGCATCGAAGTCGTGCAGTAGCCGCCCGCGTTCGGGATCGGCCCACAATCGTTCGCGCTCAGCCTCGCTCAACAGCGCTGGATCCTCGAGCCAGCGTTCGACCAGGGCGCGCACGTCCGGCGCGAAATCGTCGAGGTCTGCGCTCACGACGCCCGCTCCTTGACGATCGCCTCGCCCATCAAAGCCCGCAGCTTGCCGAGCCCCCGGTAGTACGACGTCTTGGCCGTGCTCGCCGAAACGCCGAGCACATCACCGACTTCGCGGAACTCCAGCTGCTCGACGTGACGGAGGCGCACGACCTCGGCTTCACGTGGAGCAAGGTGGCGCAACAGGTGATCGAGGCCCGACGAACTCGGCAGCGCGGGCGCGACTGGCTCGGGGAACGGAACATCGCCAAAGTCCGCCACGGGCTTCGGCTGGCGCCGTCGGCTGCGCAGGAAGTTCATCAGCTCCAGGTAGCAGAATCGGTAGAGCCAGGTCTCGAGACTGGCACGGCCCTCGAACGCCGCGAGCTTCTCCCATGCCCGCGTCATGGTCTCCTGGGCCAGGTCCTCGAGCTCGTCTTGATCGACACGACAGTGCATCCCCGCGGCCACGGTGGCCAACAAGCGTCGGGTACACAGCAGCCTTCGCGCGAGCTTCCGGCGCGCGCCGCGGCGTCCGGCCAGGGCAGCGCGGACCAGTGCGAGGTCGGTCGATGCCATGGTCAGCGACGAGCGAAGAGCGCGACGGACACGAGCGTTGGCGTCCCTGCACAACGCCCGAGTCGACACAAAAAACCACCCGCCCACCGCGGCGATCGGCGGCGTTTCCTGTCGTCGTCACCACCGGCCTCGCGACGCCAAGGGGGCGCGGGCAACGACGCCCGCCCAACCTTCCTCTGGAGTACCCCATGTCTCTCAAGAACCTCGCGATCCTCGCCCTCGTCTTCGCTCTCGTCGCCGCGTTCGCTGCCCCGGCCGTGGCCGCCATGGACCCGGCCGCCGTCGCCGGCCCCACCGCCGGCTACCAGGAGACCTTCCAGAACCTGACCGCGCGCATTCAGGTCACCGACATCGGTGGCTTCGTCACGATCGACATCGGCTTCTATTACTTCGGGGTGCTGGTCGGCAGCATCAACCAGATCCTCATGCCGACCTGGACCACAGCGCCGATCCAGTTCGAGTACGGCGGCGTCGACCACATCCTCGCCCCGGCGACCGGCGCGAACTGGGGCGACGTGGCCTGCAATGCTGGCATCCAGTACGTCTGGTTCTAGCCCCCACAAGTCCACCCGCCCCGCTACTCGTACACCCACTCGAACACCTGTGGGAACACGGTGTTGACCAGCACGGTCAGCGTGTTGTGCGCGGCATGGGCAACGATCGCCGCCAGCAGCCCACCGTGCCGCTCGTGCACCCAGCCGAAGAACAGGCCGAGCAGGCCGACCGGCAGGGCATAGAGAGGACCATGCAGCAGGCCGAAAACGGCGGCGGTCAGTACCACGGCCGCCGGGGCGGGCATCACCTGGCGACACGCCGCTTGCAAGTAGCCGCGGAAGACGACCTCCTCGAAGGTCGGCCCGATGACGCACACCAGCGCCATCATCGCCAGCCAACCACCGATGCTTGGTGGCTGCCGCACGAAGTACTCGAGCATCGGCTGCGGCGGCAACACCACCCCGGCGCGCTCGAGGAGCCATGGGTAGAGGACCAGTGCGAGTGGGATCCAAAGCAGCGCGAACAGCACGTACAGGCCGAGCGTCTGCCCGAGCGCCCCACCGCCGACACGCCACCGCCAGGGCCGCGGCAGCCATCGCGTGAGCAGCACCAGCGCGCCCGAGCAGCACAGACCGAGAATGGCGGCGCGCTCCTGGCCGGCGAGCGTCGTCAGGTCCCGGCCGGACCCGCCGAGCAGGCGATCGATCCACAGCGGCAGGAAGCCCGACGCGAGGTAGAGCAACAGGGCCAGCGACAGCCGCCGGCCTGGCGTATCGCCTCGCCACTCGCGGTACGAGGCGTCGTCCACCTACTCCCCGGCGAACGCGATCGTGCCTTCGGTCGGTGACGACGCCGAGGCGTAGCGACGCTTGGGGATGCGGCCGGCGAGGAACGCATCGCGCCCCGCCTCGCAGGCTGCGCGCATGGCGCGCGCCATGCGCACCGGCTCGGTGGCGAGGGCGATCCCGGTGTTGAGCAGCACGCCGTCGGCGCCGAGTTCCATGGCCACGGCGACGTCGGAAGCGGTGCCCACGCCGGCATCGACGATGATCGGTACTGTCGCACGCTCGATGATGATCGAGATGTTGTTCGGGTTGAGGATGCCCTGCCCCGAGCCAATCGGTGCGCCCGCGGGCATCACAGCCGCGACGCCGAGGTCCTCGAGGCGCCGCGCCACGACCGGGTCATCGCTGGTGTAGCAGAGCACCGTGAAGCCCTCGCCCACGAGCGTCGCCGCGGCCTCCAGCGTGCCGGCGGGATCCGGCAGCAGGGTGTCTTTGTCGCCCAGCACCTCGAGCTTCACCAGGTCGGACATCCCGGCCTCGCGGCCGAGACGCGCGGTGCGCACGGCGTCGTCCGCCGTAAAGCACCCAGCGGTGTTGGGCAGGAGCACGTAGCGCTGCCGGTCGATGTAGTCGAGCAGCGACTTTCCCTCGGGCACCCCGAGCTTCAGTCGCCGCACGGCCACGGTGACGCACTGCGTGCCGGACGCCTCGAGGGCGGTCTTCATGACCTCGAGGTCCGGATACTTCCCCGTGCCAACGAACAGGCGCGAGTCGAACGTATGGTCGCCGACGCGCAGCACGCGATCGGCGGGATTTGCGGTCGAGTGAGTCAAGGCCAGCTATCCGCCTCCGACAAAGGAAACAATCTCCAGAACGTCGCCCGCCACGAGCAGCGTCGCGGCGTAGTCGGTCTTGCGCACCAACGTGCGGTTGCGCTCGACGGCCACCTGCCGCGCGTCAATACGAAGCCGTCGGAGCAGATCCTCCACGTTGGAAGGAGTCGGCACCGTGGTCGCTTCGCCGTTCACGGTCAGGGTCATGCGGGTGGGTTCGGTCACAGCCCAAAACGCCTCAATGCAAAAAAACAGTGGCCCGAGAGTAGGGGTCGCGCTCCAAACCGCAACGCGGCGCCGTCGAACCGACCGCAGCGCGCTCGGCGACGCGCAGGGCTTCAATCGCAGGGTGCGAAACGGCCGTTTGGCTCAGTCCACCCGCTCCAGCAGGCAGCCCTTGAGATACTCGGATTCGGGCAAACTCAGCCAGATCGGGTGATCCTCACCGGCCATCAAGCGCTCGCGCAACACAACGCGGAACGGCAGCTCGGCCGCGGCCTGACGCAGCAGGTCCTCGAACGCTGGTCGCGCGACGTGATGGCTACAGGTGAAGGTCGCCAAAAGACCGCCGGGGGCAAGGAGGCGCAACGCATGCCGGTTGAGGTCGCGGTAGCCGCGCACCGCGCCGCGAATCTCGCGCCGACTCTTCGCAAACGGCGGCGGATCGACGATGACCAAGTCGAACTGACCGCCGGCGGCGCGGAGCGCGCGCAGCGCGTCGAACACGTTCTCGGTGCGCGTCACGAGCGGGGCGGTGAAGCCGTTCGCCCCGGCCGCCGTCGCAGCGCGGGCGAGCGCCGGGGCCGATTGGTCGACGAGCGTGACGTCGGCGGCGGCGCCCGCCAACGCGGCCAAGCCAAACGCGCCCTGATAGGCAAAGGCGTCCAGCACCCGGCGGCCCGAGGCCAGCGCCTTCACTCGCCCGCGCGCCGGCCGCTGATCGAGATAGAAGCCCGTCTTATGGCCGTCGAGGAGCGACACCTCGTGGCGGACGCCATGCTCCTCGATCGTCGCCACCTCGAGGCGGCGCCCGTGCAGCAGCCGCACCTCCTGCGGCAAGCCTTCGCGCGCGCGAACCGCCAGGTCATGCCGCGCGATCACCGCGACGGCGCCGGTCTGCTCGACCAGAGCCGGCACGATCGCGTCGACGTAGGTTTCGACCGCAGCGCTGGTGATCTGCAGCACCAGCGCGTTGTCGTACTCGTCGACGACCAGACCCGGTAGGCCATCGGCCTCGCCGTGCACGAGGCGGGCGCCGCGCCCCGGGCCGCGGAGTGCGGCGCGGCGCGCGATCGCCGCGACGAGACGAGCCGCAAAGAAGTCGGCGGGCGCCACGTCGGCCGCCGCGTCGATCGGGCCACCGCCGCACAGGCGAAGACGCAGCCGCGACTCCGGAGAGAACAACCCCAGCCCTAGCGGCCGGCCGTCCGCGGCCAGGACGCGCACCAGGTCGGCGCCGCCGGTCGACGCCGCTTCGAGATCATCGGCGAAGAACCACGGATGGCCCTTTCGCGCCAGGCGCGTGGCCTTCGCCGTCAGCCGGACCTCGACGGAAGTCACGCCACTCATGCGCAGTGCTCACGCACGATGCGAAATGCCTCGCCGTAGCCGCGCCCCTTGTTGAACAACAGCGAGCGATGCGCGTTGAGGCCGAACACCGGATGGAGGTAGTCGACGTAGGCCAGCTGGCTCTCGTAACGAGCCATCGCCGCGCGCTTGTCGTCGACGACCGCCGTAATATCGACGATGACGTCGGGGATCATGGCATTCCAGATTTCGTAGCCGAGCACGGTGCCGGCAAACCCGGCGCGGCGTAGGCCGCGCACCACGCCGGCGTAGACCGCGCGGTGATCGCTATTGCCCTCGCCTTCCCACGGCAGGTAGACCACGTCGGGGCGAAAGGTGTCCAGCTCGGCCTGACAGCGCTGCGCGACGTAGTCGAGGTCGCCATCGGTGATCACGCAACTGTCCGGGAAGCCCCAGAACACGAAGTCCTCGCAGTCGAGCAGGCGCATGCCCTCTCGCGACTCGTTGCGGCGCCGCTCCGCGTAGGTCGCGGCGTCGTACTTGCCGTCCGGGTCGCCGGCGATCCCGTCGGTCGCGAGCACGATACGCACGGGATCGCCTTGTCGACGATGCAGCAGAAGCGTGCCACCCGGCCCCGCGGCCTCGTCGTCGGGATGCGGGGCGAAGCACAGAACCCGACCGCGATCCGGCGCGCGGCGGATCTCGGGGAGCGGGGGCACCGCGGTCGGATCGTCGGGGATGTTCACACCAGGTCCGAGTCGCCCATCGTGTAGTACCACTGGTCGCGGTAGTAAATGGTGTCGTACTTGAAGCTCGCGAGAACGATGAAGTACGGCGTGCCGCGCACCTGGTAACCCAGCCGCTGGAACGCCGCAAACCGCGGGTCGATCTGGTTCCACACCGCGGCGAGGACGCCGGTGCCCTGCGCGACCGCCTGGGCCTCGAGAGCCGCCAACATCGACACCGTGGCTTCCTCGTCCTCGGCGGCAGCCAACCAATCGACGAGAAACGCCGTTCCTGGCCGCATCAAGTCGGCAACCGTGTAGACGCACACGCCGCGCAGCGCCCCACTGCCGCGCTCCCGGCACTCGAACATGGCGTACTCGCGGTCGGGCCGATCGGCGTAGCGCCAGTTGAGATAGCGTTGGTCGCGCACCAGCGCCAAGCCGAACCCGCCGCGCAGCCGCTCAAAGAGCGCATCGACGTCCGCGGAGAAGCGCGCGACCGGCGCGGTCGCCAGGGCTTCCGGCGTCGCCCGCGGCGCCAGCCCCAGCGGCAATTCTCGGAACACGAAATCCCAGTCGCGGATGTTCCAGTAGCCGAGGTAACGCTGCCCCATCCGCCAGGCCGGCACCGGCCAGCCGTAGGTGAACAGCACCTTGCCGTCGTCGCTGCCGCAGTAGAGCTCGTGGTATTTCCAGCCTAGGTACGCAAACAGCCCCGGCGGTGGTCCGTGCCGACGCCAGCTCGGTAGGACCATGAGATCCACTCCCTGCGCCGCCAGCTGCACCCTCTGTTCGGACCAGATCGCCACCGGGATGCCCGCATAGCTGCCGATGATCCCCGCCTCGGCGTGCTCGGCGACGACGTGCTGCACTGCGCCGACCGGGTTGTCGCGGAACTTCCACTGCCAATGCGCGAGCGACCGCTCCGCAATCCCGCCTGCGGGGTTGGGGAAGATGCGGTTGTAGCAGGACAGGATCGCGTGCTCGTCCCCCGGGCGATACGGGCGCAGCGCGACCTCGTCGGTCAACGGCTCGGGGTCGGTGGCGCCAGTCACGAGGCGCAGGTCCAGACGCACGACGACATCGCCGGGATGCTAACGGGGCGCGGAGACACGCGGAACGGCCTGGGACTCCGCGAGACGAACCGCCGTTCGCCCGTCAGTACTTCCAGAGCACCAGGTACCCGTCCGCCGGCAACCCGTCCTCACGTGTCACCGGCCGCACGGCCGCCGCGCCCTGCGCCCGCCGCCGAATCCGCTTGGGCACGCCGCGCTCGTCTGCCTCCCGCGGCCGCCGAAACAACAGCTGGGCGTCCACGTAGGTCGGGTTGTGGTCGGCAAAGAACTGCACGCCCGCCACCCGATCGTGGCCGGGGATCTTCAGGTTGTTCGGATTGACCTCGATCTGATCGACGACGTCGCGGTTCACCAGGCCGAGCTGGTCGTAGATGACGAGCCCGGAGTAGTAGCCGACCGCGCCGATCGCGCCGCGCACCAGCGACTCGTCGGGTTTGGTGTGCACCGCCAACGCGCGGCCGAGGTTGGCCCAGCGGAACGCGCGGGTCTGCATGCCGTGCCAAAACCCGTATTCGGTCACATACTCCTTGCCCCAGCGGAACGCGTGCGACTCGCGCCACGCCGGCGGCGTCAGGTGGACGTCATAGAGAGCCGGCAGTGCGCCACCGATCGCCGCGGCGGTCACGAGCAACGCCGGCAGCGCGCCCTTCCAGGCCCACGCCGACGACACCCAGGCACCGACGATCAGCGCCAAGAACGGGATCGCCGGCAGGACAAAGCGCCCCATCGCCATGAAGTCGCCGCCGACCAAGACGCCGTACAGGAACGTCGCCGCGGCCAAACCCGCCGCCACGCGAAGCCGCCACGCGCCGCGCCGGAAGACGAGGGGCAAGGCAGCGACCAGGACCACTGCGGCAGCCGGGACCGTCAACCAATACGTCAACAGGTAGTCGACACCGCGCGCCAGCGCCGGACCGCTCAGCCCGACCTTGTTGCGCGCCGTGTTGGGCAGCCAATCGCCGTAGTAACTCAGCCGCCACGCGGTGTGGGCCGCAGTGGCGATCGTCAGCGCGCCGATGCCGAGCAGCGCCGCGCGCCGAAGCGCCCGCCGCCGGGTCAGCAGCCCGATGACCACGGCGCTCCCCAGCATCAGCCCGAGCCAAAACAGCGCGTCGGCGCGGAGCGTCGCGGCGATCAGCGCGGCCACCGCGGCCTGCACCGGTCGCGGGCGGTCGAGGTCACCGAGCAAGCGCTCGAACGTCGCAAAGATCGCCAAGGCAAACGCCATGGTGCCAAGGCCGCCGCTGGCCCAGACCGCCGTGGTTGGACATGCAGCGAAGAACAGACCGGTGGCCAACGCTCCCACCGCACCGAAGCCAAGCCGCGTCTGCGCGAACCGCGTCAGCCACAGCAGTAGCACCGCGCCAGCGGTGATCGTGGTCGCGCGCGACCAGACCCGCGGGTCGAACTGCAGTGCCTCGAAGATGCCCATCCACAGCACCCAGCCCAGCTGCGTATAGCCCTCGACCGGCGGCTCGACGCCGACGTTGTAGCGAAGGCCCAGGCCCTCGGCGAAGTTGCGGCTATAGCGAAAGGCGATGTAAGCGTCGTCACAGACCCAGCTCGAGGTCAGCGCCAACGTCAGATACGCGGCAAGCGCGCCACCGAGCACCAGCAGCGAAGAACCAGGCGATGGACGTGCGTCGGTCACGGGCGGCGGAGTCTAACGAACGGTGTCGCCGGACCGCCCGCCTTGCGCCGCCCCCTGGGCACGGGCACGATGCCGCGGATGGCGTTCGCCAAGCTGGCACTGGCCGCGCTGGTTGTAGGCGGCGCGTTTGCGGCCGGAGCCGTCCTCGGCCGCCGCGCCGCCCCGGACTCCGAGAACGCGGAATCCGAGAACCCGGACTCCAAGCACGCGGCCACGGATCCGGTCGCCCCTCAGGAAGCGACGCCCGCGCCGCCAGGGGATCCCAACGGGGCGCCGCCTCCCTCGGGCTCCGTCGACCAGCAACACCCCGACGGCCCCGCCCGGCGCGACCGCCTCGGGCTCAACGATCCGCGCTGGCACCGGCCGATGCCCGGGACGCTCAAAGCGCCCACCGCCCCGCAGGGCGACCCATCCGTCGTTCCCTACCTGCAGGGTGTGGAGGAGGCGCCGAGCCAGCTGGGTGTGCGCACCTTTGACCCCGACCGGGCCCACGTCGGGCTCAACCTCGTGATCTCGGGCCACGCGCCCGCCGCCTACCTCGTGGACATGAAGGGCGAGGTCTTGCACGAATGGAGTCGCTCGTTCGACTCGGTGTGGCCTGGGCCGGTCGGCGAGAAGGACGCCCCCAAGCTCTACTGGCGCCGGGCGCACCTCTACCCCAACGGCGATCTGCTGGCGATCTTCGAGGGGCTCGGGATGATCAAGATCGATGCCGCCTCGGAGCTCCTCTGGGAGTATCCCGGGCACTGCCACCATGCGATCGACATCGGCCCCGACGGCACGATCTACACCCTGAGCCGGCGCCGCGTGCAGAAGTCGTTCGGCCCCTGGGTCGACGACGAGATCGTCGATGACTTCGTGACACTCCTCACGCCTGAGGGGACCCTGATCCGCGAAATCTCGGTCTTCGACGCCATCGCCCGCTCGCCCTACGCACCGGTCCTGGCCCGCAACCGGCGCCGCGTACGGGACATCCTGCACACCAACTCGATCGAGCTGCTCGACGGGACGCACGCGGCGACGCGCCCGATGCTGGCCGCGGACCGGGTCCTCATCTCCATCCGACATCTCGACATGGTCGCGGTGCTCGACCTTGCCGCGGCGGAGATCACCTGGGCGATGACCGAGCTGTGGCACCTGCAGCACGAGCCGACCGTGGTCGCGGACGGCAACCTATTGGTGTTCGACAACCGCGGCCGCATGGGCAAAACCCGCATCCTCGAGCTGGACCCGGTCGCGCAACGCATCGTGTGGCAATACGCCGGCACCCCCTCACGCCCGCTCGACTCCCTGGCCCTCGGCTCGTGCCAGCGGCTCGCCAACGGCAACACCCTGATCACCGAATCGCACCAAGGTCGAGCCCTCGAGGTCACGCCCGGCGGCGCCGTCGTCTGGGAGTTCGTGAGCCCCCACCGCGCCGGCGCCAACGACCAGCTGATCGCCTGCCTGTTCGAGGTCATCCGCATCGATTGGAGCTACCCGCAATTCGAGCCCATCGCCTCCCTGCGCGATGGCGGCAGCGGCATCGATCTCCGGGCCGTCGAGGCCCTGCGCGGCGGCCAACCCAAGTAGGCCCCGTTCGCCCGCCGCGACGTGCGCTTCCGGCCGCGCTATTGCGCCATTTCCACCGACCGCGGCTCGGCCCCGGCGAGCGTCGCCATCTGCACGTAGCCGGGGAGCGGGCCGGGCTCCTCGACGAAGCCGGCGCCCGCGAAGAAAGCTCGCGCCGTCGCATTGGTCTCAACCACGGATGCCACCACCGTCTTCACTCGGCGATCGCGCGCGTCGCGCATCGCCCGCTCGAGCAGCAAGCCGCCGAGGCCCCCGCGCCGAAGATCGGGCGCGACCAGCAGGGTCAGCTCGGCCACGCCATCGGGCGCCAGGTCCAGGCGGAGAAAGCCCAGCACCCGGTCGGCGGCATCCACCGCGACCCGGCACACGATGTAGGGGTCGGTCCGCTGCCGGCGCCACCAGTCGCCACACGCCCCCGGCGCCGGGGCCTGCAGGTCCGCCGCGCGCAGCCACGGAGTGAGGATCGCGAGGTCTTCCCGGGCCATGGCACGGAAACGCAGCGGCGACGGGAACGGCATCGCGCGCATCTTATCCAACCGTCCGAACGCAGGGACCCCGCGAATCCTTGACGAGCCCTACAGCGTGGCTACCATGCTGCCGACCGATTGTCGACCTGTTCGCCGGATGGAGCGGGGTTCCCGCTCCTTTTCGTTGGTGGAGGGCGGGTTGGATCGCGTCGTTTCCGAATCCGGGCCCCGGGTCCGGAGAGGCGGTCTCCCCTCTCTTCTTTGATGTCGTCACAGCCGGATATCATTCGCTACATTGACACGATTGCGCGCGATCGCGAGATCGATCCGGAGGGCCTCTACGCGTCGGTAGAGCAGTCCCTCGCGCAGGCGCTGGCCAAGAAGTACGGCATCGAAGACCTCGAGCTCAGCCTCGACCGGGAATCGGGCCAGCTGGTCTGCAACTACGAAGTCGACCTCGAGACCGAGGGCCGGATTCTGGCGCAGTCTGTCAAGCAAGCGATCATCTCACGGGTCCGTGAAGCCGAGCGCGACGTGCTCTACATCGAGTTCGAGCGGCGCATCGGCGAGATCGTGACCGGCAGCATTCAGCGCTTCGAGGGCGACGCGGTCATCATCAACCTCGGCCGCAACATGGAAGGCATCTTGCCGCGAACCGAGAAGGTGCGCGGCGAGAGCTACAACATCGGCGACCGAATCCGCGCGATGGTGCTCGAGGTCAAGAAGGCCGGGCCGCGCGTGAAGGTGATCCTGACGCGCGCGCACAAGGACCTGGTCCGGGCGCTCTTCGAGCTCGAGGTGCCCGAGATTGCCGAGGGCATCATCGAAATCCGGCGGATCGAGCGCGAGCCCGGCTACCGGACCAAGCTGGCGGTCCACTCCAGCGACGACAAGGTCGATTGCGTGGGCGCCTGCGTCGGCGTACGCGGCACCCGCATCAAGTCGATCATCGACGAGCTCAACGGTGAGCGCATCGACATCATCCGCTGGAACCAGGACCCCGAGGCGTTGATCGTCAACGCCCTGAAGCCGGCCGAGATCTCCCACATCACGCTCGACGAAGGGAGCCGCAAGGCCCTCGTTCTCGTCGACGAGGACCAGCTGTCGCTGGCCATTGGCCGCAAGGGACAGAACGTCCGGCTGGCCAGCCGCCTGACGGCGTGGGAGATCGACATCATGACTCGAGCCGAGCTCGAGAAGGTCGTCGAGGAGGAGGCAGCTGCAGAGTCTGCCGCACCCGACGCGGAAGTCGGCGAGGATGGCCCGGAAGCGGGCGAGAACGGTGATCTGGCAGTGGCTACACCGGACGGCGCTCCGGATCCCGCTGCCGCGCCACTCGACGCTCCGCCCGAGACCCCCGAGGCCGATGGCACTCCGGCGGGTGAGAACATGGACCCGACGGACGCCCGTGGCGCTCAGGAGACTGATGCGGCCGCAGGAGAGACGGGCGAGCCCGACGCCGCACCCGACGGCGACGGCACTGATCGGTAGGCCGGGGAGCACACAGGAGAACTCTTGACCAAGGTACGCGTCTACGAGCTGGCCAAGGACTACGGGATGCGAGGTCCCGAGCTGGCTGAGCTCCTCCGCAAGTTGGGCTTTGAAAAGATCAAGTCCCACATGGCGGTGCTCGACGGCCCCGACCAGATGATGGTTATGGCCCGGCTAGAGGCTCAAGGCTTGGCGCGCGCGCCAGCCGACAGCGGCGAATCCTCCGGTTCATCCGGACCGAAGACGCTGCGCAAGAAGGCCCTGCCCGGACCGCAGAAGAAGTCTCTGCCTCCCCCGGTCCTCAAAAAGAAGCTGCCGACCGAGGAAGACACCCCGCCCGAAGCCGACACGAGTGCACCGGAAGCGGCACCGAGCGAGCCGGCCGCCGCGCCGACGCCAGCTGCCCAGCCGCCTGCGGCACCGCCGCCTGCCGCCCAGCCTGCGGCGCCGCCGCCCGCCGCTCAGCCGCCGCGCGCGCCCGAACCGACGGCACCCGAGCCGGCAGCACCGACGCCTGCTCCTTCGCGGAGCGAGCCCGTGCGCCCGCCGCGCCCAGCGGCCACGGCGCCCGAGGCGACGACCGATGGCGGCGCGTCCGCCGCGGCGGAGCTGCAGAAGGAGCCCGCGCCGAAGCCCCGCGTGGTGCCGGCCGAGCCGCGCCCGACGACGCAGGGAGCCCCAGCGCCCAAGCCCACCGAAACGCCGGCAAGCCGACCGGCCGCTGCGGCAACCACGGCCACGCCACCGGCGGCGGCCGCTCCGACCGCCGCCGCCCCCCCCACGCCAGGCGCACCGCAGGCACCCGCCGCTCCAGGCCCAGGTGGTCAGACGCCCAGCGGCCGCCCGATCAAGCGCCTCCTCGTGCCCAAGGCCAAGGCCCAGGTCGTGGGCCGCATCGAGCTGCCACAGGAGACCATTCGCGACGCGACGCGACGCTCGGCGCCTGCCGGCGACCGCGAATCCGCCGACCGCAAGCTGCGGCGGATGGCCCTCGAACGCACCCAGAGCCGCACGGCGTCTCGGACCGGGAACCGCCGTGGACCGGCGCGTGGCCGCGGTCGCGATCCGCGCGGCGGCCAACGGAAGCGCTCGGGGTCGTCGCCGATCTCGACGATCGATCCGAACAAGGTCGTCGAGATCCAACCACCGATCTCGGTCAAGAACCTGTCGGAGGCGGTCGGGATCAAGGTGCCGGAGCTGCTCGCCACGCTCGCGTTCAGGCTTGGCGTGAAGGGCAAGACGATCAACTCCTTCATCACGCCCGACGAGGTTGAGCTCGTCGGCATCGAGCTCGGCCGCAACATCAAGATCGTCGAGCAACGCGAGGCCGAAGAAGAGCTCATCCAGAGCATCGTCAAGGTCGCCGAAGGCGAGGACGAGGTCTCCCGTGCGCCGGTGCTCACGTTCATGGGCCACGTCGACCACGGCAAGACCACCCTGCTCGACGCGCTCCGTGACAGTGACGTGGTCAAGGGCGAGGCCGGTGGCATCACCCAGCACATCGGTGCCTACAAGATCACGCACCACAGCGGGTCCGAGTTTGTGGTGCTCGATACGCCGGGCCACGCCGCGTTCACGCAGATGCGCGCCCGCGGCGCCAGCCTGACCGACATCGTGATCCTGGTCGTGGCCGCCGACGACGGTGTCATGCCGCAGACCGAGGAGGCGATCAACCACGCCCTTCAGGCCAAGGTCCCGATCGTGGTCGCGGTCACCAAGTGCGACCGGCCCAACGCCAACGCGATGCAGGTCCGCCAGCAGCTGTCCGTGAAGGGGCTGCAGCCCGAAGAGTGGGGCGGCAACACGCAGGTCGTTGACGTATCGTCGGTGACCGGCGAGGGCCTGGACGACCTGGTCGAAAAGATCGAGCTCGAGGCCGAGCTCCTGGAGCTGCGGGCGCGCCCCTCGGCCAGCGGCGTCGGCTTGGTCGTCGAGTCCAAGCAAACGCCCGAGCAAGGCGTCGTCGTCAACGTCCTGGTGACGAACGGCACCCTGCGGGTCAAGGACCGCATCCTGTGCGGCGAGAGCTTCTCGCGTATCCGCGGCCTGACGGACGATCACGGCCGCCAGGTGCCGGAGGCGGGCCCGTCGACGCCCGTCACCATCATGGGCATCGACGAGCTGCCACAGCCCGGCGATCACGTCTACGTGGTCACCGACGTGAAGAAGGCCAAGGAGGTCGCGGGCGATCGGCAGCGCCGGGCGCGCGACCTGTCCCTGGCCGAGCGCACCAGCGTCACCCTCGAGAACCTGCGCGCGCACCTCGCCGCAGCGGCCGCCGAGGAGATCAAGGTCATCCTCAAGGCCGACGTCATGGGCTCGCTGGAGCCGATCAAGACGGTGATGGCGGACCTGGCGACCGATGAGGTGCGGGTCAACATCATCCACTCCGCGCTGGGCGGCATCAGCGAGACCGACGTGTCGCTGGCCGAGGCGTCGGGCGCGGTGATCATCGGCTTCAATTCGGTGCCGGACGTCTCCGCGCGCCAGGCGGCCGACCGCGCGAACGTTCAGATCAAGTTCTACGACGTGATCTACGCCCTCATCGACGACATGAAGCTCGCCCTCGAGGGCATGCTCGCGCCGGAGGAGGTCGAGAAGGTCACTGGCCACGCCGAGGTGCGTGCGGTCTTCAAGTCGAGCAAGTTCGGCAACATCGCGGGCTGCTACATCCTCGACGGGATGGTCAGTCGCAACCAGCGCGTGCGCCTGTCGCGAGATGGCACCGTCATCTGGAGCGGCTCGCTGCAAGGACTGCGGCGCATCAAGGACGACGTGCGCGAGGTCAAGGCCGGGTTCGAGTGCGGCATCACCTTCGACGGCTACAACGACGTCAAGGTCGGCGATCAGATCGAGTCGTACGCGGTCGAGCTCGTCAAGCGCAAGCTCGAGTAGTGCGCGCAGGCGACGCACCCGTTTGGGGGTTCGATGCTCTACATCGGCATCCTGCAGTTCTCGATGGACATCCCGTACGCCGCGTCGCTGAAGGACAAGCGCAGCGTGGTGAATCGGCTCAAGGACCGCATCCGGCGGAAGTTCAACGTGTCGATCTCTGAGATTGACGACCTCGACACGTGGCAAGTGGCGACGTTCGGCGCGGTCATGGCCGGCACGGACGTGGCCTACATCAACGGTGCCCTCGACAAGCTCCTCGCCTTCCTACACGACGATCGAGACGCCACCCTTGCCGACCACCAGCTGGAAATCCTGACGCCGCAATGAACGAACGGCGCATCAAACGCCTCGAGGCGCAGATCAAGGGCCGCGCGGCCGAAGTCGTCGGCCACGAGATGGCAGATCCCCGGCGCGGGCTCATCACCATCACGAGGGTTGCGCTCGACCGCGAGCTGACCCAGTGCAAGATCTACTGGAGCGTGTTGGGCGACGAGAAGACGCGCGCCCTGAACGCCGGGATGCTCGAACACGCCGCGCGCTACGTGCAACGGGAGATCGGCGGCATCTTGCGCACACGCACCGTGCCACAAGTGCGATTCGTGTTCGACGAGAGCATCGAAGGCTCGATCCGAGTCCAGCAGATCATCGATCGACTGCGCGACGAGCGGGATGACGAGCCCGATGCCGACGACGAGCCCAACCGCGAGCCGGACGCCTAGTGTTGTGTGTCGGAAGTTGGTTGCGTAAGTCGGCGAGCCATGTGTGCCGCTCGCAAGGCGCTGTCGACGCAGGGCTTGTTGGTGGACAAGTCGAGGAGACGCAACGCCGCGAGCGGCGCCGATGTCTCGCGGATAAGGCCCCATCTGCCTGAATCACACCACTAGTGGGGCGCTTCGGCGACTACTCGACGACCACGGCAGCGGCGTCACGGGCCGTGAACTGACCGAACGCGGCCGCCGCCAGAGTGCCGGCGTCGCGGAGCCGGCGCGCCACGTCTTCACTCGCGCGCTCCGGCACGGCCAGCATCAGGCCGCCGGAGGTCTCCGCGTCGAAGAACACCGTGGCGAGTGCCTCCGGCACACTCGCGCCGACCGACACGCGATCGCCCAGATGGGCGCGACCGCGCTTCGGCGCACCGCTCACCACGCCCCGCTCGGCCAACTCCACTGCGACGTCGATCACCGGCGCGGCCGCCGCACGGATGCGCAGCGTCAGCCCGGCTCCATCGGCCATCTCGCAGCCGTGGCCCATCAAGCCGAAGCCGGTCACGTCCGTCGCGGCGTGCACGTCACAGTCCGCGACGGCTTCGGCGGCGTCGCGGTTCAGGGTCGCCATCTGCGCCATGGCTCGCTGCGTCGCCGCGTCGTCGATCTCACCCTTCTTGATCGCCGTCGATACCGGCCCCATGCCCAGCGGCTTGGTCAACAGGAGCACGTCGCCTTCCTGCGCCCCAGAATTGCGCCAGTAGCTGGACACACCGACGATGCCGGTGACGGAGAGTCCGTATTTGACCTCCTGGTCGACCACCGAGTGGCCGCCGCACAGTGCCGCCCCAGCCTCGACGATCTTGTCGAGCCCGCCGGCGAGCACCTCGCCCAACAATTCAATGTCGAGGGCCTTGGGCCAGCCTACGAGATTGAGCGCGGTCACCGGACGGCCGCCCATGGCGTAGACGTCAGACAGAGCATTGGCCGCCGCGATCCGCCCGAACCAGCGCGGGTCATCGACGATCGGCGGAAAGAAGTCCACGGTCTGGAGCAGCGCCCGCTCATCGTCGAGACGGAACACTCCCGCGTCCTCAAAGCCGCCGGAGCCAGCCAGGAGGTTAGGGTGCTCGATGGGTCCGAGGTGCTGGAGAACCTGCCCGAGGCTCCCCTGTGGCAGCTTGGATGCTCAACCCGAGCCGGTGGCAAACTGCGTCAAGCGCACGCGCTCCGCGGTCATGGGCCATCTCCTTTCTTGCCAAGGACACGCTCGAGGATCAGCGCGGCGAGCGCCTGCAGGTCCTCGCCGCTCAGGGTCCGCAGGTCCAAGAGCACCTGATCGCGCTCGACCCGGGCAAACACGGCCGGTCGCGAACCCGGGGCGCGAAGCCGGGCCACGACCCGTTCCCCACCAGGCAGCGCCACCCCAAAGGACGGCAACGGCCGCGCCGGGTTGGCGCCACTGCCGGCGAACGACTCCGTCGGCACGACCGTGGCCTGCAGCGCGGTCAGTTGGCCCGCGAGGGTTGCCGCGCGGGCACGCAGCTCGTCCGGAGCGTGGGTGAGCATCGCCAGCGTCGGCACCTCGACCAGTGGATCGCCGTCGCGGTAGATGCGCAGCGTCGCCTCGAGCGCCGCGAGCGTGAGCTTGTCGCAGCGGAAGGCCCGGTACAACGGATGCGACCGCGCCCGGACGACGGCCTCGCGCTCACCGAGCAGGATGCCGCACTGCGGTCCCCCGAGCAGCTTGTCGCCGGAGAAGCACAGGAGCGCGGCGCCATCGGCGACAGCGTCCAAGACGCGGGGCTCGTGCTCGAGCGCCGCGGGTGGCTCGGCGAGCAGGAGCCCAGATCCCAGATCGTCGATCACGGCGACTTGGTGGCGCCGCCCGAGCTGGACCAGCTCGGCACGGCCGGGCTGCTCGACGAAGCCCAGCATGCGAAAGTTGCTCGGATGCACCTGCAGCAGAGCTGCGGTGGCGTCGGTGATCGCGGCCTCGAAGTCGCGCAGGTGCGTGCGGTTGGTCGTGCCAACCTCGACCATCCGGCAACCCGCTTGCGCCATGACGTCCGGCATCCGGAAGCCACCGCCAATCTCAACGAGCTGACCGCGCGACACCACGACCTCGCGGCCCTCCGCCAGCCCGGCCAACGCCAGGGTGGTCGCGGCGGCGTTGTTGTTCACCACCAGCGCGCCCGTGGCACCGGTCAGGTGGCACAGCAGCTCGGCCACCGTCTCCTCGCGTTGGTTGCGCTGCCCGCTCGAGGGATCCAACTCGACGACGGCATAGCCCGCCGCATCCACGATGGCGCGCTGCGCCGCAGCGGGCAGCGGCGCCCGACCGAGCCCAGTGTGAAGAACGATCCCGGTGGCGTTGATGACGCGCCGATGGCGCGGTCGACGCGCGGCTTCGCAGTCCCGGGCGACGGCCTGGGCCGCGGCACCGCCGTCAAACAGCGCCCGCACGGCCGCTTCGTCTAGGGCGCCGGCACGCACGGCGTCGCGCACCTCGGCCAGATGCCGGCGCGCCACCGACAGCAAGAGAGCCCGCGGCAGCGATCGGAGCGGAGCGCTGTCCAAGAAAGCATCCATTGACGGGATCAGGCGCAGCACCGACCCATGCTCATGCTCGGACACGCTCATCGCTGCAGACGCCGACGATACGCGACAGGACGTCGGACGGCGCGCAAAAGCCGCAACCTCGACCGAACGGGGTTTCAGGCCATGTCCCTGTGCGGCTAAGCTCAGCGGTAATGTCGCGTCCACCGAACAGCTCGCTCACTGGTTGTTCGGCCGCGATGAGCAGCGACGACAGTGCGCCCATGCCGCACGTCCCGCCACACGATCCGCGCGAGCGCGCGCTGGCGCGGACCGTTGGCGTCCCCGACCTGCTGTGCCGCGTCCTGCTAGCCCGGGGCGTCGACGATCCAGACCGGGCACGACGCCACCTGCGCCCCGACCTGCGCGAGCTGCACGATCCGTTCCGCTTCACGCAGATGGAGCGCGCCGTCGCTCGCGTGCGACAGGCGATCGATCAACGCCAACGGATCGTGGTCCACGGCGACTATGACGTCGACGGTATTGCCGGCACGGTGGTCCTCGTCAAGTTCCTGCGCTTGGTCGGTGCCGATGTGGATGCCTTCATCCCGGACCGCCGGGACGGCTATTCGTTTACCGAGGCCTCGCTACAAGCCGTGCGGGACGGCGGCTACGGGCTTTGCGTTTCGGTCGACAACGGCACGAACGCGAACAAATACATCACCAAGATCCAGGAGATCGGCTGCGACGTCCTGGTCACCGATCACCACGGTACGTCGGACAACGTCGCGCCGGCGCACACGCTGCTCAACCCGCGCTTGCCCGACGCCGGCTATCCAGACCGCGAGCTCGCCGGCGTGGGCGTGGCCTACACGCTGACGCGCGCACTCGCCGAGTCCTTCTCCCGCGGCAAGAAGCCGAGCGATGAGCTCGCCCAGTTCTTGGTCGACGCCATGGGGCTCGTGGCGCTCGGCACGGTCGCCGACGTGGCGCCGCTGCGCGGCGAGAACCGCATCCTCGTGTTCCACGGCTTGCGGGCGTTGGCACAAAGCGCCAACCCCGGGATCCGCGCCCTCCTTGACTCCGCGAACGTGACCAACCGGTCGCCCGGCGCCGAGGACATCGCCTTTCGCATCGCGCCGCTGATCAATGCTGCCGGCCGGATGGGCCGCGCGACCCGAGCCGTCGACCTACTGATGTCAACCGGCTACCAAGACGCGCAAGAAGCGGCCCGCGTGCTGGAGAAGCACAACGAGGAGCGGCGCAAGGTCGAGCGCGCGCTCGTCGACGAGGTGCTCGTCGAGGCAGAAGCCTCCGCCGATGCGATCCTGGTGCACGGCCGCGAGGGCTGGCACCCAGGCGTGCTCGGCATCGTTGCCTCTCGCATCGCCGAGACACTCGGCAAGCCGGCGATCCTGGTGGCGTTCGACGGCGAGCGTGGGCGCGGGTCCGGCCGCTCGGCCGGCATGCTGAACCTCCGCGACGCGCTGGCGGCATGTTCGAACTGCCTCGTGGCCCACGGCGGCCACGCCGCAGCAGTCGGTCTCGAGATCGAGCAGGCGCGCTTCGACGAGTTCCGCGCATCGATCAACCGCGTGGCGGGCAGCCTCGTGCAGAGCGCCGGGTTCGGCAAGCCGGATGGCTTTGCCGAGCTCACCGAGCTCGACGCCAAGGTCGTGCGCAAGCTCGACCTGCTGGCGACGTTTGGGGCCGGCAACCCTCGCCCACTGTTCATGTCGCCCGCGGTCCGCATCATCGGCCGCCCCACGACGGACTCGCGCAGCAATGACCTGCGCTTCCGAGTCTCGGGGAACGGCGCGATCTTTACGGCGCGGCTCCGGCGCGGCGCGTCACGGTTCGAAGAGATCCGCAACCTCGACTCCCCGGTGCAGCTGCTCTATTCTCCGCGGCTCGCCTCGTGGGGCGAAGATGGCCCGGTTGAGCTCCACGTCGAGCACCTAAAGCTCGACGGCGAGCGCCCCAGTGCCAGCGCCGCGGAGCGATAAAGCACTCCCCCCGACCGCATCTCGCCGCCTCGCGTGACGCCGCGACGACTCCTGTGACCAACTCGACCGCCTCGGTTCCGGCCAAGCCGGGTCTGCACCGCCGGCTCTACAACTGGGTGCTGCACTGGGCAGATACGCCCTACGCCCTGCCGGCGCTGTTCGTGCTCTCGTTCGCCGAGAGCAGCTTCTTCCCGATCCCGCCGGACATCCTGCTGCTACCGCTTTGCCTAGGACAACCGACCAAGGCCCTGCGCTACGCGTTTTGGTGCTCGGTGGCCTCAGTCCTAGGCGGCATCGCCGGCTACTGGATGGGCTATGGCCTGTGGAACGTCGGCCTCGACCAGATTTGCTATCAGTACGTGCCGGGCTTCACGGAGGAGAAGTTCATGCACGTGGGCGAGCTCTACGAGGAGTGGAGCTACTGGATCGTCTTCACCGCCGGGTTCACGATCATCCCCTACAAGCTGTTCACGATCAGCGCGGGGGTGTTCGGCATCAGCTTCATCCCCTTTGTCATCGCCTCTCTGGCTGGCCGCTCGGCGCGGTTCTTCTTGGTCGCCTGGCTGCTGCGCCGCTACGGCCAGCCCATCCGCGAGTTTATCGAGAAGCGCCTGGGCTGGATGATGATCCTGTTCTGCGCGCTCCTGCTCGGTGGCTTCGTGCTCGTGAAGTACGTTCTGTGACGTGGCGGGCTCTGCCGCAAAGCGACTGTTCCTGATCGACGGCACCGCGCTGGCCTATCGCGCGCACTTCGCATTCGCGACGGCCGGCCCGCGCGGCGGACTCAGCACCAAGGACGGGCGGCCGACGTCGGCGATCTACGGCTTTACCACCACGCTCAACGCTCTGCTCGAGCGCGAGCAGCCCGACGCGGTGGTGGTGTCGTTCGACGGGCCGCACGCCGACCTGGCGCGGACCAAGGTCTACGCCGAGTACAAGTCGACGCGCGAGAAGATGCCGGACGAGCTGGTCTGGCAGCTCGACATCATCGAGCAAGTCGTCAACGCCTACGACATCCCCATCGTGCGCAGCCGCGAGCACGAGGCCGACGACATCATCGGCACCCTGGCGGTGCAGGCGCGCGAAGCCGGAATCGCGGCATTCATCGTGACCAGCGACAAGGACTTCATGCAACTGGTCGGACCCCGCATCCGGCTATGGAATCTGCGCGCGAGCACGCGCGCCCCCGAGATCATCGGGCCGGCCGAGGTGGAGGCCAAGTTCGGCGTGCGACCCGAGAGGATGGTCGACCTGTTGGCGCTCATGGGCGACGCCTCCGACAACATCCCCGGTGTGCCCAAGGTGGGGCCCAAGACCGCCGCCCAGCTTCTGGCGGACCATGGCGATCTCGACACCGTGCTCGCTCACGCCGCCGACGTGAAACGGCCGGCGCTCCGGCAGGCCCTGCTCGACCACGCCGACGATGCGCGACTCTCACGACGCCTGGTGCTGCTGCACACTGAGGTCGATACCGGCATCGACGTCGCCGGTCTCACCCCACCCAAACCGCAGCGCGCACCCCTGGAAACCCTGTTTCGCGAGCTCGAATTCGAGTCGCTGCTGAAGGCGCTGCCGGCGGAGGAGCAGCCCGAGATCGCCACGGAGTACCGGGTGGTCGAGGACGAGGCCGCGCTCGACGCCCTGTTGGCGCGGATCCAGGACGCCGGGGCTGTCGCGCTGGCGCTCGAGGCGACAGGGTCGGACCCACTGCGCACTAAGCTCGTCGGCATCGCCTTCAGCCTCAGTCCGGGCGAAGCCGACTACGTGCCGCTCAACGCACATCCGCCAGTCTTGAGGACCGGCGCGGACGCCGTGCTCGAACGCATGCGACCGGTGCTCGAAGACACGACGATCGCCAAGGCGAGTGCCGATGCCAAACGCGACTTGGGCGTCCTGCGCAACGCCGGCGTCGCGCTGGGCGGCCTTCGGTTCGACACGATGCTGGCGTCTTATTGCGTCGCCCCCAACCTCTCCGGTCATGATCTCGACGCCCTGGCGCTGCGCCACTACTCGCACCGCCGGACCAGCGCCAAGCCCGACGCTGGCACCAAGAAGCAGAAGACGTTTGCCGAAGTCGACGTGACCGAAGTAGGCCGTGGTGCCGGCGCGGACGCTGATTTCGCCCTGCGGCTACGCGAGCGCTTGGCAAAGCAACTCGCCGAGCACGAGGTGAGCGGCGTGTTTACCGACCTCGAGCTGCCGTTGGTCCCCGTGCTGCTCGACATGGAGCGCGAAGGTATCGCGATCGACGTCGGGCATCTCGAGCAGCTCGCGACCGACCTGAGCGGTCGGCTCGGGCAGCTGGAGGAAGCGATCTACGCGCTGGCAGGAGAGCCGTTCAACGTCAACTCGCCGGCGCAGGTCGGCGAGGTCATGTTCGCACGCTTGGAATTGCACAAGAGCGGCGGCAACGTCCGGCCAAAGCGCACGCGCACCGGCCAATTCAAGACCGACGCAGCCACTCTCGAAGCGCTGGCGCAACACCATGAGGTGCCGCGCCGAATCCTCGAGTACCGGCAGCTCGCAAAGCTGAAAGGCACCTACGTCGACAGCCTGCCCAAGCTGGTGAACTCAACGACAGGGCGCGTGCACACGACGTTCAACCAGGCCGTCGCCGCCACGGGGCGCCTGTCATCGGACAACCCCAACCTCCAGAACATCCCGATCCGCACCGAGGAGGGCCGCAACGTGCGTCGCGCGTTCGTGAGCCGCGCGCCAGACTGGGTGCTCCTGTCCGCGGACTACAGCCAAATCGAGCTGCGGATCCTGGCTCACCTCTCCGGCGACGAAACGCTGATCGAGTCGTTTCGCAACGACGAGGACATTCACGCCCGCACCGCGGCGCTCGTGCATGGGCTCGCGCCCGACGCGGTGACGACCGAGCTGCGTACCCAGGCCAAGGCGATCAACTACGGGCTCATGTACGGCATGGGTGCATCCCGCCTCGCTCGCGAGACCGGGATGACGCCACCTGAAGCCAAGCAGTTCATCAACGCCTACTTCAAAGCCCTGCCCGGCGTGAAGCGCCTCCTCGATCACAATCTCGAGACTGCGCGCGAGCAGCGCGAGGTGCGCACGATGTTTGGCCGCCGCCGCCCGTTGCCGGAAATCGACTCGACGAACGCGATGCAACGCGTCGCAGCCGAGAACATGGCCGTCAACACGCCGATCCAGGGCGCCGCCGCGGACATCATCAAGCGCGCGATGCTCGCCGTGCACGCCCGCCTACAAGAGCGCCAGCTGCAGGCGCGGCTGCTGTTGCAAGTGCACGATGAGCTCGTCCTGGACGTGCCCGAGGCGGAGCTGCCCGAGGTGCGAGAGCTCCTCGCCGACGCCATGCGTGGCGCCGCGGATCTAGACGCGCCACTGGAGGTGACGATGGGCCACGGCCGCAACTGGATCGACGCCCACTAGTGGTGTGAACAACGCGCCATGACGCTCTTCTCGGCGGCGGTGCTGCTGTTTCTGGTCCTCGACCCGTTCGGCAACATCCCGTTCTTTCTCGCTGCCCTGCAGGGCGTCGACCCGAGCCGGCGCCTGCGCATCGTGGCCCGCGAGCTGCTCATCGCGCTGGCGGCGCTGGTCGGCTTCCTCTTCGCCGGCCAGTACGTGCTCGAGCTCCTCGGCATCGAGCCACCCGCGTTGACGGTCGCGGGCGGGATCATCCTGTTTCTGATCGCGATCAAAATGATCTTCCCCGGCTCGAGGAGCTCGGCCGAGGAGGCGATCGACGGCGAGCCGTTCATCGTGCCACTCGCGATCCCGTACGTGGCGGGGCCGTCGGCGCTGGCCTCGGTGATGCTGATCATGAACCGTGAGCCCGAGCGCTGGGTCGAATGGCTCGTGGCCACCTGCGCGGCGTGGCTAGCCACGGCGGTCATCGTGGTCCTGGCCAGCGGATTGAGTCGCTTCCTCGGTAAGCGCGGTCTCGTCGCGATCGAGCGGCTCATGGGCATGGTCCTGATCACGCTCGCCGTGCAAATGGTGATGACCGGCGTCGCCGAGTTCGTGCAGCGCTAGTGTTGCGTGTCGGAAGTTCGTCACATATGTCGACGGCCCTCTGCGCCGCTCGCGGCGTTGCGTCTCCTCGACTTGTCCACCAACAAGCCCTGCGTCGACAGCGCCTTGCGAGCGGCACACATGGCTCGCC